>NZ_FNNL01000020.1:0-92106 GCF_900106735.1 Pseudomonas sp. NFACC08-1 | reverse complement strand
GCCACGGGTTGTTGAGCTCCTTAAATGCGCGGTAATCGATCAGAACGAGTAACCGATCTGCGCGAGCAGTTGCGGGTTTTCCTGGCGCGTATCGCTCTGCGCTTCGCCGCCGGAGTGACGCCAGGCGACTGTTGCGTCGAAGGAGAGTTGGCCGTATTGAGCGCGCAGGCCCACACCGCCGCCGGAGATGCTGCGGGTGTTTTCCTCATCGGCCCACTCGTTGTGGTTGATGCGCACCTTGCCGGCGTCCCAGAACAGGTAGGGCGTGAGCTTGTCGATTGGGTAACGAAGCTCGATCTGGGTCAGCATGCCTTCGTCGCCCGAACCTTCGCTTTGCGGATAAGCCCGTACGCCATCGATGCCGCCGAGGCTGAAGTCCTCGGAGGAGTCGAGGTTGTCGTTGCTCCACTGGCCGAGGAAACGGGCGAAGAGCGTGAAGTTGGCCGGCAGCGCTTGCAGACGGGCGAGGTCGACGTTCACTTTGCTGAAGTTGCCCTCGGTCTGGGCGGTCTGGCGGTCGCCCTCGCGCAGGGCCGAATCCAGTTTCAGGTCACCGAAGGTCAGCGTCGCGCCGCCGTAGGTGATGCCGCCGCCCAATACCGTGTCCCTCACGTCAAATTGCAAACTGATGGGCAGCGTGTTGCTGCTTTTTTCAAAACTGAGGCCCAGCACTTCGTACTTATCCTCGAGCTCCTTGTGCTGGTACTGCCCAGCCAACATGAGGTTCGCCTGGTTGCTGCGCAGGAGCGGGTAGCTCAAGCCGATGCTGCTGACCTCAGCGGTACCGGTGGCCCCCAGGTCGGCGAATTCCGCGCCCAGGTCATAGGCGCTCTGGGCATAACCCACGTTGCCACGCAGGCCAGAGGTGCCCAATGGCATCGAGTAGCCGAGGCTGCCGAAATACAAGTCTTCATCGGTGGCCATCACCGCGGCGCTGAGCCGGTCGCCCAGCATCAGCGGGCTGTTCCAGTCGCCTTGTACCGTCAGGCGATTGCGCCCCGAATAACGATTGCCATGGTTGTCCAGGGTGGCCTTGCCCTCGAAGGCCTCGGTCTTGCTCACTTTGGCATCGAGATCGCCCGTGCCGAGTGCCTCACCTGGCCGGATCACCGGACGAACAGCCACCCCCGGCAAGTCCGAAAGCACCAATATGCTGCGCTCCAGCCGATCACGCTCGATCACGTCGCCCGGTTGCAGGTCACCCAGGAACGGCTGCGCCTGCGCGGCCAGTTTCGCATCGTCGTTGGTGGCGGTGACTTTCCCATAACGGCCTTCGATCACCGCGATGGTCAGTTCCCCGTTGGCCATGCGTTGGGCCGGCAAATAGGCACGTGCGAACGGGTAACCCTGCTCACGGTAATAAAGCGTGACCTGCCGGGCCACTTCCCGCAGCTCGTCCAGGTCATGGGCTCGACCGATAGCCGGGGCGACGACACGCTGCAGGCTGGCCTCGTCGATGCGCGTGTTGTCGGTGAAATGGACGGCGTTGAGCTGGACCTTGGCGCCGCCGACTTTTTCCTGCTCCGGTAGCGGTGCTTCCACATCCAGGCGAATGCTTTGCGGCAATTCCTGCTGCGGAATCGGCAGTTCCTGGAGGATACGGCCGGCGTCGGGAATCGGGCGTGCCGGCAGGGTCGCCGCCCAAGCCGGGGAAGTGGACAACAACGCCAGACCAGCCGCGCAGGACATCAGTTTGTTATGCATGGAATCAATCTCGAATAATTCGGGTTGCCTGAGCCCTTGGCCACGTCCGGGGACGTGGCCAAGGGTTCCTTCAAATGAAAAGGTGGATGTCAGGGATCAGGGACGCATGGCCAGGCCCGGCAAGCGCACGCCGCCGCGCACGACGAACACGGTCTGCGGCGGGTAGGCCGCACAGGCGCCGCCTTCGGATACGCCGCCATCGGCGCAGACGTTCCCGGCCAGTTCCCGCTCGCTGGCGGTGTCCTCGGCCTGGGCAGCCGAATCGCTGTCGCCTTGCGCCAGGGCGTTGCCCGCGCCGTCGCCCGCATTCCCGTTGGCACGCGTGCCGCCCTGGTCCACCAGCAACAGGCCGCCGTCATCGACTCCGCGATCTGACCAGTCGACCGGTTTCGCCTGGGACGGGTTGAGCTCCGGTGCATGGGGCGAACTCACCTCTGCGCCGACGCGTGTCGCATCGGCGACGCTCTGCCGGACGGCGTCATAATCAATCGACGGCGTCACGGTGAGATTGGCGTTGGCCGGACTGCTCACGATCAGGTAACCGAGGTCAGCCAGCCCGCCGATGTTGATCAGGTGCGAACCCGGGCCTTGAGTGCCGACCGAATACAGAGGGTTGCCGAGCATCGGCTTGGTGTCGCCGTTCCACAGGCCGTTGGCGTCATAACCGGCGATACCGCCGCCGTTGAACGTGGTCTGGCCATCGAACACCTTGGTCTGGGTGGTCGCGCCGTTGGTGGACACCACCAGGACGGGCTGCTCGCGGTAAACGGCATGAACGCCCGTGTTGCCCAGGGCCCTGCCGAAATTGCTCTGTTGCTCGTCACTGTTGTAGCGGAAATTGCCGCTGCCACTGCCGACCACATCCACCACACCGGTACTGCCAGCGAGACTGCCGGTGTAGATCACCGCCCGGCCGCCGGCGCCGGTCGACACCGTCACGCCCGCGTCGGCCTTCACGTCACCGCCCGCAGCCACGCCCGCCGAAGCGGATTGACCGGCGTTGAGCACGATCGCATCGGCGGCATTGCTGGTGGTGCTGACGTTCTCGGCCAGGGTGATGTTGCCGGTGGTCGTCACGACCTGGACTTTGCCGGTGTTGCCGATACCGACGATCTGATCCAGCCGGGTACCGTCCAGTGCCGTCTCGGTCAGCCTGCCGACGGTGACGTCGGCCCGATTGACGAAGCTGACATCCTTCGCTCGGCTGGCGATATCGCCGACCCAGTTGCTGGCGTTGCGCAGATCGAAATTCCCGCCCTTGAGCGCCAGGCCATCGGCGGTGATATTGCCGTTGGCATCCTGGGTGGTCTTGCCGCTGATGTTCAGGAACACATTGCCGCTGGTAGCCAGGGCTTCGTTGATCGCCAAGTCACCTTGAGTACCGATGCTGACGTCCCCGGTGTTATTCACACCAGTGGTGACCTTGACCACGTTGCCGTTGCCGTCGGTTTCGGTCAGCGTGCCGACTTTCAGGTTGCCGGTGTTGTTGAAGGCGACCTTGCCCGCCTCGCTGGCGATATCACCCACCACGTTGCCGTTGTTGCGCAACTCGAAGTCGCCGCCATTGAGGGCCAGGCCGTCGGCGGTGATATTGCCGTTGCCATCCTGGGTGGTCTTGCCGTCGACATTGAGGAACACATTGCCGCTGGTGGCCAGCCCTTCGTTGATCGCCAAGTCACCTTGGGTGCCGATGCTGACGTCACCAGTGTTATTCACACCAGTGGTGACCTTGATCACATTGCCGTTGCCGTCGGTTTCGGTCAGCGTGCCGACTTTCAGGTTGCCGGTGTTGTTAAAGGCGACCTTGCCCGCCTCGCTGGCGATGTCACCCACCACGTTGCCACGGTTGCGCAACTCGAAGTCGCCACCGTTGAGGGCCAGGCCGTCGGCGGTGATGTTGCCGTTGGCATCCTGGGTGGTCTTGCCATCGACATTGAGGAACACATTGCCGCTGGTGGCCAGCCCTTCGTTGATCGCCAAGTCACCTTGAGTACCGATGCTGACGTCACCAGTGTTATTCACACCAGTGGTGACCTTGACCACGTTGCCGCTGCCATCGGTTTCGGTCAGCGTGCCGACTTTCAGGTTGCCGGTGTTGTTGAAGGCGACCTTGCCCGCGTCACTGGCGATGTCGCCCACCACGTTACCGTTGTTGCGCAACTCGAAGTCGCCACCGTTGAGGGCCAGGCCGTCGGCGGTGATGTTGCCGTTGGCGTCCTGGGTGGTCTTGCCGCCGATGTTCAGGAACACATTGCCGCGGGTGGCCAGTGCCTCGTTGATCGCCAAGTCACCTTGGGTGCCGATGCTGACGTCGCCAGTGTTATTCACCCCGGTGATGACCTTCACCACATTGCCGTTGCCGTCGGTTTCAGTCAGCGTGCCGACCTTCAGGTTACCGGTGTTGTTGAAAGCGACCTTGCCCGCCTCGCTGGCGATGTCACCCACCACGTTGCCATTGTTGCGCAACTCGAAGTCGCCACCGTTGAGGGCCAGGCCGTCGGCGGTGATGTTGCCGTTGCCATCCTGGGTGGTCTTGCCGTCGACATTGAGGAACACGTTGCCGCTGGTGGCCAGTCCTTCGTTGATCGCCAAGTCACCTTGGGTACCGATGCTGACGTCGCCGGTGTTATTCACACCAGTGGTGACTTTCACCACGTTGCCGTTGCCATCGGTTTCGGTCAGCGTGCCGACCTTCAGATTGCCGGTGTTGTTGAAGGCGACCTTGCCCGCCTCGCTGGCGATGTCGCCCACCACGTTGCCATTGTTGCGCAACTCGAAGTCGCCACCGTTGAGGGCCAGGCCGTCGGCGGTGATGTTGCCGTTGCCATCCTGGGTGGTCTTGCCATCGACATTGAGGAACACATTGCCGCTGGTGGCCAGTCCTTCGTTGATCGCCAAGTTACCTTGGGTGCCGATGCTCACATCGCCGGTGTTGTTCACCCCGGTGATGGTTGTCTGCGTGCCGTCGGCATGGGTCGCGGTCAGCGAACCCACCTTGAGGTCTGCGCTGTTGTTGAATTGGACCTTGCCCGCCGCGCTGGCGATGTCGCCAATCACGTTGCCGGTGTTGCCCAGCGCGTAATTGCCGCCCAGCAGCACCAGGCCGCTGGCATCCAGCTTGGCCCCGGCGTCGCCGGACTGGGTAGTGTTGCCCGCCACTTCCAAGGTGATGATGTCGTCGGCACGGGTCTGGCCCTGGCTGGCATCGTCTCGAGGACCGTTTTCTATGGTGATGCCTTTTACCAACGTCAGGTCGTGATCGGTTTTCAGGGTGACCGCCTCATCGGAGGTAATCCCCACGGTACCGTCCACGGTGCCCACCGTCAGGTTGCCATTGCCGGCAAATGCCAGGCTGCCGACATCGGCGGCAATGACACCCACGTCATGCCCGCCCTTGCCCAGTTGGAAGTCACCTTCGCCACGCAAGGCCAATTCGTCTGCGGTAATGGTCGCGTCAGTTCCCTGAGTCGCACCTTTGCCCGCGTCGACGCTCAGCGTCAGTCCCTTGCCGGTGGTGCCGTCTTCGTCGGTGCCTTCGGGATCCTTGAGCATCAGATCGCCCAGCAAATCCAGGACGCCGTTGGCGACCAGGGCCAGATCGTCCTTGAACGTCGCGCCTTCATCGTCGACGGTGATGTTGCGCGTCTTGTCGTTGCCGATGACGACCTTGTCGAAGCCATCCTGGATGTTGGCCAGGTCAGCGTCGGACAGCACCAA
Organism: Pseudomonas sp. NFACC08-1; assembly: GCF_900106735.1. NCBI lineage: Bacteria > Pseudomonadati > Pseudomonadota > Gammaproteobacteria > Pseudomonadales > Pseudomonadaceae > Pseudomonas > Pseudomonas sp. NFACC08-1. The sequence goes on along the minus strand of NZ_FNNL01000020.1, from coordinate 86,685 downwards.
CGGATCGTTAGGCCCGGTCACCTCCGGGTCGTCGCTGCCACCCAGGTGGATGTCCAGGCCATCGGTCTTCTGCTGCAGGGTGAGACTGCCACTACCGGAAACGCTCGCGGCGAGATCGATTTCGTCGGCGGTCAGGCTCGTATCGCCCTGGGTGAGCAGGGCCTGGCCGACCGTGAGCTTGTCCGCGACAAGGTTCAGGTCACCGGTCTGGGTCATGCCGGCGACCGGCACGCCTTGCGGGTTTGTCGGGGTCTGGCTATCGGGAATGGTTACAACGCCGACGGTCAGGTCATCGACATCGGCAAAGCTGACCGTGCCGGTGTCGCTGGAGATGGTGTTGACGTCGTTGGCCGCGTTGTCGAGATCATGGGTAGCGCCGTCACCCAGCAACACCAGGCCATCGGCGACAAGGGCACCACCGGCGGTCTGGTCGACCTTGCCACCGTTGCTCTGCAACACCAGGACGGGGGCCGGCTTGGTGTCATCGTTACCAGTGCCCGGGGCGTCGGCCACGGTCAATTGGTCATTGATATGGATATTGCCGGTGCCGGCATTGAGGACGAGGTTGTCGTTGATGCGGGTCGCTTCGATGATGTTGATGTCACCGGTCATGTCTGCGCCGCCGATGTTGACGGAGGTGAACCCGTCGCCCAGTGCGCCGATGTCGGTGCCGGTCAGTTCCAACGAACCGGGGGCATCGCCCGTGCTGCCGCCCACTGCGATGTCTTTGCTCGGCGTGTTGGTCTCAAGGGTGATGTTCCCATTGCCGGTGACACTGCCGACGCCGCCGTTGAAGTTGATGTCGTCCGCCTTGATGGCCAGGTTGTTGTCGGTGCTGTTGAGGCTGCCATTGAACGTAATGGAACTGCCTTGCAGGCCCTTGCTGCCCGAGGTGTCGGTCTTGATGTTGTCAACGTACAGCGAGCCACCGACCTGCTTGCCGGCGGTCTGGTCGAAACTGCCCGAGACGAAGACGAATTTGTACGTGCCGGCCTTGTCCGCCGTAGCCGTGTGGCTTTGCCAGTTCACCGCCCCCGTGCCGTTACCCGTTTCATTCAGGATGATCTGGTATTCGCCGGTATTGACGTTCAACAGGTAGCCGAAGACATCGTAGGTATCGCCGCCCGCGACCGGTTTGTAATCGAAGCTGACCTTTTCCCCGGCGGCCAGGGAGACCGTGCCCTCGCTCACGACCGAAGGGCCACGCATGATGCAGCCGGCGGGGGCGTTGAGGCAGTTGGAGGTATTCTCGGTCCCCAGCAGCAGCGCGGCGCCGCCATCCTCGCCTTGGCCAACGGCAGCGACCGGAGTGAGGGGTTTGTAATTCATGTCGCCCTGGTCGCCAGGGGAAACGCTCGGCGCATTGCCGTTCGTTGGCGAGGTCGTCGGCAACGTCGGATCATTCGGCGAGACCACGCCATCCACCACGGTGACGCCCGTGAAGAACTGGTCGATGGACGTCTTCCAACCGACCAGGCCATTTTCGAAGTCGGCGTTCAGGAATTGTGAAGTGCCCAGCTCAACCGCACCGGTGTAGACCTGCTCGCCGCGGGTGAAGACTTTTGCGCCGTTGATAAACGTCTTGCCGGTGCCACTGGTGGTCGCATACAGGGCGCCCAGCGCGCTGTTACCGCCGACCATGTCGCTGAAGATGATCGAGCCAGAACCGGCATCGACGCGCAGTTGGCGGTTGTTGGCCACCGCATCGGAGTCCACCACGCCGGCAAATACGACATTTCCGCCGTTGCTCTTCAAACTGACGTCGGTGTTGAGCGCGATTTTGCCGTTGAGAATCAACGCCAGGCTGTTGCCATTGCCTGCGCCGCTGGCGTCGATGTCACCGTTGAGGAAGATATTGCCGAAGACATAACGGCCTGTTGCGCCGTCGTCGTGTCCCGACTGCAACGTCAGCGTCCGGTCACCGCTGACGCTCTGCGGTGTGTAGTCGCCGTTCCAGTGAATGGTATTGTCGGCCTTGATTGCCACATCGGTGCCGCCGGCCAGGGCGGTGTCGATCGCGTCGAAACCGACCGTGGCGGCTTGGCCGTTGGCGCCGCCCGTCAGCCCTCCATTACCCGGCCCCACGGTGACACTGTCCGGGTCGAGCAACCACAAGCCACCCTTGCCGTTCTTGGCCGAAGCATCGGCGGCTTTGCTCACCGCCAACTTGGCACCGCTGGTCTCGATCTTGCCGCCGTCGCCGCCCTTGGCACCGCCGGTGGCTTTCAGCGTGCCATCCACCCGCGTCACGCTGCCCGGCTTCTTGGTATCCGACCAGGCCACCACGGTACCGCCCTTGCCGTTGTCGGTCGCCGATGCATCGAGCACGGCACCGGCGGCGATGGTGGTCTGGCTGGCCTGTTTGATCGCCGGGTCCTTGCCTTGCCAGCTACCGCCCACATAAATGTCGCCGCCGCCCTTGGCGCCGGTGGCGTCGAGCTCAGCGCCGCCGTTGATCGCGACACGCTCACCGGTCACGACAATCTTGCCGCCCTTACCGGTATCGGAGGACACATCGATTCGCCCGGCGACTTGCACACCGCCCTGATCCCCCATCAGCGTCACCACGCCGTTTTCACCGATATCCAGGGAACGGGCTTCGATCAAACCGGTGTTGTTGATCACCGTGCTCGCCAGGGTTTCCGCCGCACGGGCGGTCAGCAGGATCCGGCCGGCATCGGCACGAATGGCGCCGCCGTTTTCGATCAGCGCTTGAAGCGCACCTTCTTTCACTTCCAACTGTACCGGCCCGCCCAGATCGAGCGTCACGACACTGCCGGCGCCCAGCAGCACATTACCCTTGTTCGCGGTGATGTTGCCTTCGTTGACGATTTTTGCGGCGATCAGGGCAATGGTGCCGCCTTGCGCGGCATTGATGTTGCCCTGGTTGACCACCGAGGCGGCGCTGGTGCCACTGAAACGGTAGTTGCCCGCGAGGAAGTCTTCCGTGGTCATGTTGAGCGTGGACGCGACCAGGCCGCCTACATCAACCTGAGCACTGGGTGTGAACAGGACGCCGTTGGGGTTGACCAGGAACACCTGGCCGTTGGCTTTCAGCGCGCCCTGAATCACCGATACATCCGAGCCCAACACACGGTTCAATGCGACAGACGCCGCGCCCGGCTGGACGAACTGGACGGTGTTGCCTTTGCCGATGGAGAAGCTTTGCCAGTCAATCGCGAGCTTATCGCTGCCCTGATGAATGGCCATGTTGTTGCCGTTCTGATGAATGCTGCCGTTACCCGCCACGATGTTGCCGCCGGAAGGCAACGCCCCCGCCGCGGCGACCGAGGCGAAGACACTGCCGCCTACGCCGATGACGAGACTGAGCGATGTACGGCTTTTGTCTTTGCCGTGACTCTTGACCAACTCGGATGCTACCTGCCACGCGCCCATCACGGCATTCCAGACGACTCGGTAAACTCTATTCATTTTTGTTCACTCATCCTTAATACGACGGGTCGTGCCATGACGACCAGGCGGTTCGCGTCGACAAATCAATGGAAAACCGCATCCGGACGGATGACGGCTTGAAAATCCCACAATGCTCCTCGCCATCATCTCTGCGGCTTGCCGATCGCGCTTTTGCTTGAGCGCCCGCGGCTTTTGATTGAAGGGATCGAATGAACTTTTTTCACGATGGGTGGGTAACGTGCATCGGGTGGAGGCTGGTCGCCTTCGTGGGCGAGCTATGCTGGAACGCTCCCATTTCGACCGGAAGTTCGGCAGCGTTCGATTGTTCCTCACACTCGGCGTGGGAATGCCGCCAGGGACGCTCCGCGTTCCGCTTCCGGTGGCGACGCAGAGCGTCACGGGATGCATTCCCAGCAGAGCGTGGGAACGATCGGATGGTGGGGGGTGATTGTCCATTTCGGTAGGGGTGCGGCTAAGATGACGCGCAGGGAAATCACAAGGAAGACAGGCGTGATGCAAGCGCAATTCGATCCGTTGGTTCATATCGATTGGAAAACACCGGGCGGCGACCTGCTCGGGCTGTTGCAGCATTACTATCCCGATATCGGTGTGTTTGCCGGTCCGGGGTTCGAGGCGTTGTTGGATGAGCTGTCCAACGAGATGCCCGAGGTCTGTTTCGAGGCACTGGCGCCGGTGTTGGCGGGCCAGGGTTATGACTTGTGGAACCTGGACGCCGGTGGCGATGATTATCGGCCGGTGATTGTCCCGGTCGCTCAACGCGAGGCGTTTGCCCGGCATTGGCAGGGCCAGCGCGGCGAGCCGAGGTTCACCGCGAGTTTGATCGAGCCGCCCAAGCCTGCCGCCGTCGAACGCAAACCGGCCAAAGCCAAGCGCGGCAAGGTGAAGTGGCTGCAGGAAGTCCATGACTATCCCGGCGCCACCTATGTGCATGAATACAACTACCGCAACGGTTGGGCCGCCATTACCGAGCAGGACGAAGACCAGTGGCTGTGCTTTCTGATCGATTACAACCAGTGGCCGCCCATCGAGCAGGACATGCTCGAACAGCGGACCGATGGCGTGGACGGCGCGGACTTGCAGCTCATCGATGCCGACGCCCGGCGCAGCCTGTGGAAACGTCAGGTCATACGCGGCGATTACAGTGCGGACGACCGCTACCAATACGAAATTCGTCACGACGATGAGATCGCGGCGTTCGGGCCTGCCGGGGTGCAGTGGCCGGAATTTGAACAGCCCTGCGTGGTGGTGGGCTCGGAGATATTCGAACGTCAGCGCATCTACGAACCCGAGCATTTGACGCGGATCTGGCGGATCACCGCCGACAGCAGCGAGGTGATTTTCGAGCACGCGGATGAACTGACGATCCTGCCCGTCGGCCCGCGCCGCTTGCTGTTCATGCAGCACAACGGGCCGTTGTGCTGGATCTGGAATCAGGACGCTCCCCAGCAAACCATCGCCGCCAAACCAATGCCCGTCGAGGCTTATAAACTCAGGGCGGCAAGCGCGTATCTAGGGGGCGATGAAATTTTGCTGTTCAGCGAAGGCGCGCGGCAGAACGTCGAGCATTCGGGGTATCAGGAGACGGTGCTGTTGGCGTGGCGCTTCAACTTCGTGACCGGCGCTTCGACGAAGGCGCTGTTGGACGGTTTCGGCAGTGAGCTGCGCCAGGACACGCGCCTGCTGGTCACGCAGCCCAAGCAGGTCATTACGTTGCGCACCTTTCATGGGCAGCTTCATGTTGCCCGGGGGCATGGGGATTGGTGGGTGTGGAACTACAGCGCCAATACGTTTGGTACACACACCCTGGCCTGGTTTTGGAATCAGGACAGCCATGAGGTGGTGAAGCTGTCTTCCAAGGACATCCCGCGTATCAAACCGGATGTTCGTTATGTGCCGGCGCAGGATCGGTACCTGGCGTTCGAGACGGCGTTCGTGGCGAGGTTGCCGGCGTTCAGTGAGATGGTTGAGGCCAAGGGGGGCGAGGTTTTGGTTTTTGAGTGAGGGACCTTTCCGCGCTCAGAAACACCGCAGCAGGTTGCCCCGCGCGGTGTTCGAAAGTATGAGTCACTGTGGCGAGGGAGCTTGCTCCCGCTCGGCTGCGCAGCAGTCGTAAAACCTGCCGGCGCCGTTTTTCCTGATGCACCGTGGTGGATGGCCTTGGGGCTGCTGCGCAGCCCAGCGGGAGCAAGCTCCCTCGCCACGGGGTTCGCGGTGATTTCGAAGAGTCAGACCCGCAGCAACCCACGAAAGCCCCGCGCCGCGTAGTACGACTGCACGCCATTGTGGTAGATGAACACCCGGCCATAACGGTAGTCGCCAAAAATCGCCCCGTCGAGCGAGCGAAGCTCTGGAGGGGTTGCCAGCCAACTGGATGTCTTGGCATCAAACTCGCCGAGCGTTTGCAGGGCTCGGTACTGCTCTTCCGTCAGCAGGGCGATGCCCATTTCTTCGGCCATTTCGACGGCACTGCCTTTGGGCTTGTTCTCCTTGCGTGCGTCCAGGGCGGCGCGGTCGTAGCAGAGGCTTCGGCGACCGGTCGGGCTTTCTTTGGCGCAATCGCAGAAGGTGACAACACCGGTTTTCGGATCGAGGCCGATCACGTCTGGCTCGCCGCCGGTGGCGTCCATGGCTTGGAGGGACGCCAGGGCATTGGGGTTGTTTTCGAGCCGGTTCTGGACGTCGGCCCAAGGGATGTCTGGGTGACGACTCAGGTTTTGTTCGAAGCGGGTTTTCAGGGTTTGGATGAGGTTGTCTAGTTCTTGTTTTTTCATGGTATGGAAGTCCGTGGGTGATCGGTTGCCGATTCCGCGCCTGGTTCAAGAATACCTAGGATAGACATACGGCAGATTTCCCACAGACATGGTCGCTCCCACAGGGGGTCAGGCGTTGAACTGCTTGATCCAATCAAGGCCTGCCACGGTAAAGCCAGTGGGACGGTATTCACAGCCGATCCAGCCTTGGTAGCCGCGCCGCTCCAGGTCTGCGAACAAGGCCGCAAAATCCATATTCCCCGTCCCCGGTTCATGACGCCCCGGGCAGTCGGCAATTTGCACATGGACGGTTCGGTCATAGAAGCGAGCCAGGACATCCGCCGCGTCCCCGGTCAGCCGTTGGGCGTGGTAAAGATCGAGGATCAGCCCGACACTCGGGAACGTCTCCAACACCTGTTGTGCCTTGCTGAAGTCGGACATGTAGTAGTCCGGCATTTCCTGCACGCAGATGACTTCGATCAGCGGCCGCAAACCCTGGTCCTCAAGGTATTTGACGGCGTACTCCAGGTTGCGCTCATAGATAAGCGCGGCGTCTTCCTGGACCGTAACGCCCGACATGATGTGGACATCCGAACACGCCAGCGCCTTCGCATAGCGAGCCGCCTGGAGCAAGCCGCTGCGAAACGCCTCTTCCTGGCCGTGCAAGGCTGCGATGCCTTTGGTCACGCCAGCCGGTGCGGCGAACTGGATCAACGGCAGGTTATGTTGAGTCAGATGATCGGCTAGAAGACTGGCGTCGAACTCATAGGGTGACGGGAATTCCACCGCGCGAAAGCCCGCAGCGGCGGCAGCTTCGATGCGTTGTAGAAAAGGCACTTCATTGAATTGAAAACCGAGGTGAGCGTTGAACTTGGGCATTGGGTAAATCATCCATCCTGGGAAGAAACGAAATCATCCGTTTAGAACAACTTGCGCAGCGCCAGCACGGCACTGTCGGGCGTGGTCAATACTGGCAGGCCGGAGCGAGCCCCGGCCTGTTCGGCAGCACTGGTCATCGAAAACTGGGCGAAACAGATCAGGTCGCAGCCCTCGACCCGGGTGGCCATTTCCACAATGGCAGCATCGTGAGCTTGTGAGTTGCCGTCTTTCAACGCCTGCAATGCCCCCGGAACGAAATAAGGCACCACTTCCACCGCGCGACCACTGCGCTCTGCCGCTTGCTTGAACTCGGGCATCATCGAAGTAATGGTGGGTTCGAACGTTGCCAGCACAGCAATGCGCGATGCCTGGCTCAGCGCCTGGTCGATCATGGCTTCGTTCGGCTTGAGCACGGGAATGGCCACCTCGGGTTTAACCAGGTCGATGGCATCGCCAAACGCCGAGCAAGTAAACAGAATGGCATCCGCCGCGCTTTGTACGGCGTAGTGGGACAGCGCCAGGAAGCGCGCTTTCATGCTCGTGGTCAATTCGCCCTCTTCCACCCGGTCCTGGGGTAGCGAGTCCTCGAGCAGATTGATGATCCGTGCCTGCGGCCAATGCCGGGCAAAAGCCGCCGTGATGGGCTCGATCGCCAATGGGGTCGCGTGGATCATAAAAATGCGTGGAGCCTTCATGCTTATGCCATTCTCCAGATCATGTTTTTTGCACGGTATCAGAAGGCCCGATAGCGTGTGGAATTCCTGTGGCAATAAACAATGCGGCACTGAGCACATGAGGCCCGTATGAAGAACTTCACGATTCAACGTATCGACCACATCGTCCTGCGCGTAAAAGACCTCGAGCGCAGCCTCGCTTTCTATACGTCGGTGCTTGGTTGCGAGCTCAAGAAGCGCCGGGACGATCTTGGCATGCTTCATCTGGGCACCGGTGTTTCGATGATTGACCTGGTTGCCGTCGACGGGCCTCTCGGTCGCCAGGGTGGGCCGGCAGCGGGAAAGCAGGGGCACAATGTCGATCACCTCTGCCTGCGGATCGAGCCGTTTGATGAACCAGCCCTCCTCGCGCATTTGGCGTCAGCTGGCCTGACCGTTGAGAAAGCGCAGATGCGCTATGGCGCGGAAGGCAAGGGCTGGTCGATCTACTGCTTCGATCCGGATGGCAACCAGATCGAGTTGAAGGGCCCGGCGCTGGAGCCCTGAGCTTCAACTGGCAGGCAATCCCCTGTGCGGGCTTGCTCGCGAAGCGGTCTATCTGGATCGGTGATGTTGACTGTGCCGGCGTCATCGCGAGCAAGCTCGCTCCCACAGGAGGTCGGTGGTGGACGCAGTAGTGGCACTTCAGTAGCATTCACCCACTTTATCGATCCTTCAAGGATGCCTCATGCTCGCCCTGCCTCGCCGTCTTGTCCCGTCGCCAGCATTGTTCGCGTTATTCGTATTGCTCGGCGGTTGCAGCGTCAATGGCAGTTACCCCGATGCCATCGAACCGGACGCCGCCAAGTTGCGGTTCGTCGCCAATACCAGCAACGCCACGCTGGACTATTTCGACGCGGCCCATTGCGACGGGCAAACCACTGGCATCCTCAATAATATGCTGCTGAGCGATACCGCGCGGAGGGTGGGGATGAGCGTTCCGGCGCCCAAGGATGCCAGGGGTTACTTGGAGGTCAAGCTCAAGCCGGGTGAGCAGATTCACCTGCGCACCAACATGAACAGCGGTTATGCCGTGTGCGGCAAGGGCTTCAACTTTACGCCCGAGGCCAATGCCGAATACGAGGTAACGTTCAAGTCCGAGAAGAACTTTTGCCAGACTCAGTTGCAACGCTTGCAACGGGTCGATGGCAAGGACGTGCGTACGCCGATCCTGATCTTGAAGAAAGACTTCCCCGCCTGCGCCGGACGCAATCCGCTGTTTCCCAAGACCTACCCGGACACGCCCCATCGCCTGGAACTGATGAACCGGGTCATCGACAAAAGCCTGGTCGTCACCGTAAAGACCGATCCAGCCAAGGAAAAAATCGAAAGTTATTCGCCAGAGAAACTGGACACCTTGATCAGCGAACGCAAGGCCAAGCTCGGCTTCGAGCTGCCGGCTGACTACTGGACGCAGTACCGGGAAAACCTGAAGACGTTTGGCGATGACATGGCGCAGAAAAAGGCGCGCTCGATGGAACGCTTCAAGGAGGAATACCAGGTGCGCCTGCGGCAGTTGAAGGATGAGCAATTGGAACAGTGGGCGTTACCCAAGACCGCCAACGCCAAGCCGGAGAAAGCCGAGATCGATCTGGACGTCGCGATGATGGTTGAGTATTTCCGCATCGGCAATGGCGTGACCGTCGAAGCCGTGGATCATCATTTGGAAAGAATGGCGCAGATGGATGAGCGTTATGGGGTATGTGCACGGTTTGCGGAGTGCTGGAAGCGCAACTAGCAGGAACACTTTACCCGGGATATTTCCAAGCGAAGAGGGTCATGAGGCACTCCGCTTGGCGCTTCACGATGAGCCCAACGATTTCCTCGGCCCCGTCGGCAACATCCGTGCGAGCCAGGCGCTCAAGGGGATGTACAAGCCCACCGAGATCGAGATCTGATGTCGGAGCGCCCCAGGTTCGCTTGCTGGGGGCTCATTTCACTCGACCGCGGCTGCGCGCAGCATTGGCCGCGCGTTCCAACGCTTGGCTGAAGACCCGCTGCTGGTCGTCGTCGAATTGTGACAGGAACAATTCGTCCACCGCCCCTTCGTAGATTTTCCACATCTTCTTGCGCAGCGCTTTTCCGCTCTCGGTAATGGCGGCATACGCGCCTCGACCGTCATCGCTGGCGCGGCTGCGGGTGACCAGGCCTTCCGCCTCCAGGCGGTCCACCAGGCGGGTGAGGTTGTAGCGTTCGATGGCCATGACATCGGCCAGCTCGCTCATGCGGCGTGCGCCGTCCGGGCCGCTTTCCAGGCCCCATAACGCGTCGTACCAGGCGTAGGCAGGCAGCCCGGCGGCCGCCAGTCGGCGCTCGATTTCGCGGATCAGGCACCGGTGGGCCCTGACGAATCTGAACCAGGTATCCGGCTCGCTGGAAGACATGCAGCACCTTTCTTAGAAATCGATTTAGTTGCAATTGTAGCGCGCGGCAGGCTAAGTTCTCGCACGTAGTTGCATTTGCAACTACAAAACTCTCGAAGGTTGGCGTCGACCCACGCCCCTTAGTCAAGCACCAAACGACTCGGTGCTGCAGCACTGTCCAGGAGACGACAACGATGGCACAACAATCCATGTTTCTCGACGAGGATCCACAAGAGACTCGCGAATGGCTCGAATCCATTGAATCGGTGGCGAGTGTCGAAGGGCGCCCTCGCGCCCACTACCTGATCGATCAGATGCTTGATTTCGACGCCAACCGCCACGGTGATTTCTACGGTCGCGTAACGACGCCCTACGTCAACACGATCCCGGTAGACCGCCAGCAGCCTTACCCCGGCGACCTGGCCGTGGAGCGCCGGATCAACGCCTACATTCGCTGGAACGCGCTGGCCATGGTGCTGCGCGCCGGCAAACATTCGAACGTGGGCGGGCACATCGCGTCTTACGCGTCGGCGGCGGTTTTGTATGACGTTGGCTTCGAGCATTTTTTCCGTGGCCGCACCGAGCAGTTCGCCGGTGACATGGTGTACATCCAGGGCCACTCCTCTCCTGGCATCTACGCACGCGCCTATCTGGAAGGCCGCCTGAGCGAGGATCAGCTGGATAACTTTCGTCGCGAGACCGATCGTGATGGCGTCTCGTCCTATCCGCATCCACGGCTGATGCCGGACTTCTGGCAGTTCCCGACGGTGTCCATGGGGCTGGGGCCCATCACGGCCGCGTACCAGGCGCGGTTCATGCGCTACCTGGAAGATCGCGGCCTGAAGGAACACCAGGGCCGCAAAGTCTGGGCGTTCCTCGGTGACGGTGAAATGGACCAGCCGGAATCGCTGGCGGCGATCTCCCTGGCGGGCCGGGAGAAGCTCGACAACATCATCTTTGTCGTCAACTGCAACCTGCAACGCCTGGACGGCCCGGTGCGTGGCAACAGCAAGGTGATCCAGGAGTTCGAGAGCCTGTACCGGGCGGCTGGCTGGAATGTGATCAAGGTGATCTGGGGCAGCGGCTGGGATGCCCTGCTGGAAAAGGACAAGAACGGCCTGCTGCGCCAGCGGATGATGGAATGCGTGGACGGCGACTATCAGAACTACAAATCCCAGAACGGCGCCTATGTGCGCGAGCACTTCTTTGGAAAGTACCCCGAGCTGTTGGAACTGGTCAGCGACCTGAGCGATGACGAGATCTGGAAGCTGTCTCGCGGCGGCCACGACCCGGAGAAAGTCCATAACGCCTATGCCGCCGCCATGCGCCATACCGGCGGGCCGACCGTCATCCTGGCCAAGACCGTGAAGGGTTTCGGCATGGGCGAAGCCGGTGAAGGCCAGAATATCAATCACCAACTCAAGAAAATGGGCGACGACGCGGTCAAGGCGTTCCGTGATCGGTTCGGACTGGAACTCACCGATGACCAGCTGGGCGACATGCCTTACCTCAAGCCGGCTGCGGACAGCGTCGAGGCCCTTTACCTGCAAGCCAGGCGCAACCAATTGGGCGGCTACATCCCGGCCCGTTTCAATGCCGTGGTGCCCTTGCAGGTTCCACCCTTGTCGGCCTTGGACACACAGCTCAAAGGCACCGGCGAACGGGCCATCTCCACCACCATGGCGTTCGTGCGCATTCTCGGCACGCTGCTCAAGGACCCGAACATCGGCAAGCTGATCGTGCCCATCGTCCCGGACGAATCACGTACCTTCGGCATGGAAAGCCTGTTCCGCCAGATCGGTATTCATTCCCACGTCGGCCAGCTGTATACGCCTCAAGACGCCGGCCAGTTGAGCTATTACAAAGAAGCCCGGGACGGCCAGATCATGCAGGAGGGACTGAACGAGTCCGGCGGGATTTCTTCGTGGATCGCCGCCAGTACGTCCTACAGCACCCACGGCGTGATGACGGTGCCCTTCTACATCTTTTATTCGATGTTTGGCTTCCAACGCGTCGGCGACCTCGCCTGGGCGGCAGGTGACGCGCGCGCCCGCGGCTTTCTGCTCGGCGCCACCTCCGGCAGGACCACGCTGATGGGCGAAGGCCTGCAACATGACGACGGTCACAGCCATGTGCTGTCGTCGACCATCCCATGCTGCGTGTCCTATGACCCGACCTATGCGTATGAACTGGCCGTGATCATCCAGGACGGCATGCGGCGGATGTATGCCGAAAACGAAGACATCTTTTATTACATCACCGTGCTGAACGAAAACTACGCCCATCCCGCGATGCCCGAAGGCGTAGAGCACGGCATCCTCAAGGGCATGTACCGGCTCTCGGCGCCTGAAAAAACTGTCGAAGGCAAGCACGTCCAGCTGATGGGCTGTGGTTCGATTCTTCAGGAAGTGGTCGCGGCAGCTCAGTTGCTGGAACAGGACTTCGGCGTCAGCAGCGAAGTCTGGAGCGTGACCAGCCTGACCGAACTGCGCCGCGACGGTCAGGAAGCCGAACGCTGGAACCTGCTGCACCCAGAGCATGCGCCGCGTATCGGTTATGTGGAAAGTTGCCTGCAGGACAAACAGGGCCCGGTGGTGGTCGCGACTGACTACATGAAGATATTCGCCGACCAGATTCGCCCGTTCGTACCCAATCGCCGCTTCGTGGCCCTCGGCACCGACGGTTTCGGCCAGTCGGATACCCGCGAGTCGCTGCGCAGATTTTTCGAAGTGGATCGGCACTTCATCGCCCTCGCGGCGTTGAAGGCCCTGGCCGACGACGGAAAAATACCTCGGGAAAAAGTAGCCGAGGCGATCAGGCTTTACGGCATTGATCCGCAAAAGCAGAACCCTGCAAAGGTGTGAACCTGAGCCTAGCAGCGGCGCCCCCTCAGGGCGCCGCTGCAACTGGTGGACGTGTTATTACGTCGCTGACTCAACCACACCTCGAACCCGCTGCAGCATATTGATCAAGTGCAAGCGCATCGACGCCCGTGCCGCTTCGGCATCACGCCGCGCCAACGCCGCATAGATCTGCTCGCGCTCTCGAACCAGCAACGCTCGGTTCTCGTCCGTCACCACAGGCCCGGCCTGTTGCACCACCGCGATCAAGGTGTTGCCCACATGCGCCATGGCATCGATAAAGAAGCTGTTGTCGGTGCACTGGACGATCTGCAAATGGAATTCGAAATCGACCCGGGCGCTTTCGTCATCCGTTGCCTCAAGCGCATTCGCCGCGTCGAGTACTTCGCGCATGGCCTGCAACTGTTCCGGCGTGGCCCGTTGTGCGGCGATGCCGGCGGCTTCCACTTCCAGGCTCAGGCGCAGTTCGATCACGGCCAGCGCGTCGTAGGCGCCACCCTTGACGTGTTTGCTGCCTTGGAAATCACCGGGGCGGGCGGTGTCGACCACGAAGGTGCCGATGCCGTGGCGGGTCTCCACCAAACCTTCGGCCTGAAGCCGCGACATGGCTTCGCGGACCACGGTCCGACTGACGCCACGGTCCTTGATGATGACCTGTTCGGTGGGTAACTTGCTGCCCGCGGGCAGTTCGCCGGCCAGTATCTGCTGCGTCAGGTCGACCACCAGTTGCTGGGTCATGCTCAGGCGTCGATCGGGTGTGACACGGTCCATTGCACCTATCCATTAAAGCCAGACGATCGCGCATTATAGCCGCGACCTCGCGGCAAAACGCACTATAATGCCCGCTGATCACCCAAGAGCAAGCCGATGACGGATCAAGCGTTATCTCCACTGAACAAGCCGCGCCGCCTCGCCGAAACCCTGGTCGACCGCTTTGCCCAGCGCATGCGTGAAGGTGTTCTCAAGCGCGGCGAAAAGCTCCCCACCGAAGTGCACATCATGGAGGCCGAAGGCGTCAGTCGTTCGGTGGTGCGTGAGGCGCTGTCGCGCTTGCAGGCGGCAGGGCTGGTGGAGACGCGCCATGGCGTCGGCACCTTTGTTTTGGACATGCCGGCACCCGAGGGCTTTACCCTGGGGCCGGCGACGATTGCCACGTTGTCGGATGTGCTCAGCCTGCTGGAGTTTCGCCTGAGCCTGGAAGTCCAGGCCGCCGGCATGGCCGCCGAACGCGCAACGCCCGAAGCCCTGGCCGAACTGGCCCAGGCGCTGGAGGCGTTGCTGCAAGGGCCGGAAAAATCCGGCACCACCATCAATGCCGATTTTCAGTTCCATCTGAAAATCGCCAAGGCAGCCGGCAATTACTACCTGATCGACATCATGAAGCACCTGGGCACGAAGCTGATCCCGCGTACCCGCATGAACTCCGCCTACTCCGGGCAAAGCGATCGCAGTGCTTACCTGCAAGGGATCAACGCCGAACATCAGCAGATCTTCGACGCCATCGCCAGCGGCAATGTCGATGCGGCGCGGGCGGCCATGTACCTGCATTTGAGCAATAGCCGCATGCGCCTGTGTGAAACGCAACAGCGCCAGGCGTTCTACAACGAGTAAGCCCAATGCTGTTCACTTAAGGTTTGCTTGACTCACTGTGGCGAGGGAGCTTGCTCCCGCTGGACTGCGCAGCAGGCCCATTTTTGTGAGCGCTTCGCACTCAAGCGGGAGCAAGCTCCCTCGCCACGGATTCATCGCCCCCTTGAACGAGCAGTGCTGTCTGGGGGCGCTTGCTCTCACAATTTAGAAGAAGCTGTATTTAACACCGACCCGCAGTCGCAACTGGCGATCACTGTCGACCGAGTTGACTTTGATATCGCCCACTTCAAAGAACGGCGCCCAGCGTTTGTCCCACTGGTATTTAACCACGGCATTCTGTTCATAGTCGTCGGTACCGCCGTTATAGCGAATGTAGTCGGCATCGAAATAAGTCAATTGATATTCATAGGCCCACGGTCCTTGAGGGCCATAGTTGATATAAACATCGTAACGGTTGACCTTCTGATCGTCCTGGCCATTATGCGGCACGTCACGGTCGATCTGGTCGCGGTCAAGCTTGGCCGAATCAAAACGGTAGCGCCCGGCGATGCTCAGCTCTTTGGTCACGCGGTAACCCAGGCGCAGGCCCAATTTGTAGGTGGTGGACTCCTCGTCGCTATCCAGGGCCAGCGAAGGCGTCAGCGTCCATCGGTCATCGATCTTGTGCTGGTAGTTGACGGTAAATTCATGGCCGCTACCGACGGTGTTGTCGAAGGCGACGTCTTGCCGGTCACCGGCGGTCTTGTATTTGAGTTCACCTTCCAGGCCCACGCCGTTGTCCAGTCGTATACCGAACTTGGCGCGGTCGGCGTGCATGCGAGTTTTCTCCGCATATTGGTGACGCACATTGATGTAGCCGGTATCGGCCACTGCAACAACCGAAGTGAACAATGCAGCGAGGGAAACTAATACAAGTGTCTTTTTCATGTTTTTTATTCTTGTTGGTTGAAAGGTTAGTTAGGGCAGACGCTAAATCACAGGCGAGCGCGTGCGCGGCATTGATACCTGGGCTCCAACGTTTTTTACGGGTTAAAACAAGTACAACTAATTAATGGAACCTCAAACAGCGATGGGCACGCGTTGTATGTCCCGACTGGCTTGCACCAACAAACGGGTGTACGCGTGCGTGGCGCCATCGCTCGCCAGCAGATGGCTGTCGAGGGTCTCCACCACCCGGCCCTGCTGCATCACCGCCAGCCGATCACACAAATGCGCCACCACCGCCAGATCATGGGTGACCATCAGGTAGGTCAGCCCTTCCTGGTGACGCAAGTCGGCCAGCAGGTTGAGGATTTCCGCCTGCACCGAGACGTCCAGCGCCGAGGTCGGCTCGTCCAGCAACAACACCCGGGGACGCAGGATCAGCGCCCGGGCGATCGCCACGCGTTGGCGCTGGCCACCGGACAACTGGTGCGGATAACGGAAGCGAAAGCTGTCGTTCAAGCCGACCTTGCGCAGGATCTCGCTGACCTTCTGCGTACGCCCGTCGATGCCGTGGATGCGCAGCGGCTCTTGCAGCGCGGCATCAATGGTGTAGCGCGGATGCAACGAGGCGTACGGGTCCTGGAACACCATCTGCACCGTGCGATAGTGATTCAGCGGCAGGTTGCGCGTCACGGCTTGGCCGGCGACCCGCAGTTGTCCGCTCCAATGCTGGTACTGCCCGGCCAGGCAGCGCAGCACGGTGGTCTTGCCCGAACCGGACTCCCCCACCAAGCCGAATGCCTCACCTTCGGCGACACTCAAATCGACGTCGTGCAATACCGCGTTCAGTGCCGCGCCCGTGCCAAAACTGAGGTTCAGGCCGGCGATTTCAATCATGCTCATGACAGGCTCCTCAAGCATTCAACCAGTGTGGGTCGCGCTGCAGCACCGGCAACGTGGCGCGCGGATGGTCCAGGCTCGGCAATGCGGCCAACAGGCCTTGGGTGTAGGGATGGGTGGCGTTATCCAGGTCGGCGGCGGCAATCGACTCGACCACGCGACCGGCGTACATCACCAGCACGCGATCACAGAAATGCCGTACCAGATTCAAATCGTGACTGATGAAAATCAGCCCCAGGTCACGTTCGCTGACCAACTCTTCCAGCACGTTGAGCACCTGGCGGCGCACCGACACGTCCAGCGCCGAAGTCGGTTCGTCGGCGATGATCACCTGGGGATCGGTGATCACCATCATGGCGATCATGATCCGCTGGCCCATGCCGCCCGAGACCTCGTGCGGGTACAGGTCATAGACCCGCCGTGGGTCGCGGATATGCACCTTGGCGAGCATGTCCAAGGCGCGCTCGCGGGCTTCGCGATGGGACACCTTGTGATGGGCCAGGTAGGCCTCGGCGATTTGTTCGCCGACGCGCACCACCGGATTCAACGAGTACTTGGGGTCTTGCATGATCATCGACATGCGCGCGCCGCGAATCGCCTGGATCTGCTTTTCGCTGGCGGCCAACAGGTCGATATCGGCGAAGCGCAAGGTCTTGGCGGTGACCCGCGCGGTCGGCGGATGCAGGCGTAAAAGGCTGCGGCCAACGGTGGATTTTCCCGAGCCGGATTCACCGACGATGGCGAGTTTTTCCCGGCCCAGGGTGAACGACACGTCGCGCACCGCCAGGGAAGTTTTGCCGGCGTTGCGAAATTCGACGCACAAGTCCTGTACCGCAAGTTTTATCTCAGTCATGGCCTGTTCCTCAGGATTGGCTGCGTGGGTCGAGGACGTCGCGCAAGCCGTCGCCCAACAGGTTGAAGGCCAGGCTGACCAGCATGATCGCCGCACCGGGTGCCGCCACCAGCCACCAGCTTTCGAGCATGTAGCGCCGCCCGGTGGAGATCATCGCGCCCCACTCCGGCAACGGTGCCTGGGCGCCGAGGCCGAGAAAGCCCAGGGCCGCGGCGGTGAGGATGATGCTCGCCATGTTCATGGTCAGGCGGATGATCACCGACGACAGGCACATCGGGATGATGTGGCGCAGGATGATGCGGGTGCTCGACGCGCCCTGGAGCTGCACCGCAACAACGAAGTCAGCGTTGCGCAGTGGCAGTGTTTCGGCGCGGGCAAGCCGGGCAATCGGCGGCCAGGCCGTCAGCGCGATGGCGATCACCGCATGCTCCAGGCCCGGGCCGAGGGCGGCGATGAAGGCCAGCGCCAGGACCAGGCTGGGGAACGAGATGAAGATGTCGGTGATGCGCATGAACAGGCTGTCGACCCAACCGCCGAAGTAGCCGGAAACCGTGCCGACCAGCAGGCCGATGGGGCCGACGATCACCGTCACCAGCAAGACGATGTACAGGGTGATGCGCGAGCCATACACCAGCCGGGCGAAGACATCGCGACCGTATTCGTCAGTGCCGAACCAGTGCACGCCGCTGGGTGCCTGCAAGGCCCCGGCGAGGTTCTGCAACAGCGGATCGTGGCCGGCGATCCAGGGCGCGAAGACTGCGACCAGCATCAGGGTCGCGACGACGATCAGGCCGGCGAAGGTCATCGGGTTGCGCAGCAGGAAACGCAGCAGGCGCAAGGTACTGGCGGCCATCGCTGCGGTACTGGAGGCGGGCAGCGCGGCGGGTGCGCTGGAAGCCAGGGGCAGGTTCATTAGCGAGTCCTCGGGTCGAAGATCTTGTACAACGCGTCGCTGATCAGGTTCAGCGTCACGAAGATGAGGCCGATCAGCAGCACGCAAGCCATCACCGCGTTCATGTCACCGAGCAGCAAGCTGCTGGTCAGGTACTGGCCGAAACCCGGCCAGGCGAACACGGTTTCGATCAGCACCGCGCCTTCCAGCAGGCCGCCATAGGCCAACGCGACGATGGTCAACAACTGCACGCGAATGTTGCCGAAGGCATGTCCCCAAACGATCCGCCGCTGGGACAAACCCTTGACCCGGGCGGTGATGATGTACTCCTGGGACAGTTGCTCAAGCATGAAGCTGCGGGTCATGCGGCTGATGTAGGCCACCGAGTTGAAGCTGAGGATCACCGCCGGCAACAGGATGTGCCGCAGGGCGCTGCGAAAGGCCTCCCAGTCGCCGGACCAGGCGGTGTCGATCAACAACAGCCCGGTGTGTTTCGGGATCAGCCCGTCATAAGCCAGGCCAATGCGCCCGACGCCACCGGCCCAACCCAGCCAGGCGTAGAACACCAGGAAGGCCATCATGCCGATCCAGAAAATCGGCGTGGAGTAACCGAACAACGTGATCAGCCGTGCGACATGGTCACCGGCACGGCCCTGATGCGTCGCGGCGTAGACACCCAGCGGCAAGCCCGCCAACACGCCGAACAGAATAGCCAGGGTCGCCAGTTCCAAGGTGGCCGGGAAGACCCGGGCGATGTCGGTGATGACCGGGTTGCCGGTCAACAAGGCCATGCCGAAGTCACCGTGCAGCAGGTCGCCGAGGTAGATCGCGAACTGGGTCCACAACGGTTTGTCCAGGCCCAGCTCTTTGTACACCTGGGCGTAGGCCGAGGCGTCGGCGTCCGGGCCGACGATGGCCAGCACCGGGTCCAGGGGCATCACTCGCCCGATGAAAAAGGTCAGTAGCAGCAACCCCAGCAGCGTCACCGCCACCGAGCCGCCGCGCCGGGTCGCCGAAGCGGCCCGGGTGGTCCAGATTGAAAAGGATGCAGTCGACATGTTCATTCCTGCCTTGGCCCTGTGGCCGTCGATTTCAGCGCTGCTTGTAGACGTCCCGAAGACGCGTGGTGGCGGCGGTGTGGCCGATGTAGTTGCGCACGTCGGCGTGGATCACCACTTCGTCCACCATCTGTGAGACCGGCATGATCGCCCCGGCCTGTTGGTCGTAGAGGGTCTGGATCCGTGCGTAGATTTCGCGCTGGCGCTCGGGATCACGCTCGCGCTCGGCCTGCTCGATCAACTGATTGAGCTGCGGGTCGAAGAACGAGGTGCGCCAGCCCTGGAAGTTGCTCAGCTTGGCTTCGGTGCGGTTGTCCGGGTTGTACACCAGGGCCCGCAGGCTCGAATGGGGATGACGCTCCGCCCCGCCACCGCCGCGACCGACGAGGATGTCGAACTGACGGTCGCGCATCGCCCCGTAGATCTGGTTGCCGGTGCCGGTGATGATCGTCGCCTGGATACCGGCCTGGGCCAGTGTCGCTTGCAGGCTGGTGGCGATGTTGATGAACGGCGGATCGGTGAGCGATCGAATGGTCACTTTAAAGCCGTCGGCATGCCCGGCCGCCGCCAACAGGCGCTTGGCCTCGGCCACGTCCAGGCGATAGCCCGGGTCTTCCAGGCGTGCCGGCAGCCCCAACTGCAAGGGCCGCTGATTGATCACACCGTAGTGCGGCATCACCACATCGTTGATGCCCTGGTAGTCGATCAACAGGCGAATGGCCTGGCGCACGCGGATGTCCTGGAACAACGGCTGTTGCATGCTCATCGCCACGTAGTACAGCGTGCCCCGGGCGATGCTCTGGATGCGCACCTCATCGACCTTGCCCAGGGCCTTGATGTCGGTGGCCGCCATGCCCCGGGCGACGTCCAGGTCACCGCGCTCGACCATCAGCCGCAGGGCCTGGGACTCGGTCATGTTGCGCATGATCACCCGGCGCAACTTCGCCGCGCCGCGCCAATAGTCGTCATTACGACTCATCAGGATCACGTCGTTGGCGCGCCAGATATCGAGCTTGAACGCGCCGGAGCCGGCTGTGTGAGTCGCCAGCCAGGCCGCGCCCTGATCGTCGCCAACCTGATGCTGCAAGGCGACGCTGCGATCGATGATGAAGGCGCTGGGAGAAGTCGCCAGGGTGTTGAGCACCAGCATCGGGTCCGTGACGCGTGGCAGCTCCATGACAAAGGTGTGCGGCCCTTCGGCACGCATCAACTTGACGACGTTGTCGGCGGTGAAACCGTAGGCTTTCCAGGTCGAAGCCAGGGCGCGGTTGAGGGTGACCACACGCTGCAATGACCAGGCGACGTCTTGGGCAGTGAGCGGTGCGCCGGAGTGAAAACGCACGTCATCGCGCAATTGGAAGGTCAGGCGCATGCGGTCGGGGCTGATGTCCCAGGTTTTCGCCAGGGCCGGAATCAGCGTGTCCGGCTGCGCCGCATCCTGCTCCAGAAGCATATCGTAGACGTTGGCGTTGACCTCGGCGACCTCCAGCCCCGTCGCCGCGGCAGGGTCCAGGGACAACAGGTTGATCATGCTCATGCCCACCACCAATTGGTCGGGGGGCGTTTCGCCTTGGGCCAGGCTGACGGGCACCTGCACTGCGTACAGGGCCACGGCGACACACAGCAGCCTGGTCAGGCGCTTGGGCCAGAGATTCATGGTTCAGTCCTTTCTTATATTTATAAAGACTTGTCGCCCGGGCAGCCATCGACCTCAGGCGTGGAACAGGATCAATGTCGAGACAGGGTGTTGGCTTCGATATACGCGAAGTTGATGTCCTCGCCCAACCCCGGTCGGTCGGACAGGTGTACAAAACCATCGGCGTCCATCGGATCGACAATGCTGTTGAGGTGCGCCGGGACTTCTTCATAGTCGAGGAATGGGTGCAGCAGGCCGCGCTCGTACCAGCGGCAATTGCTGATCGCCCCGACCACCGCCAGGTTCGCCGCGCCGTTGCCGTGCACTTCGCAGTCCATGCCGAACGACTCGGCCAGGTGCGCCACCTTCAGGCACGGCCCGATGCCCCCGACCCCGGCCACGCCGGCGCGCAGGATGTCACAGGATTTCTGGGTGACCCAACTGGCGCGGCTGTGGAACTTGCCGGCGATGCTTTCCGGGCCCAACACCGGGATGTCCAGGTTGGCGGCCAGCCAGGCATAGGACTCCGCCGAGTCTTCCATCATCGGCTCTTCGAACCAGGCGAAATTCAGCTTTTGCAGGGCCTTGCCGATGGTCAGCGCATCCATGCGGCTGTACCAGTGATAACCGTCGAGCATCAGCGCGATGTCCGGCCCCACCGCCTCACGCACGGCAGCGCAGGCCTGGATGTCCATTTGCGGGTTCGGCGCGAAGGAAATCGGCGGCATCCAGGTGTGCAGCTTGATGGCCTTGTAGCCGCGCTGGACCAGCTTTTCGGCGAACTGGCCGTACTCGTCCGGCGTGGACAACCCGCCCGGCAGATCGTCGCCACACATCGTCGAGCCGTAGGCCGGAACCTTATCGCGATAGCCACCAATCAACTTGTGCACCGGCAGCTTGAGTTTGCGCCCGGCCAAGTCCCACAGCGCTTGCTCCACCAGGGCCAACGCCCGATCAGTGAACTGCCCGGCACTGCCGCGCTGCCAGTGTGCAAGGTCTTGCCAGATGCTTTCACGGTCCATCGGATCGCGACCGATCAGCACCTTGCGCACGAAGGATTCGATGATGTGCGGACGAATCAACTCAGGCGGGCCGAAGGCATAGCCCTCGGAGCCATCGTCGCAACCGATTCGCAGCAAAGCCATTTTGATCATGACCTCATCGCCTGGATGGGCATGGCCGGCGCTGTCCTGGGCACGGCGCGAAGGGGTGGAAAAAACGTCGACGTGAACGCCTGTGATTCTCATGGGGAGGAACACCAAATGTTGTTATTGTTTATTTGTATGTCGTCATACAACGTGTCGGATTATTCTGACGTTTCCAGTGGACTGTCAACCCCTATAACGCAATAAATAGTGCGAATGCAGGAGCTTTCCCCGGACAGGAGGTTATTTCCACACGAGAAAATCTAAAATGTCGTCATACCACACAAGAAGAGGTGATGCCCCTTGTTGCGGATGGCGCGGTGCCTGGAAGAATGACGAGGAGGATCAAGAGGTGGGCAACTGTGGGAACGAGCTTGCGCGCGCATGCGGTTTGTCTGAGACGGTGATGTTGACTGTGCCGCCGTCATCGCGAGCAAGCTCGCTCCCACAGGGGGACTGTGGTGGACGCAGAATTCGTGAACACCAGGGATCAAGACTGTGGGAGGCGATGGCTGCGGAAAGTGAACGCCCTGTCACAGGTTTTGTGCAGACGTTGGCCGCCTGGCTAGATTCGAGGTTTGCGCCGTCGTCTCCAGACAATGCCCACTGCCGCAGCCACGACCACGACCCCGACATTGCCAAACAACCAGATCGCAAAGTTGCGGCTCTGGTCTGCTTCGCTCTCGTAGAACGGTCCGAAATAACTACCAACGGCCATGAACGCCAAGTTAAATGTGCCGACCGCCAACACGATGAGCAGGAGAACGAATAAAGCTTCCTTGATGACGTTCATATGACTTTCCAGAACCAGATGTCCTTGGAATCGTGAAAGTCCGAGAACGTGCCTTCGATCGAAAAACCCATTTGTATACGTGGGTAGCTCAGCCAATCCGTCAGGCGACGGCCATTCCACAGATCGATGTGATCGCCGCTGCGGTTGGCTGTGGTTTCGTTTGCCCGACGCCAGAAGTCCTTGAAGAAAATAACGCCCTGCTGCCCACTCAGGGTCTCTTCGAACTCTTCGCTTTTAATGGTCTTCATGGCCTGCAAGCCAGGGATCTTGGCGCGGCTCAAGGCCTTGGCGAGCTCTTCGGCGGCCAATATATGCCCCTCGCTCTTGGGGTGTTGCCAGCAATGTCGCACGCTTTTGAGCTGGCTCATGTCTGCACCAGCGCGACGCAGGGCCACGCCGAGGTTGATCGCGCATTGGTCACTGAAGTTCTTGGCGCCATTGGTTCTACAAGGCGCGGCGTCACCAAATATCTGCGGATGGCTTTTCCACAACGTGTCGAATGTAAACATCTGCCCTCTCCATGAGTTTTTTATCCTGGACGCATAGCCTAGCAGACCCCTAGCCCCATGAATTCGATGAGCGCTGGCGAGAGATTGAGAGCCAGTATTACCGACCCGTTTGTGATGTTTCAGCCCGACACAAGGAAGACTCTAACGCAACCTGTCGAGACGTATGGCCAAAGGACGGTTTTTCCCGTCAACCGTCCCCGCAAGTTGTTTTTCTGCCTAGACTCATCATTGTTCCGCCGTACGCTGTGTTTTGAATGAGCTCGCACGAAAATACTAAAAACAAGAGGAAAGCCCCTAATGTTCAAACCTATCTGGAAAGCGCTCGCTTGCACATTGGCCCTGAGCGCGATGAGCACGGCCATGGCGGCAGATCCGGTGGTGATCAAGTTCTCCCATGTGGTCGCCGAGCAAACACCAAAAGGCCAAGGCGCACTGTTGTTCAAGAAACTGGTGGAAGAACGGTTGCCAGGCAAAGTGAAGGTCGAGGTCTACCCCAACTCTTCGTTGTTCGGCGATGGTAAGGAGATGGAAGCCTTGCTGCTGGGCGACGTGCAGATGATTGCGCCATCGCTGGCCAAGTTCGAGCAATACACCAAGACCGTACAGCTGTTTGACTTGCCGTTCCTGTTCGATGACATCTCCGCCGTGGACCGTTTCCAGTTGAGCCCTGAAGGCCAGAAACTGCTCAAATCCATGGAAAGCAAGAACATCACCGGCCTGGCTTATTGGCACAACGGCATGAAGCAGCTGTCGGCGAACAAACCCCTGCGTGAACCCAAGGATGCTCGCGGCCTGAAGTTCCGGGTACAGGCGTCAGCGGTGCTGGAAGAACAATTCAAGGCGGTGAACGCCAATCCGCGCAAGATGAGTTTCGCCGAGGTGTACCAAGGCTTGCAGACCGGTGTGGTCAACGGTGCGGAAAATCCGTACTCCAACATCTACAGCCAGAAAATGCATGAAGTGCAGAAGTACATCACCGAGTCCAACCACGGTTTGCTCGACTACATGCTGATCACTAACACCAAGTTCTGGAACGGCCTGCCACCGGACATTCGCAC
The DNA here is from genome assembly GCF_900106735.1 of Pseudomonas sp. NFACC08-1. Lineage (NCBI taxonomy): Bacteria > Pseudomonadati > Pseudomonadota > Gammaproteobacteria > Pseudomonadales > Pseudomonadaceae > Pseudomonas > Pseudomonas sp. NFACC08-1. Next base: position 62,326 of record NZ_FNNL01000020.1, on the reverse strand, counting down.
GGAACTGGACAAGATCCTGGTAGAAGTCACCGCCCATGTGAACAAAGAGGCGGCACAGCTCAACGAGCACGACAAACAACGCATCCTCGACGCCAAGACCACCGAGATCATCACCCTGACGCCAGAAGAACGTGGCGAATGGCGCGACAAGATGAAACCGGTGTGGAAGAAGTTCGAAGGCGATATCGGCGCTGACCTGATCAAAGCAGCCGAAGCGTCCAATAAAGCCCAGTGATTGGTTGGCCGGTGTCGCCACCCTGGCGGCACCGGCCTGTCGTCCCTCCAACAGGAGATGTCGTCCATGAACGCCCTTCGGCGCATCTGGGAACACTTCGAGGAAGGTTTCATCGCCTTTCTCCTGGCCGCCATGACGCTCGTAACGTTCGTCTACGTGGTACTCAACAACCTCTATGCGGTTTTCTACAGCCTCGGCGATCATTGGCCAGCCGCCAGCGAACCGATGTTCGCCATCGGCGACAACATCATGGGTATGGCCCAGGCCATGACCTGGAGCACATCACTGACCAAGGCGCTGTTTGGCTGGCTGATTTTCTTTGGCCTGTCGTACGGCGTGCGCACGGCCGGGCACATCGGCGTCGATGCGCTGGTGAAACTGGCGAGCAAACCGGTGCAGCGTTTCATCGGCGTCATCGCTTGCCTGTGCTGCCTTGGCTATGCCGGGTTGCTGGCGGTGGCGAGTTTCGAATGGATCAACACGTTGATGATTGCCCAGATCGGCGCCGAGGATCTCGGCCATTTCGGCATCATGCAGTGGCATATCGGGTTGATCGTACCGGTCGGTTTTGCCCTGGTGTTTATCCGTTTCGCGGAAATTCTCGTGCGAATCCTGCGCAATCGCCAGACCGGCCTGGGGCTGGCCGATGAAGCGGCCGAAGCCATCAAATTGACCGAACATGAGGAAGACAAGCCATGACCATTGCCTTCCTGTTCATAGCACTGTTCGTGCTGATGTTCATCGGCGTGCCCATCGCCATATCGCTGGGTTTGGCCGGTTCGTTGACCATCATTTTCTTCAGTCCCGACTCGGTGCGTTCCCTGGCGATCAAGCTGTTCGAAACCTCCGAACACTACACGCTGCTGGCGATTCCGTTTTTCCTGCTGGCCGGTGCGTTCATGACCACCGGCGGTGTGGCGCGGCGGCTGATCGACTTTGCCAACGCCTGCGTCGGGCATATCCGTGGCGGCCTGGCGATTGCGGCGGTGCTGGCTTGCATGCTGTTTGCGGCGTTGTCGGGCTCAAGCCCCGCGACAGTGGCGGCGGTCGGCTCCATTGCCATTGCCGGGATGGTGCGCTCGGGTTATCCACAGGCGTTTGGCGCAGGCATCGTGTGCAACGCCGGGACCCTGGGCATCCTGATTCCGCCCTCGATCGTGATGGTGGTGTATGCCGCGGCGACCGAAACCTCGGTGGGCAAGCTGTTCATGGCCGGTGTGATTCCCGGCTTGCTGTTGGGTTTTTTCCTGATGGTGGCGATCTACATCGTCGCGGTGAAGAAAAACCTCCCAGCCCTGCCCCGGGCGACGCTCCGTGAATGGTTGAGCACGGCACGCCAGGCCATCTGGGGCCTGCTGCTGATGTTCATCATCCTCGGCGGGATTTACTCCGGGATGTTCACCCCCACCGAAGCAGCGGCGGTGGCGGCAGTGTATTCGGCGTTTATCGCGTTGTTCGTCTACAAGGACCTCACGTTCCGTGAGACGCCGAAAGTGCTGCTGGAGTCGGCCAAGCTGAGCATCATGCTGATGTTCATCATCGCCAACGCCATGCTCTTCGCCCATGTGCTGACCACCGAGCAACTGCCGCAGCAAATCACGGCATGGGTGATCGATGCCGGGTTGACGCCGGTGACCTTCCTGCTGGTGGTGAACATCGTGCTGCTGATTGCCGGCGCGTTCATGGAACCCTCGGCGATCATCCTGATCCTGGCGCCGATCCTGTTCCCCATCGCCATGAAACTGGGCATCGACCCGATCCACCTGGGCATCATCATGGTGGTGAACCTGGAGATCGGCCTGATCACGCCACCGGTGGGGTTGAACCTGTTCGTCACCTCGGCGGTGACCGGCATGTCCCTGCCCGCCACCATCCGCGCGGCCATGCCGTGGTTGATGATTCTGCTGGCGTTCCTGGTGCTGATTACCTATGTGCCGTGGATCTCGCTGGTGCTACCGAACTGGTTGGGAATGAGTTAAACCCGATAAACACACTCCGTGACGGGCACAGGACAACTTGCTCGTCACAGAGGGTCACTGAGGGATAGGGCCGACCTGTCGGCCCTGTGCCTTCGGACACTGAAAGGGACGCCTCGCAATGCTAAAACCTATGTGGAAAGCGCTCGCCTGCACCCTGGCTTTCGGGGCGTGGGGCATGGTCATGGCGACTGAGCCGATCGTCATCAAATTCTCCCACGTCGTCGGCGAACAAACGCCCAAGGGCCAGGGCGCGTTGATGTTCAAGAAGCTCGTGGAAGAACGGCTGCCAGGCAAGGTGAAGGTCGAGGTGTATCCCAACTCCACGCTGTATGGCGATGACAAGGAGTTAGAAGCCTTGCTCCTCGGGGAAGTGCAGATCATTGCGCGGTCGTTGGCCAAGTTCGATCAGTACACCAAGTCGGTACAGTTGTTCGACTTGCCCTTCCTGTTCAACGACATCGCCGCCGTGGACCGTTTTCAGCGCAGCCCCGAGGGCCAGAAGCTGCTCAAGTCCATGGAAAGCAAGAACATCACCGGCCTGGCCTATTGGCATAACGGCATGAAGCAGCTATCGGCCAACAAGCCGTTGCGCACACCCGAGGACGCCCGCGACCTGACGTTCCGGATCCAGACCTCCGCAGTGCTGGAGGAACAGTTCAAGGCGGTGGATGCCAAGGCTAAACCGATGATTTTCTCAGTGGTGTACCAGGGTTTGCGCACCGGTTTGGTCAACGGCACGGAAAACACCTATTCGAACTTCTACAACCAGAAACTCAATGAAGTGCAGAAATATGTCACCGAGTCCAACCACGGCATACTCGACTACATGTTGATCACCACCTCGGACTTCTGGAAAGGCCTGCCGCCGGATATCCGCAGCGAACTGGACAAGATCGTGGTTGAGTCCACCGCCTATGCCAACCAAGAAGCGGAGCGGTTCAACCAACAGGACAAGCAGCATGTGCTGGACGCCAAGACCACCGAGGTCATTACCCTCACACCAGAGCAGCGCAATGCCTGGCGCGAAAAAATGAAGCCGGTGTGGGCCAAGTTCGAACAGGAGATCGGGCCCGATCTGATCAAGGCGGCGCAGGCGTCCAACAAGGCCCAGTGATGTAACAAGGCGGGGGATAACTTGAAGCCCCTGGCTGAACACTTCTGTTGTGGCGAGGGAGCTTGCTCCCGCTGGGGCGCGAAGCACCCCCAAAACCTGACACCGCGGTGTGTCAGGCAAACATTTGGGGGCTGCTGCGCAGCCCAGCGGGAGCAAGCTCCCTCGCCACAGGGTTACCACAACGCCTCCCTGTCCCCAGCAACCCGGCACATTGCGTTATGATCCCCCGCCTCTCCCTGAACAGAGCTTTTACCCGCGAATGCTGCCATCCACTTCTGATATCACCGCCCTGCCCGCCGTCCTGGTCGGCCCACTGTTGCGACGGCTGGAGCCCACGCGGCTGGTGATGTGGCTGGTGGGCACGCGAGCATTGGCGATGACGTTGCGCGTGGCCGGCGTGGGTGATCTTGCACTGGATGCGACACGCTGCACCGTGGTGCCGGTGGGACAGCGGGCGTTTGTGCACTTGATCGATGTACGGCTCGCCAGCCCCCTGCCCCGGGACGTGACGATTGACTACGACTTGCTGGTGGACGGCGCGCCCATCGCCGAATGGGCGCCGCACCTGCTGTATGACGGCGCACAGTGCCCGAATTTCATACTGCATTCGCGCATCGAGCAACTGGTCCACGGCTCTTGCCGCAAACCCCATTACCCAGCCAATGACGGCCTGCTCTGCGTCGACTGGCTGTTGGCGCAAGCCCCTGAGCAACGCCCGGCATTGCTGATGATGAGCGGCGACCAGGTCTATGCCGACGACGTCGCCGGGCCCATGTTGCGGGCGATTCATGCGCTGATCGAATGCCTGGGGTTGTTCGAGGAATGCCTGGAAGGTGCCGTGGTGGAGGACAGCGCCAAGCTCTATCGGCACCCGGCCAGTTATTACCATCGTGCCGATTTGTTGCCGGCACTTGAGAGTAACGAAACCCTGCGCGAGCGATTTTTCGGCGGGGCCCGCAAGCCGATTTTCACCAGCAGCAGTGCCGACAATCACCTGGTGACCTTCGCCGAGGTCATGGCGATGTACCTGCTAGTGTGGTCGCCCGTGCCTTGGACGCTGATCACCGTGCAGCCGCCCGAACTGACCGTCGAACGGCGCCAGCGCTACGACCTGGAACAGCAGCGCATCGATGCGTTCAAGACCGGGCTGGGCGGCGTGGCGCGAGTGTTTGCGCACCTGTCGTGCCTGATGATTTTCGACGACCACGACATTACCGATGACTGGAACCTGTCTGCGCAGTGGGAGGAAACGGCCTACGGCCATCCGTTCTCCAAACGCATCATCGGCAATGCGTTGATCGCCTACATGCTCTGCCAGGGCTGGGGTAACAACCCCGATGCCTTCGCTGACGTGCTCCCGCAAACCCTGGCCCTGAGCGACACCGCCCGAGACCGTTACCTCGACAGCGAACCCCAGGACCAACTGATCGACACGCTGCTGGGTTTCCAACAATGGCATTACGTGCTGCCGAGTACCCCGGCCCTGGTGGTGCTTGACACCCGCACCCGCCGCTGGCGCAGCGAGAACAACCTCAAGCAACCTTCCGGCCTGCTGGATTGGGAAGCCCTGAGCGAGTTGCAGCAGGAGTTGTTGGATCACCCGTCGGCGATTATCGTCTCACCGGCGCCGATCTTCGGTGTGAAGCTGATCGAGACCGTGCAGCGGGTGTTCAGTTGGTGCGGTTATCCACTGCTGGTGGATGCGGAAAACTGGATGGCCCATCGCGGCGCTGCCCAGGTGATCCTGAACATTTTCCGCCACTCACGTACGCCCGGTAATTACGTGGTGCTGTCCGGGGACGTGCACTATTGCTTCGTATACGAAGTATTGATCCCGCACCGCAAGGGCGGCCCGCGCATCTGGCAGATCACCAGCAGCGGCATCAAGAATGAATTTCCCCCTGCGCTGCTGGAATGGTTCGATCGCCTGAACCGCTGGCTCTACTCGCCACGCTCGCCCCTGAACTGGTTCACCAAGCGCCGCAGCATGCGCATCGTCCCCCACACCCCGGAACACGCCGAAGCGGGTGAACGGTTGTGGAACAGCGCCGGCATTGGCCAGGTGTTCTTCAATGAACAGGGCCAGCCCGCGCAGATCTACCAGCACAATGCCAACGGCCAACCGCCGACGCGGATGCTGCCCCCAAAATCACCACCGACCTGAAAGCGCTGGCACCGCCAGCACCTACGCAAGCTGACAATTCGCTATCGCGAGCAAGCTCGCTCCCACAGGGAAGTGGCAGTCAGAACACCAATTGCAGCGACTGCTGACCTTCAAGGCTCAGCAGGAACTGTTTGGCCGCCAGGCCACCAGCGAAGCCGGTAAGGCTGCCGGAGCTGCCGATGACCCGGTGGCACGGGGCGATGATCGAGATGGGGTTGCGGCCATTGGCGGCGCCGACCGCCCGGACCGCCGTGGGTTGCCCCACCTGGATGGCGATGTCGCGGTAGCTGCGGGTTTCGCCAAAGGGGATGGTCAACAGGGCTTGCCAGACCCGGATCTGGAAATCAGTGCCCGCGAAGTCCAGCTCCAGCTCGAAACGACGGCGCTGGCCAGCGAAGTATTCCAGCAACTGACGCTCGGTTTCCTTGAGGACCGGATGCTGGGTGTCCTCCTCCAAAGGCCCCAGGCGCACCCGATTGAGCCGCTCGTTTTCCCAGAGGATGGCCGCCAGCCGTGTCTGCCGGGCGACGAGGATCAGTTGGCCGACAGGGGATTGGATGGTTTTGTACAGAGGCAACATCGAGGGATTCCTTGTCAAAGCCTTTGTGGCGAGGGAGCTTGCTCCCGCTGGGTTGCGAAGCGACCCTACACGTGGCACCGCGGTGTGTCAGATTATCAGTTGGGGCTGCTTCGCAGCCCAGCGGGAGCAAGCTCCCTCGCCACGGGGATCTCACCGACCGCAATATCTTACTCAGCCCAACAACCCCAACGCCTTCGCCCGCGCCACTGCTTGGGTGCGACGCTCCACACCGAGCTTGCTGTTGATATGGCTGGCGTGGGTCTTGACCGTGTGCAACGAGATGAACAATTGCTCGCTGATCTCTTGGTTCGAACAGCCTTGGGCAATCAGTTGCAACACCGCCCGCTCGCGACTGCTGAGGGTTTCGACCGGCGCCGCCGGGTCGGCAGGCTGGGCCACCGTCGAGGGCAGGCGTTCGAGCAGATGCTCACGCAAGGTACTGGGCGGTGCCTGCAGCAGCTGTTCGCGCAACCATTCACGGTGCTCGCCGAACAACCATTCGAAGGGCTGCAACACCCCGCCGCTGGCAGCTTCGAAAGCCTGGGCCAGGGTGCGACGGGCTTCGGCTTCACGCCCGATGCTCAGCAGCAAGGCGACTTTCTGGTTGAGCGCCATCACGCTGAGCATCTGCCGGCCACTTTGCTGACCGTGTTCAAGCAAGGCATCGAGCCGTCCTTGCGCGAGTATCGGTTGGCCCCGGATGGACTCCAGCACCGCCTGTTGCAACTCAACATGCAGCGGCAGTTGCGGGTGGAATTCCGGTGGTGCGGCAGCCCGATCGCCCGTGTAGGTCTGGCCCAGCCGGGCCAGCCAGGCTTCGGCCAGGTCGGTGCGACCCTGGGCCAACCAGAGTTCGCACTTGACCAGGGTGATCATCGCCAGATAGTAGATCGGCGGAACGTCCCAGATGTGCATCAGGCGCTCGGCTTCCGCCAGTTCGGCGAAGGCCCGGGCGAACTCGCCGCTGTAGCCTTCGATACGCGCGATCACGCAATGGCCGATCAGCACGCTGATGTCGCGGCAGGCGCGGGCTTCGGTGAGGCCCGCCTGCAGCCGCGCAAGGCCGGCCTGGGGCTGCATGCGCAAGGTCAGCAAAAAACCTTCGTACATGATCAAGCGCGCCCGCACCGCATAAAGCCGCTGGGGCGACAGCTTGTGCAAACGTTGCAGGCCCTGGTGCACTTCATCCAGCGCCCGCAGGATCTCTCCCCGCGCCTGCAGGACCCGGGCACGATCATAATGGGCCAGGGCCTCGAACAGTGGATTTCCGACCCGTTGCGCCAGCTCCAGGGAGTCGCGGTTCAGGTTCCGGGCGCGCCACAGGTCGCCGTCGGCAATCGCCAGGTTCGACAGTGTGGACAGGCACATCAGGCGCTGGCCGTAGCGTTTTTGCGGCAGGCTCTCCAAAGCTTCGCTGCAATACCGCACGGTGGTCTCGCGATCCCCCCGGCCACGGGCGATGATCCCGCTCAGGGCCAGCCATTGGGCGAGCATGGATTTTTGCGCAGTGGCCGAGGGGGCCGGCAGGAAACGACTCAAGTGCGCCGCCAGCTCTTCGGCAGCGTCCAACTGGCAGGCCAGCCCCAACGCCCAGCTGTAGAGCACGATCAGCCGCGGGGTGCTGATGAGCAGGCTGTCGGGCAAGTCCATTTTCCAGCGCAGCAACATGCCGACGTTCTGCTCGGCCAGCAGTTGCTCCTCCGAGAGGTTCTGCACCAGGTTCGCCGCCACGTCCAGATGCCCGGCCCGCAGCGCCTGCTCCACGGCTTCGTCGATCAGGCCCTGGGCGTTGAACCAACGGCAGGCCCGCAGGTGCAGGGTCGCGGCCGGGACCATGGCCGGTGCGCTGGGGCGACTGCGCAGCAGGTCGGAAAACAGGTGGTGATATCGATACCAATGGCCGTGCTCGTCCAGCGGTACCAGGAACACCTGGTGGGCCGCCAGGTAACGCAGGATTTCGGCGCTGTCATGGGCCTCGCGCACGGCGTCGCACAGTTCGCTGCAAAAGCGTTCCTGAGGGGCCGTGTCGTAGAGAAATGCCTGCACCTCGGCGGGCAGGCAGTCGATGACCTCTTCAAGCAGATAATCGCGAATCAGCCCTTCGCCGCCGTGCAAGGCCTGGGGCAGCAGGCCTTCGGTACCGGCTTCGGAGGCGGCCAGCAACCAGAAACGCAGCCCGGCCACCCAACCTTCACTGCGCTGGATAAGATTTTCCAGCGCCTCACCGCGCAACGAACTGCTGTGATGCTGGAGCAGGGTCAAGGCTTCTTCATGGGTCAGGCGCAGGTCCTGCTCATTGAGTTCGAGCAGTTGCCGCGACAGGCGCAGGCGCGCCAAATGCCAGTCCGGGCGCTGGCGGCTGGTGACGAGGACCAGCAACCCGTCGGGCAGGTGATTGAGGAAAAACTGCAGGCAGCGATCCAGCACCGGGCTTTGGGCCAGGTGGTAATCGTCGAGCACCAGCAGCAGGGGCTCGTGGGGCGATAAGTGCGTGGACAGTTCGTCCAGCAAGCCGTCGAGCCATTCTTCGAAGGCAAAGGGTTGATGACGTTGGCGCATTTTCAGCAACCCCAGCGCCCGACCGCCCAGTTGCGGGAAAAAGGCCTGGAGCCCTTCGAGCAACCGTTCAAGGAAGCGGCCTGGATCGTTGTCCCGGGCGCTGAGCCCCAGCCAGAGGCTTTGCCAATGGGCCGGCAGGCTCTGGCAGAACTCCACCGCCAGGGAGCTTTTACCGAACCCCGCCGGGGCACTGACCAACAGCAACCTGCCTCCGAGCCCCGCGCTCAAACGCTCGCACAACCGCGGCCGCATAACATGGCCGTCGGGCAAGGGCGGGCGGTAGAAACGCCCGTCCTGTACCGCGATGGCTGCGCGGGCAGAATCCGGAAGTGAAGACAAATCAGTCATGGCCGGCTCTTGTAGGAATGCGGGTGGCGGCGTTGCAGATGTCCGCAGACTAGCGGTAAACGAGGAGGTATTGAAGGGAGTGCTACAAATGGCTACAAAAAGACTACAAGCCGACCGACTTGAAAAAATTCAGGCAGCCACCGCTCTTGTGGCGAGGGCGCTTGCTCCCGCTGGGTTGCGAAGCAACCCGCAAGGCAGCGACTGCGTTGTACCTGACAGAATGAGAAGGCTGGTTTGGGGCTGCTGCGCAGCCCAGCGGGAGCAAGCTCCCTCGCCACAGGGTTTTGTGTTGACTGATCGAACAAAAAAAAACGCCCCGAACCAGTCGGGGCGTTGTTTCGAGGATGCGGCCTCGGATGCAGCGGTTTAGCGGATGCCGTCCTGACGCAGGGCGTTCGGGGTGAAATCGGCGGTGGTGGCGGTGAAGCCGAAGTCGTAGGCCGATTTCTCTTCGTTCTTCATGCCCAGCGCCAGGTAGCGGCCGGACTGCAGGTCGTAGAGGGTTTCCAAGGCGTACCACGGCACTTGCTTGTCGTAGTAGTTCTCGGCATGGGCCTCGGCCACGCGCCACAGTTGGCCACGGCCGTCGTAATGGTCGATTACCGCCGCTTGCCAGGTGTCTTCATCGATGAAGAAGTCACGCTTGGCATAGATGTGGCGCTGGCCTTCCTTCAGCGTCGCGGTCACGTGCCAGACACGACGCAGCTCGTAGCGGGCCAGGTCCTGATTGATGTGGCCGGCCTTGAGGATGTCGGCGTACTTGAGTTGCGGCGAATCGATCTTGTAGCTGTTGGAGGCGATGTACAGCTCTTTCTTGCCTTCCAGCTTCCAGTCGTAGCGATCCGGCGCGCCGTTGTACATGTCCAGGTTGTCGGAGGTACGCAGGCCGTCGGCGGCGGTGCCCGGGCCGTCGTAGGACACCTGCGGGGCACGGCGCACACGGCGCTGACCAGCGTTGTAGACCCACGCCGAACGCGGTTCCTTAACCTGGTCGAGGGTTTCGTGCACCAGCAGCACACCACCGGCCAGGCGCGCCGGCGCGGTCACTTGCTGCTTGAAGTAGAACAGGATGTTGCCAGGGTTGGCCGGATCGAAGTCCTTCATCTTGTCGCGGAACACGAACTGGTCGCGGAAGTACACCAGGCTGTACGAACCGTTGGGCTGCGGGGTGGCCTGGGTGACCAGGCGCGTTACGCTGCCACCACGATAGCGGGTGATGTGGTTCCAGATGACTTCCACACCGCTCTGGGGAATCGGGAACGGCACAGCCGTCTCGAAGTTTTCCAGGCCGTTACCGCCGGAAACCAGCTTGGTGTTGACCGCGTTCTTCTTGATGGAGGCGAACACCGCGTCCGGCACGGTGGCACCGCGATGGGTCGGGTAGACCGGCATCTTGAAGGTTTCCGGGTAACGCTTGAACATCGCGTACTGACCCGGCGCGAGCTTGTCCTTGTATTGGTCGACGTTCTGCGCGGTGATGGTGAACAGCGGTTTTTCACTGGCGTATGGGTCGGCGAGGAAGCCCTTGCTGTCCACGGAACCGGCATTCTTGGCCATGGGTTTCCAGGCCGAGATCGAGCCGTCGGCATTGCCGGCCATCTCGGCACCCATCGGCGTCAGGCTCTTGCCCAGTTTATCGGCCTCGGCCGCGGGCACTGCCGCCATGACGCTGGCGGCCAGCAGGGAGAGCCCCAGAACACCGGCCTGCAACAGATTCTTTGTTATTTTCATAGTGTGTCGTCCTGAAATACGGTGCTTAGAAGGTCACGCCGACGCTGAGCGCCAGGAAGTCGCGATCGTCTACGGTGCTGAAGTCGCCACCAAAGAAGTTGGTGTAGGCCAGGCTGGCGTTGTAGGTGTTCTGGTACTCGGCATCGAGCCCGAGGCTGACGGCTTTGCGGCCTTCCTCGAAGTTGCCGCCAGGGCCTGGCGAGTAGCCTTTGACGTCATGGGACCAGGCCACGTTGGGCTTGAGGTTCACGCCAGCGAACACGTCCGGGTATTCCCAGATGGCGCGAGCGCGGTAGCCCCAGGAGGTGGAGGTGGTGAAGCCGTCGTTGTTGCAGTTGCTGTTCACGTCGTTGATGGTCTGGCCGCCGCCTGTGGCGGTAGAGCTGTTGAGCGCGTTACAGGCTCCGCTGGGCAGTTGACCCGGACCAAAGACAGGGTCACGACCGTAGCGAACATCCGACTTGCTTTCCAAGCCTCCAACATGAGTCACGCCGACTTCACCTACCAATGTGAGGCGACTGGCGCCCATGACCTGATCCAAGAAGTGAGTGAAGGTGGTCTGGAACTGAGTGACTTCCTTGCGGCGATAACCATGCAGATCCTGGCCTGGCACTCCCTGGAGCAGCGACGCATTGCCCAACACAGGACCACCGATCGGGCGAACGCCGGCGAACAAGATATCGGTGGTGCTCAACTGCACCGGCGCGTTCGGCCGATAGCTGATCTCACCGCTCCACGCCGTACCGGTTGGCAGGGTGGTGGAGAAACTCAAGCCGTAGAGACGGATATCTTCCGGATATTCGACGAAATATTGGGAATTACCCGCGACGATCAGTGGCGCCAGCGGCGAGCCAGTGACCGCGTCGTAGACTGACTGAGGCGCGCCGGTGGCACTGAAGATCGGCGCACGGCTGTGGTAGTTCATGAAGTACGCACCGAACTCGGTGTCCAGCGGCTCGAACATGTACTTCAACGACGCGCCCCACTGGCCGCTGTCGCGAGCATCACGGTCCGGGCCACGCCGTACCAGCACGCCTTCTTCGTTGATATCGACACCCTGGCCTTCCAATATCGGAAGAAGGACCCCCGGGAACGGAATGCTTGAACGCTTGTTCAACACCCGCAGGTTATCGGTACACCCATCGGCAATCACATCCGGCTGGGAGAAGAACGTACCGCAGTTATCCACCACGGTCTGGTCCCATTCAATCTGGTAGAACGCCTCGGCCGACAGGTTGTCGGTCAGGCTCTGGGACACGTAGAACATGTTGACCGGGATCAGGCCTTCCTTGATCTCGGCGCCAGGACGACGGAACGCGGACACGTCGACCGGGTTGATGGAGTTGATGCCGCCCTGGATGAACGTGCTTTCACCCCAACTGACCACCTGCTTGCCCAGGCGCACGGAGCCTGGCTGATCGGCAATGGCATAGTTGTGGTAGACGAACGCATCGAGGATCTGCCCGCCGGAGGACTTGGCGCCTTCCTTGCGGTTGCTGTCGCTGATGTCCTTGTACAGGCGGTGTTCGTCCTTGAGTTCGAAGTCGTACCAGTACTTGCCGCGCACGAACACACCGGTATCGCCGTACTTCAGTTCCAGGTCATGGATACCCTTGAAGATCTTCGAGAAGGTTTCCCCTCGCTTGAAATTCAAGTGGCCGTCATCGGAGGTCTGCGACAAACCCTTGCCGCCATTGTTGACACCGATCAGGTCCTTGTTGGCGTTGGCCGTGGACCAGCTCGCGCCGACCGACAGGGACGAGTCGAACTGGCCTTCGATTTCACCGATGTTGAAACTGACGCCGAATGCTGGCCCGGCGAGCGAAGAGGCGAGACTGACCGCCAGAGGCAGTTTTGCCCGGCGCCAGAACGTGGTTGCTGAGGTCATCGACGCTACTCCATGTGCATTATTGTTATGGCAGTGGACATTTCAAGAACACCTCGATGGCTGGGAGCGGCAGCGTCCCGACATCCATCAAGGTCGCATCGCCCTTTCGTGCGTGCGCCCCGTTCCTGAGAATCCGTGAGCGGACTATAGCCAGCAGGTAGTACGGCTTGATCCCTCTAAAGTGTGATTTGCAGCCCTCAACCACTCTGGGACAGTCCTTTCGCCAGGCCGACAGGTGTCGGCACGGCAAGGATGGCTGAAATTTACGGTTTGACAAGTCAAGCGCTTGCTTGGTGGGGCTGCCGTGCCCTTTCGGGCACGGCAAAAAGGCCTAAAGCGTGGACAGGAAGGTGCTGTTGTTGCTCTGCCATTCGGTGATATCGACGCGGATGCGCTTTTTGTCGAGCTTGCCGACGCTGGTCTTGGGAATTTCCGTAACAAGGGCGATCTGGCTCGGGATCGCCCACTTGCTCAAGTGCCCCAGCTCGACGAACGGCTTGAGGTGTTCCTTGAGTTCGCGAGCCCCGATCTCATGCCCTTCGCGAATCACCAGCAGGGCAAACGGTCGCTCGCCCCACTGCGGATCGGGGATGCCGACCACTGCTACTTCGCGTACCGCCACGTGACGGCTGATGAGGTCTTCCAGGTCCAGGGAGGAGATCCATTCGCCACCAGTCTTGATCACGTCCTTGATGCGATCACGGATGTCGATGAAGCCCATGTTGTCCAGCGTGGCGACGTCGCCGGTGTGCAGCCAGCCGCCGGCCCAGAGCTCGGCGCCCTTCTGCGGCTCGTTGAAATAGCCCTCGGTGAGCCACGGCGCGCGCAGCACCAGTTCGCCCTGGGTCTCGCCGTCGGCCGGCAGGAAGCGCCCCTCGGTGTCGACGATCGCCGCCTCCACCAGCGGGCCTGGCACGCCGGCCTTGATCCGGTAGGTGGTGCGCTCGTCTTCGCTGCCGGCCATCAGTTCCTCATTGAGGTGGGCGCAAGACACCAGCGGGCCGGTTTCCGACATGCCATAGGCGGCAGTGAGCTGAATGCCCCGCGCCTTGGCCGCTTCGTACAGGCTGCGATTCAGGGCGCTGCCGCCGATGACGATCTTCCAGCCGCCGAAATCGGTGTCCTGGGCGCCCTTGGCGTTGAGGACCATTTGCAGGATGGTTGGCACGCAATGGGAAAAGGTAACCTTTTCCTTGCGCCACAGCTGGACCAGGAATTCGGGGTCGTAGCGCCCCGGGTAGACCTGCTTGAGCCCGAGCATGGTCGCGACATAGGGCAGGCCCCAGGCATGGACGTGGAACATCGGCGTGATCGGCATGTACACGTCGTTGGTGCCCAGCAGCCGCACGCTGTCGATGGCCCCCATGATGGTCGCCACGCCCATGGTGTGCAGCACCAGTTGCCGATGGGTGAAGTAAACGCCCTTGGGGTTGCCCGTGGTGCCGGTGGTGTAGAACGTGGTGGCGACGGAGTTTTCGTCGAAATCCTGGAAGTCGTAGGTGGGCGCCGCGGCGGCCAGCAATTGCTCGTATTCACCCACCAGGTTCGGCAGCTCGGCAGTTTTTTCCGGCAGGTCGGTCAGCAGCAGGGTCTTGTCCACCGTGGTCAGGTGCCCGGCTATCGCCTGGTACAAGCCGACGAACTCGCTGTTGACCAGCACGAAGCGGTCCTCGGCGTGGTTCATGGTGTAGACGATCTGCTCCGGTGACAGGCGCACGTTGATGGTGTGGATCACCGCGCCGATCATCGGGATCGCGAACATGCATTCCAGGTAGCGATGGCTGTCCCAGTCCATCACCGCCACGGTATCGCCAGCCTTGACCCCCGCCTCGGTCAATACGTTGGCCAGGCGCGCGACCCGTTCGATCAGCGTCGGATAGCTGTAGCGCAACTGGTCGCGGTAGATGATCTCGCGGGTTTTCTCGTAACGCGTACCGGACATCAGCAGCCGCTTGATCAGCAGCGGGTATTGATAGGCGCCTTCGGCTGGGGGAATAACGCGAGTCTGCAACATAAGAGTCCCTTTTCTGACTGCACGGTCTTGGCTGGAAGCAAGCACTCTAGAGCGCTTGTACACAGATCAAATCAGCCAAAGGAATGATTTGATCCGCGCGCAAATACTAGCCTTGAGCCATCTCGCCCCCAGGTTTTCGCAAGCATGGCGCAACCAAACCTTGTCTCATCGGGATCCAACAGCGAGCACAGGTATCACGCTTGTTACAAAAACCTGCGGGGAAATGCCCTGGCAGGTCTCCAGCATGCCACCACTTTTTGACAGAAAATGTCGATCGTGGCCCCTTCCATCCGCGTGGAAGCGATCAAAGGACAGCGCGCAACGGTCAGTGCGCTTCGGTAAACGCCAGCTTCACCCCAATGGCGACGAGCACCGCGCCCATGGTCCGGTCGAACCAGTGGCCCATACGCGCAAAACCGGCGCGCACCCGTTGCTGGCTGAACAGCAGCGCCACCAGGCAGAACCAGGCGGCCGTCGCCACCGCCAGGTACACACCGTAACCGGCCTGGACGGCCAACGGCGTGTGTGGGTTGATCACCACGGTGAACAGCGACAGGAAAAACAGCGTCGCCTTGGGGTTCAGGCCATTGGTGACGAAGCCCGAGGTGAACGCGCCGCGAGGGGTACGTTCACCGGCCTCCTTGTGCAGGTTGTCCTCGGTGGGCTTGGCCGGTTGCGCCCGCAGTGCCTTGAAGCCGATGTACAGCAGGTACGCAGCGGCGGCCCATTTCAGCGCGTTGAACAGCACGATCGATTGCGACACGATCAGGCCGATACCCAACAGCGAATACCCGACATGCAGGAAAATCGCCGTGCCGACGCCCAGCGCCGTCCAGGTTCCGGCACGGCGGCCATGGGTCACGCTTTCGCGCACCACCACGGCAAAATCCGGCCCGGGGCTGGCAACGGCCAGCAGGTGGATCAGGGCGACGGTGAGGAATTCGGTGAGGTACATGGTGGAGCTCCTTGCGACAATCTTTTGTTGGATGAAATCCCGTGGCGAGGGAGCTTGCTCCCGCTCGACTGCATAGCAGTCGCATGCCGTGTACTGGGGCCTGCTTCGCAGGCCAGCGGGAGCAAGCTCCCTCGCCACGGATACACACCGCCACAGCCGCATTTCATCTGATAGGCTCGCCACATTACGCCTTCGATTCTTGAGATAAAAGGTACAGCTGATGACGAACACCGCCCGCGCAGTCTTCCTCGACCACCCTTCCCTGGACCTCGGCGACCTGGACCTGGCCCCGCTGCGCAACTGCTTCAGCGACCTGCAACTGTTCGCCCGGACCACGCCGGAGCAGGTCATCGAGCGGCTCAAGGGCGCCACCGTGGCGATTACCAACAAAATCGTGATCGATGCACAGGCCATGGCGGCCAGCCCCGAACTGAAGCTGATCCTGATCAGCGCCACCGGCACCAACAATATCGACCTGGCCGCCGCCCGCAGCCATGGGATCACGGTGTGCAATTGCCAGGGTTACGGCACACCGTCGGTGGCCCAGCACACCATCATGCTGTTGCTGAACCTGGCGACGCGCTTGGCCGATTATCAAAAAGCGGTGGGTGAAGGTCGCTGGCAACTGGCTTCGCAGTTCTGCCTGCTGGACTATCCGATTGTCGAGCTGGCAGGCAAGACCCTGGGTTTGCTGGGCCATGGTGAATTGGGCAGCGCCGTCGGGCGGCTGGCCGAAGCCTTTGGCATGCGTGTGCTGCTGGGGCAGATCCCCGGGCGCCCGGCCCGCCCCGACCGCTTGCCGCTGGAGCAGTTGTTGCCGCAAGTCGATGCCTTGACCCTGCACTGCCCGCTCAACGAGCACACGCGGAACTTCATCGGCGCTCGCGAACTGGCGCAGCTCAAGCCCGGCGCATTCGTGGTCAACACCGCCCGTGGCGGCCTGATCGACGAACAGGCCCTGGCCGAAGCCCTGCGCAACGGTCACTTGGGGGGCGCCGCCACCGACGTGCTCAGCGTGGAGCCGCCGGCCCAAGGCAACCCGCTGCTGGCCGGCGATATTCCACGCTTGATTGTCACACCGCACAACGCCTGGGGCAGCCGCGAGGCGCGGCAACGGATCGTCGGGCAAATGAGTGAAAACGCCCAGGGCTTTTTCAGCGGTACAGCGCGGCGTGTCGTCAGTTGATAAACTGCCGCACTTTTTTTACCCGCTTTATCAAGGAGCAGACCATGGATCCGCGCAGTGAAGTACTGCTTCGTCAGGCCGAGTTATTCCGGGGTTCGGTGTTGTTGGCCGGCCTGCCCGCCGACGATCTGCTCGGCCGTTTGCCAGAGGCCCATGGCTGGTGCTGGCATGCCGGCGATCAGGCGGCGCTGGACGCTCGCTTTCCCGAGCGCAGCCACTTTGGCGTGACCGTGCCCGAGCGTGGGTTCGACACGGCCGTGGTGTTCCTGCCCAAGGCCAAGGACCTGACCGACTACATCCTCAATGCCGTGGCCGCGCGCCTGGCCGGTCGCGAGGTGTACCTGGTGGGGGAAAAACGCAGCGGCATCGAAGGCGCGTCCAAGCAACTCAACCCGTTCGGCAAGCCGCGCAAACTCGACAGTGCGCGGCATTGCCAACTGTGGCAAGTCACCGTCGCCAACGCGCCCGAGGCCAAGCCCCTGGAAAGCCTGGCCCAGACCTACGAATTGCCCCTGGCCGAAGGCCCGCTGAAGGTCATCAGCCTGCCGGGGGTGTTCAGCCACGGTCGCCTGGATCGCGGCAGTGCGCTGCTGTTGGAACACCTGGATAAACTGCCCAGCGGGCACTTGCTCGACTTCGGCTGCGGTGCCGGGGTGCTGGGGGCGGCGGTCAAGCGGCGCTACCCGCACAACACCGTCACCCTATTGGACGTGGACGCATTCGCCGCCGCCAGCAGTCGCCTGACCCTGGCTGCCAACGGTCTGGAAGCCGAGGTGCTGACTGGTGATGGGATCGACGCCGCGCCGATGGGTTTGAGCGCGATTTTGAGCAACCCGCCATTCCATGTCGGCGTGCATACCGACTACCACGCAACGGAAAACCTGCTGCGAAAAGCGGCCAAACATCTGAAAAATGGTGGCGAACTGCGTTTGGTGGCGAACAGTTTCCTCAAGTATCAACCGCTGATCGAAGAGCATCTAGGCGTGTGTGCGATCAAGGCCGAGGGCCAGGGTTTTCGCATCTACCGGGCCAAGCGCGGCTGAAACCTTTTTTAAAAAACAGCACTTGCCCAATCGGATTTGCCTAGGCAGAATCCGCTCCGTCCTAGGGGAGTAGTCTCCCGCGAGCGCCATGCTCGCCCGGCATACGTCAACATACTTGGTCAGCAGACCATGGCGTATGCGGCCCAAGCGTCCACGCAGATGGTCGCTGGGTTTGACAAGACCTATGACACGCACACCTTACCCGGGGCGGGAAGGCTGTACGTGTCATAGCCGTGTCGACCCGCCCCTTTAGGAATTCCTGATGCTGGACTCACTCCTCGTACCTACCGCTATCGTTGCGCTGGCCGAAATTGGCGACAAGACGCAATTGCTCGCACTTATCCTGGCCGCTCGCTTTCGCAAACCCTGGCCGATCATCGCCGGCATCATTGCCGCCACACTCGCCAACCATGCAGCCGCCGGGGCAGTAGGGGCCTGGGTCAGCGGATTTTTCTCCGATGCGGTGCTGCACTGGATACTGGCGGCAAGCTTCACGGCCACGGCGCTGTGGACCCTGGTCCCGGACAAACTGGACGATGAGGAAGCGAACACAGCCCGCAAGTTCGGGCCATTCCTGACCACGCTGATTGCGTTCTTCCTCGCGGAAATCGGCGACAAGACGCAGATCGCCACGGTGATGCTCGCCGCGCAATACCCGGAGTTGTGGTTGGTCATCATCGGCACCACCGTGGGCATGTTGATTGCCAACGTGCCGGTGGTCCTGGCGGGCAATTTCGCCGCCGAGAAGCTGCCCCTGGCCCTGATCCGCCGCCTGGCCGCCTCGGCGTTCTTCGTCCTGGCGATCGTGGCGGTGTACAAGGCGATGCAGAGCAGCGGGTGGGTTTGATCAGGTTGATGCAGGTTCTGTGGCGAGGGAGCTTGCTCCCGCTGGGTTGCGAAGCAGCCCTAAGCTTTTGCGGCCGCTACGCGACCGAGCGGGAGCAAGCTCCCTCGCCACAAAAAAACAGCTTTTACTGCATGATGAAGCTTACTTCTTGGCCTGCTGATAAAGCGGCATCACCTTCGGAATCGCCGCCTGCAACGAAGCGATACGGCTGCTCGACGACGGGTGGGTGCTCATGAACTCCGGTGGCGCGCCTTCCGAGGCCTTGGCCATCTTGTTCCACAAGGTGATCGCCGCGTTCGGGTCGTAGCCGGCGCGGGCGGCCAGTTCGAGGCCGATCAGGTCGGCTTCGTTCTCGTTGCCACGGCTGTTGGGCAAGGTCATGCCATAGTTGGCGACGGTGTCGGCCAACGCCAGGCTGTCCTGGCCCAGGCCGAACAAGGCACCAGCGCCCTGCTTGGCCATCTCGATGCCATAGGCCTTGGACATCGCTTCGCGCCCGTGCTCGCGCAGGGCGTGGGCGATTTCGTGGCCCATGATCGCGGCGATTTCAGCGTCGGTCAGCTTCAACTGGTCGATCAGGCCGGTGTAGAACATGATCTTGCCGCCAGGGCCGCAATTGGCGTTGAGCTCGTCGCTCTTGATCAGGTTCACTTCCCAGTTCCACTGGGCCGAATCCGGGCGGAACATCGGCGCCTGGGCAATCAAGCGATCGGCAATGACCTGGATGCGCTTGGCATCGTTGCTGGTCTTGTCCAGCGCACCCTGGGCCTTGGCCTCGCCCATCGTCTTTTGATAGGACTGGGCGTACATCTGGTTGACCTGATCGGTCGACAGCATGCTGAACATGTACTGCTTGCGTTCCACGCCCACGGCTCCGCCGCTGGTGGTGTTGACCGACTGGCAACCGGTGAGCAGCAGCGCCGCGCTCAGAGCACTCACCATCAATGTCTTGTTCATGTAAAAAAGCTCCCTGGAAACGTGGGCGTATCCTAGGCCTTGATCTGTATCGGCGCCAGATACATAACGAAGGATTACAGGTTTTTCGGACAGACCCCACCCAGTCCATTTGCGACACCTACGCAGCTAAAACAGTCACCCGACGAACAGCGCCTCATGCCGCGCCACAGAAACGCCGATAACGGCTCCAGACGTCATTTCCGCGTCCGGAGCCTTTATGAAATTCAGATCGATCCAGTTTTCCGTGGCCGCCCTGGCCGGTGCCATCGTGCTCAGCGTGGTGGGCGCCCTCGTGCTGTACGCGTTGTTTGTCGGCGCGCGCACCCAGGACATGGTGCAACAGCGGACCAAGGCCCAGTTCGAACAACTCATCGAACAACGTCTCACTGCCCTGGCCCGCACCCAGGCGAGCCTGATCCAGCGGGAACTGGAAGCCCCGCTACTGCTCGCCCGCGGCCTGGCCACCAGCAACGCCTTGATGGGCATGAACGGCACGGACGGCAACCCGCAATTGAAGGTGCCCCGCGAGCAAATGATCAGCCTGTTGCGCGAAACCGTGGTGCGCAACCCGAAGATCCTCGGTGCCTACATCGCCTGGGAACCGAACGCCATCGACCACGACGACGCCAACTATGTGAACAGCCAGGTGGTGGGCATGGAAACCAACGGGCGTTTCCTGCCGTGGTGGTTCCGTAACCAGGACGGCTCCCTGGGCCTGGAAAAACTCGCCGACGTGACCGACCAGAAACTACTGTCCACCGGCATCCGCGCCAGTGAGTACTACCTGTGCTCCCAGGACAGCAAGAAAGCCTGCGTGATCGACCCGGCGCCCTATCGCGTTGGCAGCACGATGACCATGCTCGCCTCGTTCATCGAACCGATCATGATCGATGGCCAGTTCCAGGGCATCGTCGGCGCCGACCTGTCGGTGAACTTCATCCAGGACATGCTCGTGGCCGCCGATGGCAAGTTGTACGACGGCGCCGGGGAAATGGCCTTGCTCTCCAGCAACAATCGACTGGTGGCCTTCACCAAGGACCCGAGCAAACTCGGAGAAAAGGCCAGCGACCTGCTGGACGCCAGCGCACTGGATAACCTCGCCAAGCTGGGCGTCGGCGAAGTGCGCTATGACATCGACGAAGCACACGGGCATATCGAGGTGTACCTGCCGTTCGGCATCGGCGAGACCAACGCCCGCTGGACGCTGATGTTGCAGCTGCCACTGAACGCGGTCATGGCCGACCTGCAAGCGCTGCAGAAAGACCTCGACCACCAGCGCCAGGCCGATATCTTCGGCATGGCGATAGTGGGCCTGGTGATTGCCGGCATCGGTCTGCTGGTGATCTGGCTGGTGGGCCACGGCATCGCCCGACCACTCAAGCAAATGGTGGCGATGCTCGATGACATCGCCCAGGGCGAAGGCGACCTGACCCGCCGCCTGGTGAGCGACCGCGCCGATGAGCTGGGGGCGATCGCCAGGGGCTTCAATACCTTCCTGAGCAAGTTGCAGGGCATGATCACCCAGGTGGTGACCTCGGTGCAGAGCGTCAGCGATTCGTCGGAGCACACCGCCGATATCGCGATCCGCACCAACCAGGGCGTGCACAAGCAGATGTCAGAGATCGATCAAGTCGCCACCGCCGTGCACGAAATGACCGCCACCGCCCAGGACGTGGCCCGCAACGCGACCCAAGCCGCCCAGGCCGCCAGCCATGCAGACCAGGCTGCCAGCCAGGGCATGCAGATCGTGCGGGACACTTCCACCTCCATCGGTGCCCTGGCCGTGGAAATCGGCAAGGCGGTGGGCGTGGTACAGACCCTGGCCAAGGACAGCGAGAACATCAACGCGATCCTCACCGCCATCCGCGGAATCGCCGAGCAGACCAACCTGCTCGCCCTCAACGCCGCCATCGAAGCCGCCCGGGCCGGTGAACAGGGCCGTGGTTTCGCGGTAGTCGCCGATGAAGTGCGCAACCTGGCGCAGAAGACGCAACAGGCGACCGAAGAAATCCAGACGATGATCCAACAGTTGCAACAAGGCACCCGGGATGTGGTGCGGGTGATGGAAGACAGCCAGACCCGCACCGACGAAAGCGTGCAGCATGCGGCGAAAGCGGCCCAGGCCCTGGAAACGATCACCCAGGCCGTGTCGGTGATCAACGACATGAACACCCAGATCGCCAGCGCCGCCGAGGAACAAAGCGCCGTAGCCGACGACATCAACCGTAACGTGATCAACATCGGGCAAGTGGCGAACGAAGTCGCCAGCGGCGCCGACGAATCCAGCGCGGCCAGCGCCGGGTTGACCAAACTGGCGGAGCAGCAGCGGCGGCTGATCAATCAGTTCAGGGTCTGATCCGAAGGCCCCATCGCGAGCACGCTCGCTCCCACAGAGGGATTGGCGGTGGAACGCCGACAGTGCGAACACCCCAAAACAACTGTGGGAGCGAGCTTGCTCGCGATGGCGTCGGTTCAGCCAACATCGAAGCGACTGACACTACGCCTTCGCGGGCAAGCCTGCTCCCACAGGGGATTTTCAGGGTTTCAGAGTTCGCCGAGGGCTTCGATCAGGGCCTGGTTCTGCTCCGGTGTACCGATGCTGATCCGCAGGAATTGGGCAATCCGCTCCTGCTTGAAGTGCCGCACGATCACCCCCTGTTCCCGCAGTTTCGCCGCCAACCCTGCCGCATCGTGCCGAGGGTGGCGGGCGAAGATGAAGTTGGCCGCCGAGGGCAGCACTTCAAAGCCCTTGGCTTGCAGTTGGGCCACGACCCATTCACGGTGCTCGATGACTAACCGGCAAGTCCGATCGAAATACTCGCGATCATCGAACGCCGCCGCGCCGCCGACATTCGCCAGGCGATCCAGCGGGTAGGAGTTGAAGCTGTTCTTGATCCGCTCCAGCGCTTCGATCAGCTCCGGATGGCCCACCGCCAGGCCCACGCGCAGCCCCGCCAGGGAGCGGGACTTGGACAAGGTCTGGGTCACCAGCAGGTTCGGATAGCGATCCACCAGGCTGATGGCCGTCTCGCCGCCGAAGTCGATATAGGCCTCGTCGACCACCACCACCGAATCCGGGTTGGCCTTGAGGATCTGCTCAACCGCTTCCAGCGCCAGCAAGCAGCCGGTCGGCGCGTTCGGGTTGGGGAAAATGATCCCGCCATTGGGTTTGGCGTAGTCTGCCGGGTCGATCTGGAATTGCGAATCCAGCGGCACCGCATCGAACTGAATGCCGTACAGCCCGCAATACACTGGATAGAAGCTGTAGCTGATGTCGGGGAACAACAGCGGCTGGTCATGTTGCAACAGGCCGTGAAAAATGTGCGCCAGCACTTCATCCGAGCCATTACCCAGGAACACCTGGTTGCTCTGCACGCCGTAATAGCGGGCCACGGCGCCTTTGAGCAGGTCGCTGTTGGGATCCGGATACAGGCGCAGGTTGTCGTTCAGCTCGGTCTGCATCGCCGCCAGGGCCTTGGGCGATGGGCCGTAGGGATTCTCGTTGGTGTTGAGCTTGACCAACCGGGTCAGCTTCGGCTGTTCACCCGGCACGTAGGGCACCAGGTTCTTGACGAACGGGCTCCAGAATTTACTCATTTCAGTTCCCCTGCCCTTCAATGGAAGGCTCGTCAAGAATGCGGTACTCGGCACTGCGCGCGTGGGCGCTCAGCGATTCGCCACGGGCCAGCACCGAAGCGGTCTTGCCCAGTTCGGATGCGCCCTGCTCGGAGCAGAAGATGATCGACGAACGCTTCTGGAAGTCATACACCCCCAGCGGCGACGAGAAGCGCGCGGTGCCGGAGGTCGGCAACACGTGGTTGGGACCTGCGCAGTAATCGCCCAGGGCCTCACTGGTGTGGCGGCCCATGAAGATCGCACCGGCGTGACGGATCTGCGGCAACCAGGCCTGCGGGTCGGCGACCGACAACTCCAAGTGTTCCGGCGCGATACGGTTGGCGACTTCGATGGCCTGTTCCATGTCGCGGACATGGATCAGCGCCCCACGGCCGTTGATCGAGGTGTTGATGATTTCGGCGCGGTCCATGGTCGGCAGCAGCTTGTCGATGCTGGCGGCGACCTTGTCGAGGAACTCGGCGTCCGGGCTGACCAGGATCGCCTGGGCGTCTTCGTCGTGCTCGGCCTGGGAAAACAGGTCCATGGCGATCCAGTCCGGATCGGTCTGGCCATCGCACACCACGAGGATTTCCGAAGGGCCGGCGATCATGTCGATGCCGACCTGGCCAAACACGTGGCGCTTGGCGGTGGCGACATAGATGTTGCCCGGCCCGACCACCTTGTCGACCCGCGGCACGCTTTCGGTGCCATAGGCCAGCGCAGCCACGGCCTGGGCACCGCCAATGGTGAACACCCGGTCCACGCCGGCAATGCAAGCGGCGGCCAGCACCAGCTCGTTGATTTCACCCCGCGGGGTCGGGACGACCATGACCACTTCGGTCACGCCGGCGACCTTGGCCGGGATCGCGTTCATCAGCACCGAGGACGGATAGGACGCCTTGCCACCCGGCACGTACAGGCCGGCGCGGTCCAGCGGCGTGACCTTCTGGCCCAGCACCGTGCCGTCGGCTTCGGTGTAGCTCCAGGAGTCCTGTTTCTGCCTTTCGTGATAGTCGCGCACCCGCGACGCGGCTTTTTCCAGGGCTTCGCGCTGGGGCACGGTGATCCGGGTCAGGGCCAGTTCCAGGCGCTCGCGCGGCAGGATCAGGTCGGCCATGGACGCCACTTGCAGGCCGTCGAACTTCTGGGTGAATTCCACCAGGGCGGCATCGCCACGCTCGCGCACAGCCTTGATGATGTCCAGCACCCGCTGATTGACCGAGTCGTCAGACACGCTTTCCCAGCTCAGCAGATGATCCAGATGATGTGCGAAATCCGGGTCGACAGCGTTGAGACGGCGAATCGAAGTGGGAGCGGTCATAGCGAAGGCCTCATTAATGGCAAATGCTCAGGCGCCCTAAGCTACCAGTCCATTCGCGTGGGCACCTGAGAAAATTGGCTATGACACGGATAGACGGGCGCGACTCAAGGTCGCGCAGGTGAATCAGCCGCGGTGTCGCGATTCCACTGCCTTGCGCAGGGTATCGATCAGAGCCTGGATACGGGCGTGCTGCATTTTCATCGAAGCCTTGTTGACGATCAGCCGGGAGGTGATGTCGGCGATGAAATCCTGGGGTTCCAGGCCATTGGCCCGCAGGGTGTTGCCCGTGTCGACCACGTCGATGATCTTGTCCGCCAGGCCGATCAGCGGCGCCAGTTCCATCGAACCGTACAACTTGATGATATCGACCTGACGGCCCTGCTCGGCGTAATAACGCTTGGCAATGTTGACGAACTTGGTCGCCACGCGCAAACGCCCTTTGGGCTCCGGCGCGCCGACTTTACCGGCGGTCATCAGCTTGCAGCGGGCAATCTGCAGGTCCAGGGGCTCGTACAGGCCCTGGCCGCCGTATTCCATCAGCACGTCCTTGCCGGCAACGCCCAGGTCGGCGGCGCCATGTTCCACGTAGGTCGGCACATCGGTGGCACGCACGATCAGCAAGCGCACATCGGCCTGGGTCGTGGGGATGATCAGCTTGCGGCTCTTGTCCGGATTCTCGGTCGGCACAATGCCCGCTTCAGCCAGAAGCGGCAGGGTGTCGTCAAGGATGCGGCCCTTGGACAGTGCGATGGTCAACATGGGAAACGTCAGTCCTTATCAAGGTACTCATGCCCGGTCGCAAGCGGCGCCAGACACACATCGAGGGTGCAACCACCCTCGATAAAACGAAATCAACGGACGCGTCCCTGCGCCCATGCAGCCGGAACTAGCCCGGCACGCGGCGGATCTTGGCGCCGAGCATCTGCAGTTTCTCTTCGATGCACTCATAACCACGGTCGATGTGGTAGATGCGATCGATCAGGGTATCGCCTTCGGCAACCAGGGCCGAGATGACCAGGCTGGCCGAGGCCCGCAGGTCGGTGGCCATCACTGGCGCGCCCTTGAGCTTCTCGGTGCCGGTCACGATGGCCGTGTTGCCTTCCACCTGGATCTTGGCGCCCATGCGGTGCAGTTCGTAGACGTGCATGAAACGGTTTTCGAAGATCGTCTCGATCACCGCACCCGTGCCTTCGGCAATGGCGTTGAGGGAGATGAACTGCGCCTGCATGTCGGTCGGGAACGCCGGGTATGGAGCGGTCCGCACGTTGACGGCTTTTGGCCGCTTGCCGTGCATGTTCACTTCGATCCAGTCTTCGCCGCAGGTGACTTCGGCACCGGCTTCCTTGAGTTTCTCCAGGACGGCTTCAAGGATGGTCGGATCGGTGTCCTTGACCTTGACGCGGCCACCGGTGACCGCAGCGGCCACCAGGTAGGTACCGGTTTCGATCCGGTCCGGCATCACTTTGTAGGTGGCCGAATGCAGGCGCTCGACGCCATCGATGGTGATGGTATCGGTGCCGGCGCCGCTGATCTTGGCGCCCATGGCGATCAGGAAGTTCGCCAGGTCGACCACTTCAGGCTCGCGTGCGGCGTTTTGCAGCACGCTGCGGCCCTTGGCCAGTGCGGCGGCCATCATGATGTTCTCGGTCCCGGTCACACTGACGGTATCGAAGAAGAAGTGCGCGCCGCGCAAGCCGCCTTCCGGCGCCTTGGCCTTGATGTAGCCGCCTTCGACGTCGATTACCGCGCCCATGGCTTCCAGGCCGCGAATGTGCAGGTCCACCGGGCGCGAGCCAATGGCGCAACCGCCAGGCAAGGCGACTTCGGCTTCACCGAAACGGGCGACCATCGGGCCCAATACCAGGATCGACGCACGCATGGTCTTCACCAGCTCGTACGGGGCGACCAGGGTCTTGATGGTGCGCGGGTCGATCTCGACGCTGAGCTTCTCGTCGATCACCGGCTCGATGCCCATGCGGCCGAACAGCTCGATCATCGTGGTGATGTCGTGCAGGTGCGGCAGGTTGGCCACGGTCACCGGGCCATCACATAGCAGGGTCGCGGCCAGGATCGGCAGGGCGGAGTTCTTTGCCCCGGAAATACGGATTTCGCCATCAAGACGAACGCCGCCGGTAATAATCAGTTTATCCATAAGAATCTCGAGGCCCTTGGGCTCAGGTGCGCCCGGCCCAGGCCGCGCTGCTGAAAAATTTCATCGTGACCGCGTGGATGCTGCCATCGGCGATCCATGGGTTCAAATGGGCATAGATGCTCTGCTGACGCTTCACTGGGCTCAACGCCGCCAGTTCATCGCTGATCACGTTCAGCTGGAAGTTGCAGCCTTCGCCTTCAACTTCCACCTGCGTACCAGGCAGCTTTCCTTCTAGGAAGCTCTTCACTTCTACAGCCTGCATGCTCAACCTCAATCGGCGCCCTGTGCGCGCGGGTCGCACATCATACAAAAAAGCCCCGCGCCTGCGAACCCCGCGAAGCAGGACTCTGACGAGTAACGCTGGCCACTTGCTTGCGTGAATCATCATGGCGAGGGCGCTTGCTCCCGCCTGGCTGCAAAGCAGCCCCAATAAAAGCAGGGGCCGCTGCGCGGCCAGCGGGAGCAAGCTCCCTCGCCACAATGGGTCAGGGGTGCGCCAACAACTCGGTCAGCTCGCTGACCTGGGCTATTTCGCGCATGTCTTCGGGCATCCCACGGATGCTCCACGTTTTGCCGGCAGCCTTGGCGTCCCGCATGAAGCACAGCAGCAGCGACAGGCCGACGCTGCTGGACTTCTGCACCGCCGAGCAGTCAATGACCACCTCGGCGGCACTGATGGACTTGATCAGCGCCTGGCCCTCCTTGCGCAGGGCCGGGCCCGTGCGGTAATCCAGCACGCCACTGAGCATCAGCACGCCAGCCTCACCCAGACGAACGGCCGATTCACTCACCGACTCGATCATTGCGCCTGCTTCTCTTCGGCTTCTTCGGCCACTTCCTTGGCCTTGGCGACCTCACCGGCCCAACCGTTGATGGTCTTGTCCAGATCGTTGCCATTGCGCTGCATCGCGTCGGCGAACTGATCGCGGAACAGCTTGCCGATGTTGATGCCATTGATGATCACGTTGCGCACCTTCCACTCGTCGTTGATTTTCTCGAGAGTGTAGGAAACAGGGTAGATCGCGCCGTTGTTACCCTTGACCTGCATGTCGACGCTGGTGCGGGTGCCACTTTCGTCCTTGGCCGGCGAAACGGTGATGCCCTGGTTGTTGTACTCAAGCAAGGCGTTGCCATAGAACTGCATCAGGCTGCGCTTGAAGTTCTCCTGGAAACGAGTCATCTGTGCCGGACTCGCCTTGCGCGAGTACTTGACGGTCATGATGCTCCTGGAGATGCCGTCGGCGTCCACAACGGGGCCGACGATGCCGTTCAGCGCGTCATAGAACGCACTCGGGTCCTGCTTGTACTTCTCTTTGTTGGCGGAAAGGTCCGCCAACAGCCGGGTCGTCGTGTCCTGGATGATGTCATGGGCCGAAGGCGCAGCCACGGCGTTAGCCATCAACGGCAGCGCGGCAAGCAGCACCAACAGGCCACGTCGCAAGATAGAGATCATTCAAAAGCTCCTCATTTGGCGTCTTTGCTAACGGTATTGAGCAGGAATTTACCGATCAGGTCCTCGAGCACCAGGGACGACTGCGTGTCGTGGATGACACCACCGTCCTTGAGCACGGTGTCTTCCCCACCCACGCTGATGCCAATGTATTTCTCACCCAGCAGCCCAGCCGTGAGGATAGATGCAGTGGAATCAGTCGGCAGGTTATCCACGCGCTTTTCCAACTGCAGCGTCACCCGACCGGTGAAATCCTCGCGATTCAGATCGATTGCCGTGACCTTGCCGATAGTGACACCGGCCATGGTCACCTTTGCTCTGACCGTCAAACCGGCGATATTGTCAAAGTTGGCATAAAGTTTATAAGTATCGGTGCTTGCCGTCGGCGCCAGTCCACTGACCCGCAGGGCCAGCAACAGCAAAGCCAGGATGCCAGCCAGCAAGAAAAGGCCGACACCGATTTCCAGGGTGCGGTTTTGCATCAGAAATCTCCAAACATCAAGGCGGTCAGAATAAAGTCGAGGCCCAGGACCGCCAACGAGGCGTACACCACGGTCTTGGTTGTGGCACGGCTGATCCCCTCTGACGTGGGCTCACAGTCATAGCCTTGAAACACGGCGATCCAGGTCACGACGAAAGCGAATACGGCACTTTTGATCACGCCATTGAGGACATCGTCGAGGAAGTCGACGCTGTTTTGCATGTTCGACCAGTAGGAACCCTCATAGACCCCAAGCCAGTCGACAGCCACCCACGAGCCGCCCCAGATCCCCACGACGCTGAAAATCATCGCCAGCACCGGCAGGGAAATGAAACCGGCCCACAGGCGCGGGGCAATGATGTACTTGAGCGGGTCGACACCAATCATTTCCAGGCTGGACAACTGCTCGGTGGACTTCATGTTACCGATTTCGGCCGTCAGCGCCGAACCGGCACGCCCGGCGAACAGTAGCGCCGTTACCACGGGGCCGAGCTCACGCAGCAGCGTCAACGCAACCATCTGCCCGACCGCCTGCTCCGAACCGTAGCTGGACAAAATGCTGAAGCCTTGCAGCGCCAGCACCATGCCGATGAAGATCCCGGAGACCACGATGATCACCAGGGACATCACGCCCACCGAGTGCAACTGCTTGACCAGCAGGCCAAAACCGCCGCCCGTCGAGTTGCGACCGAGCAAGGCGTGCATCAGGAACAGCGAGGAGCGGCCCAGTACCGCCACCACGTCGATACCCGAGCGACCAAACAGGCGAATTCTTTCCAACAGTGATTTCTTGCGCATCAGCGCTTCCCCAGCAGATCGGTACGGTAATCCGTGGCCGGAAAATGGAACGCCACCGGCCCGTCCGGATCACCCTTCATGAATTGGCGAATGCGCGGATTGTCAGAATCCGCCAGTTCCTGAGGCGTGCCCTGCCCCAGCACCTGGCTATCGCCAACCACATAGATATAGTCGGCAATGCTCGCGGTTTCGGCCAGGTCGTGGGAGACCACGATGCTGGTGATGCCCAGCGCATCGTTGAGCAGGCGGATCAGGCGCACGAGCACACCCATGGCGATCGGGTCCTGCCCGACGAAGGGTTCGTCGTACATGAGGATCTTCGGATCGAGGGCAATCGCCCGCGCCAGCGCGACCCGCCGCTTCATGCCGCCGGACAGCTCGTCAGGCATCAGGTCGAGGGCGCCCCGCAGCCCGACGGCCTGCAACTTGAGCAGGACGATGTCGCGGATCATCTCTTCCGGCAGCTCGGTATGGACCCGCAACGGGAACGCCACGTTCTCGAACACATCGAGATCGGTAAACAGCGCGCCACTCTGGAACAGCACGCCCATGTGCTTGCGCGCATCGAACAGGTCGCTGCGAGACAACTGGGGAAGATTCTGACCATTGACCCAGACTTCGCCGGCGCTGGGGCGCAGTTGTGCCCCGATCAGCCGCAACAGCGTGGTCTTGCCACACCCGGAAGGCCCCATGATGCCGGTGACCTTGCCGCGCGGAATGCGAATATCGATGTCATTGAAAATGCTGCGCGTCCCTCGCTTGAAGGACAGTCCCTTCAGCTCGACCGCGTAGGCGTTGTCGGCACTCATCTAAACTCCTTGCGATGCAGCCTCACATTCGAATGCCCTGGGCAGCCGACAAGCGCCGGTACCGCCGGGCATGCGAACCGGCGGCGAACTATATCACTGCAACGGCCAAGCGCCCAAGGCCAACGCCCCGCCTGTTAAGCCTGGCTTAAGGTTAAAAGCCACATTTTATGTCGAACCTTGCGGCCTCCCGAACAAAGCATGACGAACTTACGTGAGGGAATTGTTCATTGCCGCTATAATCGCCGCCTTTTCATCGGGCTATACGATTTCTGACATGAGCCAATCCAGCGACCTGATTCAATCGGCACAACGTACCATCCGCCTCGAGCTCGAAGCCGTGCAAGGCTTGCTGCCCCATATCGACGCTAATTTCGTACGCGCCTGCGAGATGATTCTGGCCAGCAAAGGCCGGGTGGTCGTGGTCGGCATGGGCAAGTCCGGGCACATCGGCAACAAGATCGCCGCCACCCTCGCCAGCACCGGCACCACGGCCTTTTTTGTCCATCCGGCCGAAGCCAGCCACGGAGACATGGGCATGATCACCCGGGACGACGTCATCCTGGCCCTGTCCAACTCCGGCTCCACCAATGAGATCATAACGCTGCTGCCGCTGATCAAGCGCCTGGGCATCCAGTTGATCAGCATGACCGGCAACCCGGGCTCGCCGCTGGCCAAGGCCGCCGAAGTCAACCTCAATGTTCATGTCGAACACGAAGCCTGCCCGCTGAACCTGGCACCGACCTCCTCCACCACCGCGGCCCTGGTCATGGGCGACGCCCTGGCCGTGGCGCTGCTGGAAGCCCGGGGCTTCACCGCGGAAGATTTCGCATTTTCCCATCCCGGTGGCGCCCTCGGCCGTCGCCTGCTGCTGAAAGTCGAAAACGTGATGCACGCTGGCCAGGATTTGCCACAAGTGCTGCGCGGCACGCTGCTCAAGGACGCCCTCATGGAAATGACCCGCAAAGGGCTGGGCATGACGGTGGTCCTGGAGACCGACGGCAAGCTCGCCGGGATCTTCACCGACGGCGACCTGCGCCGCACCCTGGACCGCACCATCGACATCCACAGTGCGACCATCGAGCAAGTCATGACGCCCCACGGCAAGACCGCCCGCGCCGAGATGCTCGCCGCCGAGGCCCTGAAGATCATGGAAGACCACAAGATCAGCGCCCTGGTGGTCGTCGACGGCGAAGACCGTCCGGTGGGCGCCCTGAACATGCACGATTTGCTGCGTGCGGGAGTCATGTAAATGAACACAGACCTGTTGCAACGCGGCCAAGCCATCAAGCTGGCGGTTTTCGATGTGGACGGCGTGCTGACCGACGGTCGCCTGTACTTCCTTGAAGACGGCAGCGAGTTCAAGACGTTCAACACCCTCGACGGCCAAGGCATCAAGATGTTGATGGCCGCCGGCGTGCAGACCGCTATCATCAGCGGCCGCAAGACCCCAGTGGTCGAGCGGCGCGCGAAGAACCTCGGCATCCCGCACCTTTACCAGGGGCGCGAAGACAAACTGGTGGTGCTGGACGAGCTTCTGGGTCAACTCAACCTAAGCTATGAACAGGTGGCCTACCTCGGTGACGACCTGCCAGACCTGCCGGTGATTCGCCGGGTCGGCCTGGGCATGGCGGTCGCCAACGCGGCCAGCTTCGTCCGCGAGCACGCCCACGGCGTCACCACGGCGCGAGGCGGCGAAGGTGCGGCCCGCGAATTCTGTGAACTGATCCTGCGCGCCCAGGGCCACCTCGAAGCGGCCAACGCCGCGTACCTGTGAGCCATTTATGCTGAGCAAGAAGATTCGCACCATCGTGGTGTTCGGCTGTATCGCGGCGATTTTTGCTGCGGTGGGCTACTGGAACATCAGCCCCGAACGGTTTCTCGACCGGCCTGCGGCCCAGATCGAGGAAAAGATCGACTGGTACGCGACCAACACGCATACCCTGCAGTACCTGCCCGACGGCAAAGTGCAGTACGAGATGACGTCCGACAAGGTCGACCACGTAAAGGCCACTGACATTACGCTGGTCACCAAGCCCGACCTGAACATGTTCCGCGGCACCGAGTTTCCGTGGCATGTGCAGAGCGAGCATGCCGAAGTCAATTCCGGCGGCACCGAAGTGGAACTGATCGACTCGGTGCGCATCGCCCGAACCGACGAGAAAAACCGTACGACCATCATCACCAGCACGCGCATGACCGTGTTCCCACAGCAAGAATATGCGCAGACCGAGCAACCCGTTAGAATCGACGGCGCCGGGGGTGTATCGACCGGCACGGGAATGAAAGCGTATTTGAAGGAAAGCAGGATACACCTGCTATCGAACGTAAGAGGACAGTATGAAGCTCGCTAAAACCCTCCCTATTTTGCTCAGTCTGGGCGCAGCAGCACTGGGAAGCGCGAGCGCCTGGGCTCTTCCCGACGACCGCAACCAGCCTATCCGCATCCAGGCCGACGACGCCCAGCTCGACGACAAGAATGGCGTGGCCACCTATAAAGGCGACGTGATCATCACCCAGGGCTCGATGAAGGTCACCGGCAATACCGTGACCATCACCCGCACCCAGTCCGGCGACATCGACGTGGTGACCTCGGTGGGCAACCTGGCCTATTTCGAGCAGTTGCAAACCGCAGGCGATACCAAGCCTGTGCAGGGTTACGGGGTAACCATCCAGTACCACGCCTCCCAGGATCGCGTCGTCCTGATCGACCGCGCCAAGGTCGTTGACAAGGACAACAACGTGACCCAAGGCGAGAAAATCGTCTACGACACCAACAAGAAACTCGCCAGCGCCGGTCGCGCCACCGGCAGCAAGGTGACCGAGTCGCGTCCGCGGATCGACATGGTGATCCAACCGAAAAAGAAAACCGACGAGCAGAAGGCCCAGTAATGGCAACTCTGAAAGCTCAGCACCTGGCCAAGAGCTACAAGAGCCGTCAAGTCGTGCGTGATGTCAGCCTGTCCATCGACAGCGGCCAGATCGTCGGCCTGCTCGGCCCCAACGGCGCGGGCAAGACCACCTGCTTCTACATGATCGTCGGCCTGGTCCAGGCCGATCAGGGTCGCGTGTTGATCGACGACGTGGATGTCAGCCACCAGCCGATGCACGGCCGGGCGAAGGCAGGTATCGGCTATTTGCCGCAAGAAGCATCGATCTTCCGCAAACTGTCGGTTGCCGACAACATCATGGCGATCCTCGAGACCCGCAAGGAACTCGACAAGGCCGGCCGTCGCCAGGAGTTGGAAAGCCTGCTGCAGGAATTCCACATCAGCCATATTCGCGACAACCTGGGCATGAGCCTGTCCGGCGGTGAGCGGCGTCGCGCGGAAATTGCCCGCGCCCTGGCCACCGCACCGAAGTTCATCCTGCTCGACGAACCGTTCGCTGGCGTGGACCCGATCTCGGTAGGTGATATCAAGCAGATCATCCATCACCTCAAGGCCAAGGGGATCGGCGTGCTGATCACTGACCACAACGTGCGCGAGACGCTGGATATCTGTGAAACCGCCTACATTGTCAACGATGGCCAACTGATCGCCGAAGGCGACTCCGCAGCCATCCTGGCCAATGAGCTGGTCAAGGAAGTGTATCTGGGCCATGAGTTCCGCCTGTAATCACAAGTGTCTGGCGAATTGTCCGAGCGTCGTTTAATTTTATTGTGGCGACGCTCTAGGCAAACACTTCAGTTTCAGGCATATAATTTGCTTAAGTTTGGCGCTTCGGCGCCCTGTAGTGGATGGCGCATGTGCGCCGGCTAATAAGGTGTTAAGCCCCTGCCATGAAACCATCGCTAGTCTTGAGAATGGGCCAGCAGCTGACGATGACACCGCAGCTGCAACAGGCCATCCGCCTGCTCCAATTGTCGACCCTGGACCTGCAGCAGGAAATCCAGGAGGCCCTGGAGTCCAATCCGATGCTCGAACGCCAGGAAGAAGGCGACGACTTCGACAACACCGATCCGCTGGCCGACAACGTCGAGCAGAAGACCAACACCGAAATCCCGGAACCGACCTACCAGGAAACCGCCCCGACGGTGGACAACCTCGAGGACGGCGAATGGAACGAACGCATCCCCAACGAACTGCCCGTGGACACGGCCTGGGAAGACGTCTACCAGACCAGCGCCAGCAGCCTGCCAAGCAGCGATGACGACGAGTGGGACTTCACCACCCGCACCTCTGCGGGCGAAAGCCTGCAAAGCCACCTGCTGTGGCAGTTGAACCTGGCGCCGATGTCCGACACCGATCGCCTGATCGCCGTGACCCTGATCGACTGCATCAACAACCAAGGCTACCTGGACGAGACCCTCGAAGAAATCCTGGAAGCCTTCGACCCCGAGCTCGACATCGAGCTGGACGAGATCGAAGCCGTCCTTCATCGCATCCAGCAGTTCGAACCGGCCGGCATTGGCGCCCGCAGCCTGGGCGAGTGCCTGTTGCTGCAACTGCGCCAGTTGTCCGCCAAGACACCGTGGCTGGCCGAAGCCAAGCGGCTGGTCACCGATTACATCGACCTGTTGGGCGGCCGCGACTACAGCCAACTGATGCGTCGCATGAAGCTCAAGGAAGATGAACTGCGCCAGGTCATCGAACTGGTGCAGAGCCTCAACCCGCGCCCCGGCTCGCAGATCGAATCCACCGAACCCGAATATGTAGTCCCCGACGTGATCGTGCGCAAGCACAATGATCGCTGGCTGGTGGAGCTCAACCAGGAGTCGGTGCCCAAGCTGCGGGTCAACGC
The DNA here is from genome assembly GCF_900106735.1 of Pseudomonas sp. NFACC08-1. Taxonomy (NCBI): domain Bacteria; kingdom Pseudomonadati; phylum Pseudomonadota; class Gammaproteobacteria; order Pseudomonadales; family Pseudomonadaceae; genus Pseudomonas; species Pseudomonas sp. NFACC08-1. Next base: position 27,360 of record NZ_FNNL01000020.1, on the reverse strand, counting down.
CCAGTACGCCGGCTTTGTGAAGCGTGCCGACACCAGTGCCGACAACACCTTCATGCGCAACCAGTTGCAGGAAGCGCGCTGGTTCATCAAGAGCCTGCAAAGCCGCAACGAAACCCTGATGAAAGTTGCCACCCAGATCGTCGAGCATCAGCGCGGCTTCCTGGAGTACGGCGATGAAGCGATGAAACCGTTGGTCCTGCATGACATTGCCGAGGCAGTGGGCATGCACGAGTCGACGATTTCCCGGGTAACCACCCAGAAATTCATGCATACCCCTCGGGGTATCTATGAATTGAAATACTTTTTCTCCAGCCACGTCAGCACCTCCGAAGGCGGCGAATGCTCGTCCACGGCCATCCGCGCGATCATCAAAAAACTGGTGGCCGCGGAAAATCAGAAAAAGCCGTTGAGTGACAGCAAGATCGCTGGTTTACTGGAGGCACAAGGCATTCAGGTGGCCCGCCGCACCGTCGCCAAATACCGCGAATCCCTCGGGATCGCGCCTTCGAGCGAACGCAAGCGGTTGATGTAACAGGCCACGCCACAGCGTTCCAGTGGCAGGTATTTCTGCCTGCCGCTTTATGCACTGGCAACGAAGGAGAAGCTGTATGCAAGTCAACATCAGTGGACACCAACTGGAAGTGACCGAACCCCTGCGCACCTACATCGGCGAAAAACTCGACCGATTGGAGAGGCATTTCGACAAGATCACCAACGTGCAAGTCACAATGAACGTCGAGAAGCTGCTGCAGAAAATCGAAGCCACGCTGCATATCCCCGGCGGAGAAGTGGTTGCCAACGCAGAGCACACAGACATGTATGCCGCGATTGACCTGCTGACCGACAAGCTGGATCGCCAACTCAAAAAGCATAAGGAAAAGACCCAGAGCCTCCTCCAGGGCGCAACCGGTCGTTAACCCCCCCAATCCATGATCCGACTAGAAACCATCCTGACCCCCGGCCGTTCCCAGGTGAACGCGCCGGGCGGCAGTAAAAAGAAAGCCCTCGAACACATTGCCAACCTGATCCACCGCGAGGTTCCGGATCTGGAAATGCAGGACGTCTTCGAGGCCTTGGTTGCCCGTGAAAAACTCGGCTCCACCGGTTTTGGCAACGGCATCGCCATTCCCCACTGCCGTCTCAAGGGTTGTGCCGCGCCGATCAGCGCGCTGTTGCACCTTGAAACTGCTATAGATTTCGACGCCATCGACGGCGCCCCGGTCGACCTGCTGTTTGTATTGCTGGTACCGGAAGCGGCGACCGATGCGCACCTCGAGCTGCTGCGCCAGATTGCCAGCATGCTGGACCGCAAGGAAGTGCGCGAAAAACTGCGCAGCGCACCGAGCAACGAAGCGTTGTACCAGGTTGTCCTGGACGAGCAGAACGGTCATTAAAAATGCGCATGATCATTGTCAGTGGTCGCTCCGGCTCCGGTAAAAGCACGGCCCTCAACGTGCTTGAGGACAGCGGCTACTATTGCATCGACAACCTGCCCGCCGGCCTGCTGCCGGAACTGGCCGAGCGCGCCCTGATCCACACCGAGTTGGCACAGCCGCTGGTAGCGGTGTCGATCGATGCGCGTAACCTGCCAAGCCACCTGTCGCGCTTTCCTGAACTGCTCGAGGAAGTGCGCAGCCGGCATATCCAATGCGACGTGCTGTACCTGGATGCCGATGAAGAGACACTGCTCAAGCGTTTTTCCGAAACCCGCCGACGCCACCCACTGAGCAATGCCAACCGTTCGCTGGCCGAAGCCATCGAGGATGAAAGCCAGCTACTGGGGCCGATCGCCGACCTGGCAGACCTGAAGGTCAACACCACGCACCTGAACCTGTATCAGTTGCGCGACACCATCAAGCTGCGCCTGCTCAACCAACCCGAGCCGGGCACGGCGTTCCTGGTGGAGTCGTTTGGTTTCAAGCGTGGCATGCCCGTAGACGCCGACCTGGTGTTCGATGTGCGCTGCCTGCCCAATCCTTATTGGAAACCGGAATTGCGCGCTCAGTCCGGGCTCGACCAACCGGTGATCGACTACCTGGCCGCCCAGCCGGATGTCGAAGAAATGTACCAGGACATCTCCAGCTACCTGCTCAAATGGCTACCCCGCTTTGCCGCGAGCAATCGCGCCTATGTCACGATCGCCATCGGTTGTACTGGCGGTCATCACCGCTCCGTCTACCTGACCGAACGCCTGGGTCAACTCCTGCAACAATCCCTGAAGAACGTCCAGGTTCGCCACCGCGACCTCAGCTAAAGGATTCACATCGCGATGCCTGCTCAGGAAATTGAAATCATCAACAAGCTGGGTTTGCATGCCCGAGCGTCGGCCAAGTTCGTCGGAGTCGCGGGCCAGTTCAAGGACACCACCATCAGGGTGGGTCGCACACCCGAGACCGCGGTCGACGGTAAAAGCATCATGGCGATGATGATGCTCGCCGCTGGCAAGGGCACCAAGATCCACCTGCACACTGAAGGCGATCGAGCGCAGGAAGCGATGGATGCCCTGGTGGACCTGATCAACAGGTACTTCGACGAAGGCGAATAACCCCCCTGTGGTGAGGGGATTTATCCCCGCTGGGGTGCGAAGCGCCCCCCCAAAAAAAGCTCTATGCAATCAACCAGGGCCACCGCGAGAGTAGGTTTTGGGGCTGCTTCGCAGCCCAGCGGGGATAAATCCCCTCGCCACAGATTGATCCTGCCCCACAGATTGTCCCCCCTGCCACACAGATTGATCCCTGCCCCACAGATTGTCCCCCTGCCACACAGATTGATCTCTGTCCCACAGACTTTCCCTGTCACGCCAACGCCGTATCCATCACCATCATCAGGCAAAACCCCACCAGCAACCCGAGGCTCGCCAGCTTGTCATGGCCATTGCGGCGCGATTCGGGAATGACCTCGTGAGTCACCACCAGCAGCATCGCCCCGGCCGCCAGCGCCAGCCCCAGGGGCAGCAGCATCTCGGCCAGGCTCACCAACCAGGCGCACAACAGCGCAAACACTGGCTCGACCAGCCCTGACGCAGCGCCAATCACGAACGCCTTGAGCCGCGACATCCCGGCCGCCGCCAGCACCAGCGCGATCACCAGCCCTTCAGGGACATCCTGCAAGGCGATCCCCATCGCCAGGCTGTCGGCATCGGGCATGCCGCCACCCGCCGATACGCCAACGGCCATCCCCTCAGGAATGTTGTGGGCCACGATGGCAAACACGAACAGCCAGATCCGCGGGGCAATGATCGGACGTCCGGGCGCCTCTACCAGCCTTGCAGGGCTGGCTGACACTTTACGGTCGACCAGGTACAGCCCGAATGCCCCCAGCAGGATACCGAAGCTGATCAGGCCACTGGCCGCCCAAGGCGTGAGCCCCAGCTGTTCGGCTGCGGCAATGCCCGGCACGATCAGCGAAAACGCCGTCGCGGCCAGCATCACGCCAGCCCCGAAACCGAGTAACGAATCACTCACGGCCTGGGGCATGCGGCGGATCACCAGCACCGGCACAGCGCCCAACGCCGTGCCCAAGGCGCAAAGCCCACCGCCCTGCAGGGCACGCAACAGTTTCGGCTCCAGGTCCAGCCACGCCAGGCCCTGGGCTACCAGCAATGTCATCCCGGCCAACAATAACAGCGATCCCAAGGCGTAGCGGAACATCCGTCCGCTCCCTATCGCCAGCGTTTCAGTATCCATAGTCAGCCTTGGATTGTTTATGAGGCACTCAGGCCAGCGCAGCCTGGTAACGGCGTGCGACTTCCGGCCAGTTGATCACGTTGTAGAACGCGTTGATGTATTCCGGCCGACGGTTCTGGTACAGCAGGTAATACGCGTGCTCCCAGACGTCCAGGCCCAGGATCGGCGTATGGCCGTTCATCAACGGGCTGTCCTGGTTGCCGCTGCTTTCCACCACCAATGTCTTTTGCGGGGTCACGCTCAACCAGGCCCAACCGCTGCCGAAACGGGTCAGCGCCGCCTTGGTGAATGCTTCCTTGAACCGTTCGAGCCCACCCAGTTGCGCTTCGATCGCGGCGGCCAGGGCCCCCTCTGGGTGTCCACCGCCCTGGGGCGCCATGACCTCCCAGAACAACGAATGGTTGGCATGGCCGCCGCCCTGGTTGATCACCGCGGCCCTGAGGCTTTGCGGCAATTGCTCGATGCTGGACAGCAGTTTTTCGACCGGCCATTGGGCGTATTCGGTACCGTCCACCGCCGCGTTGAGGTTGTTGATGTAGGTCTGGTGATGCTTGGTGTAGTGGATTTCCATGGTTTGCGCATCGATGTGCGGTTCCAGGGCATCGTAGGCGTAGGGCAATGCAGGCAAGGTAAAAGCCATTTTCAATGAACTCCGTAATGAACAGGGGCATCGCGCTGCTGGGGCGAAGCGGCATTGCAACCCAGCAGGCGCTGGGTACGAGGGTATTCACCGTGTTCGCTGATGAACGTCAGCAGTTCGACATAGGTCTTGTGGCTCTGACGCAACGCAGCAGCACGCAGGGCCGGCGCCATGCGCTCGTCCTGCAGGGTCTGCAACAACCGCTGGTGGATGGCGCAGAGGTACTCGGCGCTCTCCTCTGGCTGGTTCAGGCGCAAGTGCAGGTCCGCCAGGTTGTGATGGGAGACGACGCACGCGGCCACCGCTTCGTCGGCATCCGACCAACGCTCGAACAGCACCTGGGCCAGCGCCAGGGCTTGCAGGTAGGCTTCGCGGGCATCTACCAGCTCGCCCAGCATGAAACAGCGGTTGGCCCGTTCAATCGTACGTTTCCAGTGTTCCATGATGAGTCCTCCACACAGGTGTCGGGGGTTACACGCCGCCGGCGGTGAGCTTCTCCGGGTCCAGCAGGACTTCGAGTTCGCTGCGTGTCAGGTCGGTGTGCTCCAGGGCGACATCAATGACCGGCCGACCTTGCTGGTAAGCCTTCTTGGCGATTTCAGCGGCCTTCTGGTAACCAATGATCGGATTCAGCGCGGTCACCAGGATCGGATTGCGCGACAACGCTTCCTTGAGCCGGGCCTCGTTGACCTTGAAGGTGGCGATGGCCTTGTCCGCCAGCAAGCGGCTGGCAGTGGACATCAGCGCGATGCTGCTCAGCAGGTTCTGGGCGATGATCGGCAGCATCACGTTCAATTCGAAGTTGCCCGATTGACCGGCGATAGTGATCACCGTGTCGTTGCCGATCACTTGGGCCGCCACCATCGCGGTGGCTTCAGGAATGACCGGGTTGACCTTGCCGGGCATGATCGAGGAGCCCGGCTGCAAGCCTTCGAGTTCGATCTCGCCCAGGCCCGCCAGTGGCCCGGAGTTCATCCAGCGCAGGTCGTTGGCGATTTTCATCAGCGACACCGCCGTGGTCTTGAGCTGTCCGGACACCGCCACGGCGGTGTCCTGGGAGCCGATCAGCGCGAACAGATTCTGGCCTGGGGTGAACTGCACCTGGGTCAGTTGCGTCAGTTGTTGACTGAACAGCTCGGCGAAGCGTGGATGGGCGTTGACCCCGGTGCCGACCGCCGTACCGCCCTGGGCGAGGGATTGCAGGCTCGGCAGCAGGTCCTGCAAGTGGCCGATATTGGCCTTGAGTTGCTGCGCCCAGCCGTCGAGCACCTGGCTCAGGCGCACCGGCATGGCATCCATCAGGTGGGTGCGACCGGTCTTGATGAACGGGTGCACCTCCTCGGCCTTGCGCTCAATCACCTGCACTAGGTGCAACAGCGCCGGCAGCAGTTGCTCATGCAAGGCCAGCGCAGCGCTGACATGAATGCTGGTAGGGATGATGTCATTGCTGCTCTGGCCGCAATTGACGTGGTCGTTCGGATTAACCGTTTCCCCCAACAGACGACTGGCGAGGGTGGCGATCACTTCGTTGGCATTCATGTTGGAACTGGTGCCGGAGCCGGTCTGGAAGATATCCACCGGGAAGTGGTCCATGAATTGGCCTTCGAGTAGCCCTTGGGCGGCGTCGACAATGGCCTTGCCCTGTGCAGGGCTGATTTGTTCCAGCTCGACGTTGGCCCGGGCGGCGGCGGCCTTGGCCAGGATCAGGGCGCGGATGAACTGCGCCGGCATACGCTGGCCGCTGACCGGAAAGTTATCCACTGCGCGCTGGGTCTGGGCGCCATAGAGGGCATCCACCGGGACTTGCAGCTCGCCCATGCTGTCGCGTTCGATACGGGTATTACTCATCGGGAGATCCTTGCACCAGTTCAATAAGAGGAATCGACGGCTCGAGGGCGCAGGTCGCCAGCGCCCAGGCATGACTCTGCCAACGCTTGAGGCGGCAGCGGCACAGTGATTGTTGTTCGAGCTCACGCAGAGGACGCCAGGCCTGGTCGAGGCAGAGATTGCGCCAATGCCACGGCAGCGCGACGTCGGCGGCGGTGTCGAGCAGCAAGCGGAACGCGGTTTCGGAAATCATCCACGGTGAAGTGGCGGTGCAGCAGGCCAGATAACGGCCTTCGGCCAGGTAATGCTCGATCAGCCGCGGCTCGTCCGGACTCATCGCACAACGGATCTGGCGACTCATCCAGCGCCAGCTTTCAAGGTAGGGTTGCTCGTGCAGGGCAGAACTCATGACCGGGGCTCACTCGGCTAATGAGATTCATTATTAGATGATAATAAGAAGCAACACAACTGTAAGCCCGTACAAAATTCACCGTGGCGAGGGAGCTTGCTCCCGCTGGACTGCGAAGCAGGCCCTGTTTATCAGGGTTGTCATGTCTTTGCGGTGCTGCTGAGATTTTTGCGGCTGCTGCGCAGCCGAGCGGGAGCAAGCTCCCTCGCCACAGGGGTTTCTGCGAACATGAAAAAGGCGCGTCACCCGCTAGGATGACGCGCCTTTTTTACTGCGATTGAAGGTCAGCTACCCGCTACTGTCATCCGCTCGATCAGTACCGAGCCGGTACGGATGTTGCTGCGCATTTCCAGATCGTTGCCCACCGCTACGATCTGCTTGAACATGTCGCGCATGTTCCCGGCGATGGTCACTTCCTGGACCGGGAACTGGATCTCGCCGTTCTCGACCCAAAAACCCGCCGCGCCACGGGAATAGTCGCCGGTGACCATGTTCAGGCCATGGCCCATCAGTTCAGTCACCAGCAGGCCACGCCCCATGCGCCGCAGCAAGGCGGCCTGGTCTTCTTCGCCATGGGTCACGAACAGGTTATGCACGCCACCGGCATTGGCGGTGCTCGGCATGCCGAGTTTGCGGCCCGAATAGGTACCGAGGATGTAAGACACCAACTCGCCCTTTTCCACGAACGGCTTGGCGTAGGTGGCCAGGCCGTCGCCGTCGAACGCGGAGCTGCCCATGGCCTGCATCAGGTGCGGACGCTCGTCGATGGTCATCCATTCCGGGAACAGTTTCTGCCCCAGCGCGCCCTCGAGGAACGACGATTTGCGGTACAGGTTGCCGCCAGACACCGCCGACAGGAAGCTGCCGAACAAGCCGCCGGCCAGCTCGGCCGAAAACAACACCGGCACTTCACAGGTCGGCACCGGCCGCGCGCCCAGGCGGCTGGCCGCCCGTTGTGCGGCTTTCCGGCCAATGCTCACCGGGTCCGCCAGCAAGGTGCCCTGGCGGTTCACGTCGTACCAGTAATCGCGCTGCATCTGGCCATCGGCTTCGGCGATCATCACGCAACTGAGACTGTGGCGGGTCGATGCATAACCGCCGATGAAGCCGTGGCTGTTGCCATAGACCCGGCAGCCCTGGTGGGTATTGAGCGTCGTGCCGTCGGCATTCTTGATACGGCTGTCGGCCTCGAATGCCGCCGCTTCGCAACGCAGTGCCTGTTCGATGGCCTGCTCGGGGGTGATGTCCCAGGCGTGAAACAGGTCGAAGTCGCGCAGCTCCTTGCACATCAGCGCAGCATCGGCCAGGCCCGAGGCTTCGTCTTCGGAGGTGTGCTTGGCAATAGCCAGTGCCGCGGCGACGGTTTCGCGAATGGCCTCCGGACCACTCGCCGACGTGCTGGCCGAGCCCTTGCGCTGGCCCACGTACAAGGTGATGCCAAAGCCCTGGTCGCGATTGAATTCGACGGTTTCCACCTCGCGCTGGCGCACCGACGTCGACAGGCCCTGCTCCAGCGATACAGCCACTTCACAGGCACTGGCGCCCTGGCGCTTGGCCTCGGCAAGGATCTGCTCGACTTGCTCCTGCAGTGCCGGCAATGCTTGCGGGCCGACGCTTTGAACTGCACTCATGGTGTTCTCCACTCAAATTCTTCTTTCGGTGATGGCCTTCGAGCGACCGGGCCGGACAAGCGGCCCCCGACTGGTTATCATGGCGGCGTTTCTTTGCGGACTGCCACCATGGTTGATTCTTACGACGACTCCCTCTACGAGGGTGAAAAAAGCAAATCCCAGGTCAAACGCGAGCTGCATGCTCTGGTTGACCTCGGCGAGCGACTGACAACACTCAAGCCTGACTTGCTGGCCAAACTGCCTTTGACCGACGCCTTGCGCCGGGCCCTGGCCGATGCGCCCAAGCACACCGCGAATATCGCGCGTAAACGGCACCTGCAATTCATCGGCAAACTGATGCGCGATCAGGACACTGACGCCATTTTGGTCCTGCTCGATCAACTCGATGCCTCCACCCGGCAATACAACGAACGTTTCCACAACCTGGAGCGCTGGCGCGATCGCTTGATCGCAGGCGACGACGGCACCCTGGAAAAATTCGTCATCGACTACCCGGAGGCTGATCGTCAGCAATTACGCTCCCTGATCCGTCAGGCCCAGCACGAACTGGCGCAGAACAAGCCACCGGCCTCGAGCCGTAAAATCTTCAAGTACATCCGTGAGCTGGACGAAACCCAACGCGGCTTGCGCTGATCGTTCACTGGCTCACCAATCCCTTGCCAGGGTAGCCATTACCGTGGCGAGGGAGCTTGCTCCCGCTCGGTTGCGCAGCGACCGCATGGGGCTACTGCGTAGCCCAGCGGGAGCAAGCTCCCTCGCCACGGCCCTGAATATGTTCATGCGCCCGTGCCACCCACGGTAATCGCGTCGATCTTCAAGGTCGGCTGGCCGACGCCCACCGGCACCGATTGCCCATCCTTGCCACACGTCCCCACACCGCTGTCCAGCGCCAGGTCGTTACCGACCATCGACACCTTGCTCATCGCCTCCGGCCCGTTGCCGATCAGGGTCGCGCCTTTGACCGGCGCGGTGATCTTGCCGTCTTCGATCAGGTAGGCCTCGCTGGTGGAGAACACGAACTTGCCACTGGTGATGTCCACCTGGCCGCCGCCGAGGTTGGCGCAATAGATACCTTTTTTCACCGAGGCGATAATTTCCGCCGGATCGCTTTGACCACCGAGCATGTAGGTGTTGGTCATGCGCGGCATGGGCAGGTGCGCGTAGGATTCACGGCGACCGTTGCCCGTGCGGGCCACGCCCATCAGCCGGGCATTGAGCTTGTCTTGCATGTAGCCCTTGAGCACACCGTTCTCGATCAGCGTGGTGCATTCGGTCGGCGTGCCTTCGTCGTCGACGCTCAGGGAGCCACGACGCCCGGCCAGGGTGCCGTCATCGACGATGGTGCAGAGTTTCGAGGCAACCATTTCCCCCATGCGCCCGCTGTAGGCTGAGCTGCCCTTGCGGTTGAAATCGCCTTCCAGGCCGTGACCCACCGCTTCGTGCAGCAGCACGCCGGACCAACCGGACCCCAGCACCACCGGCAACGTACCGGCCGGGGCCGGAATGGCCTCGAGGTTGACCAGCGCCTGGCGCAGCGCTTCGCGGGCGTAGCCCATGGCACGGTCTTCGCTGAGGAAATAACGGTAATCGGTGCGTCCGCCGCCGCCATGGCCACCGCGCTCACGGCGACCGTTCTGCTCGACGATCACGCTGACGTTGAACCGCACCAGCGGCCGCACGTCCGCCGCCAGACCGCCGTCGGTGGAAGCCACCAGGATCCGCTCCCAGACCCCGGCCATGCTCACCGTCACTTGCTGGATACGCGGGTCGAGGGCGCGGGTGGCGACGTCGATGCGCTTGAGCAGCTCGACTTTTTCGGCGCGGCTCATGACTTCCAGCGGGTTATCCGGCGCATACAACTGCGCCACGTCCTGGCTGCTGAACGCCTGGACCGTGCCGTTCTGCCCGGCGCGGGAGATCGAGCGGGCCGCACGGGCCGCGGCACCGAGGGCCTCCAGGGTAATGGCGTTGCTGTAGGCAAAACCGGTTTTTTCCCCGGACTGGGCGCGCACACCCACGCCCTGGTCAAGGTTGAAACTGCCTTCCTTGACGATGCCGTCTTCCAGCGACCAGGATTCGGAGATCTGCCCCTGGAAATACAGGTCGGCCGCATCGATGCCCGGGCCGGCCAGGTCGCCCAGCACGCCTTGCAGGCTCTCCAGGGTTACGCCGCCAGGGGCTAAGAGGTGTTCACTGACTGAGGACAACAACCCGCTCATATGTTTTACGCCTTGAATTCGTCGTCTTGGACAGGTCGCTGTCGAGCGCCCTGCGAGAAAAAGCGCCGATGGCTGGCCACCGGCATGCGCGCCCGGATGGACGCCTGTTCGCTGCTGTCGCGTGCGGCCAGCAGCACGGCCTCACCTTGATCCTGTTGTGCCAGCACACGGCCCCACGGGTCGACAATCGCGGCATGGCCAAAGGTTTCCCGCGGCCCCGGATGCACGCCGCCCTGGGCGGCCGCCAGCATGTAGCACTGGGTCTCGATGGCCCGGGCGCGAATCAATACCTCCCAATGGGCCGCGCCGGTCACCGCGGTAAACGCCGACGGCGCCGTGATCAGTTCGGCCCCGGCAGCCCGCAACTCGCTGTAGAGCTCCGGAAATCGCAAGTCGTAACAGACCGTCAGGCCGACCCGGCCCACGGGGGTATCGGCAACCACCACGTTAGCGCCATAAGCATAGTCATCCGACTCGCGATAGCGCCCGCGATTGTCCGCCACATCCACATCAAACAAGTGCAGCTTGTCGTAGCGCGCCACGATCTGGCCCTGATCGTCGACCAGCAACGAACAGGCGTGGGACCTGGCCTCGGGCTGGTCCACCGGTGGCAACGGCAACGTGCCGGCCACAATCCATAACTTGAGGTCTCGGGCGACCTGTTTCAACCAGGGCAGGATCGGTCCCTGACCAAAGGCTTCGGCACGACCGATATCGGCAATGTCCCGCCGTCCCATCGCCGCGAAATTCTCCGGCAGCACGGCCAGCCTGGCGCCGCCTGCGGCAGCCTGCTCCAGCAGCACCCGGGCACGGGCCAGGTTGGCGAGCACATCGCTCTGGCTGACCATTTGAATCACTGCGACGGACATGGCAGTTCCCCGTTGTTTGGTAGTGCCCCTGTGGGAGCGAGCTTGCTCGCGATTGCGGTGGATCAGTCAACAAAAATGTTGGATGTACCGGCCTCATCGCGAGCAAGCTCGCTCCCACAGGGGATTGTCATCGTCTGTCAGAACGGCTTATCAAAGGTAATCTTCGGCTCTTTCCACGGCCCCTTGACGTCGTATCTTACGCTGGCAAAGCGCGCCACGCGGTCGCCGATCAGTTTGTCGATCAAAAACAGCGCGCCACCCACCGCCGGGGCACCGACGATCAGCGCGGCGATTGGCAGGTTGTTGGTCACCGGCAGCGTCACCAGCAACTTGGCGTCGACCCGGTCGGCCACCATGTCCAGCGTGCCGTTGAGTTCCAGGTTGCTCGACGGCCCGGTCAGGGTAATGGGTTCGCGGGTCACGTACACACCATCGCTTGCCACCAGCAGTCCCTTGACCCGGTCGTAGCTCAGCCCCTTGCCGAACAGGTCGGAGAAGTCCAGGCGCAAGCGTCGGCCGATGGAGTTGAAGTTCAGCAGGCCAAATACCCGCAACGCCTGGGCGCTGCCTTCCACTTCGACAAACTGGCCCTTGCTCAGCGACGCGTCGAGGCTGCCGGAAAAACGCTTGGTGGCGACCCACGCTGGCGAGCCGGGCCAGCGGCCATCGACATCCAGGCGGAACGTCTGGCTGGTCACGCTTGGGGCATAACCCCAGCCCTTGAGCACGTCGCCCAGGTTCTTGCCGCCGATACGGCCCTTGTACCAACTGCTGGTGGAACCGGGCGCGCCTTCCCAACCACCACTGCCGTTCAACACCATGCCCTTGAGGCCCATGTCCAGCTCGTTCAGCGCGATGCCCTTGGCGGTCGGTCGCACTTTCAACGACCACGCACCGATGAGATCAGGGCCCTGGAACAATTGGTCGATGGCAATATCCATGGCCGGGATTTTGCCGGGATCGACCGACGCCAACGGGTCCGGTGAGTTTTCATCCGCCTGGACCGTCGGGTCTGTGGCCGGCAGGCGCACATAATCAAGCTTGATACCAATCGGGGCGGCCTTTGCGTCCGGCAGGCTGACATTGCCCTTGGCCTGCTGGCTGTCGAGCCGCAAGGCCCAGGCGTCCGGCCTGCGGTCCAATTGCACCGATGCCTGGTCCAGGGTCGTACCCATGGCCGTGAGCTTGCCGACAGTCAGATCGACGCTGCTGAGCAGTTGCTTGGCACTGCCGCCCGGATCCTGGCCAGCGTACTTGTTGACCAGGTCCTGCCAGGGACTCACGTCCAGTGCAGGCAGTGTGCCGCGCAGTCGCAGTCCCTTGGCCCCGGGTAGAACGGCATCGCCGGCCCCCAGCAACAATTCGCCACGACCATCGGCGACTTTCCCGCTCGGCGCGGCGTAAGTGAAATTGGCCAGATCGCCATAATCGAGCCAATAACGCCGCTCCGGCCCTTGCAGGGTCATGCGAAACACCGTGTCGCGCCCGACATCGGCGGCCATGCCGAAGGGTGCCGGCAGGTCCACCGCCACGCCCTTGAGGTTGGAACTGACCGACAATTGGCTGTCGGCGCCGTCGAGGATCACTTGCAACTGGTACGGCACGACACCGGATACCGGCAACGGCTGGGTGACATTCAGCCAACTGGTGAGTTTCTTGATCTCCACCTGCCCGGACGCCGTGACTCGTGTGTTGAGCGCTCCGGCGTGGCCTTCGGCGAAAATCTGTGCGGTCACGGGCCGGTCGAATGCCCGGGCACTGATGCCCTTGCCGCTCAAGCCCTTGTTGCTGTCGAAGCGGAAATCGCCCTTGAGTTGGGTCAGTTCCAGTACCGGCTCGCTGAGCTTGAGACGGGCCTTGTCGGTGGCGAAATCCACCAGGATCTTCGGTTGCTCGCCTTTGACCAGGGGGATGTCGAGCTTCACGCTGCCTTGCAGGTCGCCCTCGCCTTCCCAGCCGGCAAATGTCTCGGCGGTCCCGATCGGCGCGGTCTGGAGGATTTTCAGACCGTCCCCCAGTCCTCCAGCGAACCCGCCGTCCAGAAACAGATGAACGCTCTGCCCGCTGGGTACATGGGGAATGTTCACCGAAACATCCTTGACCTGGGTATCGAGCAATTGTCCTTGGCTGGCGAAGATGCGTACGCCGCTGTCTTCGACGAAGACATCACCGCTGACCTTGCTGACCGAAGGCCAGCCCGGCTGGAACGCCAGTTCGGCGTCATGCACCTTGAAAAACAGGCTGATACTGCGTGCCGCGTCTTCGGCACCGTGATTGAGCGAGCCTTGATACTGGAAGAAGCCCTCGTCCACCGCGCCCTTGACGATGGCCGTGCGCAGCCACTCATCCAGCGCCGGGCTGAGGACCGCCGGCAGGTACTTGGCGGTGTAGCGTCCGTCACCGTCCACCAGGCCAACCCGCAGGTCCATGTAGTCTTCCTGGCTGTGGTCGAAATGCAGGCGGATCAGGAAATCGCCAGCAATCCGCCCCTCCTCGCCCAGCACCTTCAAATACGGCGCGATCAGGGTGAAGCCTTGCTTGTCGAGCTTCCAGGTCAACCGGGCGTTGGCCTGCAGGTACTGCCAGGGCTTGGCGAAAATCGGGTCCAGGTGCAGGGAAAAATCCTTGCTGTCCATGCGCAGCTCGCCGCCACCGAGGTCGCCGCTCAGACTCCCCGATACATTGCGCGCAGCCGGGGCGCCGCGATAGGCGTCAAAGCCCACGGTGTCCAGGTTGGTGGCGAAGCTGATTTTCTGGTCACCGGCGTTCTGCGGCCGGTAGTCCAGCAGCACGTTGCGCAGGCTACCGGTCACCTTGAGACGGTCGATGGTCGTCGCCAGGCCTTCAGGCAACGGTGCCAGGGCGTTGAGCAAAGGCGTAAGCGGGGTCAGGTCGAGGCGATCGGCCTGCAGGTGCCAGCGCTCCTCGGCCTTTTCGGTGGCAGCACTCTGTTGCAGTTGCAGGCGCGATTCCCAGCGGGTTTCGCCCAGGTTCATCGCCAGGGAATCGAAGGTCGCGGTAAATCCCTGGTCACCACGCTGGAAATATCCATTGAGCGCCAGGTTATGGATCTGCACCGGCTTGCGCTCGGCGTAGGCACCCAGGATGTCAGGAGCGTTCAAGCGCATGGCCGCGCTTTGCACCGTACCGCCACCCCAACTCAGCCAGAACTCGCCACCGGCCTTGATCCGGGAAAAATTCCATTGCTGGGTCAGGCGTTTGGGCAGCCATTTGGACCAGTCGCTTTGCGGCAGGCTCAGGTACGCATCGGCCTGGCCGTTCTTCCAGTCACTGGCGCGGATATGGGTGCGCAGGTTGATCGCCACCGGCTGACCGTCAGGCAGGGTCAAGCGCACGTCCAGCCGTTGACGGATGGCGCCGGTGCGCAAGCTCAAACCGACGTAGGTGAGGGTCAGCGGTGGTTGCTCGACAGGTTGCAACGTCACCTGGCTATCGAGCAGCGAGAACCTGGAGACCACCTGCATGCGTTCGAGCAATTGCTGCGGATCGAGGGGCTGGTCGTCCTTCACCGGCAGGCCTTCCAGGGCCCACTTGCCGTCGGTGCCCTCCTTGAGGCTGATCTTCAGGCCGCTGACTTCCAGGTGGGCAATACGCACCTGACGTGCCAGCAGGCTGTCCCACAGGTCAGGCACGACTCGCACCTGATCCAGGTGCAAGGCGTTGGGGCCTTCGCCGACCACCACGTCGCGCGCAGCCAGGATTGGCGCCAGGGCGCTCCAGCTACCGTCGAGGCGTCCGATGTGCACAGGCATGCCCAAGGCAGCGCCGGCACGGGTCTCGACCTCGGCGCGATATTCGGCCACCAGCGGGACCAGCTCGCGACCGAGGCTGACGTACAACGCCAGCAACACCAGCAGCAGGGCGCACAGCCCCAGCCCCCAGCGAGTCAGCGCCGCCAAAATGCGTGTCAGACGCTCCATGTCAGTGGGCTCCCCTGGCAAAGACGATCAAATCCGCGGGCCCGCCGCTTCCCAAGCTCTTCAGAGCAACACCACGTCGTATTGTTCCTGGGAATACATGGTTTCCACCTGGAAGCGAATCGTGCGTCCAATAAACGCTTCCAGCTCTGCGACATTGCCTGACTCCTCGTCGAGCAGGCGGTCCACGACTTTCTGGTTCGCCAACACTCTATAGCCGGTCGCCTGGTAGGCGCGCGCCTCCCGGAGAATTTCCCGGAAGATTTCGTAACACACGGTTTCCGGGGTCTTGAGCTTGCCGCGGCCCTGGCAACTGCTGCACGGCTCGCACAGCACCTGTTCGAGGCTTTCGCGGGTGCGCTTGCGGGTCATCTGCACCAGGCCCAGCTCGGTGATACCGATGATGTTGGTCTTGGCGTGGTCGCGTTCGAGTTGTTTTTCCAGGGTCCGCAGCACCTGGCGCTGGTGCTCTTCATCTTCCATGTCGATGAAGTCGATGATGATGATCCCACCCAGGTTGCGCAGGCGCAGTTGCCGGGCAATGGCGGTGGCGGCTTCCAGGTTGGTCTTGAAGATGGTTTCTTCCAGGTTGCGATGGCCGACGAACGCCCCGGTGTTGACGTCGATGGTGCTCATGGCCTCGGCCGGATCCACCACCAGGTAGCCGCCGGACTTGAGCGGGACCTTGCGTTCAAGGGCTTTCTGGATTTCGTCTTCGACGCCGTACAGGTCGAAAATCGGCCGTTCGCCAGGGTAATGCTCGAGGCGGTCGGCGATTTCCGGCATCAGTTCGGCGACGAACTGCGTGGTTTTCTGAAAGGTCTCCCGGGAGTCGATGCGGATTTTCTCGATCTTGGGGCTGACCAGATCGCGCAAGGTCCGCAGCGCCAGGCCCAGGTCTTCGTAGATCACGCTGGGGGTGGCGATGGTCTTGATCTGCGCGGCGATCTGGTCCCAAAGCCTGCGCAGGTAGCGGATGTCCATGAGGATCTCATCGGCCCCGGCCCCTTCGGCGGCGGTGCGCAGGATGAACCCACCGGCTTCCTTGATGCCTTCTTTTTCCACGCAGTCGCTGACCACCTGCTTGAGACGCTCGCGCTCGGCCTCGTCTTCGATCTTCAGGGAAATGCCGACATGGGCGGTGCGCGGCATGTACACCAGGTAGCGCGACGGAATCGACAGTTGCGTGGTCAGGCGCGCGCCCTTGGAGCCGATGGGGTCCTTGGTGACCTGCACCACCAGGCTCTGGCCTTCATGCACCAGCGCGCTGATGCTCTCCACGGCCGGCCCTTCGCGCACGGAAATTTCCGACGCATGGATGAATGCCGCGCGGTCCAGGCCGATGTCGACGAAGGCCGCCTGCATGCCCGGCAGCACCCGCACCACCTTGCCTTTATAGATATTGCCGACGATGCCACGCTTTTGCGTGCGCTCGACGTGGACCTCTTGCAGAACACCGTTTTCAACCACCGCCACGCGCGATTCCATCGGCGTGATGTTGATCAGGATCTCTTCACTCATGGCAGGGTCTCGTTCAGGCACGTTCACGATTATGGCCGCATCAAGTCAGACGGCGCTCAGCGCGCGCTCAAGGTTTGCCAACAGGGTATGCCGAAATGGCCCAGTAGTTCTGCGGTTTCGCACAGCGGCAGGCCGACCACGGCTGAATAACTGCCTTCAAGCCCGGCGACGAATACCGCACCCAGCCCTTGAATGCCATAGCCGCCGGCCTTGTCCCGGGGTTCACCGCTGGCCCAGTAGGCCGCCGCTTCCTGTTCCGTGATCGACCGAAAGCGCACCAGGCTGCGCACAACGCGGGATTCACAACGCTGCCCTCCCAGTATGGCAATGGCGGTCAATACTTCATGTTCGCGACCGGACAGGCTCAAGAGCATCGCCATGGAATCGGCCTGGTCCACGGGTTTGCCGAGAATTCGCCCGTCCAGTACCACAGCCGTATCGGCGCCCAACACGCAGCCATCCATGCCGGCGTCCAGGGCTCGCCGACCCGCCTCGGCCTTGCAGCGCGCCAGGCGCTCGACATAGGCCGAAGGGGTTTCGTGGTCCAGGGGAGTTTCGTCGATGTCCGCGCCGACGGCGGTAAAGGGTACACCGATCTGCGTGAGCAGTTCACGCCGACGCGGCGAACCTGAGGCGAGGTAAAGCGGTTTCATCAAGACATCTCCCTCTCAAAGCACAGCCATCCAGACAAAAACAGCTTTTGTGGCGAGGGAGCTTGCTCCCGCTGGGCTGCGCAGCGGCCCCAACCTTTACGGTCGCTACGCAACCGAGCGGGAGCAAGCTCCCTCGCCACAGGGATGTAAGTCATCAGAAAAAGTGTAGGTATCCTGACCGAATCAGTTGATTTTGAAACGCAGGCGCAGGCCACGCAAACCGAAGCTGACCCAGGGCCAGAGCAAGGCGCTGACCAGGGCTGGCAAGACCAGCGCCAGGGTCGGCTGGCGGTTGCCAGTCAGCGCGCTGAGCCACAACTGCACCAGTTGCGCCAGGCCGAAGATCACCAGGATCACCAGGCACTGCTGCCACATAGGGAACATCCGCAGGCGTTGTTGCAGCGACAGCACCAAGAAGGTGATCAACGTCAGGATCAGCGCGTTCTGCCCCAGCAACGTGCCATAAAGCACGTCCTCGGCCAGGCCCAGGCACCAGGCGGTGACCATGCCGACCTTGTGCGGCAAGGCCAGAGCCCAGAAGGCCAGCAACAGGGCCAGCCACAGTGGGCGCAGGATTTCCATGAACTGCGGCAGCGGCGAAACGCTGAGCAACAGGCCGATGGCGAAGGTCAGCCAGACCATCCAGCCGTTACCGGATTGGGTACTGCTCATTCTTCTCGTGCTCCCCTGGGGGCTGGCGCGGTGGCCGGCGTGGAGGCTGGCGGTTTGGCGGCGGGCCGGGCTGGTTGAGCAGGCTGCGCGGCGGGCGCGTGGGTGGCCGAGCGGGTCGGTTTCACAGCAGGCGCGGCGGGCGCGGTGACCGGGGTTGCCGCCGGCGCGGTGGCCGGAGCCGCCGTCGCGGGTGCTGGCACTGGTGGTTTTGGCACCGCGGCCGGGACAGGCGCCGGCGCTGCGGTCACTGGGGCGGCCGACTCGCCGCCCTGGCGGTCCTGGGCTTCCTGGGCCACGGCGGCATCGTTGGCACGTTCTTCGGGCGTGCGGTTGTCGCTGAATACCAGCAGCAGGTAGCGGCTGCGATTCAATGCCGCCGTCGGCACCGCGCGAACGATGGCAAACGGCTGGCCGGAGTCATGGATGACTTCCTTGACCGTCGCCACCGGATACCCGGCCGGGAAGCGCTGGCCGAGGCCGGAACTGACCAGCAGGTCGCCTTCCTTGATATCGGCGGTATCGGCCACATGCCGCAGCTCCAGGCGTTCCGGGTTACCGGTGCCGCTGGCGATCGCCCGCAGGCCGTTGCGGTTGACCTGCACCGGAATGCTGTGGGTGGTATCGGTCAGCAACAACACGCGGGACGTGTAGGGCATCAACTCCACCACCTGGCCCATCAGGCCACGGGCGTCGAGCACCGGCTGGCCGAGGACCACGCCGTCGCGCTCGCCCTTGTTGATGATGATACGGTGGGTGAAGGGGTTGGGGTCCATGCCGATCAACTCGGCCACTTCGACCTTCTCGTTGACCAGCGCCGAAGAATTGAGCAACTCGCGCAGCCGAACGTTCTGCTCGGTGAGGGCCGCCAGCTTCTGCATGCGCCCCTGCAACAGCAGGTTTTCGGTCTTGAGTTTTTCGTTTTCGGCGACCAGTTCGGTCCGGCTGCCAAACTGGCTGGCGACACCTTGCCACAGGCGCTGCGGCAGGTCGGTGATCCAGTAGGATTCCATCAACACCAGCGACATCTGGCTGCGTACAGGCTTGAGCAGCGTGAAGCGGGCATCGACCACCATCAGCGCGACCGATAGCACGGTCAGCACCAGCAGGCGCACACCCAATGAGGGGCCTTTGGCGAAAAGCGGTTTAATAGGCCGCTCCTCCCAGGCAAATGTTTTCTTTATTCATACGGCATCAAACCGGCCTGGATACGAATGACAGAAGATAAACGCCAACGGGCAGCACTGCAAAGTGCTGCCCGGGAGCGAACAACATAGACCACTTCAGCAAAACTTATTCGCTGGAGAGCAGGTCCATGGTGTGCTTGTCCATCATTTCCAATGCTCGGCCACCGCCGCGGGCAACGCAGGTCAACGGGTCTTCGGCAACGATCACCGGCAGGCCGGTTTCCTGGGCCAACAACTTGTCAAGGTCACGCAACAGTGCGCCACCACCGGTCAGCACCAGGCCGCGCTCGGCGATGTCCGACGCCAGCTCCGGCGGCGACTGCTCCAGGGCGCTCTTGACCGCCTGGACGATGGTCGCCAGCGACTCTTGCAGCGCTTCGAGCACTTCGTTGGAGTTGAGGGTGAAGGCCCGTGGAACGCCTTCAGCCAGGTTGCGACCACGCACGTCGACTTCACGCACTTCACCGCCCGGGTAGGCCGTGCCGATTTCCTGCTTGATGCGCTCGGCGGTAGATTCGCCGATCAGGCTGCCGTAGTTGCGACGCACATAAGTGATGATCGCTTCGTCGAAACGGTCGCCGCCCACACGTACGGATTCGGCGTAGACCACACCATTGAGGGAGATCAGCGCGATTTCAGTGGTACCACCACCGATGTCGACGACCATCGAGCCGCGGGCTTCTTCCACCGGCAGGCCGGCACCGATGGCAGCGGCCATTGGCTCTTCGATCAGGAACACTTCACGGGCACCGGCGCCGAGGGCCGATTCACGGATAGCGCGTCGCTCTACCTGGGTGGACTTGCATGGAACGCAGATCAGCACACGAGGGCTGGGCTGCAGGAAGCTGTTTTCGTGAACCTTGTTGATGAAGTACTGCAGCATCTTTTCGCAGACGCTGAAGTCGGCGATCACGCCATCCTTCATTGGGCGAATGGCCGCGATGTTGCCCGGTGTACGGCCCAGCATGCGCTTGGCTTCCGTACCGACAGCCACGACACTTTTCTGGTTACCGTGGGTGCGGATGGCCACGACCGAGGGTTCATTCAGGACGATACCGCGCTCGCGCACGTAAATAAGGGTGTTGGCAGTGCCCAGGTCAATGGAAAGATCGCTGGAAAACATGCCACGCAGTTTCTTGAACATGGGAAAGGGACCCTAGGCAACGCGTGGGTAAAAAAGTGCGGCAAACTCTAACAACGACAGGGATTTTGGGCAAGGCGCCAATATGTTAAATTGGCCGCTTTTCTGTGCACCAAACCCCACAATCGCGGCCAGTGCCCTGTGTCATAAGTGCGCTCCTTCTTTGACGAGTGGCTATTGTCGTCAGGCAAGGCGCCGCGACGAGTCATAGCCTGCTATGGCGAGAAGCGGCAACGCAGCATGACGGCAATAGACGCCGTCAAAAAGGAACAGCACTTGTGATACAGGGCACTAGGGCCGTAGAAATGCGGTAGTGTTCCGACAATCTAACACACGGACAGACTGCGTCCGTTTTGTTTTCCACTGGAGAATCCCATGGCGCTTGAACGCTCCGACGTGGAAAAAATCGCTCATCTGGCCTGTCTGGGCCTCAATGAAGCCGATCTTCCACACATCACTTCTGCCCTGAACAGCATTCTGGGGCTGGTCGACGAGATGCAGGCGGTCAATACCGACGGCATCGAACCACTGGCACACCCACTGGAAGCCAGCCAGCGCCTGCGCGCCGACGTCGTGACCGAGTCCAATCACCGCGAGGCCTACCAGTCCATCGCACCAGCGGTCGAAAACGGCCTGTACCTGGTTCCGAAAGTCATCGACTAAAGGGAAAGAGCCTCTCATGCATCACATGACCCTGGCCGAGATCGCCCGCGGACTCGCCGATAAAAAGTTTTCTTCCGAAGAGCTGACCCAGGTCCTGCTGGCGCGCATCGCCCAGCTTGACCCGCAGCTCAACAGCTTCATCAGCCTCACCCAGGAGCTGGCCCTGAGCCAGGCCAGGGCCGCCGATGCCCGGCGCGCCAATGGTGAAACCGGTGCCCTGCTCGGTGCGCCGATTGCCCACAAGGACTTGTTCTGCACCCAGGGCATCCGCACCAGCTGCGGTTCGAAGATGCTCGACAACTTCAAAGCCCCGTACGATGCCACCGTGGTCGCCAAGCTGGCCGCCGCCGGCACCGTGACCCTGGGCAAGACCAACATGGACGAATTCGCCATGGGCTCGGCCAACGAGTCGAGCTACTACGGCGCGGTGAAAAACCCGTGGAACCTGGAACACGTACCGGGCGGCTCGTCTGGTGGTTCCGCCGCCGCCGTGGCCGCACGCCTGTTGCCGGCCGCCACCGCCACCGACACCGGCGGTTCGATTCGCCAACCAGCGGCGTTTACCAACCTCACCGGCCTGAAGCCGACCTACGGTCGCGTCTCGCGCTGGGGCATGATCGCCTACGCCTCCAGCCTCGACCAGGGCGGCCCGCTGGCGCGCACCGCCGAAGACTGCGCGATCCTGCTGCAAGGCATGGCCGGCTTCGACCCGAACGACTCCACCAGCATCGATGAGCCCGTGCCGGACTACAGCGCCAGCCTCAACGGTTCGCTGCAGGGCCTGCGTATCGGTGTGCCGAAGGAGTACTTCAGCGCCGGCCTCGACCCGCGCATCGCCGAGCTGGTCCATAACAGCGTCAAGGAGCTGGAGAAGCTCGGCGCGGTCATCAAGGAAATCAGCCTGCCGAACATGCAGCACGCGATTCCCGCGTACTACGTGATCGCCCCGGCGGAAGCGTCCTCGAACCTGTCACGCTTCGACGGCGTGCGCTTCGGCTATCGCTGCGAGAACCCGGAAAACCTGATCGACCTGTACAAGCGCTCCCGTGGCGAAGGCTTCGGTGCCGAAGTGCAGCGCCGGATCATGGTCGGCGCCTATGCGCTGTCCGCCGGCTACTACGACGCCTACTACCTCAAGGCGCAGAAAATCCGCCGCCTGGTGAAGAACGACTTCATGGCGGCCTTCAACGAGGTCGACATCATCCTCGGCCCGACCACGCCAAACCCGGCCTGGAAGCTCGGCGCCAAGAACAGCGACCCGGTCGCCGAGTACCTGGAAGACGTCTACACCATCACCGCCAACCTCGCCGGCTTGCCGGGCCTGTCCATGCCGGCCGGTTTCGTCGATGGCCTGCCGGTGGGCGTGCAGTTGCTCGCGCCGTATTTCCAGGAAGGCCGCCTGTTGAACGTTGCCCACCAGTATCAGTTGAACACTGACTGGCACACCCGCACCCCAACCGGCTTCTGAGGAGAAACACATGCAATGGGAAGTCGTGATCGGGCTGGAGATTCATACCCAGCTCACCACCCGGTCGAAAATCTTTTCCGGTAGCTCCACCACGTTCGGCTCCGAGCCCAACACCCAGGCCAGCCTGGTCGACCTGGGCATGCCCGGCGTGCTGCCGGTGCTCAACGCCGAAGCGGTGCGCATGGCGGTGATGTTCGGCCTGGCGATTGACGCCGAGATCGGCCAGCACAACGTGTTCGCCCGCAAGAACTACTTCTACCCGGACCTGCCCAAGGGCTACCAGATCAGCCAGATGGAACTGCCGATCGTTGGCAAGGGCCACCTGGACATCGCCCTGGAAGACGGCACGGTCAAGCGCGTCGGCATCACCCGGGCGCACCTGGAAGAAGACGCCGGCAAGAGCCTGCACGAAGAGTTCAACGGTGCCACCGGCATCGACCTGAACCGTGCCGGCACGCCACTGCTGGAAATCGTTTCCGAGCCGGACATACGCAGCGCCAAGGAAGCCGTGGCCTACGTCAAGGCGATCCATGCGCTGGTGCGCTACCTGGGCATCTGCGATGGCAACATGGCCGAAGGCTCGCTGCGCTGCGACTGCAACGTGTCGATCCGGCCTAAAGGCCAGGTTGAGTTCGGCACGCGCTGCGAGATCAAGAACGTCAACTCGTTCCGCTTCATCGAGAAGGCGATCAACAGCGAGATCCAGCGCCAGATCGAACTGATCGAGGACGGTGGCAAGGTCATCCAGCAGACCCGCCTGTACGACCCGAACAAGGACGAGACCCGTCCGATGCGCAGTAAGGAAGAAGCCAACGACTACCGTTACTTCCCCGACCCGGACCTGCTGCCGGTGGTCATCGAGAACGCGTTCCTCGACGAGGTGCGCGCCACCCTGCCGGAACTGCCGCCGCAGAAACGCGAGCGCTTCCAGGCGCAGTTCGGGCTGTCGAGCTATGACGCCAACGTCCTGGCCACCAGCCGCGAACAGGCCGATTACTTCGAAAAAGTCGTGAGCATCGGTGGCGACGCCAAGCTGGCGGCCAACTGGGTGATGGTGGAACTGGGCAGCCTGCTGAACAAGCAGGGCCTGGAGATCGACCAGTCGCCGGTCTCGGCCGAGCAACTGGGCGGCATGCTGCTGCGGATCAAGGACAACACCATTTCCGGCAAGATCGCCAAGATGGTGTTCGAAGCCATGGCCAATGGCGAGGGCAGCGCCGACGAGATCATCGAGAAGCGCGGCCTGAAGCAGGTCACCGATACCGGCGCCATTTCCGCCGTGCTCGATGAAATGCTCGCGGCCAACGCCGAGCAGGTCGAACAGTACCGCGCGGCAGACGAAGCCAAGCGCGGCAAGATGTTCGGCTTCTTCGTCGGCCAGGCCATGAAAGCCTCCAAGGGCAAGGCCAACCCGCAACAGGTCAACGAACTGCTCAAAAGCAAGCTTGAGCGCTGATGGACATGGAGCCAGTACCTGTATCTGGCTCATTCCCCTGTGGCGAGGGAGCTTGCTCCCTCGCCACAATGATCCTCACAACCACACTGATGTGGGAAACCCTTTGATGAAGCGTCTCCTCGGCGCCTGCGCCCTGCTGTCCCTGCTGGCCGGTTGCGCCAGCCAGAGCGGGACGGTCGATCCTCACGGCTACGACCAGACCGGCGTCGCCTCCTATTACGGTGCAAAACACCACGGCAAACGCACCGCCAGCGGCGAGCGTTTCAACCAGAACGGCCTGACCGCCGCCCATCGCCAGTTGCCGTTCGGCACCCGGGTGAAAATCACCAATCTGAAAAATAACGACAGCGTCGTGGTCCGTATCAACGACCGCGGTCCGTATACTCGAGGCCGTCTGATCGACGTATCCCGCGCAGCAGCCGAGCAACTGGGCATGCTACGCAGCGGCACCGCACGGGTACGCGTGCAAGCCCTCGACGATTGATAGACGGAGCCCGGCCATTTCCCTGATTACCGCCCTACCGCTGCTCAGCCTGATCGAATTGCTCGGTGGCCTGTTGTTGCTGATCAGCGGCGCCGAGCTGCTGGTGCGGGCTGCAATAGGCCTGGCGGTTCGCTTGCAAGTGCGGCCGCTGATCATCGGCCTGACCGTCGTCGCCTTCGGCAGCAGCGCGCCGCAAATGGCCGTCAGCCTGCAGGCGACTATGGCGCAGAACGCCGACATCGCTGTGGGCAGCGTGATCGGCAGCAGCATCTTCAACATCCTCGTCACCCTCGGGTTGTCGGCGCTGATCATTCCGTTGCGCGTCTCGCGCCAATTGGTGCGCCTGGACATCCCATTGATGATCGGTGCCAGCCTGCTGGTGTTCGTGTTGGCCTGGAATGAGGAACTGACGCAACTGGACGGTGTGCTGCTGCTGATGGCCCTGGCGGTGTACCTGGGCCTGTTGCTGCGCCAATCGCGACACTCAGGACGACCGCACCCCGTGGGTGTCGATGTGGCGCAAGGGGCGTGGCCCAAGAGCCTGGCGATGATCGTGCTGGGCCTGGCAATGCTGATTTTCGCCGGCCACCTGCTGCTGGGCGCAGCGGTGGAAGTGGCGATGGACCTGGGGCTTTCGGAGCGCATCATCGGCCTGACCATCGTCGCCGTCAGCACCTCGCTGCCGGAACTCGCCACCTCGTTGATCGCCGCCCTGCGCGGCCAACGGGACATTGCGGTGGGTAACGTCATCGGCAGCAACCTGTTCAACCTGCTCGGGGTATTGGGGATAACCGCCCTCGCCGCTCCCACGCCACTGTCGGTCTCACCGAACGCCCTGGATTTCGACCTGCCGGTGATGCTCGGCGTGGCGGTGTTGTGCCTGCCGGTGTTCTATTCCGGCTACCGCGTCACTCGCGCCGAAGGCCTGCTGTTTTTGGGCTTGTACCTGGCCTACGGGCTGCACGTGGTGTCGTTCACCACCGGCATGCCCTTGGCCGGGCAACTGGAACGGCTGATGCTGTTCTATGTGCTGCCGGCCCTGCTCGCATTTTTGCTGTTCACCTCCCTGCGCGCCTGGCGCCGCCAACACCACAAGAGGGATTTGCCATGACCGACACTCCAAAGACCGGCCTGGACATGCGTCGCCAGGTCATGGGCGACGCATTCGTCGACCGCGCCCTGGGCAACGCCACCGAGTTCACGCAGCCATTGCAGGACTTCGTCAACGAACATGCCTGGGGCAGCGTCTGGCGCCGCGAAGGCCTGCCGCTGAAGACCCGCAGCCTGATCACCCTGGCCGCCCTCACCGCCCTCAAGTGCCCTCAGGAACTCAAAGGCCATGTGCGTGGCGCGCTGAACAACGGTTGTACGGTGGAAGAGATTCGCGAGGCGTTGCTGCATTGTGCGGTGTATGCGGGCGTGCCGGCGGCGATCGATGCGTTTCGGGCGGCGCAGGAAGTGATCGAGGCGTATCAGAAACCTGAGTAAAGTACCGGGGCCTGTAGCGACAGGTCAGGCCTCTTCGCGAGAGCAGCACAGATCCAAGCCTAGATCCACCCACCCCACTGCAACACAAAAATCCCCACGTTGGTGGTAATCGCCGCCATCAACGTGGTGATGACGATGATCGCCGCCGCCAGTTCATGATTGCCATCGGCCGCCCGGGCCATGACGTAACTGGCGGCGGCGGTGGGGCTGCCGAAGTACAGGAACAGGATGCCCAATTCCGCCCCGCGAAAACCCCAGAGCCAGGCCCCGAGGGTGGTCAGCAGCGGCAGGCCGACCATTTTCACCAGGCTCGAACTCAGGGCCATCTTGCCGCTCTTGCGCAACGCCGCCAGCGACAGCGTGCCGCCGATGCAGATCAGCGCCAGGGGCAAGGTCATTTGCGACAGGTATTTGGCCGAGGTCTCGAACCAGTTCGGCAGGCCGATGTGCCAATAAGCGAACGGTGCAGCGACGATCACGCTGATGATCAGCGGGTTGCTGATCACGCTTTTGCAGATGCTCCACGGATCGGACTTGATCACCGGGCTATAGACCGCCAGCACGATGGTCGACAAGGTGTTGTAGAACAGGATCACCAACGCCGCGAGGATCGCACCCAGGGAAATCCCGTAGTCGCCGTACATGCTCGCCGCCAACGCCAAGCCAATCACGCCGTTGTTGCCGCGAAACGCACCCTGGGTATAGATGCCGCGATCCTCCCGCGGGCAACGCCAGATCGCCCAGCCCCAGGCCATGGCGAAACTTGCCAGGGTAGCGACGGAGAAATAGATCAGCAGGTCGGGCTGCAACGCCGCATGCAGGTCGGCATGGAGGATGCCGAGGAACAACAGCGCCGGCATGGTGACGTTGAACACCAGGGACGAGGCGATGTGGATGAAGTTATCGTTGATCCAGTTGATGCGCTTGAGCAACACCCCCAAAAACAGCATGGCAAACACCGGCGCGGTGATGTTCAGGGTTTCGAGGAAAATTGCCAGCATGCCGGGACCTTGAGAGGGGTGTCGTTAGGTGGCTAATGATAAGCCACTCACGGCACTGGCGTCTGGTGAACTGATCGTTCCCACGCTCTGCGTCACTAGTGTCCGGTAAAAACTGAAGGGGGAGCTTGCTCCCCCTTGCTGTGCCTGCGTCTTAAGCAATAATCAGGTTTTTCAGACTCGATTTTCGCCCATGTTCAGCAGCACGCGATTTGCACAAATGCTCCAGGCCCTTCCTCATCAGCTCTTCAAGGCAGCCGTCAAACGCTGTGGTGCTGATCGTTACGCTAAGCAGTTCACTTCCTGGGATCTACTTATCACGCTGATTTACGGTCAGCTTGTCCAAGCTAAAAGCTTGCGCACGTTGGCGACAGCTTCACAGTCGCTGGAACCCCATCGTTATCACCTAAACG
>NZ_FNNL01000019.1:0-108709 GCF_900106735.1 Pseudomonas sp. NFACC08-1 | reverse complement strand
CAACTTCAACCACTTGCGCTTCCGATCTCTCGTTAGCGGGAGGCGAATTCTACAGCGTTACTCGCTGCTGTCAACACCTCTTTTTCACCGCTTTCGACCGAGAAGATCGAACCGCCGATAGAGCCAAACAACACCGCTCCACCTGCTCCTTCCGGGCTTCGATGAACTGAAGCCCCGCACCCTCGAAACCTACTTAACTCACTGAATCTCAAGGAGTTTTCCGTTTCGACTGCGCCGGAAGTGGGGCGAATTATAGACTTCCAGAATCTGCCGTCAACCCTTAATTACGCTTTTGTTGCAGAAGAGACTTTCCTACCCCGCAAACGCGGGATCCGGCGCATAACCGGCGGGACTCTTAGCATCAACAGTACAGCCCCTATAAAGGCGTATATCGCCCACTCCTTCAGATCTGCACGTACGATCCACAGCATATGCAGCAACCCAAGCCCCAGGATCAGATAAACCAGGCGATGCAATTTCTTCCAACGCATGCCAAGCCGCCGCTGACTGTAGCGATTGGATGTGACCGCCAACGCCAGCAGGCCGAGAAACCCAAGCGCCCCGACGATAATGTAAGGCCGCTTGCTCAACTCGACGCCCAACTGCGACCAGTCGAACCCCAATATGAACGCCGCATACCCACTCAAATGCAGCACCACATAAGCAAAGCACCACAACCCCAACTGCCGCCTGACCGCAATCCACCCCGCCCATCCCGTCAGCTTTTGCAGCGGCGTCATGCTCAAGGTGATCAACAACAGGATCAACGTGCCCAACCCGAGCCGATCCACCAGCACCTTGCCCGGGTCAGGACCCAGCGAGTTCATCAAGGCCTCGTAAAGCCAGAACAAGGGCCAGATCGCCGCCGCGATGAAGACGCCGACTCGCCAGACTGGAAAACGCATCAGTAGTCCTTCCTCAGGTCCATCCCTGCATATAAAGAAGCGACTTCATCCTGATAGCCGTTGAACATCAACGTATCGCGGACATTGGGACTGAATAGCCCGCTCGGTAAACGACGCTCATGCGCCTGGGTCCACCGCGGGTGATCGACCGTCGGATTGACGTTGGCATAAAAACCGTATTCGTCAGACGCAATGCTCTGCCAAGTCGTCTTCGGCTGCTCACTCACCAGACTGATACGCACGATGGACTTCACACTTTTGAAACCGTATTTCCATGGGACCACCAACCGCAGCGGCGCGCCGTTCTGGTTCGGCAACTCCCGCCCGTACATTCCCACCGCCAGAATGGCCAACGGGTTCATGGCCTCATCCAATCGCAAGCCTTCGACATACGGCCAGTCGATCAAGGCGAAACCTGAACGCTGCCCCGGCATGACCTTAGGATCCTGCAGGGTTTCGAAACGGATGTACTTGGCCTTGGAGGTCGGTTCGACCTGCTTGAGCAAGGCAGAGATGGGGAAGCCAATCCACGGAATGACCATCGACCAAGCCTCGACACAGCGCAATCGATAGATGCGCTCTTCCAGTTGATAAGGCTTCATGAAGTCTTCCAACCCGTAGCGTCCCGGCTTGCCCACCTCCCCGTCCACGACCACGCTCCAGGGCTCGGTCTTCAACGATCCTGCATTGGCTGCCGGGTCTCCCTTGTCAGTTCCGAATTCATAGAAGTTGTTGTAGTGGGTTGCGTCCTTGAACGGCGTGATGGGCTCATTCTTGACGGTGACCACGCCCCATTGGACTGAGGGCAGTTTCTCGGCAAACCAGGACGGCGCCTTGCCGGGCTCGACATCGGCATAACGCGCCGCATCGGCAGCACTGGCCCATTGAGGCAAGCCGCTGACGGCGAGACCAGCCAGGGACGCACCGAGCATTTGCCGACGGGATAGATAGAGGGATTCGGGCGTGACGTCCGATTCACGGCAGTCGGACGACTTGGGGATCTTGATCAGCATGACAACTCCGCAGTATTGGAGGGCAGGTGCACCAATAGACTGCGGAGTATGGGGGAAATTACATTAAGGCAACGTTTAGCGTCGGCGAAGACGCAACAAGTATTGCACCGGTCCGGAGGCGGCATAGCCCAGGAACACCAACAACAGGATACGCGGTGGATCACTGAACACCACTGCGAACACCAGCACCACCGCCAGAATCGCCACGAACGGCACACGGCCCTTCAGGTCGAGCTCCTTGAAGCTGTTGTATTTGATGTTGCTGACCATCAACATCCCGGCCGCCGCAACCAGCAACGCCACCAGGAACGACATTTTCGACCCCTGGATGCCGTAGTCGCTGAATGCCCAGACAACACCTGCCACGACACCCGCCGCGGCCGGACTGGCCAGGCCGATGAAGTAACGTTTGTCAGCCTTGCCAACCTGGGTGTTGAAACGCGCCAGGCGCAACGCCGCCCCCGCCACATAGATAAAGGCAACCATCCAGCCGACCTTGCCCATGTCTCCCAGCGCCCAGCCGAACGCCAGCAAGGCGGGAGCCACGCCAAAGGCGACCATGTCGGACAGTGAATCATACTCAGCGCCAAACGCACTCTGGGTATTGGTCATGCGGGCCACGCGCCCGTCCAGACCATCGAGCACCATGGCGACGAAGATCGCAATGGCGGCGAACGCGAAGTAACGGCTCGCCCCTGCGCCATCCCCAGCGCTCAAGGCAGCCTGGGCACTCATGGAGTTGATGATGGAATAGAAACCGGCGAACAGGTTCGCGGTGGTGAACAGGTTCGGCAATAGATAGATGCCACGATGCCGGACCTTACGGCCTTCAGCGTCATGGCCTTCTTCGACGTGTTCATCGATGGGTAGCAGGCTTTCGGCGTCAGGAGCCTGGTTTGGCTCGTCGGGACGTTCGCTCATGGACAATACCTTGCAACGGTGTGAAAAAATTCGACAGATGTCTGGGACGACGGTTCGGCCGCAAACGATGCAGCTTTATACCAGAAGCCACCGCCCAAACGAAAAAACGCGGCCAAGGCCGCGTTTTTCGACTCAAGTTCGCGACTTAGTTCTTGGCTTTGTCGACGATCTTGTTGGCGCTGATCCACGGCATCATCGAACGCAGTTGCTCGCCGATGATTTCGATACCGTGCGCAGCGTTGTTGCGACGCTTGGCGGTCATCGAAGGATAGCCGGTGGCGCCTTCGCTGATGAACATCTTGGCGTATTCGCCGTCCTGGATACGTTTCAGGGCGTTGCGCATGGCCTGACGGGATTCGGCGTTGATCACTTCCGGACCGGTCACGTACTCGCCGTACTCGGCGTTGTTGGAGATCGAGTAGTTCATGTTGGCGATACCGCCTTCGTACATGAGGTCAACGATCAGCTTCAGTTCGTGCAGGCACTCGAAGTAAGCCATTTCTGGCGCGTAGCCCGCTTCGACCAGGGTTTCGAAACCGGCCTTGACCAGTTCGACGGTACCGCCACACAGAACGGCTTGCTCGCCGAACAGGTCGGTTTCGGTCTCGTCCTTGAACGTGGTTTCGATGATGCCGGTACGACCGCCACCCACGCCAGCGGCGTAGGACAGAGCCACGTTCTTGGCATTGCCCGAAGCGTCCTGGTAGATCGCGATCAGGTCAGGGATACCGCCGCCTTTCACGAACTCGGAACGCACGGTGTGGCCCGGAGCCTTCGGCGCGATCATGATCACGTCGAGGTCGGCACGCGGCACGACCTGGTTGTAATGGATCGAGAAACCGTGGGAGAAGGCCAGGGTCGCGCCTTTCTTGATGTTCGGTTCGATTTCGTCGCGATACAGGGCGCCCTGGAACTCGTCCGGCGTCAGGATCATGACCAGGTCGGCAGCGGCAACGGCGGAAGCCACGTCAGCCACTTTCAGGCCATGGGCTTCTGCCTTGGCTACGGTGGCCGAGCCTTTGCGCAGGCCGACAGTCACGTCAACGCCGGAATCTTTCAGGTTGCACGCCTGGGCGTGACCTTGGGAACCGTAGCCGATGATGGCGACTTTCTTGCCCTGGATGATCGACAGGTCGCAGTCTTTATCGTAGAAAACTTTCATGAATTTCCCCTATATCCGGCCGCTCAGGCCATTCGCTAATTTGGTTTAGATGCTCAGTACTTTGTCGCCACGGGCAATCCCGGTGACGCCACTGCGTACGGTTTCCAGAATCGAGGCAGTGCCGATCGATTGAATGAAGCTGTCGAGCTTGTCGCTGGTACCGGTCAACTGAACGGTATAGACGCTGGCGCTGACATCGACGATCTGCCCACGATAAATATCGGTAGTACGCTTGATCTCGGCGCGCTGGGCGCCGGTGGCCTTGACCTTGACCAGCATCAGTTCACGCTCGATGTGAGCGCTTTCCGACAGGTCCACCAGCTTGACCACCTCGATCAGCTTGTTCAGGTTCTTGGTGATCTGCTCGATGATTTCATCGTGCCCCACGGTGGTCAGCGTCAGACGCGACAGGGTCGGGTCTTCGGTTGGCGCCACGGTCAGGCTTTCAATGTTGTAGTTGCGCTGCGAGAACAGGCCTACAACACGAGACAGCGCACCCGGTTCGTTTTCCAGAAGCAAGGAAATAATGTGTCGCATGATTAGGTACGCTCCGTCTTGCTCAGCCACATATCGCGCATGGAGCCGTCTTTGATCTGCATCGGGTAGACGTGCTCGCTGGTGTCGACCGCAATATCGATCACCACCAGGCGATCCTTCATGGCGAACGCTTCCTCCATCTTCGACTTCAAATCCTTCGATTCGGTGATGCGCACGCCAACGTGACCGTAGGCCTCTGCCAGCTTGACGAAATCAGGCAACGATTCCATGTACGAGTGCGAGTGACGGCTGCCGTAGCTCATGTCCTGCCACTGGCGAACCATCCCCAACACGCCGTTGTTCAGGATCACGATCTTCACCGGCAAACCGTATTGCAGGCAGGTGGACAGTTCCTGGATGTTCATCTGGATGCTGCCCTCGCCGGTGACGCAGGCGACATCAGCCTCTGGAAAGCTCAACTTGATGCCCATGGCCGCCGGGAAACCGAAGCCCATGGTGCCCAGGCCGCCGGAGTTGATCCAGCGATTGGGCTTGTCGAACTTGTAGTACTGCGCAGCGAACATCTGGTGCTGGCCCACGTCGGAGGTCACAAAGGCATCGCCCTTGGTCACTTCGCACAGGGTTTCGATCACGGTCTGCGGCTTGATCACACTGCCGTCACCCTTGTCATAAGGGAACAGGCCACGATCGCCGCGCCATTCATCGACCTGCTTCCACCAGCTGGCCACGGACTCCTTGTTTGGAACCTCGCCGATTTCCTTGAGGATGGCGACCATTTCGGTCAGCACGCTCTCTACAGGACCGACAATCGGCACGTCTGCCTTGATGGTCTTGGAGATGGACGCCGGGTCGATGTCGATGTGGATGATCTTGGCGTTCGGGCAGAATTTCGCCGGCCCATTGATAACGCGGTCGTCGAAACGTGCGCCAACCGCCAGGATGACATCGGCGTGGTGCATCGCCAGGTTGGCGGTGTAGCTGCCGTGCATGCCAAGCATACCGATGAACTGACGGTCGGTGCCAGGGAACGCGCCCAGGCCCATCAGCGTATTGGTGACCGGCAGGTTGAGCATTTTTGCCAGTTCAGTCAGCGGCGCGGAGCCACCGCCGAGGATCACGCCACCACCGGAGTACAGCACCGGGCGCTTGGCCGCCAGGAGCATTTCGGCTGCCTTGCGGATTTGTCCGGAGTGGCCGCGTACGGCCGGGCTGTAGGAACGCAGCTTGGCTTTTTTCGGGAAGATGTATTCGAACTTCTCGGCCGGGTTGGTCATGTCTTTCGGGACATCGACCACAACCGGGCCAGGACGACCGGATTCAGCCAGGTAGAAAGCCTTCTTCATGACTTCCGGGATCTCCGATGCGTGCTTGATCATGAAGCTGTGCTTCACGATCGGCCGGGAGATACCGATCATGTCGGTTTCCTGGAATGCATCGGTCCCCACCATGGTGCTGGGCACCTGGCCGGAAATGATCACCATCGGGATGGAGTCCATGTACGCGGTAGCGATACCGGTGATGGCGTTCGTGGCGCCTGGACCGGAAGTCACCAGTACCACGCCGGCCTTGCCGGTGGCACGGGCATAGCCGTCAGCCATATGGGTGGCCGCCTGCTCGTGACGAACCAGGATGTGGGTCACTTCCGGTTCTTTGAACAGGGCATCATAGACATGAAGAAGAGCACCACCGGGGTACCCGTAGATATATTTGACGCCTTCGTCACGCAAAAAGCGGACGAGCATCTCACCGCCAGATAAAAGCTCCACGTTGTTCACCTCTAAAACGCCAGAATACCGACCCACAAGAAAGGGACGGGTCTTAATAGGTTTACTTCTCGGCAGAGCATGAGCGACGGTGGTCGCCGACTACGTCAGCACTGACTGAGCAAGTATTGGGATCGTCCCAAGTGTTGCGGGCCTTTCCCACCCAGCGCGAGGTAACGCGTTGCGGGTGTAACAGGTCGGCGCGGATGTGCGCCTCATGATCTGCTGAGTGGGTCTGCTTCTGGCAGTCCCTCTACAGCGGACTTTGGATTCTTCTGTTTCGCCTCCTTCAAGTCAAGTCGTCTATGTGTTTTATTCGAAGTAAGCGCATGAGAACGCAAGAAAAAACCTTTAAACGGCAACTGTGTTAGCTTCAATTGCGCAACCCATGACAAGGAAACAGCATGCGAATGATCTTCTTGACGGCCAGCCTGCTGGTTGGCCTGAGCCCGATGTGCATGGCCGGCCAGGTCTACAAATGGGTGGACGCCCAGGGCGTTACCCACTTCGGCGCCCAGCCGCCGGAAGGCATGGAGGCCACGACGGTGATCAAGTCCGCCCCGCCGCCCGCCAAACCGGCGGCACCGCCGTCTGGCGGAGTCATTGGCGACCAAAAGGCCATCGACCAACAGGTCAAGAAACAGATTGCCGAGCAGGAAGCCCAACTAAAGGCGTTCTGCGAACAGGCGCGGACCAACCTGGCGCAATTGCAGAACAATCCCAGGGTACGTGAAGACGTGGAGGGGGAAATGCGCCGCCTCACCGATGAGGAGCGGCGCCTGCGGATCGACGAGACCCGCAAGCAAATCGAGGAGAACTGTCAGTAACGCCGGTCAGCCGGCGTTGCTGATCAACTGATCGAACTGCGCCAGCAGCCGCTGCAACTCGATGCCCTGCCCTGGCCGCTGGGCATAGACCATCTCGGCCATGGCAAGGATGCCCGAGGCGTTGGGCAGCGGCAGGTCGTTTTCCAGGATAGTTTTCATCCTGGGCAGGAAGATCCATTGCAGCCATTGCTCGAAGTCCAGGGTGTCGACCGCGAACGGCTCGACGCTGGCCAGCGCCTGCGCCGAAGGCGACACATCGCTCCACCAGCCCTGGACCCGCAGTTCCCGCTCGATCAACAGCAACTGATCGGCGATCCGAGGAAAACGCGTATCCATCAGAGCGAAACCTTGGCCTTCTGACGGGCCAATGCCGCGCCAGCGGAATCGCCCTGTTTCTCACGGGCCTGGGCGATCAATTCCCACAGGCTGGCCTGAAGTGCCGGACGACCACTGGAGAATGTCAGGCCACGACGGGCCAGCTGTTCGGCTTGCGGTGCGTCGCCCTGGGCCATGCGCACCTGGGCCAGGCGATAAAGCACCTGGGGTTCGCGCGGCGCGACACGCTGGGCGCGCTCCAGGCTGGAGGACGCACCGTTGAGGTCACCGCCGGCCTGTTGCTGTTGCGCGGTGGTCAGCAGGGCCAGGACCGGACCGTCGAGCTGCTCATCGGCGGACAGACCACCGGCTCCTGCCGACGGAATGCTGCTCGGCGTCGAAGGCATGCTGTAGCTGCCCTGATCGATCGGCGAGGTTTCGATTGGCCCGGGGGTGATCGGGCCCGGCGTGATCGGCATGCTGCTGATCGGCGCCGAGGTCGTCGCGCCGCCACCTGGCACCATCACGACGACACCGGTGTCGCCCTGCGGGATTGCCTGGACCTGGCCCTGCACCGGCCGCTTCACTGTCGTCTGACGGAAACCGCCGTTGGCCGAGACCCGCTCACTGTTGGAAACAGCGGTGCCGGAGTCAACGACCGGAATCGAACCACGTTGTACGGTAGAACAACCACTGAGCAAAGCCACGGCTGTTACCGCTGGAATCAACCACTTGTTCACTTGAAACCCTCTTTGCTTAATTCATCCAGTCCTTGACCCAATCCATCACCGATTCGGCGGGATTCGTGCCGCCACAGGCAGCACCAGGTGGCGGTTCGCTGCCGCGAATATACGGCATCTGCACAGCGCCCGGGCAATTGGCATCGGAGCCTTGCCCCGTGCGCGAATCGACCCACGCCTGGACGATGTTGTCCGGTTGCGGCATGTCCAGCGGCAGCGGGTCGGCCTTGCGCATGAAACTGGTCCAGACCTGCAGCGCGCCAGTGGCACCGGTGAATGGGGTCTTGCCGTTGTCATCACGTCCGAGCCAGACCACCGCCAGCAGGTCCTGGCTGAAGCCGGCGAACCAACTGTCGCGCGAGTCGTTACTGGTACCGGTCTTGCCCGCCAGGGTCAGGGTCCGGGGCAGCACGTTATAGACCGAACTGCCGGTGCCTTCACGCATGACCCGCTGCATCGCGCTCTGGATCAGGTAAATGGAGGCCGGATCGAAACGCTGCTGAATCTGGAACGGATAACGCTTGAGCGGCTCGCCATCGGCGGTCAGCACACTGCGGATCCCGCGCATCGGCGTATTGAAACCGCCGTTGGCCAGCGTCTGGTACATGGCCGCCACTTCGATCGGCGTAAGGCCACCGGCTCCCAACAACATCGACGGGAACGCCGGGAATTCGCGACTCACCCCCAGGCGCGCCAAGGTCTTGAGTACGTTCGGGACGCCGACCTCAAGTCCGAGGCGAGCCGTCGACAGGTTGTAGGAATGCGCCAGCCCCTGGTACAGGAACACCGTGCCGTGGGAGCGTCGATCATAGTTCTGCGGTTTCCAGACCTGGCCATCGGCCCCCTTGACCGAGAACGTCTCGTCCGACAGCCAACTGGTCAACGTGTATTGGCTCGGCTTTTCCAGGGCGGTGAGGTACACCGCTGGCTTGATCAGCGAGCCAATCGGGCGCACCGCATCCAGCGCCCGGTTGAAACCGGCGAAACTGGCCTGCCGGCTGCCGATCATGGCCTGGACTTCGCCGGTTTCCGGGTTGGTCACCACCATGGCCGCTTCGACTTCGTCGGCGCCCTTGCGCCCACCCAGTCGCTTGAAGGTGTCCTCGACCGAGGCTTCGGCCTTCATCTGCAGGATCGGGTCGAAACTGGTGAAGATACGCAGGCCTTCTTCGGTCAAGTCTTCGTCGCGGTAGTCTTCCCGCAGCTGACGCTTGACCAGGTCCATGAAACCGGGGAACGAACTGTCTGCCAGGCTGCCACGCTTGGTCACGCCTAACGGCATCTTTTTCGCCGCTTCGACTTGCTCGGCCGTCGCCACACCCTGTTGTTGCAGCAGGTCGAGCACCAGGTTGCGCCGCTCGAGGGCGCGTTCCGGATTACGACGCGGGTTATAGGAAGACGGTCCCTTGACCATGCCCACCAACAACGCCACCTGATGCAACTTGAGCTCGGACAGCGGCTGGCTGAAGAAGAACTGGCTGGCGAGGCCGAAACCGTGCACCGCCCGTTGACCGTCCTGGCCGATAAATACCTCGTTGAGGTACGCCTCCAGGATCTCCTGCTTGTCGTAGTGCAGCTCCAGCAACAACGCCATCATGGCTTCGGTGAGCTTGCGGGTCAGGCTGCGTTCGTTGGTCAGGTAGAAGTTCTTGACCAACTGTTGGGTCAGCGTGCTGCCGCCCTGGCGCATGTGGCCCGAGGAGGTATTGACCCAGACGGCCCGGGCAATCGACTTGGGCGAGACGCCGAAGTGATGGTAGAAGTCGCGGTCTTCGACGGCGATCAGCGTATCGAGCAGGAACGGCGGCACCTGGTCGATCTTGATCAGGATCCGATCTTCGAGGTTCTTGGGGTACAGGCCACCAATGAGCAGCGGCTCAAGACGCACCACCGACAGGCTTGCGTTTTTGGCCCCGGTCAGCGCAGCGACATAATCGCCGGAAAAACGCACCCGCACCGGTTGTGCCTGCTCCATGCCCTCATAGAACTGGAAGCCACGGGTATTGAGGTCGATGGTATTGCCATTGACCGAGGCCGCGCCCGGACCATTGGCCACGCTTTCACGGCGATAACCCAAGGCATCGAGCTCGGTCAGGAAATCATCCTTGCTCAGCTTTTGTCCGACGAACAGCTCCAACGGCCGGGCATAGACCTTGGCCGGAATGGTCCAGCGCTTGCCGGAGAACTTCTCCTGGACCACGGCATCGAGATAGACCGCAAAACCGGCGAGCACGACGAGGCCCACCAGGCTGAGTTTAAGGGCCCAGCCCAGCCAGGGCCGCAGGCGGCTGGCGGGTGGTTTCTTGGGGGTACGGGGGGATCGGGTACGAGTCATGGCGGCGGATTATACGCACTTTGTCGGGGTTCAACATGAGCCCTCCACGCGGTTTGCGTTAGCGCGGCTTGCGGCCATAATGACGGCCTGAATTTTTCCAGTCTATGAAGGACCGCCCGTGAGCCAATCCCTGATCGCTGCCCTGCAAAACCCGGCCCTCTACCCGCATCCCGTCGAAGGGTTCCAGGTCATCGAGACCCACATTTCCTGGGTATTGCTCACTGGGCCATACGCCTACAAATTCAAAAAACCGGTCAACTTCGGCTTCCTCGACTTCACCAGCCTCGAGGCGCGCAAGCACTTCTGTGGTGAGGAGTTGCGCCTCAACCAGCGCCTGACCCAGGACCTGTACCTGGACGTCCTGCCAATTACCGGCAGCGCCGAAGCGCCGCAGCTGGGTGGCGACGGCCCGGCCATCGAGTACGCCCTGAAGATGCGTCAGTTCCCGCAGAGCGAGCTGCTCAGCACGCTGCAAGCCAACGGCGAACTGACCACCGCGCACATCGACGAGATGGCCGCGCAGATCGCCCAATTCCACCTCGCCACGCCCAAGGTGCCCGCCGAAAACGATGCCGGCACCCCGCAAAGCGTAATGGCACCGGTGCTGCAGAACTTTGAACAGATCCGCCCGTTCCTCAACGACAAGGCCGACCTGTTGCAACTCGAAGCCCTGCAAGCCTGGGCCGAAAGCAGTTTCGAACGCCTCAAGCCGCTGTTCACCCAACGCAAGGCCGAAGGCTTCATCCGCGAATGCCACGGTGATATCCACCTGGGCAACGCCACCGTGATCGACGGCAAGGTGGTGATTTTCGACTGCATCGAGTTCAACGAGCCGTTCCGCTTCACCGACGTCTATGCCGACACCGCGTTCCTGGCGATGGACCTGGAGGACCGCGGCCTGAAATCGCTGGCACGGCGCTTCGTCAGCCAGTACCTGGAACTGACCGGTGACTACCAGGGCCTGGAGCTGCTGAACTTCTATAAAGCCTATCGTGCCCTGGTCCGGGCCAAAGTCGCGCTGTTCAGCATGCCGGCCGAAGCCGATCCGGTACAGCGCGCCACCACCCTGCGCCAGTACCGCAACTACGCCAACCTGGCCGAAA
Source organism: Pseudomonas sp. NFACC08-1 (assembly GCF_900106735.1). NCBI lineage: Bacteria > Pseudomonadati > Pseudomonadota > Gammaproteobacteria > Pseudomonadales > Pseudomonadaceae > Pseudomonas > Pseudomonas sp. NFACC08-1. Next base: position 97,127 of record NZ_FNNL01000019.1, on the reverse strand, counting down.
GCTACAGCACCATTCCTTCGCCTTTCCTGGCCATCACCCACGGTGTTTCGGCCGTCGGCAAAAGCCATGTCGCGATGCGCCTGGTAGAGGCGCTGGGCGCCATTCGCCTGCGCTCGGACGTGGAGCGCAAGCGGCTGTTCGGCCAGCAACAAGTACCCAACGATCCACAGGCCGGCATTTACAGCAGCGACGCCAGCAGCGCTACCTACGCCCGCCTGCATGAAATCGCCGCGGTGATCCTGCGCGCCGGATTCCCGGTGGTAATCGATGCCACTTACCTCAAGCGCGATCAACGCGACGCAGCAGCGAAAATCGCCGAAGCCACCGGTGCTCCGTTCCTGATCCTCGACTGCAATGCGCCGCAAGCGGTCATCGAAAGTCGCCTGGCACAACGTCAGGCCGACCAGAAAGACCCCTCCGATGCGAATCTGGCGGTCATTGCCGCCCAACAGGCCAGCCGTGAAGCCCTGACCCCGGCGGAAATTCTCTGCAGCAAACGGGTCCAAACCAACGAAAGCGGTACGCTCGACGTCGTGGTCGCGCAGATCCGCCAGCGCCTGCCAGGCCTCTAGATCACTATTTCGGCCGTGAAGCGATGTCCGGCTTCACGGCCGCCAAATAGTGGCACTATACTGGCGTCATAAAACCAACAGGTGATATGAAATGAGCCTTCCCAAACTTCTCACTACCCCGCTTTATGCCTTGCTGCGCAAAGATGATATCGCCGGGTTCAACAGCGAACGCCCACAAGGTCCGGTCGACATGCGCGGCGGCGATTTTCGAGGGCTTGATCTGCGGGAACTGAACGCGGACGACATTGACTTCAGCGACGCCTATTTCCGCTCCGCCGATTTGCGCGGCATCGATTTTCGCAAGTCGTCACTGGAAGGCGCGAGCCTGGCCCATGCGCAGATATCCGGCGCCTACTTCCCGCCAGAGCTGTCTGCGGACGAGATCCTGATGTCGATGAACTTCGGCACCCGGTTGCGCTACCGCACTCGCTGAACCTGTTTGAAGCGGGTCGGCCAGCAGGCGGAACTGCCACAGACTGAAACGGACCTCCAGCGCCCCCGCTTGCGCTGGAGCATGTAGTTTGCAGCCTTTTCCCACCCCATCGTGCGTAATGCATTAGAAGCTTTTGCGTCGAATCCAACCAAACAATCACGCTTTTCCTACTGACCGCTACACTGCTCAGAAGCTTGCCCACTGCACCAATCGGCCATTCGCAAGGAGGCTCGATGAATGATGAACTGCAACATCTGAAAAATCTGGGCAAGACATCAGCCCAGTGGCTGCACGCCGTGGGCATTCACAGTGCCTCGGATCTACGCCGGCTTGGCGCGGTGGACGCCTATCGCGCCGTACGCACTCGGGGCTTCCGGGCCTCCAAGGTGTTGCTGTACGCCATCGAGGGCGCGTTGATGGATGTGCATTGGAATGACATCCCCGCCGAGCGCAAAGAAGCCCTGAATAAACAGCTGGACGCCATTTCAATGCGCCATAAGACCTGACGCCCCTTTCGTTTCCAGCGCGAACCCTGGTCGCGCGGTTATTTCGGTGAATCGTAAAACAATGTTTGACATGGTAATGAGAATCGCTATGATTAGCACATCCGGTCGCGAGACTGGTCGATATTTGAACAGCCCTTGGTTCGGACTCTCAGATATCTCCTCATCAGGCTAATCACGGTTATTTGACCCGGCTTTTGCCGGGTCTTTTTTTGCCTGTAGAAAATCACTTCCCGGCGTGTTCGCGCATCTGCGCGCAGTAATCCTGTGGCGGCACGGCCGGCGTGTACCACACGTAATCCGCCATGGCCGACGTCACCTCGCTGCCCTCCTCGGCCAGCATCAAGACGATGGGTGCCTCACTGGCGCCAAGATCCAACGCATGCATCGGCACACCAACATCCTTGCGCGCATGCCAGGCACCGGCGAACAACAGTGCCGGTGTCGGCGCTTGCAACAAGCGTTCGGCCATGCGCCGGTCACGCTGCTGCTGCACGGCCAGCATCGCCGGCATTTGCGACTCGGGCAGCAAACCGCAGTGGGATTCACGGATTTGCCCCAACAACTCGTCCTTCACAGTGGCTGCATTGGAGCGAGTGCCCATCAAGCTGGGGGCTTGTCGATAGAAACGCTGGATCTCGGCGGCGTCCAGATTGGCGGCCAGCAACGGATAACGTTGCGCCAGGGCAAACTCGACGACGGGGCCATACAAGCTCCAATCCCAGCCCGGCGACCAGTCCAGTGCGCCGGGCAGGTCCTTCGGCAAGGTGGGTAACTGGCGGACCGAATCAACGCGTGGTTGCTGGGCGGGGGTGAGCATTTCCAGCAACAGGCTGCCCTGGGCCCGCTGCCCGGCCAGGGCCTGGAGCAGCCAGACCTGCAGTGCGTGGTGATCGCGATTGTCGTGCCGCTCCCCCACCACCACCCGAGGCGCCATTGCCAAGCGTTTGACCAATGCCTGGGGTGTCACGGCCTGGCCATTGTGCAAATCACGGATTCGTCCGCCGAGTGGAGGCGGTGTGATGCTCTGACACGCCGTCAGTACACTCAATGCCAGAATCAGAAGCAGGCGCACGTCCATATCCTCCAGGGCGCCCTCAGCGGGCAATGATCAATGGATGCCCGCGCTCCGGATGGTCTTGCACCAGCACGTCCAGGCCAAACACCGCCTTGAGCGGTTCCGGGCGCAGCACGTGCCGGGGCGTGTCCAGGGCCACTGGCCGACCGGACGCGAGCAGCAACAGGCGATCACAGTAACGCGCCGCCAGGTTCAGGTCATGCAGGATCACCAACACGGCAACGCCGCGACTGGCGAACTCACGTACCGCCTGGAGGATGGTGTGCTGATGCAGCGGATCGAGCATCGAGGTCGGCTCATCCAGCAACAGGGTTTGCCCTGTTTCACCTGGCCACAACTGCACCAACACCCGCGCCAGATGCACCCGCTGACGTTCGCCGCCGGACAACGCCAGGTAACTGCGGCCGTGCAGATGCGCAGCGTCTGCCACTTGCAGCGCCGAGGCGACGATTTGCTCATCGCGCACTCGACCACTCTGGTGCGGCAGGCGCCCCATGCCGACGACTTCCTCGACACGGAAGGCGAAATCCAGGGTCGAGGACTGCGGCAAGACTGCCAGGCGCCGGGCGCGCTCGGCCCCCTGCCACTGGGCCAGTGGCCGATCATCGAGCCAGACCTGCCCTTGGGCCGGGCGCAGTTCGCCGCACAGGCCCGCCAGCAAAGTACTTTTACCTGCGCCGTTGGGCCCAAGCACTCCGAGTACTTCACCAGGGTTGAGCGCGAGATCGACGTCCGCCAGCACCGTCTTGCGGCCACGTTGAATGTGCAGGTTCTGCGCTCGCAGCATCAGGCGCGCCCTCGCACCAATAGATAAAGGAAGAACGGCGCGCCGATGAAGGCCGTGACAATGCCGATCGGCAATTCCGCAGGGGCCAATGCCAGGCGCGCCACCAGATCGGCGAACAGTAGCAGGCTTGCGCCCGCCAACACCGAAGCAGGCAGCAACACCCGGTGATCGGGGCCGGCCACCAGCCGCACCAGATGCGGCACTACCAGCCCGACGAAGCCGATCATGCCCGCAGCCGCCACCGCCGCGCCAACCCCCAAGGCCGTACAAAACACCAGTTCACGCTTGAGGCTTTCGACGTTAACGCCCAGGTGGGCAGCCTCGGACTCCCCTAGCAACAGCGCATTGAGTGCCCTGGCCCGGTGTGGCAGCCAGAGCGCCACTGCGGCACTGACCAGCAACAGCGGCCACAACCGCGCATAGCTGGCGCCGTTGAGACTGCCCAGGTTCCAGAACGTCAGGGTGCGCAGGGTCGCGTCATCCGCCAGGTAGGTGAACAGACCGACGGCCGAACCGGATAGCGCGGTCAGGGCAATACCGGCCAGGAGCATCGTCGCGACATGGGTCTGGCCGTTGCGTCGCCCGAAACGATAGACCAGCGCCGTAACGCCGAGCCCGCCAAGGAATGCACACAACGACAACACGTAGGGACCAAAGGCTTCGGGCAACCCACCCAGCGCCGAGCCACCGACAATGGCGAACGCGGCACCCAGTGCCGCACCGCTGGACACGCCCACCAACCCCGGGTCCGCCAGTGGGTTGCGAAACAGTCCTTGCATCGCCACACCGGACAACGCCAACACCCCGCCCACCGCCAACCCCAGCAAGGTACGTGGCAAACGGATCTGGCCGAGGATCAGTTCGGCCTGCTCCAGGCCATCGGCCGCCACCGGCAAGCCCAACAGGCGCAGGGCGGCGCGCAAGGTGTCGAGCAACGGCAAGCTCACCGGCCCCAGGGCCAGGGACAGCCAGGTTGCCAGCAGACACAGCAGGCCCAGGCCAATGAACAAGGTGCGTGGCTTGACCAACGAGGTCATGGCGCCGTGGCCGACGCAGCCGGATAGAAGCCCGCCGTCAGTATCACCAGGCTTTGTGGCAACCGCGGGCCCAATCCGCCTACCAACAGCGTCGGATCAAGCTCAATGACGCGCCCATCCCTGGCGGCCTGGGTCGAGGAAAGAATCGGGTTTTCCCTGAACAGCGCCACACGCGCTTCTTCACCGCTCAAGGCACGGTCAGCAAAGACCAGCACTTGCGGATTCAGGCTGGCCAGGGTTTCCACGGAAAAAGACTTGTAGCCGCTGTGGGTCGCCAAGTTATGACCGCCGGCCTGCTGTAACAGCCAATCAGCCGAAGTCCCCTTACCGGCGACCAGTGGCTTGCCGCCGGAACTGCCCACCAACAGCAATACACCAGGGGCCTTTTGCTTGCGCTGGGCCTCGGCCACCCGGGCCTGTTGCTGAATGAGTTGCTTTTGATAAAGGTCGAACAACCGCGCCGCCTCGGCCTCAGCCCCCAGCAACTGTCCCAGGTGCCGCAGATTGCCCTGCAGGGCCGGCAAGTCTGGTGTGGCCGAGAACAGTTCGACCTGCACACCGGCGCTGCGAATTTGCGCCAACACGGGCGGTGGCCCCATTTCCTCGGTGCCCACCAGGATCTGCGGACGCAGGCTCAGCACGCCCTCCGCCGACAGCTGTCGCTGATAGCCAACACTGGGCAAGGCTCGCAAGGATTCAGGATGCTGGCTGGTGGTGTCCACACCCACCAGTTTCGACTCGCCCCCCAGCACACTGACCCACTCCGACACGGCGCCGCCGGCGCTGACCCAACGTTGCGGCGATTCAGCCGCGCTGGTCCCCTGGTTGACCAACAGTGCAACACAGAGCGCAACAACGCGGATGTTCAGGCGCATCGGGCAGCTTCCTCAAAGAAGTTTTTCGCAGGACCGGGCCGGGCCAAGTATCCTCAATCACCTGCGAAGGAGGCGCCATTTGATAATTGTTTTCATTTGACCGTCAAGGGCGGATCTTTTGCTACATGAAGCCCATGCGGGAGCGAGCAAGCTCGCTCCCACAGAGTCTCACTCCGTCAGACATATAGAGACACACATGAAGTTTCTTTGTACCGCCGCCGAACTGCCCGACAACGGCAGTCGCGGTTTCGACCTCGATGGGCGCAAAGTACTGGCCGTGCGGCGCTCCGGCCAGGTCTATGCCTATCTCAACCGCTGCCCGCACCGGGGCGTGCCACTGGAATGGCAACCGGACCAGTTCCTCGACCCCAGCGCCAGCCTGATCCAGTGCGCCACCCACGGCGCGCTGTTCCTGATAGAAAGCGGCGAATGCGTGGCGGGCCCCTGCGCCGGTCAGTTCCTCGCTGCCCTAGACAGCCGGGAGGACGAGCAAGGCATCTGGGTCGAGCTCTAGCAGCACCGGCAACCCGCGATCCACCCACATCTGCTCGGGCGTCAGCGTGACCCCGTAGGCCAGCACCTCCACACCTGCCGCCACCGCATCACGCAGCGCAGCGGCGTATACCGGGTCGATTTCCTGTGCCGGGCGCACCGCTTCGATGCCGCTCAGGTTCACACAATACAACTGCACCGCCCGCACACCGTCCCGGGCCAGGCAGGCGAGCTCCCTCAGGTGCTTGGCCCCGCGCAGGGTCACCGCATCGGGAAACGCCGCCACATTCGTGCCATCGAACCCCAGCGTGACACTTTTGACTTCGACCCAGGCCGAGCCGTGGTCGTAGTCCAGGCGAAAATCGATACGGCTGTTTTCCACCCCATAAGCCACTTCACGCTTGAGCCCGGTAAACCCGTTCAGCTCGCTGATGACCCCGGCGCGCAAGGCTTCTTCGATCAACGCGTTGGCCCGCGCGGTATTGATGCAGGCAAGCCGCCCTTGCGGGGTTTCGCCAATTTCCCAGGTGCCGGGCAACTTGCGCTTGGGATCGCTGGAGCGACTGAACCAGACACGCGCGCCTTCAGCCATGCAATTGAGCATCGAGCCGGTGTTAGGGCAGTGAATAGTGAGCAGTTCGCCATGAACGGTCTCGATATCGGCGAGAAAACGCTTGTAACGTCGAATCAGGCGACCTTCTTCCAACGCAGGGGAAAATTGCATCAGCCTTGCCAGCTCCGTAGTCCACGTTCGATTCGTGCCACCGCTTCCTCCAGCCGCGGCAGGCTCTGGGTGTAGGCGAAGCGCACGTGGTGACCGGCCTGATGGCGACCGAAATCCAGGCCCGGCGTGAAGGCCACGTGTTCGGTTTCCAGGAAGTGCTGGCAGAACGCAAAGGCATCGCCGCCGAACGCACTGATGTCGGCATAGAGGTAAAACGCCCCTTCCGGCTCCACCGCAATACCGAAGCCCAATTCACGCAAGGCCGGCAGTAGAAAGTCACGGCGCCGCGCAAACTCGGCCCGCCGCTGCTCGAAGATCTCGATGGTCGCCGGCTCGAAACAGGCCAGGGCGGCGTACTGGGCCATGCTCGGCGCACTGATGTAGAGGTTCTGCGCGAGCTTTTCCAGCTCGCCGACAGCCGCCGAAGGGGCCACCAGCCAGCCAAGTCGCCAGCCGGTCATGCCGAAATACTTGGAGAAACTGTTAAGGACAAAGGCATCGTCATCGACTTCCAGCACGCTGGCGGCGTCGGTGCCGTAGGTCAGGCCATGATAGATCTCGTCCACCACCAGATGGCCGTTATGGCCCTTGATGACCTTGGACAGCCCAGCCAATTCGTCCCGGGTGAGAATCGTCCCGGTCGGGTTGGCCGGTGAGGCCACCAACGCACCGACGCTGTCCTGGTCCCAATGGCGGTTCACCAGGTCTGGCGTCAATTGGTAACGCACCTCGGGCCCCACCGGCACCAATTGCGCCGCCCCTTCGACCAGGCGCAGGAAATGACGGCTGCACGGATAACCGGGGTCGGCCAGCAGCCAATGCTTGCCTGGGTCCACCAGCAAAGCGCTGGCCAGCAGCAACGCGCCGGACCCGCCCGGGGTCACGAGGATGCGCCGGGGGTCAATCTCCACCCCATAACGCTGGCCGTAGAAACCGGCGATGGCCTCGCGCAGTTCTGGAATGCCACGGGCCGCGGTGTAACGGGTCTTGCCCGCCGCCAGCGCGGCCTGGCCAGCCTGGATGATTGGCTCGGCGGTGGTGAAGTCCGGCTCGCCGATCTCCAGGTGGATGACGTCATGCCCGGCGGCCTGCAGTTCGTTGGCACGGGCCAGCAACGCCATCACATGGAAAGGTTCGATGGCGCGGCTGCGCGCACTGTAGGGCTGAGCCATTGGCCTTCCTTCAGGGGAAAAAAGAACCGATTCTACCCAACTCTCCAGCCAAGTCAGAAACAACTGCGGGAACAGGTGCGAACCACAAATGGTCTGAGCCCGTGGATTGCAGGAAATGACTCCCGCGATTGGCCCAGGCTTGACTAGAATCAAGCATTGAGCAGGTTTAAATCCCCACCGAAGCGAACCCGGCCATGTTTTACAAGCCCCGGCCGCCGCAGGCTCGACAACCGGGAGTAGCGCGGCCCGATTTGATCTGGTAAGTTCGCCCGCTTGCAGCCGCAGGGCCGGCAGGTGTCGGTGATGGAGCAATCCTGCGTAGTGGATTACAAGAGTAGAGGCGGTCCATTCATGCCCACCCAAGCAAAGCAAAATCAAAATCAGTCGCTCAGCGGGTTTGAGCCTTACGTCCCGCAAGCTGGCGAAGAGTACATGGGCGCCCCCATGCGCGCGCACTTCACCAAGATCCTGAACAAGTGGAAACAGGATTTGATGCAGGAAGTCGACCGCACCGTGGATCACATGAAAGACGAAGCGGCCAACTTCCCCGACCCGGCCGACCGTGCCAGCCAGGAAGAAGAGTTCAGCCTCGAGCTGCGTGCCCGTGATCGCGAGCGCAAGCTCATCAAGAAAATCGACAAGACCCTGCAGCTGATCGAAGACGAAGAATACGGTTGGTGCGAGTCCTGCGGCATCGAGATCGGCATTCGCCGCCTGGAAGCCCGCCCGACGGCCGATCTGTGCATCGACTGCAAGACCCTGGCGGAAATCAAGGAAAAACAGGTCGGCAAGTAATCGCCGGCGCTGTCACCGAAACGGAGCGTTCATACGCTCCGTTTTTTGTTTCCGATATTTTCTCCAGGTCTGAAAAACCTGCTCGCTCCCACAGGGGATATGCTTTGTTGTCGAGATTGCATGCCCACCGCCCGGACCCAGTAACATTCGCCCTATGACTGCCTACATCGGACGCTTCGCCCCCACCCCCAGCGGCCACTTGCACTTCGGCTCACTGGTCGCCGCACTGGCGTCGTACCTGGATGCCCGCGCCATGGGCGGGCGTTGGTTGCTGCGCATGGAAGACCTCGATCCGCCCCGGGAAGAACCGGGCGCGCAAGCGGCGATTCTCAAGGCACTGGAAAGCTATGGGTTCGAATGGGACGGCGAGATGGTTCGCCAGAGCGAACGCCATGACGCCTATGATCAGGTCATCAACCGATTGTTCAGCCAAGGCCTGGCCTACGCCTGTACCTGTTCGCGCAAACAACTGGAAGCGTACCAGGGCATTTATCCAGGGCTGTGCCGCAATGCCGGGCACGGCACCGAGGACGCCGCCATCCGTCTGCGCGTCCCCGAGCTTGAGTACCATTTCACCGACCGGGTCCAGGGCGAGTTCCGCCAGCACCTGGGCCGTGAGGTCGGCGACTTCGTGATCCGCCGCCGCGACGGGCTCTACGCCTATCAATTGGCCGTGGTCCTGGACGATGCCTGGCAAGGGGTGACCGATATCGTGCGCGGCGCCGACCTCCTGGACTCCACGCCGCGCCAGCTCTATCTGCAAGAACTGCTCGGGTTGCCGCAACCGCGTTACCTGCACGTGCCGCTGATCACCCAACCCGACGGGCACAAGCTCGGTAAATCCTACCGCTCACCGCCCCTGGCGGCCGATCAGGCCACGCCATTGCTGTTACGGGCGTTGCGCGCACTGGGCCAGCAACCGGGCCTCGAACTGGTCGACGCCAGCCCACGGGAACTGCTGGCTTGGGGCATTCGCCACTGGGATGCAGGCAAGATCCCGCGCACACTGAGCCTGCCCGAAGCGCAAATACGTTGACGGCCCTTGCAGCTTGGCGCCCATCCGTTACCATCGCCGCACGTTTTTTGGGCACGCGCATAAATTAGAGAGGCCGGGATGTATATCTATCGCTTGGTCCTGCTCCTGGTAGTGGGGATTTATCTGTTCTCCCCGGCCATCATGGATTGGTGGATCGATGCCACGGGTGCCTGGTATCGGCCGTATCTGCTCTGGCTGATCCTGATTGTCGTGACCTTCATCCTGCAGAGCCAAAAAGATGCCGATGAGCTTTAGCCTGACCCAGATGGTCCTGATCAGCGCCGCCTACCTGGCAGTGCTGTTCGGCGTAGCCTGGATCAGCGAACGAGGCATGATCCCCCGGGCGATCATCCGCCACCCGCTGACCTACACCCTGTCGCTGGGTGTCTATGCCAGCGCATGGGCGTTCTATGGCACGGTCGGGCTGGCCTACCAGTACGGCTATGGTTTCCTCTCCAGTTACCTGGGGGTGTCAGGGGCGTTCCTGCTGGCGCCGGTGTTGCTCTACCCAATCCTGAAAATCACCCGCACCTACCAACTGTCGTCGCTGGCCGACCTGTTCGCCTTTCGTTTTCGCAGCACCTGGGCCGGCGCGCTGACCACGATCTTCATGCTGGTCGGGGTATTGCCGCTGCTGGCCCTGCAGATCCAGGCCGTGGCCGACTCCATCAGCATCCTGACCCGCGAGCCGGTGCAGCACCGGGTGGCGCTGAGCTTCTGCGTACTGATCATCCTGTTCACGATTTTCTTCGGTTCCCGACACATCGCCACGCGGGAGAAACACGAAGGCCTGGTGTTCGCCATCGCTTTCGAATCGGTGATCAAGCTGATCGCCATCGGTGGTGTCGGTCTCTATGCCCTGTATGGCGTGTTCGATGGCCCGCAACAGCTGGAAATTTGGCTGTTGCAGAACCAGACGGCCCTCGCCGCCCTGCACACACCGTTGCAGGAAGGCCCATGGCGCACGCTGTTGCTGGTGTTCTTCGCATCGGCCATCGTGATGCCGCACATGTACCACATGACGTTTACCGAAAACCTCAACCCGCGCTCGCTGGTCAGCGCCAGTTGGGGCCTGCCGCTGTTCCTGCTGCTGATGAGCCTGGCGGTACCGCTGATCCTCTGGGCCGGCTTGAAGCTGGGCGCCAGTACCAATCCGGAATATTTCACCCTGGGCATCGGCATCGCCGCCAACAGCAAGGCCCTGGCGTTGCTGGCGTATGTCGGCGGCCTGTCGGCGGCCAGCGGCTTGATCATCGTCACCACGCTGGCATTGTCGGGCATGGCCCTCAACCACCTGGTGCTGCCGCTCTACCAGCCACCGGCCGAAGGCAATATCTACCGCTGGCTGAAGTGGACACGGCGGGCGCTGATCGTCGCCATCATCATGGCCGGCTACGGCTTCTACCTGATGCTGGGCGAGGGGCAGGACCTGGCCAACCTGGGCATCGTCGCCTTCGTGGCCACCTTGCAGTTCCTGCCCGGGGTACTGTCGGTGCTGTATTGGCCGACTGCCAACCGCCGCGGCTTCATCGCCGGCCTGCTGGCAGGGATCCTGGTGTGGCTGGTCGCGATGCTGTTGCCGCTGATGGGCAACCTGCAGGGCTTCTATATTCCGCTGCTGAACATGATCTACGTGCTCGACGACACCAGTTGGCATATGGCGGCCATCGCCTCCCTGGCGGCGAACGTGCTGATGTTCACCCTGATCTCGCTGTTCACCAACGCCAGCAGCGAAGAGGCCAGCGCCGCCGAAGCTTGCGCGGTGGACAATGTCCGCCGCCCGCAGCGTCGCGAACTGCACGCCGCCTCGCCCCAGGAATTCGCCACGCAACTGGCCAAGCCCTTAGGCGCCAAGGCCGCGCAAAAGGAAGTCGAACAGGCCCTGCGAGACCTCTACCTGCCTTTCGATGAACGTCGCCCGTATGCCCTGCGTCGACTGCGCGACCGGATCGAAGCCAACCTGTCCGGCCTGATGGGCCCCAGCGTGGCCCAGGACATGGTCGAGACGTTCCTGCCCTACAAGGCCGGCGGCGAAAACTACGTCACCGAAGACATCCACTTCATCGAGAGCCGCCTCGAGGATTACCACTCGCGCCTCACGGGCCTGGCCGCCGAACTGGACGCCTTGCGCCGTTACCATCGCCAGACCCTGCAGGAACTACCAATGGGCGTGTGTTCCCTGGCCAAGGACCAGGAAATCCTGATGTGGAACAAAGCCATGGAAGAACTCACCGGGATCGCCGCCCAGCGCGTGGTCGGTTCACGCCTGAGCACCCTGGGCGAGCCGTGGAAAGGCTTATTGCAAGGTTTCATCGACCTGCCGGACGAGCACTTGCACAAACAGCACCTGGCCCTCGACGGCCAGACCCGTTGGCTGAACCTGCACAAGGCCGCGATCGACGAGCCGTTGGCACCCGGTAACAGCGGCCTGGTGCTGCTGGTCGAAGACCTGACCGATACCCAGATGCTCGAAGACAAACTGGTCCACTCCGAACGACTGGCAAGCATCGGCCGGTTGGCCGCCGGGGTGGCCCACGAAATCGGCAACCCGATCACCGGCATCGCTTGCCTGGCGCAGAACCTGCGCGAAGAACGCGAGGACGACGGCGAACTGACGGAAATCAGCGGCCAGATCCTCGAACAGACCAAGCGTGTGTCGCGGATCGTCCAGTCGCTGATGAGCTTCGCCCATGCCGGCGGCCACCAACATAACGATGAGCCCGTCTGTCTGGCCGAAGTCGCCCAGGATGCCATTGGTCTGCTAGCACTCAACCGACGCAACTTCGAAGTGCAGTTTTTCAACCTGTGCGATCCGGATCACTGGGTCGACGGCGACCCCCAGCGGCTCGCCCAGGTGTTGATCAACCTGCTATCCAACGCGCGGGACGCCTCACCGGCCGGCAGCGCGGTGCGGGTCAAGAGTGAAGCCTTCGAACACACGGTCGACCTGATCGTCGAAGACGAAGGCAGCGGTATCCCACAGAACATCATGGACCGATTGTTCGAACCTTTCTTCACCACCAAGGATCCTGGCGAAGGCACCGGTCTGGGCCTCGCACTGGTCTATTCCATCGTTGAAGAGCATTATGGACAAATCACCATCGACAGCCCGGCCGATGTACAAAGCCAACGCGGCACCCGTATCCGGGTGACCTTGCCGCGTCATGTCGAAGCGACGTCCGCTGTGAACTGAGACCGTCGAGAGAATCGAATCAATGCCGCACATTTTGATCGTCGAAGACGAAACAATTATCCGCTCCGCCTTGCGCCGCCTGCTGGAACGCAACCAGTACCAGGTCAGCGAAGCCGGTTCAGTGCAGGAAGCACAAGAACGTTTCAGCATTCCAACATTTGACCTGATCGTCAGCGACCTGCGCCTGCCTGGCGCCCCGGGTACCGAGCTGATCAAGCTCGGCCAGGGCACACCCGTGCTGATCATGACCAGTTACGCCAGCCTGCGCTCGGCGGTCGACTCCATGAAAATGGGTGCGGTGGACTACATCGCCAAACCGTTCGACCACGATGAGATGCTCCAGGCCGTGGCCCGCATCCTGCGCGACCGACAGGCGGCGACCAGCAACCCGGCGGAACCCGCCGGCAAGGCCAGTGCCTCGACGAAAGCCGGCGCCAGTAACAATAATGGCGAAATTGGCATCATCGGTTCCTGCCCGCCCATGCAGGACCTGTACAGCAAGATCCGCAAAGTGGCCCCGACCGACTCCAATGTCCTGATCCAGGGCGAGTCCGGTACCGGCAAGGAGCTGGTAGCCCGGGCCCTGCACAACCTGTCACGCCGGGCCAAGGCACCGATGATTTCGGTGAACTGCGCGGCGATCCCGGAAAGCCTGATCGAGTCCGAACTGTTCGGCCACGAAAAAGGTGCGTTCACCGGCGCCAGCGCCGGGCGCGCAGGCTTGGTGGAAGCGGCGGACGGCGGCACGCTGTTCCTCGATGAAATCGGCGAACTGCCACTGGAAGCCCAGGCGCGGTTGCTGCGGGTGCTTCAGGAAGGCGAAATCCGCCGCGTCGGCTCGGTGCAGTCGCAAAAGGTCGATGTCCGCCTGATCGCGGCCACCCACCGTGACCTCAAGAGCCTGGCGAAGATCGGCCAGTTCCGCGAAGACTTGTATTACCGCTTGCACGTGATCGCCTTGAAGCTGCCCGCCCTGCGCGAACGTGGCGCGGACGTCAATGAAATCGCCCAGGCATTCCTGGCTCGCCAGAGCGCGCGGGTCAACCGCACCGATCTCAAGTTCGCCCCGGACGCCGAACAGGCCATCCGTCATTACGCCTGGCCGGGTAACGTTCGCGAGCTGGAAAACGCGGTCGAGCGGGCGGTGATCCTGTGCGAGAGCCCGGAAATCTCTGCCGACCTGCTGGGCATCGACATCGAACTGAGCGACCTGGACGACGAAGAGTTCATCGGCCTGGCCCCGCAACAGGGCGGCGCTGCCAACAACACCAGCCACGAGCCCACCGAAGACCTGTCCCTGGAGGACTACTTCCAGCACTTCGTCCTGGAGCACCAGGACCACATGACCGAGACCGAACTGGCACGCAAACTGGGCGTAAGCCGCAAGTGCCTGTGGGAACGGCGCCAGCGCCTGGGGATTCCACGGCGCAAGACCGGAGCGACCAGCGAAAGCTGAGGTGTGGGCGGTAACACCGCCGAATGTGAAAAAACTGTTACCTCAGCTTTTTCACGTAACAGAAGCCGGGGTTTACGGTAACGAAACCCCGGCTTTTTTTCGCCTCGGAAAAATGGTTATAACCCTGGAACCCCCGGTTTCGCTGGGCCTCGCAAAAGTTGGCACGCACCCTGCTATAGCTTTGATACAAGAACAATAACAAGCAATGCAAAAGACAATAAAAATAAGACGAATCGACTCACGCACAATAAAAACAAGACGGCGAGAGGCGCAGCTAACTGATTCTTTTGGAGAGGCGTTGTATTTGGGGCTTGCCCCACAACCAGGCCGAGAACAATAAAAACTGTCTCAAGACAGGTGCCTGAACTGGTTGGATCGATTGATCACTGCAACACAGCGACCAAAGCAATCCGTTTGCTCTTGGCTCCCGATTGGGAGGGTCACGAAGGGAAAACCTCGTGGCGCGGGCACTCAACAAAAACAAGAAGCCCAAAACCAATAATAAAAACAGAGCACGTAACTAATTCTGGGGGAGCTTCGGCTCCCCTTGTGGTTTCTGTCGTTCCGCCTCCCCGCAGCCTACAAAGCTTGTCGCTTGCAGCTTGCAGCTCAAAACTGCTGCGTCCTACACCATCCCTCGACTAAATGCTAGAATCTCGGCCCATCATGCGGCCATTCTTCGTTTTTGGCCGAATATTCCTTCAAACAGTGCATCCCATGCTGAAGAAGCTGTTCCAGTCATTCCGTTCTCCCTTGCGTCGTACGCAACACATTCGCAGCACGCCTGAAGTGCTCAACAGCGGCCAGCATTCACTGCAAAAGGCCCAGTTCAGCCGTTATGCGGTGA
The DNA here is from genome assembly GCF_900106735.1 of Pseudomonas sp. NFACC08-1. Classification (NCBI taxonomy): domain Bacteria; kingdom Pseudomonadati; phylum Pseudomonadota; class Gammaproteobacteria; order Pseudomonadales; family Pseudomonadaceae; genus Pseudomonas; species Pseudomonas sp. NFACC08-1. The sequence goes on along the minus strand of NZ_FNNL01000019.1, from coordinate 82,127 downwards.
ACATCGTCGAACGTTTGCAGAACGCCGGTTACCAGGCTTACCTGGTCGGTGGCTGCGTGCGCGACATGCTGCTCAACATCACCCCAAAGGATTTCGACGTCGCCACCAGCGCCACGCCGGAACAGATACGGGCCGAATTTCGCAACGCGCGGATCATTGGCCGGCGCTTCAAACTGGTCCACATCCACTTCGGTCGCGAAATCATCGAAGTGGCGACCTTCCGCGCCAATCACCCGCAAAACGATGAAGAAGAAGACAGCAACCAGTCTTCCCGTAACGAAAGCGGGCGCATCCTGCGCGATAACGTCTACGGCACTCTGGAAGAAGACGCGCAACGCCGCGACTTCACCATCAACGCCCTGTATTACGATCCCGTCAGCGAACGCATCCTCGATTACGCCAACGGCGTACACGACATTCGCAATCGCCTGATCCGCCTGATCGGCGACCCCAAGCAGCGCTATCAGGAAGACCCTGTGCGCATGCTGCGGGCCGTGCGTTTCGCCGCCAAGCTGGATTTCGGCATCGAAAAACACAGCGCCTTGCCGATTCGTGAACTGGCGCCGATGCTGCGGGAAATCCCTTCGGCGCGCCTGTTCGAGGAAGTGCTCAAGCTGTTCCTGTCGGGCAACGCCGCAGACACCTTCGAGATGCTGGTGGACCTGCAGTTGTTCGATCCGCTGTTCCCCGCCAGCGCCGAGGCCCTGGAGCACAACCCGACCTACACCCACACCTTGATCAGCGAAGCACTGATCAACACCGACCTGCGCATCAAGCAGAACAAGCCGGTGACGCCTGCGTTCCTGTTCGCCGCCTTGCTCTGGCCTGCCCTGCCGGCTCGGGTGCTGCGCCTGCAAGAGCGTGGCATGCCGCCGATCCCGGCGATGCAGGAAGCCGCCCACGAGCTGATTGCCGAACAGTGCCAGCGCATCGCCATTCCAAAACGCTTCACGATGCCGATCCGCGAGATCTGGGACATGCAGGAACGCCTGCCACGGCGCAGCGGCAAGCGTGCCGACCTGCTGCTGGACAACCCTCGTTTCCGCGCCGGCTACGACTTCCTGCTGCTGCGTGAAAGCGCGGGCGAGCAGACCGATGGCCTGGGTGAATGGTGGACCGATTACCAGGACGCCAACGACAGCGAGCGCCGCGACATGATTCGCGAGCTCAGCGGCAAGGATGACGGCGCCAGCGGCCCGCGCAAGCGCCGCCGCAGCAGCGGTGCCAAGCGCAAGCGTGCCGGTGTACCGAGCGCATCGGGCGAGTAATCGATGGAACGCATCTACATCGGCATGGGCAGCAACCTGGCCGAACCCGCCGAACAATTGCGCAGTGCCATCCAGGCGCTGGCGCAATTGCCCGATACCCAACTGGTGGGGGTCTCGGCGTTTTATCAAAGCGATTCCCTGCTGCCCGGCCAGCCGCGCTACACCAACGCGGTGGCGGTGCTGGACAGCCGCCTGGCACCGCTGGACCTGCTCGATGCGCTGCAAGCCATCGAAACCGGACAAGGTCGCGAACGCCTGGAACGCTGGGGCCCACGCACCCTGGACCTGGATATCCTGCTGTTTGGCGATCGCCTGATCGACGAGTCTCGCCTCAAGGTCCCTCACTACCACATGCAGGCCCGAGCCTTCGTGCTGTACCCACTGGCCGAGTTGGCACCCGCCGACCTGCGCCTGGCCGATGGGCGCTTGCTCAAGGATCTGCTCGCGGCGTGTCCATTCGTTGGCCTGGAACGCCTGCCTCCTATCTGACAAAGCCCCCCTGTGGGAGCGAGCTTGCTCGCGATAGCGTCGGCACATCCAGCATCCAGGGTGACTGACACACCGCCATCGCGAGCAAGCTCGCTCCCACAGGATCAGGGACCCGCCAGTCAGATCCGAGACACGCCTCTACGCTGAAACGCATCAGTAACCCCGGTAACACCCGGCGGTAACACATCCAATTGACTTCCCGAGAGCTCCTCACGACTATAGGCGTCCCGATGCCGCCAACGCGGCGTTTAAAGGGCGCAATCCAGGCCTTACAAGCACCACACATAGAGGGTGCGCCTGTATAGATGACGATTCATGCGCGTTACTCGCAGTAGCTCAAGAGCGCCTAATGAGGACTTTTTCATGCCAGCTATTACCCTGACCACGCTGCAAGGTCTCAAGCAAAAAGGTGAGAAAATCGCCATGCTGACCTGCTATGACGCAACTTTCGCCCACGCCTGCAATGAGGCCGGTGTCGAAGTGTTGCTGGTGGGCGATTCCCTCGGCATGGTGCTGCAAGGTCACGACAGCACGCTGCCGGTGACCACCGCCGAGATGGCCTACCATGTGGCCGCCGTCAAACGCGGTAACACCGATGCACTGATTCTCGCCGACCTGCCATTCATGGCCTATGCCACCCTCGAACAAACCATGACCAACAGCGCCATGCTGATGCAGGCCGGCGCCCACATGGTCAAGGTCGAAGGCGCGTTGTGGCTGGCCGATTCGATTCGGCTGCTGGCCGAGCGGGGCATCCCGGTGTGCGCGCACCTGGGCCTGACCCCACAAGCGGTGAACATCCTCGGTGGCTATAAGGTCCAGGGCCGCAATGAGAACCAGGCGCGGCAGATGCGCGCCGATGCGATTGCACTGGAGCAGGCTGGCGCGGCGATGTTGCTGCTCGAATGCGTGCCCAGCGAGCTGGCGGAAGAAATCACCCAGGCGGTGAAGATCCCGGTGATCGGAATCGGCGCCGGCCACGCCACCGATGGCCAGGTACTGGTGCTGCACGACATGCTCGGGCTGTCGATCACCGGTCGCGCACCCAAGTTCGTGAAAAACTTCATGGCAGGGCAAACGTCTATCCAGGGCGCCCTGAGTGCCTATGTCGCTGAGGTCAAGGCCGTGACCTTCCCGGGCGCCGAACACGGGTTTTCTGCATGAATACCGTCAAAACCGTACGCGAACTGCGGGCCGCCGTGGCCCGTGCCCGCGGCGAAGGCAAACGCATCGCCTTCGTGCCGACCATGGGCAACCTGCACAGTGGTCACGTGGCGCTGGTCACCAAGGCCGCGCAACGGGCCGACTTCGTGGTGGCGAGCATCTTCGTCAACCCACTGCAATTCGGTGCTGGCGAAGACCTGGACAAATACCCCCGCACCCTGGCGGCCGACCAGGAGAAACTGCTCCAGGCCGGCTGCCATCTGTTGTTCGCACCCAGCGTCGAAGAGATGTACCCCGACGGCATGGCCGGGCAGACCCGGGTCAGCGTCCCGCAATTGTCCGAAGGCCTGTGCGGCGCCAGTCGCCCGGGGCATTTCGAGGGCGTGGCGACGGTGGTCAGCAAATTGTTCAACATGGTCCAGCCCGACCTGGCGGTGTTCGGCCAGAAAGACTTCCAGCAACTGGCGGTGATTCGCGCACTGGTCCATGACCTGAACATGCCGATCCAGATCATCGGCGAACCGACCGTGCGCGCCGAGGACGGCCTGGCGCTGTCCTCGCGCAACGGTTTCCTCAGCCCGGACCAACGTGCCGTCGCGCCCGTGGTCTATCGCGTCCTGAGCCAGATCGCCGAGGCCATCAAGCAGGGCCGACGAGATTTCCCGGCGCTGATCGACGAGCAGCTCAAGCAGCTCGAAGCGGCCGGCCTGCGTCCCGATTACCTGGAGATCCGTCACGCCAAGACCTTGCGCCCGGCATTGAGCGAGGACCGTGACCTGGTGATTCTGGTAGCGGCGTTCCTGGGCACTACGCGGTTGATCGACAATCTGCACCTGGATCTCGACACGCCCGCCTAAGCATCACAAAACCCTGTGGGAGCGAGCTTGCTCGCGATAGCAATCCGTCAGCCAGCCTATTGGTCAACTGACCCACCGCTGTCGCGAGCAGGCTCACTCCCACAAGGGTCCTGCGGTGTTATTGCCGCCTCGGCAGCCTTCAGGCAGACTGCCCGCCGTTCGGACCCGACCAAAGGAAAAATTCATGCACGCCATCATGCTCAAGGCCAAGCTGCATCGCGCCGAAGTCACTCACGCGGTGCTCGACTACGAAGGCTCCTGCGCCATCGATGGTGAATGGCTGGACCTGTCGGGGATCCGTGAATACGAACAGATCCAGATCTACAACGTCGACAACGGCGAACGCTTCACCACCTACGCCATCCGTGGCGAGGAAGGTTCGCGGATGATCTCGGTGAACGGCGCCGCAGCGCACAAGGCCAAGGTGGGGGATCGTGTCATCATCTGCGCCTACGCCCACTACAGCGAAGCCGAGCTGGTCAACTTCAAGCCGCGCATGCTGTACATGGCGCCAGGCAATGAACTGAGTCACACCAGCAATGCCATCCCGGTCCAGGTTGCCTGATCGAATCGACCTGCTTCACCATTTCCCCCTGTGGGAGCGAGCTTGCTCGCGATAGCGATAGGTCAGTTGATAGAGATGTCGACGGACACACCGCTATCGCGAGCAAGCTCGCTCCCACAGTAAGCAATCTGCGTTTCCGTTTGTCGGACCTTTCCCGCCCAGTTGTATAAAAAAGTACCGGGAACCGGTCAGACAAAGTCAAGACAGATCGCAACGCGAGGTTTACTGTATTCGCCCTGCGTCCGGCGATCGTGTCGATGCAGTGTCCGGATGCCCACCTCGAGCCGCGCCGGAATTTTTAGTGTACAAAAGGTCGTTCAAGTAAAAAGGAAACCCGCAGCGATGGCGTATTACCGAACCCCTCATGACGTGACCGCTCTGCCAGCCTGGCAAGCGCTGAATGACCACCGCAAAGCCATGCAGGATTTCAGCATGCGCGAAGCGTTCAATGCCGATCCGCAGCGTTTCACTCAATTCACCCTGTCGAGCTGCGGCCTGTTTCTCGACTACTCGAAAAACCTGATCAACGCCCAGACCCGCGATCTGCTGGTGGGCCTGGCCAACGAAGTCGACCTCAAGGGCGCGATCAAGTCGCTGTTCGAAGGCGAAATCGTCAACGCCTCGGAAAACCGCCCTGCCCTGCACACCGCCCTGCGTCGGCCGGTGGGCGACAAGTTGCTGGTCAACGGCGTCAACGTGATGCCGGACGTGCACAAAGTGCTGAACCAGATCACCGACCTGGTGGGCCGCATTCACGACGGCCTGTGGCGCGGCTACACCGAAAAGCCCATCACCGACGTGGTGAACATCGGCATCGGTGGTTCTTTCCTCGGCCCGGAACTGGTGTCCGAAGCGCTGTTGTCCTACGCGCAAAAAGGCGTTCGCTGCCACTACTTGGCAAACATCGACGGCAGCGAGTTCCATGAGCTAACCATGAAGCTGCGCGCCGAGACCACGCTGTTCATCGTCTCGTCGAAATCCTTCAACACCCTCGAAACCCTGAAGAACGCCCAGGCCGCCCGCGCCTGGTACCTGGCCCAGGGTGGCTCCGAAGCGGAGCTGTATCGCCACTTCATCGCCGTGTCGAGCAACAATGCCGCCGCCGTGGCTTTCGGCATCCGTGAAGAGAACATCTTCCCGATGTGGGACTGGGTCGGCGGGCGTTACTCGCTGTGGTCGGCCATCGGCCTGCCAATCGCCCTGGCCATCGGCATGTCGAACTTCAAGGAATTGCTCTCCGGGGCCTATTCCATGGACCAGCATTTCCAGAGCGCCCCGTTCGAGCAGAACATGCCGGTGCTGCTGGCACTGCTGGGTGTGTGGTACGGCAACTTCTGGGGTGCGCAGAGCCATGCGATCCTGCCGTACGACCACTACCTGCGTAACATCACCAAGCATTTGCAGCAATTGGACATGGAATCCAACGGCAAGAGCGTGCGCCAGGACGGTACACCGGTGTCGACCGACACGGGCCCGGTCATCTGGGGCGGCGTCGGCTGCAACGGTCAGCACGCTTACCACCAGTTGCTGCACCAGGGCACCCAGTTGATTCCGGCCGACTTCATCGTGCCGATCGTCAGCTTCAACCCGGTTTCCGATCATCACCAATGGCTGTATGCCAACTGCCTGTCCCAGAGCCAGGCACTGATGCTCGGCAAGACCCGCGCCGAAGCCGAAGCCGAGCTGCGGGACAAGGGCGCCAGCGAAGAAGACGTGCAGAAACTGGCCTCTCACAAGGTGATCCCCGGCAACCGTCCGAGCAACACCCTAGTGGTCGAACGCATCAGCCCACGTCGCCTCGGCGCACTGGTAGCGCTGTATGAACACAAGGTGTTCGTGCAGAGCGTGATCTGGGGCATCAACGCCTTCGACCAATGGGGCGTGGAGCTGGGCAAGGAACTGGGCAAGGGCGTCTACAACCGTCTGGTGGGCAGTGAAGAAAACCCGGCCGAAGATGCCTCGACCCAGGGCTTGATCAACTACTTCCGCGGGCGTCATCGCGGCTGATCGCAGGTCGAACACCAAGCACTTACTTCTGTGGGAGCGAGCAAGCTCACTCCCACAGTTGTTTGTGCATGACTTGAACCCTCCGGCTACTCGGCGCATCTTTATCACTTGTCGCAAAAACAAGAATAAGGAACCGTCATGTTCGATATCAGCCAGTACCCCCAAGCCGATGCCGTCCGCCGGGCTGCGCAACTGAGTCAGGACGAGTACAAGCGGCTCTATAAAGAATCCATCGAACACCCCAGCGCCTTCTGGGCCGAGCAGGCCACACGCTTTCTCGACTGGATGACGCCCTGGCAAACCGTCCAGCGCTATGACCTCAAGAACGGCGACGCGACCTGGTTCGCCGGTGGCAAGCTGAACGTCAGCGCCAATTGCATCGACCGTCACCTGCAAACACGCGGCGACCAGACGGCAATCATCTGGGAAGGCGACGACCCCGCCGAATCGGCAGAAATCACCTACAAAAAACTACACAACCATGTGTGCCGCCTCGCAAACGTGCTGAAAAGCCGTGGTGTGAAGAAAGGCGACCGGGTCTGCATCTACATGCCGATGATCCCCGAAGCCGCCTACGCCATGCTCGCCTGTACCCGCATCGGCGCGGTGCATTCAGTGGTGTTCGGCGGTTTCTCACCGGACTCGCTGCGCGACCGGATTCTCGACGCCGATTGCCGCACCGTGATCACCGCTGACGAAGGCGTGCGCGGCGGGCGCTTCGTACCGCTCAAGCGTAACGTCGACAAGGCCCTGGAAAGTTGCCCGAACGTCAGCACCGTGCTGGTGGTCGAGCGCACCCAGGGCGAGGTGAACTGGGTTGAAGGCCGTGACCTGTGGTACCACCAGGCCATGCACGAGATGAGCGACGACTGCCCACCCGAACCGATGGACGCCGAAGACCCGTTGTTCATCCTCTACACCTCCGGTAGCACTGGCAAACCCAAGGGCGTGCTGCACACCACGGGAGGCTATCTGCTGCAAGCGGCGATGACGTTCAAGTACGTGCTCGATTACCGCGACAACGAAGTGTTCTGGTGCACCGCCGATGTCGGCTGGGTCACCGGTCATAGCTACATCGTCTACGGCCCGCTGGCCAATGGCGCCACCACGCTGATCTTCGAGGGCGTGCCGAGCTACCCGAGCAGTTCGCGCTTCTGGGAGGTGATCGACAAGCATCAGGTCAATATCTTCTACACCGCACCGACCGCCCTGCGCGCGCTGATGCGCGAAGGTGCCGGCCCATTGCAGGAAACGTCCCGCAAAAGCCTGCGATTACTCGGCAGCGTTGGTGAGCCGATCAACCCGGAAGCGTGGGAATGGTATTTCAACACGGTAGGCGAACAGCGTTGCCCGATTGTCGATACCTGGTGGCAGACCGAGACGGGCGGCATCATGCTCAGCCCGTTGGTGAGCGCCCCACGGCTCAAGCCAGGCTGCGCCACCCGGCCGATGTTCGGCGTGCAACCGGTCTTGCTGGATGAAGTGGGCAAGGAAATCAGCGGCGCCGGCAGTGGCGTACTGGCGATCAAATCCAGTTGGCCCGGGCAGATTCGCAGCGTCTACGGCGATCATCAACGCATGGTCGACACCTACTTCAAACCCTACCCCGGCTATTACTTCACCGGCGACGGCGCGCGCCGCGACGAAGATGGCGATTACTGGATCACCGGGCGCATCGACGATGTGATCAACGTTTCCGGGCATCGCATCGGCACCGCCGAGGTGGAAAGCGCCCTGGTGCTGCACGACAACATTGCCGAAGCAGCCGTCGTCGGCTACCCCCACGACCTCAAGGGCCAGGGCATCTATGCCTTTGTCACGCCGATGAACGGTGTGGAGGCCAATGACGAGTTGAAGAAGGAACTGCTGGCCCACGTCAGCAAGGAAATCGGCAGCTTCGCCAAACCGGAGCTGATCCAGTGGGCGCCGGCGTTGCCCAAGACCCGTTCGGGCAAGATCATGCGGCGCATCCTGCGCAAGATCGCCTGCAACGAACTCGACAGCCTCGGTGATACCTCGACCCTGGCCGATCCAAGTGTGGTGGAGGGGCTGATCGACAAACGCCTGAATCGCTGAGCCAGACAACTTGGCTTCCCAGAAGCACCGTGCCTTTGTGGCGAGGGAGCTTGCTCCCGCTGGAGTGCGTAGCGCTCCCAAAAAAGATAGGGCCGCTGCGCAGCCCAGCGGGAGCAAGCTCCCTCGCCACAGATCGGTGCCCGGCTCCAGATCCGTATGCAATCCCCCAACCTGGGTTTGTATAACTGCTAAACTCCCGCGCCTCATTTCTCTAAGGCGCGCCCGGCATGTCTTCCTTGAATCAGGCGCTGCGCGCCGCCCTCGACCAGCGCCACGAGTTGCTCGACCAACTGCACCAGCAAGGCACCGACTGCTATCGCCTGTTCCATGGCAGCCAGGAAGGCGCACCCGGCCTGACCATCGACCGCTACGGCCCGCAACTGCTGGTACAGAGCTTCCATAAAGCGCTGGAGCGCGACGACCTGCTGCAACTGCACGGCATCGTCAACGAACGGCTGGGCCTGGAGACGCTATTGGTCTACAACGACCGCGCCCGGGGCAATTCGCGCGTCGACCGCCAGGACACCGTCTATCAGGCGGACGAGGCCGCCCTGCAAGACCTGGTCGGGCATGAATGGGGCTTGAATTATCGCGTCCGCGGTCGCCATGCCGGGCAGGACCCACTGCTGTTTCTCGACCTGCGCAACGCCCGAGGCTGGGTCAAGGCACACAGCCGCAACAAAAGTGTGCTGAACCTGTTCGCCTACACCTGCGGCGTCGGCCTGAGCGCTGCGGCCGGCGGCGCGCGGGAGGTGTGCAACCTGGACTTCGCCGAAGGCAACCTGGCGGTGGGCCGCGAAAACGGCCTGCTCAACCCCGATTTGCCGCCGATGGCGTTCGTGCAGTCGGATTACTTTCCGGCGATCCGCCAACTGGCCGGCCTGCCCATCAGCCAGCGGCGCGGGCAGAAACTGCCCAACTACGTGCGCCTGGAACAACGCCAGTACGACCTGGTGCTGCTCGATCCGCCGGCCTGGGCCAAAAGTGCGTTCGGCACCGTCGATCTGTTGCGCGACTATCAAAGCCTGCTGAAACCGGCATTGCTCACCACCGCCGACAATGGCGTGCTGATCTGCTGCAACAACCTGGCAAAAGTGCCCATGGACGACTGGCGCGAACAGGTACTGCGTTGTGCGGAAAAAGCCGGTCGCCCGGTGCGCGAGTGGAGCGTGCTGACGCCCGGCAGCGATTTCCCCTCCCTCGACCAGCAACCGCCACTCAAGACCCTGGTCCTCCAGCTCTAAGCCAGGCTCAGAATTCTCACGCAAAAAACGGACAAATCTCATAAATCACAGTGGCTTCGGAACCGTAAACGCATGCCATACTCCAAGGCACTCCGAATTCACACCAAGATGAAGCCGCACATGCCCAAAGGATTGATTCGCGCCATCGGCGCTCTGTTGACCGCACTGGCCCTCTACAGCCTGTTGGGCTTTCTGATTTTGCCGGGCATCGCCTTGCGCATCGCCAACCAGCAACTGGCCACCTTTGCGACGGTGCCGACCCAGATCCAGCGCATCGAACTCAATCCCTTCAGCCTTGAAGTCACCCTCTGGGGCCTGAATATCGGCGAACCAGGCAAGGAACAGGTCGGCTTCGAACGGCTGTATGCCAACCTGCAGCTCGACAGCCTGTGGTCGGGCGCCCTGCACCTGGTCGACATCGAGCTGGACAAGCCCAAGACCGAAGTGATGTTCGCCAAGGACGGTCAATTGAACCTGCTGGGCCTGTTCAAGCTGCCGGCCAGCGAGCCGACGCCCGCCGCCCCCGAGGCCAAGCCGTTCCCCCTGCGGGTCGACCGAATCAAGTTGGCCGGCGGTTATGTGCATTTTCAGGACCTGCGCCCCAGCGAACCCATTGAGTTTCTCTACGACACCCTCGATTTCGAGCTGAAAAACCTCAGCACCCTGCCCGACGACAATGCCGACATGACCTTGGTGGCTGCTGGCCCCGAAGGCGGACAGATCGACTGGACCGGTAATTTCAGCCTCACGCCGATTGCCTCCCAAGGCACTCTCAAAGTCACTGGCGGCCAAATGAAAGCCTGGTGGCCCTATGTGCGCGACGCCGTGCCGCTGGTTCTGGAAAACGGCGTCCTGAACCTCAGCACCGACTACAAGCTCAACCTGGCCAAGGGTACCGAACTGCTGCTCAACAACGCCGCGGTCAGTGTCGCGCCCTTCGCCATCAAGGCACCCGATGGCCGTCCACTGGTGAAGCTCGAACGCCTGGACGTGAGCGAAACCTCGGTGGACCTGGCCAAGCAGCAAGTTATCGTGGGCAAGATCCGTAGCCAGAAGCTGGAAACCTGGGCCGCTCGCGAGGCGGACGGGCAGTTGGACTGGCAGAAACTCTTCGCCAGCCAGCCGGCCAAACCGCAGGTCAAGGCTGAGCCGGCATCCGCCCCGGCAGCGGCAGACTCGCCAAAAGCTGAACCGGCACCGCCCAGCAAACCCTGGCAGGTGATGTTGAAGGATGTGCAACTGCGCGACTATAAGGTGCACTTGGCCGACCGCCAGGCCCAGCCCGCGGTGGCACTGGAGGTCGGCCCGCTGAACCTCGACCTGCAGAACTACGACACCCTCAATGGCTCACCCTTTACCCTCAAGCTGGACACCGGGGTAGGCAAGCAGGGCAAGATCCTGGCCGACGGCGAGGTCAACCTGAACCCGATCACCGCCAAGCTCAAGGTCAAGACCCAGGACGTCGACCTGCGCGTCGCTCAGTCGTACATCAACCCGTTCATTCGCCTGGAGCTGCGCTCCGGGATGCTCGGCAGTGACCTGGCGGTCGACCTCAAAAGTACCGAACCGCTGGCATTTGCCGTCACCGGCCGCGCCCAGGTCGATCAGTTGCACACCCTCGACACGCTCAAGACCCGCGACTTCCTCAAGTGGCAAAGCCTGGTCCTCGAAGGCCTGAATTATCAGCACGGTGACAGCCTTTCCATCAACAAGGTCAACCTGTTCCAACCGTACGCGCGCTTCATGATCAACGACGACCGCACCACCAACGTCGATGACCTGCTGATCCCGCAACCGGCCGACAGCGGCACGAAGAACACCGCGGCAAAACCGGCGCCCCAGGAAAAACCGCTGGGCATCCACATCGGTGGTATCGCCATCAATGACGGTTCGGCCAACTTCGCCGACTTCAGCCTGACCCCCAATTTCGCCACGGCTATCCAACAGCTCAACGGTGCAATCGGCACGATCGACAGCCGCCAGGCCAAACCGGCCAGTGTCGACATCAAGGGCAAGGTCGATCGCTATGCACCGGTCACCATCAAAGGGGCGGTCAACCCCTTCGACCCGATGGCCAGCCTCGACATCGCCACCAGTTTCAAACGGGTCGAGCTGACTACCCTGACGCCCTACTCCGGCAAGTTCGCCGGCTATCGCATCCGCAAGGGTCGGCTCAATCTCGATCTGCATTACCGAATCACCCAGGGCAAGCTCCAGGCGGAGAACAAAGTGGTGGTCGAGCAGTTGCAACTGGGGGAGAAAGTCGACAGCCCGGACGCCGTGAGCCTGCCACTCAAATTGGCCGTCGCATTGCTCAAGGATTCCGACGGCAAGATTTCCATCGAACTACCGGTGTCCGGCGATCTCAACGACCCGCAATTCAGCGTCATGCCAATCATCTGGCAGACCCTGCGCAACCTGGTGGTACGAGCGGCCCAGGCGCCGTTCAAGCTTATCGGTGGGCTGGTGGCCGGCGGCGGCTCGGAAGACCTGGGCAGCGTGGCGTTTGCGCCAGGCTCCAGCGACCTGAGCAAAGACAATGAAGGCGTGCTGCTCAAACTGTCCGAGGCCCTTGGCAAACGTCCGGAGCTGCGCCTGGAGATCGAAGGCACCGCCGCCGAAAGCAGCGACGGCCCACTGCTCGCCGCCCAACGCCTGGAGCGCGAATATCAATACAACTACTACAAGATGCTGCAGCGTCGGGGCGACAAAGTTCCGGCCCAGGCCTCGCTGATACAGGTGCCCGAGGACGAAAAGGCGCCGCTGCTCGAAGGCATCTACCGCACCCGCCTCAAGACCCAACCGCCCGCCGAATGGACACAATTGGATAAAAAGGCGCGTATCGAGAAACTGCGTGAAGGCGTGATCAAGTTCTGGAGCGGCAGTGACGTGCTCTTGCGCCAACTGGGGCAGGAACGGGCCAGTAGCATCAAGGACTTCCTGGTGGACAAAGGCCAGTTGGCCGATGACCGCGTGTACTTCATCGACGCCAACCTCGGCCAGGCCGAGAGCGATGGCCGGGTGATTACCCCCCTGCATCTGGATGCCGAATAGATGAAACCCTGGTTCGGACTCTGCCTGGGTCTATCGCTGGCCACCGGCCAAGCCGCGGCTGCCGACACGCTGCGCTGCGGCAGCCAACTGATCAGCGTCGGCGACCGCTCGAGCGAAGTGCTGCAAAAGTGCGGGGAGCCAGCGGCGCGGGATGACCTGGGCTACAAGCGCAGTGTCAACCGCCGGGAAGAATACCCGGTGGAGGAATGGACCTACGGCCCCAACAGCGGCATGTACCAATACCTGCGCTTCGAGGGGAATCGGCTGGTGCAGATCACCAGCAAGCGGGGGCGCTGAGGTTTGTCCGTACAGAGGCGTTGAATGTACTACCGCCATCGCGAGCAAGCTCGCTCCCACAGGAGGATGGCGATGAGCACTGATTTTGAGATCACCCAGAACAATGTGGGAGCGAGCTTGCTCGCGATGGCGATCCTACAGACTCATCCACAACCGCTGCCCCCCAATTGATCCACCCCACAATAGAACAGGCCCCCGGCACGAATGCCGGGGGCCTGTAATGGCCACGTCCGTGTGGCCTTTCGCATGAACTCCAAAGCGACGGCAAACGTATATCCTGGCCCGCTTGCCGCGCCTTCTCCCAGTCCAGGCGAGAAGTCTTAGCCTTATTCGGCTTTCAGGCCATCAGCCGATACGGCCTTGACGCCTTTGATTTTCTTGGCGATCGCCACAGCGGTGTCTTTTTGTGCCTCAGTGACTTTGGTCATCGAAGATAGGGACACAACACCTTTGTTGGTTTCGACTTTGATATCAGTGCCTGGAATGCCTTTTTCGGTGACCAGGTCAGCTTTGACCTTGGTGGTGATCCAGGTATCGGAAACGTCTTCCTTGGCCTCTGTCACTTCGCCCGCAGCCAGCATCATTGGCGCCTGAGTTGCTTGAGTGGTCTCGGCGAATGCGCTAGCCATGGTCAGGGTCAGAGCGGTAGCAGCGGCGGCAGTGATAGCGAACTTCTTCATACGAGTAACTCCTGTTTTTCTCAGAAACTGCCGGGGTGATGCATTCCGGCAGGGTTAACAGGAGTAGTGCGAAGGCTGTGCCACTTTTGAAACGTTCATTAATTACTTATAAATCAGCAAGTTAAGCGAAACGGTAATTTTCACAATCATGCAAAATGCATGAACTGCCGATTCTGGACATGCAAGTTGCGGGTTTTGGGTTCCAACTAACCATATGAATTTCTGAGCTTTTCTCTTTGCTTCCAAGTACGGGAGTCAGATCGATTTCGAAGATCAAGCCCCGCTCATCAGAGCGGGGCGCCTGCTGTCATCAACTCGCTGGAGTGGCGGCAGCGGCAGCGCCGCCAGTACAGCCGGCCGGAAGGAATTCCTGGGCCGCCGTAGAGCCGCACGTCCAGACACCCGCGGCTGAACGACTTAGAGTAATTGTTTGACCTGCCACGGGGGCAGGTGCATTGCGAAGAACACAAGCGATGGTACCCGTTCCTGCGGAAGCCGTGCCTGAAGCGGTCATCGTGCAGTTACTGGTGGATGCAGTTCCCCCTATAAGGTCCAACGTTGGATTGGTCCCTTGATTCATGACGTCCTCAAATGGCACTTTCAACGCGGATACCTCTGCCAGACCGGCCGTAGCCTTCGCCCTGGCCTGGTACTTGGAATACTGCGGCAACGCAAACGTCGCCAGAATGCCGATGATCGCCACAACGATCAGCAGCTCGATCAGGGTAAAACCACTCTGCTTATTCATAGACATCTCCAATGCATGAGGCGAAATCTCATGACCTGAAACGGCCGTTGCACGGCACATGCCAACCCTACGCGCCCTGCCAGCAAGGGGTTCGACCGGCCAGGCTCCTGCGTCCTACCCCAACAACCGCACTATCTGACGTTTTTTGTCACCCTGCTCCGCTGGTTTGGCGTCGATGCTTGACTAGGCTATAAGTCATGAACTGTCCGCCGTCGGTATTCCCATGAATGACATTCCCCTCAGCGGTCTGGCCAAGCAACTGGTGCTGGCCGAACTGATCACCGAGCAAAATGCTCAGCAGGCGTACCAACAGGCCCAGCGCAGTCGCATGCCCTTGGTCAGTTATCTGGTGCAAAACAAACTGGTCCAGAGCCGTCAGGTGGCGGAAATCGCCTCGGAACATTTCGGCGTGGCCCTGCTGGACCTCAGCAGCCTGGAGAAAGACACCCAACCCACGGGGCTGGTCAGTGAAAAACTGGTGCGCCAACATCATGCCCTGCCACTGTGGCGACGCGGCAACAAGCTGTTCGTGGGCATTTCCGACCCGACCAATCACCAGGCCATCAATGACATCCAGTTCAGTACCGGCCTGACCACCGAAGCCATCCTGGTGGAGGACAACAAGCTCAGTGACGCCATCGAAAAGTTTTTCGAATCCAGCAGTACAGGCCTGGAAGGCATGGGCGATGTCGATCTCGATGGCCTGGACATCGAGTCGATCGACGATTCCAAGCAGGACTCCATCGGCGGTCAAGACACCGACGACGCGCCGGTGGTGCGCTTCGTCAACAAGATGCTGCTGGACGCGATCAAGGGCGGCTCTTCCGACTTGCACTTTGAACCCTATGAAAAAATCTACCGGGTGCGGGTGCGCACCGACGGCATACTGCGGGAAGTGGCCAGGCCGCCGATCCAACTGGCCAACCGTATCGCCGCCCGCCTGAAAGTCATGGCCAGCCTGGATATTTCCGAGCGGCGCAAACCCCAGGACGGGCGGCTGAAAATGCGTCTGTCGAAAACCAAGTCCATCGATTTCCGGGTCAACACCCTGCCCACGCTCTGGGGCGAAAAAGTGGTGATCCGGATCCTCGACCCCTCCAGTGCGCAAATGGGCATCGATGCCCTGGGCTACGAACCGGACCAGAAAGACCTGTACATGGCCGCCCTCAAGCAACCGCAAGGGCTGATCCTGGTGACCGGTCCGACCGGCTCGGGCAAGACCGTGTCGCTCTACACCGGGCTGAATATCCTCAACACCGTGGACATCAACATTTCCACCGCCGAAGACCCGGTGGAAATCAACATGGAAGGCATCAACCAGGTCAACGTGAATCCGCGCCAGGGGCTGGACTTCGCCCAGGCCCTGCGCTCGTTCCTGCGCCAGGACCCGGACGTGATCATGGTCGGCGAGATCCGCGACCTGGAAACCGCCGAGATCGCCATCAAGGCCGCCCAGACCGGGCACCTGGTGCTCTCCACCCTGCACACCAACAGCGCTGCCGAAACCCTGATCCGCCTGCAGAACATGGGCATTCCGGGGTTCAACATCGCCACCGCCGTGCACCTGATCATTGCCCAGCGGCTGGCGCGCAAGCTGTGCAGTCACTGCAAGAAAGCCATCGAGATTCCCGAGGAAACCTTGCTCAAGGAAGGTTTCCCTCGGGAACACCTCGGCACATTCACGATCTATGAGCCGGTCGGTTGCGAACAGTGCAACAACGGTTACAAAGGGCGCGTGGGAGTTTACGAAGTGGTCAAGAACACGCCCGAGCTGCAACGGTTGATCATGGCCGAGGGCAACTCGCTGGAGATCGATCTGCAAATGCGCAAGGACGGCTTCAATGACCTGCGCACGTCGGGGCTGCTCAAAGTGATGCAGGGCGTCACCAGCCTCGAAGAAATCAACCGGGTCACCAAGGATTGAACATGGCGGTCAAGGCAGTCAAAACCGATGTTTACACTTGGGAAGGCAAGGACCGCAAAGGCACAAAAATGAGTGGCGAGCTGACGGGCCAGAGCCCGGCGCTGGTCAAGGCACAGCTGCGCAAACAAGGCATCAACCCGCAGAAGGTGCGCAAGAAATCCACTTCGATATTCAGCAAGGGCAAGCGTATCAAGCCACTGGATATCGCCCTCTTCACCCGCCAGATGGCCACGATGCTCAAGGCTGGCGTGCCACTGCTGCAGGCGTTCGACATCATTGGCGAAGGCTTCGACAACCCCAGCATGCGCAAGCTGGTGGACGAGGTGAAGCAGGAAGTCGCCGCCGGCAACAGCTTCGCCGCGGCGCTGCGCAAGTGCCCACAATATTTCGACGAGCTGTACTGCAACCTGGTGGATGCCGGCGAACAGGCCGGTGCCCTGGACACCCTGCTGGACCGAGTCGCGACCTACAAGGAAAAGAGCGAAGCGCTCAAGGCCAAGATCAAGAAAGCCATGACCTACCCGGCGGCCGTGGTCCTCGTTGCCGCAGTGGTCACGGGGATCCTCCTGGTCAAGGTCGTGCCGCAATTCGAGTCGGTATTCTCCGGGTTCGGCGCGCAACTGCCAGCCTTCACGGTGATGGTCATCGGCCTGTCGGAAATCATGCAGCAATGGTGGTGGGTAATGCTGGGCGGGTTGATGGGGGCGTTTTTTGGCGTGAAGTACGCGCTCAGGCGTTCGGAGCGCTTTCGCGACTGGCGCGACAAATGGCTGCTCAAGCTGCCGCTGATAGGCACCTTGCTGTACAAATCCGCCGTGGCCCGCTACGCCCGCACGCTTTCCACCACCTTCGCCGCCGGCGTGCCGCTGGTGGAGGCCCTGGACTCGGTGTCTGGCGCCACCGGCAACGTGGTGTTCAAACATGCCGTGCAGCGCATCAAGCAGGAGGTCTCGACCGGCATGCAGTTGAATTTTTCCATGCGTGCCTCAGGGATCTTTCCGAACCTGGCGGTCCAGATGACCGCCATCGGCGAGGAATCCGGTGCGCTGGACGACATGCTCGACAAGGTGGCGAGCTTTTATGAGGCCGAGGTGGACAATTTGGTGGACAACCTCACCAGCCTGATGGAACCCTTCATCATGGTGGTCCTGGGGGTGGTCGTCGGTGGCCTGGTGGTTGCCATGTACCTGCCCATCTTTCAACTCGGCTCTGCGATCTGACATGCCCCTGAGCGAATTCTTCGTGCTGTATCCCCTGGCTTTCGTGCTCGTTGCAGCACTGCTCGGCCTGATCATCGGCAGCTTCCTCAACGTGCTGGTGTGGCGCCTGCCGAAGATGCTCAACCGCGAATGGCGCCTGCAGGCTCACGACCTGCTGGGCCTGCCGGCCGAAACCCCGGGCCCGGTCTACAATCTGATGCTGCCCCACTCCCAGTGCCCGCACTGCGGCCATCGCATCCGCGCCTGGGAAAACATTCCACTGCTCAGCTACCTGATGCTGCGCGGCCGCTGTTCGAGCTGCGCCGCGCCCATCGGCAAGCGTTACCCCCTGACCGAACTGGCTTGCGGCGCGTTATCGGCGTTCGTCGCCTGGCATTTCGGCTTTGGCTGGCACGCCGTGATGGTGATGGTCTTGACCTGGGGCCTGCTGGGCATGAGTCTGATCGACGCCGAGCATCAATTGCTGCCCGATTCCCTGGTGCTGCCACTGTTGTGGCTGGGCTTGATCATCAACAGCTTCGGACTCTTCGTGCCCTTGAACCAGGCGATGTGGGGCGCGGTGGCCGGCTATCTGGCGCTGTGGTCACTGTTCTGGGTGTTCAAGCTGGTCACCGGCAAGGAAGGCATGGGCTACGGGGATTTCAAGCTGCTGGCGATGCTCGGCGCCTGGGGTGGCTGGCAGATCCTGCCGCTGACACTGCTGCTGTCGTCGCTGGTGGGCGCCATTGTCGGGGTGATTGTGCTGCGCTTGCGTGATGCTCCCGAGTCGACGCAGATTCCCTTTGGACCTTATCTGGCCATTGCCGGCTGGATTGCCTTGCTCTGGGGTGGTCAAATAACCGACTTCTATTGGCAGTCTGTCGGTTTTTAATGAATACCTCAGTGAAAAAGCCCTGGATTCTCGGCCTGACCGGTGGCATCGGCAGCGGCAAGAGCGCGGCGGCGCAGCATTTCATCGACCTGGGCGTGCACGTCATCGACGCCGATCATGCGGCGCGCTGGGTGGTCGAACCCGGACGCCCGGCGCTGGCGAAAATCGCCGAACACTTCGGTCCCGGCGTATTGCAGGCCGACGGCGCCCTGGACCGGGCGGCGCTGCGCAAGCTGATCTTCGAGAATGCCGATGAGCGCCGCTGGCTCGAGGCGCTGCTGCATCCGCTGATCGCCGAGGAAATCGCCCATCATCTGGCCCAGGCACAATCGCCCTATGCGATCCTGGTATCGCCGCTGCTGATCGAGTCGGGGCAGTACGCCATGACCCAGCGGATCCTGGTGATCGATGCGCCGGAACAATTGCAGATTGAACGTACGTTGCAGCGCGACCAGACCAGCCAACAGCAGGTCCAGGCGATTCTCAAGGCCCAGTCCAGCCGCCAGGATCGCCTGAGCCATGCCGACGACGTGGTGGTCAATGATCGCGACCTCGCCTGGCTGCACAGCGAGGTCGAGCGCCTGCATCACTTTTACCTTACTTTGCGTGGAGGCCAATCATGAGCCAGACCCCAACCGTTGATTGCCCAACCTGTGGCGCCCCTGTGGAATGGACCCCGGAGAGCAAATTCCGGCCGTTCTGCTCTGACCGCTGCAAACTGATCGACCTCGGCGCCTGGGCCTCGGAAGAACACAAGATTCCGGTCAGCCCCGACGCCGAGGACGAGCTGTTCAGCGAAGACTTCGAGCCCCGGCATTAAGGCAGTGTCGCTCACTCAGGAAAAATCTGAGTCATTGTGGCGAGGGGATTTATCCCCTCGCCACAGAGTCATCGTTTTCTTGGGTGTACGGCATTCGCCATTAAGGCCGCATGAAACCGTAGTCCTGTTCATCGTCGAGGTTTTCCGCCAGGAAACTCAACTCATCGGCCAGGTCTTCAGGGCTGCGCACTGTCTTGCTCTGTTGCACGATCGCACTGAGCAAGGCGCGCAGGCTCAAGCCTGGGTCAAAACCGATCTCCATTGCGGCATCGTGGCTACGCCTGATCTCTTGTCTGGCCCACTCATAAACACTCATGGTTGTGCTCCTGGAAATTTTCCAAAGCATGAATGGCGTGTGGTGGTACAGCCTTGACGTGAATCAAGGCTTGTCCTCATCGTTCCACGGAGCCGACAGGTAACGCGTGCGGTTGAAGGTCTCCAGCCATTCGGGACTGAACACCACCAATGCGCTGATCACCATACCGTTGATAAAGGCCTCGGGAAAAATGATCAACCAGAGGTAGCCGACAAAATCTTCCAGCCAGTAAGGCATGGCGAATATTCCGTCGTACCACAGCAGGCCAAGCCCCAGCAGCAGGCACGCCAGCGCCGAAAGCGCGGCCGCGAGAAACCCCGGACAGAAGATATACACAAACAGATTGCGCGGCTGGGCGCGCTCCACCAGGATCGCGCAGCACTCGGTGACCAGCACCGGCAAAAGGATCAGCAGCGCACCGTTGACCCCTACCGCTGCCATGTCCTGGCGGCCCAGCAGCACCAGCGCGAGCTGCGCGCACAGGCCACCGAGGATCGCCAATGGCCAGTCCAGCAATAGCGTCACTGCAGTCATGCCGATGAAATGATACGAGACACCCGTATCGAAATCCCGGCGCACCAGCCACAGCATGAACAACGCCAGCACTGTGCCGAACAGCAGATGCTGGCGACGGCTGTCGGTGAACAACTCGACCCACGGTGCCCGAAACACCGCCCAAGCCAAGGCAGGCAGAAAAATCAGCCAGCCGCCCGCCAGCGTCTGCGGGGAGAGCAGTTCGGCACCGATCATGGGACTACTCCTTTCGCTTGCCCTTGCCTCAAACAGGCTGTTGTGGCGAGGGAGCTTGCTCCCGCTCGAGCGCGAAGCGCTCGCAAATGCTTCGAGTCTGCTTCGCAGCCCAACGGGAGCAAGCTCCCTCGCCACGTTTTTTTCAAACCAGCAGTCTACACCCCGCCCACAACGCCCATTAATCCACGCAACGCTTTCAGCTTGTCGCAATTGAACGCTAAGCTTGGGCTCATGGATGACTCCGATTACTTACGCCTGCTGACCATCGCGGCCGAGCAAGCCAACGCCTTTCTCTCCAATGCCCGCAAATGGGAGCGTGAGCGTTGGGTTTGCCAGCGTCTGCTGCAAGGGCTGAACGTACCTTATCGCGCCGACGAGTTCGCGCCGGCCGGCGAGCCGCCGGACGTGTTGTTTCGCGATGCCAATTTCGAAGTGTTTTTCGTGCTCGACGAAGGTCGACGCCTCAATGACGAATGGCGCGATGAACTGCAACGCCGCCGCAGCGCCTTCTCCCTGAGCCAGCTGGTACGTCGCGAGGCCAAGCCGCGGCGGATTCCGGCCAATGAGTTCCTGATGCGGCTGGCCCCGACCCTGCGCAAGAAAGCTCACAACTACACCGAGCGCGGCATGGACCTGGGGGACCTGGACATCATCGCCTTCGCCAGCCTCAAGCGCGAAGTGCTGGACCTCAACAGTCACTTCCCACCGCCGACCGAATACCTGCGCCAGGGCTGGCGCTCGCTGTCACTGGTGGGGCCGACGTTTGCCCGGGTGCTGTTCGCACACCCCGACGCGCCGGACTTCCTGCGCAGCAACCTGGGTCGCAGCATTGTGTTCGATGTCGGGATCAGCCTGTGAGCCCACTGCAGGAATTGATTGCCGCTGTGCCCCAGCAGGGCCGCGTACGCTGGATTGGCGTACGACCTCAGGGCCACGCGCCCATGATCGAACTGGATGCCGTGGAGGCCCGCCTGGAGGCTGGGCTGACCGGCGATCACGCTCGCCCCGGCGTGCGCAATGCGCGGCAAGTGACGCTGATCCAATGGGAGCACCTGGCCGTGATCGGCTCGCTGATGGGCCGTCCCGAGGACCGGCCCGTGCTGCCACAGGAGCTGCGACGCAATATTGTGGTCAGCGGCATCAATCTGTTCAGCCTCAAGGGCCGGCGCTTTCGCGTTGGCCAAGCCATTTTTGAAACCACCGGCTGGTGCCAGCCTTGTGCCCGATTGGAGCGAAACCTCGGCGAAGGTACATTCCAGGCCGTACGCGGCCATGGCGGAATCACCGCCCGGGTGTTAAAAAGTGGAATCATTCGCCTGGACGACAGCCTGATCGTCGAACCCGTTCCGGCGAGCGGCTACGCTGCTTTCAATGCTGGCTAGCCGGACGCTGTAACGTCTTCACATTCCGCAACGTCTACCTGACGAGGCCTTTATGACCAGCCGCCTGAACCCAGAAGACCAGAAGCATGTCGAAGAGTACCTGCAACTGTCCCAGCACCGAGTCGAGCGCCGGCCTTTCCGGCCGTGGATGCTCCTGGTGGTAGTACTGGCCGTGACCATCGGCCTGGGCCTGTTGAGCCGACTGATCAGTTACCTGACGCTATGAGCCGCCCAGTCACACTGCCGCTCGCTCGGGTAACGGCACCGATTTCCTTTAGCCTTGCGAGATATCCCCATGACTCATCGTATTGTCATCGTTGGCGGCGGCGCCGGCGGTCTGGAGTTGGCTACCCGTCTGGGTAAGACTCTGGGCAAGCGCGGCACGGCCAGTGTGATGCTGGTCGACGCGAACCTGACCCACATCTGGAAACCGCTGCTGCACGAAGTGGCCGCAGGCTCCTTGAACTCCTCCGAAGACGAACTCAACTATGTCGCCCAGGCAAAATGGAACCACTTCGAGTTCCAGCTCGGGCGCATGAGTGGCCTGGATCGCGAGCGCAAGAGAATCCAACTGGCCGCCACCTACGATGAGGCGGGCGTCGAGCTATTGCCGGCCCGGGAACTGGGCTACGACACGCTGGTGATTGCCGTCGGCAGCACCACCAATGACTTCGGCACCGAAGGCGCAGCGCAGCATTGCCTGTTCCTCGACACCCGCAAACAGGCCGAGCGCTTCCATCAGCAACTGCTTCATCACTATCTGCGCGCCCACGCCGGGCAAACCGATATCGTCGAGCGCATCAGCGTCGCCATTGTCGGAGCCGGTGCGACCGGGGTCGAACTGGCGGCCGAGTTGCATAATGCCGCCCACGAACTGCACGCCTACGGCCTGGACCGGATCAAACCGGAAAACATGCACATCACTCTGATCGAAGCGGGCCCACGCGTCTTGCCAGCCCTGCCGGAACGTATCGGCGGACCGGTGCACAAGACCCTGGAGAAACTCGGCGTCAACGTCATGACCAACGCCGCCGTCAGCCAAGTGACCGCCGACAGCCTGATTACGGCAGATGGCAAAGTGATCGACGCGAGCCTGAAAGTCTGGGCCGCCGGGATTCGCGCCCCGGACTTCCTCAAGGACATCGACGGGCTGGAGACCAACCGGATCAATCAGCTGCAAGTGCTGCCTACGTTGCAGACCAGCCGCGACGAGAACATCTTTGCCTTCGGCGACTGCGCCGCCTGCCCGCAACCCGGCAGCGAGCGCAACGTCCCACCCCGCGCCCAGGCCGCGCACCAGCAGGCCTCGCTGCTGGCCAAGTCCTTGAAGCTGAGGATCGAGGGCAAGGCCCTGCCCGAATACAAATACACCGACTACGGCTCGCTGATCTCGTTGTCGCGGTTCTCGGCAGTGGGCAACCTGATGGGCAACCTGACCGGCAGCGTGATGCTCGAAGGGTGGCTGGCGCGGATGTTCTACGTTTCGCTCTACCGCATGCACCAGATGGCTCTGTACGGCATGTTCCGCACGGCCATGCTGATGCTGGGCAGCAAGATCGGGCGCGGGACTGAGCCACGGCTGAAGTTGCACTGAGACCTTACTGACGATCGTGTTCCCACGCTCTGCGTGGGAATGCAGCCCGGGACGCTCCGCATCCTTTGTGACGCAGAGCGTCACTGGATTCACTCCCACGCAGGGCGTGGGAGCGATCATCCCTTCATGTCCCTTCAGTAATCAAACCTGAAACCGCTGCACCATCGTGCGCAATGAATTGGCCAGTTGCGACAACTCATGGCTGGACGCACTGGTCTGGTCCGCGCCGGAAGCCGAACGCACCGACAAATCACGAATGTTCACCAGGTTGCGATCCACCTCGCGGGCCACTTGTGCCTGCTCTTCGGCGGCGCTGGCAATCACCAGGTTGCGTTCATGGATTTCATTGACCGACGCCGTGATGGTCTGCAACGCGTCCCCCGCCCGCTCCGCCATGGCCAGGGTACTGGCGGCGCGACTGGAGCTGGCCTGCATGGAGTCGAGTGCCTGGGTGGCGCCGCTGCGCATGCCTTGGACCATTTGCTCGATTTCCTGGGTCGATTGCTGCGTGCGATAAGCCAGCGCCCGCACCTCATCGGCCACCACTGCAAACCCACGTCCACTCTCACCCGCCCGGGCCGCTTCGATGGCCGCGTTGAGGGCCAGCAGGTTGGTCTGCTCGGCGATGGCGCGGATCACGTCCAGCACCTTGCCGATATCCTGCGATTGGTTGGCCAGGGATTGCACCAGGCCGCCAGTCACTTGCACGTCGCTGGCGAGGGCGCCGATGGCGTCGACCGTGTCGCTGACCCGCTGTTGCCCAAGGGACGCCGACTCACTGGACTGACGCGTGGCATCGGAGGTGGAAACCGCATTGCGCGCGACTTCTTCCACGGCGGTGGTCATTTCGGTGACGGCCGTGGCAGCCTGTTCAATTTCGTTGTTCTGTTGTTGCAGGCTTTGGGTGCTGTCGAGCGTGACGGCGTTCAGTTCATCGGCTGCGGTGGCCAGTTGCGCGGCCGAACCGCTGATGCCCTGCAACGTCTCACGCAGATTCTGCTGCATGGCCGCCAACGCCTTGAGCAAGCGACTCACTTCGTCGTTGCCATGGGTCTCGATTGGCCGGGTCAGGTCACCCCGGGCGACGTTCTCCGCAGCATTGAGCGCCTCACCCAAGGGTTTGACGATGCTGCGCGTGAGCAGCATGGCCAGGGCCACCGTGGCCAGGGCGGCGAGCACAACGAACAGGCTGACGATCATGCGGGAATTGGCGTAGTGCTCCTGGGACTTCTGACTCTCGATGGACACTTGCTTGGAGAACAGCTCCGCCAGGTCGTTGAGCTGTTTGCCGGAACCGTCCACCACGGTCTTCATGTCCACCAGCAGCAGCTTGATCAGCTCGTCCCGACGCCCTTGCTCTGCCAGGGTGAAGGATTGGGCGATACCCGTACGATAAGCGGCGAAGGTTTGCTTGAACTGGTCATAAAGCGCCTTGCCTTCAGGCGTCACGACGAGCTTTTCGTAGGCCGCGATTTTTTCGCTCAGCTCCTTGTCGCGCGTATCCATCTGTCCGCGATACACCGCAATATTCTTCGGGTCCTGGTCCAGGGCCATGCGCAGGGAAATGGTGCGGATGCGCAACATCCACTCGCGGATCTCATCACCACCGCGAATGCTCGGCAGCCACTGGGTCTCTACCGCGACTTCACTGTCACGGATACTCGACATCTGTCCCAGCGCGAACACCCCGAGCAATGCCACCAGCACGGCGATCAAGGCAAAACCCAACGCGGCACGAGGGGCGATATTCAGCTGACGAAGAACCATAGGGAATGCCTTTTTTATTATTGGCCTGAAGTGGGGCAAGGCCCCTGTCGGCGGGTTATCGGCAGGTTGTACGATGTCTTAAGTCAAATCCGCTTTATCGCACGCAAAAAAAAATCCCCGTATCTTTCGATACGAGGATTTTCAATATGGTCGGGGTAAGGGGATTCGAACTCCTGACATCCTGCTCCCAAAGCAGGCGCGCTACCGGACTGCGCTATACCCCGGTAAAAAAAAGGCGACCTTCGCAAGTCGCCTTCTCGATCAGCGCTTTTGGCCTCTGATCTTAAGATTCGATTCCAGCGAACTGGTTTCAAAAATGGTGGGTCGTGTGGGATTCGAACCTACGACCAATTGGTTAAAAGCCAACTGCTCTACCAACTGAGCTAACGACCCAAAAATGGTCGGGGTAAGGGGATTCGAACTCCTGACATCCTGCTCCCAAAGCAGGCGCGCTACCGGACTGCGCTATACCCCGATTGAAATGGCTCCGTGACCAGGACTCGAACCTGGGACCCAATGATTAACAGTCATTTGCTCTACCGACTGAGCTATCACGGAACTGATATTTCAAGTTACAACGTTGAAGCTAGCTTCAACCTCTTCTACCCTTACGCATCGCTGCGTTCGTGTGTCTGAGGCGCGCTATTCTACAATCTTCAAAACCTCTGTCAACCCCTTAAATTGCTTTCAAGACAATGATTTGCAACTTATTTTGGATTCCTTCTCAGCGAGAAGTAACCCTTGGGGTGACTGACTGCGGGGCGCACTTTACAAGCCTTTTCCTTTGAGTTCAACGGCCTGATGAAAAAAATGGCGCTTGGAAGCGAGCCCCCCCATAAATCAGGAAAAGAACACCGGCCATGGCGAGGGAGCCTGCTCCCGCTGGAGCGCGAAGCACTCCTCGCTTTTTGAGGGGCCGCTACGCGACCCAGCGGGAGCAGGCTCCCTCGCCACAAAAGCCCAGACAATCGCCTCAGTTGAAGACGATTTCGTCGTTCTCCACTGTACCGGTCACAGTCTCGCCCGGCATGAAGCGACCCGACAGGATCAACTGCGCCAGCGGGTTTTCGATCCAGCGCTGGATCGCCCGCTTCAGCGGCCGTGCGCCATAGACCGGGTCGTAACCCACCGCAATCAGCTTGTCCAATGCCTCGTCGCTCAATTGCAGTTTCAGCTCACGCTCTGTGAGACGACTGCGCAGGCGACCCAACTGGATCTCGGTAATGCCGGCAATCTGATCACGGGCCAATGGCTCGAAGATCACCACTTCGTCGACGCGGTTGATGAACTCCGGCCGGAAGTGGGTGGAAATCGCGTCCATCACCGCCGCACGCTGTGCTTCGCGGTCGCCCACCAGTTCCTGGATCTGCGTCGAGCCCAGGTTGGAGGTCATCACGATCACCGTGTTGCGGAAGTCCACCGTGCGCCCGTGGCTGTCAGTCAGGCGACCATCCTCCAGCACTTGCAGCAGGATGTTGAACACATCCGGATGCGCCTTCTCGACCTCATCGAGCAGGATCACCGAGTACGGCTTGCGACGCACTGCCTCGGTCAGGTAACCGCCCTCTTCATAACCGACATAACCCGGGGGCGCACCGATGAGCCGCGCCACGGAGTGTTTCTCCATGAACTCGGACATGTCGATGCGCACCATGGCCTCTTCGGTGTCGAAGAGGAACTCGGCCAGCGCCTTGCACAGTTCGGTTTTACCGACCCCCGTAGGGCCGAGGAACATGAACGAGCCGCTCGGACGGTTAGGGTCCGACAGCCCGGCACGGGAGCGGCGTACGGCATTGGACACTGCCACGACTGCCTCTTCCTGGCCGATCACACGCTGGTGCAGCAGGCTTTCCATCTTCAGCAGCTTGTCGCGCTCGCCTTCGAGCATTTTCGACACCGGAATGCCGGTCCATTTGGAGACCACTTCGGCAATCTCTTCCTCGGTGACCTTGCTGCGCAGCAACTGGTTTTCACTCTTGCCGTGCTGGTCGACCATTTGCAGGCTGCGCTCCAGGTCCGGGATCACCCCGTACTGCAGCTCGGCCATGCGGTTGAGGTCGCCTTTACGACGGGCCGCTTCCAGCTCCTGGCGGGACTGTTCGATCTTCTGCTGGATCTGCGCTGAACCCTGGACTTCGGCTTTCTCCGAGTTCCAGATTTCCTCGAGGTCGGAATACTCACGCTCGTGACGAACGATCTCTTCCTGCAACCTTTCCAGACGCTTCTTCGCCGCTTCGTCGCTTTCTTTCTTCAGGGCCTGGGATTCGACCTTGAGCTGAATCAGGCGGCGCTCCAACCGATCCAGCACTTCGGGCTTGGAGTCGATTTCCATGCGGATGCGGCTGGCGGCCTCGTCGATCAGGTCGATGGCCTTGTCCGGCAACTGGCGGTCGGTGATGTAGCGGTGGCTGAGCTTGGCCGCCGCGATAATCGCGCCATCGGTGATCGCCACCTTGTGGTGAACTTCGTAGCGTTCTTTGAGGCCGCGCAGGATGGCAATGGTGTCTTCCTCGCTCGGCTCCTCCACCAGCACTTTCTGGAAGCGCCGCTCCAGCGCCGCATCCTTCTCTATATATTGGCGGTACTCGTTGAGCGTGGTCGCGCCGACGCAGTGCAACTCGCCACGGGCCAACGCAGGCTTGAGCATGTTGCCGGCATCCATCGAGCCTTCGCCTTTACCCGCACCGACCATGGTGTGCAGTTCGTCGATGAACAGGATGATCTGCCCTTCCTGCTTGGACAGTTCATTGAGCAAAGCCTTGAGCCGTTCTTCGAACTCGCCACGGTACTTGGCACCGGCGATCAAGGCGCCCATGTCCAGGGACAACAGGCGCTTACCCTTGAGGCCGTCCGGCACTTCGCCGTTGATGATGCGCTGGGCCAAGCCCTCGGCAATGGCGGTTTTACCCACACCTGGCTCGCCGATCAGCACCGGGTTGTTCTTGGTGCGGCGTTGCAGCACCTGGATCGTACGGCGGATTTCATCGTCGCGGCCGATCACCGGGTCGAGCTTGCCTTCCTCGGCACGCTTGGTCAGGTCGACGGTGTATTTGTCCAGCGCCTGGCGCGACTCCTCGTGGTTGGCGTCGTTGACTGCTTCGCCGCCACGCAGGTTGTTGATAGCATTTTCCAGCGCTTTCTTGCTCACCCCTTGGCCGAGCAACAATTTGCCAAGCTTGCTGTTCTCGTCCATGGCGGCGAGCAGCACCAGCTCGCTGGAAATGAACTGGTCGCCCTTCTGCTGGGCCAGGCGATCGGCCTGGTTGAGCAGCCGCGCCAGGTCCTGGGACATGTTCACGTCACCGGTGGGATTCTGGATCTTGGGTAACTGGTCGAGTTCCTTGGCCAGTTCTTTGCGCAGACTGTTGACGTCAAAGCCGACCTGCATCAGCAGGGGCTTGATGGAGCCGCCCTGCTGTTCAAGCATGGCCTGCATCAAATGCGCCGGTTCGATACCGGGATGGTCCAGACCGACGGCCAGGGACTGGGCATCGGACAGGGCCAACTGTAATTTGCTGGTTAAACGATCAATACGCATGGGTCACCTTCCTAATGAGCAGGCCGGACCGTGGAAACATCCTGAATGAAGAAACCTGCCAGATACCGTTATAGATGTGGTCGATTCTGGAAGATTCAAGCCGGGCGCCCTTGATACAGATCAGAGAAGTCTAGCGTTCGATCCAGATCAGCGAAGCGAAGCGACCGGTGCGCGGGTTGCGGCGGTAGGAAAAGAAACGGGGGTCGGTCACGGTGCAGAGACCGCCACCGTAGACGGCCGTGACACCATGTGCGGCCAGGCGCAGCCGTGCCAACGCGTAGATATCGGCGAGGAACTTGCCGGCGTTTGGGCTCGCGGCAAAGGCTTGGGCTGCCTGGGGCAGTTGCGCGATGAAGGCTTCACGGACTTCCGGCCCGACTTCAAACGCTTGCGGGCCGATGGCCGGGCCGAGCCAGGCGAGGATTTCATCCGCGGGCACGGCAAGGCTGTCGAGGGTGGCTTCCAGCACGCCGTTCGCCAACCCGCGCCAGCCGGCATGGGCCGCCGCGACGCGGGTGCCGGCACGGTTGCAGAACAGCACAGGCAGGCAGTCCGCCGTCATCGCGGTGCAGGCGATACCGGGCGTGTCGGTCCAACTGGCATCGGCGGTCGCCACCTGGGCCGGATCAGCCTCGACCACGGCAATGCCGTGGACCTGCTGTAGCCAGGCCGGGGTGATGGCGAATTGATCGGTGAGGCGACGACGGTTTTCGGCGACGGCCGCTGGATCGTCGCCGACATGATCGCCCAGGTTGAGGCTGTCGAACGGCGCCAGGCTGACGCCACCCTCACGGGTCGTGATGCAGGCCTTGACCCCGGCCGGCGCGGGCCAGTCGGGTATCAGCCAGTGACTCATCCGATGAACGCCTCGCGGTCCTGCTTGAGCAATGTCAGCAGCCAGACGAAGTCATCCGGCAACGGCGACTCCCAGCTCATGCGCTTGCCGGTCGTCGGATGATCCAGCTCCAGGAAACGTGCATGCAACGCCTGGCGCGGGAAATTCTTCAGCGATTCGACCATGGTCTGGCTGGCAGCCGGCGGAATGCGGAAACGACCGCCGTAGGCCGGGTCACCCACCAACGGGAAGTTGATGTGGGCCATGTGCACACGGATCTGGTGGGTCCGACCGGTTTCCAGCTTGACCCGCACATGGGTGTGGGAGCGGAAACGCTCGAGCACGCGATAATGGCTGACCGCCTGCTTGCCGCCCTCCATCACCGCCATGCGTTGGCGCTGCTGGCCGTGACGACCGATAGGGGCGTTGATCTTGCCACCGGCGGTGACGACCCCGATCACGATGCATTCATAGATACGGCTGACGCTACGGCTTTGCAGCTGTGTGACCAGCTGTGTCTGCGCCTGGATGGTCTTGGCCACCACCATCAGACCGGTGGTGTCCTTGTCCAGGCGATGGACGATGCCAGCACGCGGCACATTGATAATGTCCGGTACGTGGTGCAGCAAGGCATTGAGCAAGGTGCCATCAGCATGCCCAGCCGCCGGGTGCACCACCAGGCCCGCAGGCTTGTTGATCACCAGGATGTCATCGTCTTCATAGACGATGTCCAGGGCGATGTCCTGGGCGACCCATTCTCCCTGGGCCTCCTGTTCGGCAGTCAGCTCGAGAATGGCACCGCCGTGGACGATGTCGCGCGGGCGGATCACCGCCCCATCCACAGTCAGGCGGCCGTCCTTGATCCAGGCGGAAAGGCGCGAGCGAGAGTGCTCGGCAAAGAGTTGTGCGGCGACTTGATCGAGGCGTTGGCCGCCCAATTCGGACGGCACCTCTGCGCGAAGTTCTATTTTATCGGACATGCTCGGACTAGGCGTCGGCACAGCCTTTGGTTTCGGCTGCGCGCTTGTGGTTAAATACGGCGTCTTTTGCCCCGAGGCTTTCAACGGGGCGCTCATCATAACAGGACGGCCCCGCCCAAGACAGCGGCCGTCATAGGGACGCAAGCCGCCATGCAAGTGAAACACCTGCTGCTGATCGCCATCCTCGCATTGACTGCTGCTTGCTCGTCGAAGGAAGTCGTAGACGAAAACCTGAGCGAAGTCGAACTGTACCAACAGGCGCAGAACGACCTGGACAACAACAGCTATACCAGCGCCACTGCCAAGCTGAAGGCGCTGGAGTCGCGGTATCCGTTCGGTCGCTACGCCGATCAGGCCCAGCTGGAGCTGATCTACGCCAACTACAAGAACGCCGAGCCGGAAGCAGCCAAGTCCGCCGCCGAGCGTTTCATTCGCCTGCACCCGCAGCACCCGAATGTCGATTACGCCTATTACCTCAAGGGCCTGACCTCCTTCGACCAGGACGTCGGCCTGCTGGCGCGCTTCCTGCCGCTGGACATGACCAAGCGTGACCCGGGCGCCGCGCGCGACTCCTACAATGAGTTCGCCCAACTGACCAGCCGCTTCCCCAACAGCCGCTACTCGCCGGACGCCAAGCAGCGCATGATCTACCTGCGCAACCTGCTGGCCTCCTACGAAATCCACGTGGCCGACTACTACCTGACGCGTCAGGCCTACGTTGCCGCCGCCAACCGTGGCCGCTACGTAGTGGAAAACTTCCAGGAAACCCCTTCGGTGGGTGACGGCCTGGCCGTGATGACCGAAGCCTACCAGCGCCTGCACCTGGACGACCTGGCGGCCACCAGCCTGGAAACCCTCAAGCTGAACTACCCGGATCACCCATCCCTGGTCGATGGCCAGTTCACCCCACGGGTCGACGAAGCGGACAACCGTTCGTGGCTGAGCAAGGCGACCCTGGGCCTGATCGAGTCCCGTCCACCTCTGCCGCCGGGCGAAACCCGCGCCAACCAGGACGTGCAGCGTCAGTTCCAGGACGCCAAGGAAGCCATTCCAAACGAGCTCAAGCCCAAGGACGAAAATGGCGACGTGATCGAAGAAGAAGAGCCTGAGAGCGAATCCACCGATCGCTCCTGGTTCAGCTACATGACCTTCGGTATGTTCGACTGAGGCCAAGGCCTCAGCAAAAAGGGAGACCCGCGGGTCTCCCTTTTTTATGCCTGGGTTTTATTGCGCTGTGCGCCGTTCCTGTCCTTGGCTAAACTGCCTGATCTCTAGCCAAAAAGCCGCCCATCATGCTTCGTTTACTGTTCTGGATCGCCCTGATTGCCGCCGCGGTATGGTTCTGGCGCAAGTTCAAGAGCACCTCATCCGCGCCGAACGCTCCCCGGGAGCAGGACGCACCACCCATGGTTCGTTGCGCCCATTGCGGCGTACATCTGCCCCGTGACCGGGCCCTGGCCCTCGAACAACAATGGTATTGCAGCCAGGCTCATCTCGAGCAAGGCCCGGGCACTCGTGATCGCTGAGGCCTCAAGCCCACGCGAAAAACAGGCGCAGCGCCTGCTGCGTCTCTATCACCTGTATCGCCTGAGCATCGGCATCACCCTGGTGCTGCTGATCTCCAGCAAGCTGGACAACCGCCTGCTGGAGTTCGCCAACGACGACCTGCTGCGCAACGGCAGCTGGTTGTACCTGGTGCTGAACATCCTGCTGGTGGTGTTCCTTGAGAACATTCGCCGCCCCGCCCGGCTGTTCGGCCTGGCCCTCACCGACGTTCTGCTGCTTTCGTGGCTGTTCTTCGCCGCGGGCGGTGTGCCCAGTGCCATCGGCAACCTGCTCATTGTCTCGGTAGCCATCGGCAATACGCTGTTGCGAAGCCGGGTCGGCCTGTTGATCGCCGCTGTCGCCACGATCGGTATCGTCGGGTCGACTTTTTTCCTCGGCCTGAGCGATTCAAACCGTCCCAGCAGTTATCTGCAAGCCGGCACCCTCGGGGCGCTGTGTTTTGCCGCCGCCCTGCTGGTACAGGGCCTGACCCGGCGACTGGAAGCCAGTGAAACCCTGGCCGAGCAACGAGCCAGCGAGGTGATCGGCCTCGAAGCGCTCAACGCACTGATCCTGCAACGCATGCGCACAGGTATCCTGGTGCTCGACCGCGAGCGGCGCGTGCAATTGGCCAACGAAAGCGCCTTGAACCTGCTGGGCATACACGACCTGGTCGGCCAGCGAATCGATGACTATTGCACCGCCTTGGTCGAACGCCTGCAATTGTGGCTGAACAACCCCAGCCTGCGCCCTCCCAGCCTGACCGTGACCGGCACAGGCCTGACCCTGCAACCGAGCTTCATCGCCTTGGGGCATTACGATCAACAGCAGTTGCTGGTATTCCTTGAGGACCTGGCCCAGGTTGCGCAGCAGGCCCAGCAACTGAAACTCGCTTCCCTCGGGCGCCTCACTGCTGGCATCGCCCATGAAATCCGCAACCCCTTGGGCGCCATCAGCCACGCAGCGCAATTACTGCGCGAATCCGAGGAACTGAACAACGCGGATCGGCGTCTGACGCAGATTATTCAAGATCACTCCCAACGAATGAACCGCGTCATTGAAAACGTCCTGCAGCTGTCTCGCCGCCAGCAACCCCCCCCCCAACGCCTCGACCTGCGGACCTGGCTCGACCAATTCGTCCGGCAGGCCCGCGAAAGCATGGCCGAGCACCAGCACTTGCACCTGAGCATCGACCCGGGTGACTACACCACGCTGATGGACCCCGACCAGTTGACCCAGGTACTCGACAACCTGCTGCGCAACGCCTGGCGCCACAGCGCCATGGCCCACGAACAGGCCGAGGCCTGGCTGAAACTGTTCATCGACCCCCACAGCCAGTTATCCACCCTGGACATCATCGACAACGGCCCTGGCGTGACGCCAGAGCAACAGGCACATTTATTCGAACCCTTCTTCACCACCAGCAGCCAGGGCACCGGCCTTGGGCTCTATCTGTCCCGTGAGCTGTGCGAAAGCAACCAGGCCCGCCTAGACTTCAAACCACGCCAAGGCGGCGGTTGCTTTCGCATCACCTTTGCTCACGGACGGAAACAGATTTGAATACACGCTCACGGCAACGAATCCTGATCGTCGATGACGAACCGGACATCCGCGAACTCCTGGACATCACCCTGGGCCGGATGAAACTCGACACCCGCAGCGCCAAGAACCTCGCCGAAGCCCAGAACCTGCTGGCCGGCGAGGCCTTCGACCTGTGCCTGACCGACATGCGCCTGCCCGACGGCACCGGCCTGGAACTGGTGCAACACATCCAGCAGCGTTACCCCCAGCTCCCCGTGGCAATGATCACCGCCTACGGCAGCCTGGAAACCGCCATCGACGCCCTCAAGGCCGGCGCCTTCGACTTCCTGACCAAACCGGTAGACCTGGGTCGGCTGCGGGAACTGGTCACCAGTGCCCTGCGCCTGCCGCCGGTCGCCACGCCTGGCACCACCCTCGAGCGCAGCCTGCTGGGCGACTCGCCCCCCATGCTCAGCGTGCGCAAGCAGATCGAAAAACTCGCCCGCAGCCAGGCACCGGTGTACATCAGCGGGGAATCGGGCTGCGGCAAGGAACTGGTCGCCCGGCTGATCCACGAACAAGGCCCCCGTGCCAACCTGCCCTTTGTACCGGTCAACTGTGGGGCAATTCCCACGGAGCTGATGGAAAGTGAGTTTTTCGGCCATCGAAAAGGCAGCTTCAGCGGCGCCATCGAGGACAAGCCAGGTTTGTTCCAGGCCGCCCATGGCGGGACCTTGTTCCTCGATGAAGTGGCCGACCTGCCCTTGGCGATGCAGGTCAAACTGTTGCGGGCGATCCAGGAAAAGGCCGTGCGCGCTGTTGGCGGCCAGCAGGAAGAAGTGGTGGACGTGCGCATCCTCTGCGCGACCCACAAGGATCTGGACGGCGAAGTGGCCGCCGGGCGCTTTCGCCAGGATTTGTATTACCGGCTGAACGTCATCGAACTGCGCGTCCCGCCATTGCGTGAACGCCGCGAAGACATCGAACTGCTGGCCAATCACATGCTTCTGCGCCTGGCAGCCAACACAGGCAGTCCACCGGTCAAGTTGCATCCCCAGGCGTTGGACGCTCTCAGGAGTTACCGTTTCCCGGGCAACGTGCGTGAACTGGAGAACATGCTCGAACGGGCCTACACCCTTTGCGAACAGCAGCAGATCGAAGCGGATGACCTGCGTTTGGCCGAGGGTAATGGCAGCGCAGAACCGGGCAACCCCGACTTGATGCAGGTCGATAACCTGGAAGACTACCTGGAAGACGTCGAACGCAAGCTGATCCTCCAGGCCCTGGAGGAAACCCGCTGGAACCGCACGGCGGCGGCGCAGCGGTTGAAGTTGTCGTTTCGGTCGATGCGCTATCGGTTGAAGAAATTGGGGTTGGATTGAGCATGTGGCCGGCTCAGCTCAACCAATGGCTGGGTCTGCACCGAATGGCAGGATCTACACCGAACTGTGTGGCGAGGGGATTTATCCCCGCTGGGCTGCGCAGCAGCCCCGAACCTGGCACCTCGGTGTATCAGGTTGTTTGAGTAGCTGCTTTTTGGGGCTGCTTCGCAGCCCAACGGGGATAAATCCCCTCACCACAGGTGCTGTGTTCGCCTTGGCAGCTTTTCTAGCCCTTCGGCACCGGCACCTGCTCGTCCAGCACACGATTGGCTAGCAGCTCACTCAACTCGATCAGCTGTTGCACGCCCAATGCAACATGCCGTCGCGAGCCGTCGAGTTCGAAGGCCAGGTCGCTGATTGTTGCGCTGGCTGAGGCCAGGGTTTCGCTGAGGTTGGCGAGGAGGCATTCGACGTCGATGCCTTCCACGACGGTGAATAGCTGGTTTGAGGGTGGTTTCTTTTTGGCTTCAGGCTTTGGGGCTAGGTAATAGTCGAGGGCGCGCTTGGCGGCTTCGTCGAGCTTTTTGGGGTTGAGGCTGGAATTGGGAGAAGCGTTATTGGTTTCTGAAGGTGATGGAGGTTTGTTACACATTGCGGTACTCCAAAGGGGGAATGGACTACCAAGTTTTCGGGCCGCGACGCCCGATCGCTGAATTGGCAGCGACGGGAGAAGGTTAGCTAGAGCCCTTCCCACTCGGCAACCGCCAGAGATCGTCGGAAAAGTCTGCTTAAATTTGAGGGTTGTCCGACCATTCCCACAAATTCTGGTCGGCTGTCAGGGCATCGGGAGTGTGTATATCCGTTTCTGCGGTAACGGCTACTTAGGGTTCCGCCCTGACGGCGGGTCACTTTCGAAAAGCGCGAAAGTAACCAAAGCGCTTCTGCCCCACCACTCGGCACCTCGCCTAGGCTCGGTGTGCCCTCTCTCCGGCATTGCTCCGTGGGCCGCCGCGAAGGGCCATCCATGGCCCAGCGCGGCTAACCCGGCATCCATGCCGGGTTGCCCACTGCGCAATGCCTGCGTTCGGCCATCGTGGTTAACGGGGCGCCGAGATCAACGTCCACCGCGAGGCGGCCTGATAGCCGGCCTGGTTGGGGTGGGACCGCGTTTCTCCTGTGGGAGCGGGCTTGCTCGCGAAGGCGATGCCACTGTCGATGAGGATGTTGTGTTTGCTGGCCTTATCGCAAGCAAGCTCGCTCCCACAAGGGATGGGTGGCGTATACAAATTTTGTGATTGTTGAAGGTCGAAAATGTGGAAGCGAGCTTGCTCGCGATGACAGCAGTAAATCCAACCGCTATGTCACGGAATTACCGCCATCGCGAACAGGCTGAGGCTATGAAGGTGCGACCGCAGTCAACAGGATGTCGTATGTACCGGCCTCTTCGCGAGCAAGCTCGCCCCCACAATTGGGTCGGAGTACGACAAAAGAGACAGGTCGGCTATCAGGCCGCCTCGCGTCGGACGTTGATCTCGGCGCCCCATTAACCACGATGGCCGAACGTAGGCATTGCGCAGTGGGCACCTCGGCATGGATGCCGAGGTAGCCGCGCTGGGCCATGGATGGCCCTTCGCGGCGGCCCACGGAGCAATGCCTACGTTCGGGCATGCCGAGCCCTAGCGAGGCACCGAGTGGTGGGGCTAAAGCGTTTTGCTTACTTTTGCGCTTTTCAAAAGTGAGACGCCGTCAGGGCGGAACCCTAAGTAGCCGTTACCGCAGCAACGGATATGTACCCAATCAAAAAACCAACCGCCCCGCCGGCGCATAAGGCGCAGGATCAATCACCGCCTCCCGCCCCAACATCAGGTCCGTAAACAACCGACACGAAGCCGGCGCCAACACCAACCCATTGCGATAATGCCCACAATTCAACCACAGCCCCGCAACCCCCGGCACTTCGCCGATATAGGGAATGCCCTCCGGCGACCCTGGCCGCAGCCCAGCCCAATGCCCAACCACCTCAGCCCCCGCCAGCGCCGGAATCAACTGCTGCGCCGAAGCCTTCAGGCTGTCCAGGGCAGCATCGGTCGGCGTCTTGTCGAAGCCCTCACGCTCCAGCGTACTGCCAACCAGGATATGCCCATCGCGACGGGGAATCGCATAACGTCCCTTGGCCAACACCATGCTCGACAGAAAATCCGACGCACACTTGTACAAAATCATCTGGCCCTTGACCGGCTCGACCGGCAACTTCAGCCCCAGCGTCTTGAGCAACTCACCGCTCCAGGCACCTGCAGCCAGCACCACCTGGTCGCCACGTATCGGGCCCGCCGAACTGTCCACCCCGATAACAGTCGCCCCCTCGCGAATGAACCCACTGACCTCACAGTGCTCATGAACCTCGACGTTGGGCAGCGCCAGCAAGGCCGCCTTGAGGGATTTCACCAAGCGAGGATTACGCACGTTGGCCACATCGGCCATGTAGATCGCCCGGGAAAAACCAGGACCCAGTACCGGCACGGCATCATGAACAGCGGAGATATCCACAGCTCGCAGCGGGCGCCCTTCCCGCTCAGCCCAGGCCAGCGCCTCATCCTGATCGTCCAGGTCCAGCCAATACAGACCGGTGACATGCACTTGCGGATCAATCCCGGTCGCCGCGAATAAACGCTCGCCCAGCTGTGGATAAAAATCCTGCGACCAATGGGCCAGCGCCGTGACTGCTGGGCTATAGCGCCAGGGATACAACGGCGACACGATACCGCCGCCGGCCCAGGACGACTCCTGGCCGAGACTGGAACGGTCCAGCAACACCACACGCTGCCCTTCGGACGCCAGATTGAACGCCGTCAGCAGGCCAATGACTCCGCCGCCGACAATCACCACTTGCTGTTGCCTGGTCATGTTCTGATTCGACTCATAAGACAGAGGGCGCAAGGCTGCGCCCGAAAAAAGAAACTCAGCGGCCCCAGCAATCCTTGGCGGTCATCCCGGCGGCGGTGTTTTCCACAGTTCGTGCGCCGGTATTGGTGATTCTGAAGTCACCGCATTTATCCGTGGCCATGGACGAGCCGCTCCTGCGCACAGCCGTCAGGATGAAGCTCTGATCCGTCAAAGTCTGGGTAATGGTATAGAAATCGTTGCCGCTGCTCAGGCCAGTCGCATCGGTGTAGCGGTTGTTCTTCGAGTAGTAGCGCTCGAGAATTTGCGCCTGCTCCGATAACAGCCCGGCAATTTCAGCCCGTCGGCCCTTCTTCATGTATTCGGTCAGGCTCGGATAGCCGACGGTGATCACGATACCGATGATCGCAATCACGATCATGATTTCGATCAAGGTGAAACCTCGGTTGGATCTGCGCATGCCTTGCCTCTTCATTGTATTTGTCGCCACATGATGCGGCGGCTGCCGCCCACGGATTTTTCCAGCAGTTCGGTGATGTTGCCGCTGGAGTCGTTGACGATCATGTTGGTGGCCCCGCTGGCGCTGACGACGGCGCTCAAGGTCGGGATTCCCCCCGTGAAGACCACCCCGCTGGAAATCGTGTCGGAGCTGTTGATCGTGCCATCGCCGTTGGTATCGAGCACCGCATAGTTGAGCATCTTACCGTTGAACGCATCCAATTCGATCAGTTTGCCGGTACCGAAGCTGGCACAAGGGTCGGTAGTGTCCACGGCGGCCGTGGTAAAGACCACGCGGCCGCTCACCAGATTGGCCGGGTTGATCACCCGCTCCCCGGTCAGCGCATTGTTGTACACCAACGGCAGGTACCAACCCTTTTTCGTCGGGTAAGCCACGTCGGTCTGGCTGGTCGTCACGAACTGCCCCGTGCTGCCCGAGAACACCCCCGTGATCGACTGGGCTTGCAGGTTCGACACGGTGATTTGCCCGGCACCGCCGGTGGCGTCCCATATCGAATAGAACCCTTGCAGGTCCTTGTTGAGTTTATCCGCCGTTTCGTTGAACTTGCCGGTGCCGAAAAACACCTGGGTACCGCCCTGCGGGTTGTCCGCCAGCAGCGGTTGAACGGTGATCGGCTGAGTCGCGCCACCGGAGGTGGTGAACAATGGCTGGCCTGCAAACGCCACACCCCAAGCAGTCGGGGAAGTGCCGCTGAGGTCGAACTTCCACAGCCGCCCTCTCAAGTCGCCCCCGTACGCGGCCTGCACCACGTTCTGGGAGTTGACCCGCAGCTTGACCGACGACAAGCCATTACCGGTCTCGCTGCTGTTGATGACGATTTTCCTGATCAACGAGCCGTCGCGGATATCCACCACGTACAGCGCCGCGACACCGCTATTGCTGCCGTAGCCGTTGGAGATGAACGCCGCCCAGCGCCCATCCGCCAGGCGGGCGACTTCGGGGCGGGCGTAGGCGTAGCCCAGGTCATTGAAAGCGTTGGCGGTGTTGGCAACGGTTGGCGCACTGATTTCCCACAATGCCCGCAACACATTGCCCGCCGTCGCATCGAACAGCTGAACCGCATAGAACGTCTTGCCCCCAGCACCAGTGCCGCCCAGGGCCACCGTCTTCCAGACACTCCCCGATTGCGTATCGAATACGCCGACCTGCCCATCCACCAAAAACTTGTGGCTCACGCCATTGACGTAGTTGGTGTCGGCAATGTTCTGCAGCGATGGCAGCACGCTCGACGGCATATAGGCATATCGTCGCGTACCGTTCGCACTGTTGATGACGCTGAAAAAACCGTCGTTGGCGTTCACCACCAGGCTGGTATTCATGTTCGCCGCCTTGGTCGTCAGATACGTGCTGTAGCTGGTGTCGTTGAGCAAATCCGCGGCGGTCTGTTCATTGGGTGAGGCCAGCACCAACGGCGAGTTGATGATGTCCCCCAGCAACACATTGCGCACCTTCAAGCCGGTTTTATTGACGCCCTTGCTCCACTCCACCAGATCGTTGCCGGTGATTCCCGTAGGCAGGTTCTGGCTGAGGCTGCTTTGCTGGGCAGGTGAAAGGTTAGCGTAAGCCAGGGTCACAGGCGCATTGGTCGCGGTATTCCACGACTGATAAATCGGCGCCGTGGCGCCGGGCACGATGGCCGTGTCGGTGGTCCATTGCACCGCAGCCCTGTTGACCGTGCCTGCCGAGGTGAAGCCGAACGCGCGGATGGTGCCGCGCCAATCCTTGGGGTCATACGTGGTCTGGTAGTAACTGGAGGTGCTGGACAACGTGGCGGCATTGGTCGTGCCGGCGCCCCCGGATCCAGCCTTGGAGGTAATGTCGCTCAGGGCGGAGGCCAACGCTGAGTTGAGGCCTTCGCTGTCGGTCGCCGGATAATACTTACCCGCGCCGTAACGGGCGGCGTCGGACAGCATCGGATTGGTGACGGCAAAACCCACGGTGTAGGTATTGAGGTACTGCCGGGGAAAATCCGTGGCGTTCCAGCTCTGGCCGGTGGCGTCGGTGCCGGTGGAGCGCATGTCGATGTCGAAGGCGAACTTGGCGATGTCGTCCAGGTAAAGCGTGTCGCCCTCGCCGTTACCACTGAGATCGGCGCCATCGTTGTTGATACCATCCCAGTTCGGCAGCCGGGCCAAGCCCTGCGGGTCGTTGGTGGGGAACGTCCGGTCATAGGTGGGCAACCCGTCGGTGATCACCACGCCGAAATTTTTCTGGCAACGGTACTGGATCGGGCTGGTGTAGGTGGTCGGTGTGCTGTTGTAGTACGGCGCCATGCCCCTGAAGTAACGGGTGACTTCGTAGTAGCTTTCGGCCAACGGCGTATTCGCGACGGCGCCCAGGGCGTTGATGGCATTGATCAGGGCGCTGTAGTTGGTGTTGGCCTGGGTCTGGGTCACGCTGCCACTAACCGGTGACAGGTCGCTGATGGCGCGGGCGATGTAGCCACCCGGGCCAGAGTTACTGCTGTTGGGCGGGTTGAACGTGGCGAGGCCAATGCGCAAGGCGCGGTTGCTGGCGACCAGGTCGTTGGAGACATCCCGTGCCACGTTGATTCGATAATCGTTGGGAATCGTGCCGGTGGTGAAATCCCGGCTCGATCCGTTGGCCAGGGTTACCAGATACGCCAGGTACTTACCGGTATAACGGGTATTGCCGCCTCCCACAGGGTCTGGCAACCGAAGGCACACCCGGCCAACGCTGGGCCGATAAAAACCGTACCACCCAGACGAGCAGCCGCCACGCAACAGACCCACCAACAGGATGTTCGAATCCTCCAGGTCCAGCTCATACCTGTCGTTACAGTTGTTACTGGCGCTGCAGGCATAAGTGCGCGTCTGCGTCGCCGCCGGATCAAACCCCGCCGCCCAGATAATGTTGTTCATGCTCCCCGAATCATCGATCAGCAGCATCACGTTCGGCGTAACCGCAGCCGCACTCAACAGCGGCGAATCCGAGGGCGTGAACGCATAGGCCGGGGCCGCCAGGTAAAGGCTGAGCAACGCGCCCCACAGCGCCTGCCTCCAATTGCGGCGCACCTTAGTACTTCGCATAAATGCTCTCCACCACGCTGCGCTGGTTATTGCCCACCACCGCCACCGCCGTGATCCGGTACAACGTCGCCGAGGTATTGACCGGCACGTTGACCGCAGCAAGCGTAGTACCGATGTTCTGCACGCCATAAAACCCGCCGGCAGCGGCAACCCAGAGCACTCCCGACGACGAATTGCGCCCCGCCGCCGTGATGGTCGCCGACTCGGCCGGCGGCGCGCATTGAGTCGCGGTGGTACAGACCGCCAGTGAATAGGTCTCGACCTGCACCGCACTCTCACCCATCCTCAACGCAGCCTCGGCGATCTGGAAGGACTGGTTGCGTTGCATGACGCTGCTGGTCATCTTTTCCTGGAGCGTGGCGCTCTGCATCGACGACAGGCCGATCAGCGTCAGCAGCAACAGGAACACCAGGCTGACCAGCAGTGCCATGCCATGCTGGCGATGCTTGAGATCCATCGAACTCATCGATCGCCCCCTCATAGAAGCCGGTTGCGCAAGGCGGCAACTACATTGAAGGTCTGCTCGCGTACCGTGTTCCTTGGATCAAAGAGCGTCAGGCTCAGGCGCACGCTGCGGATCAGTGCCGGGTCTGCCGGGTTGCCGGTGTAGCTTGACGCGGCGATGTCCGTGGCGCTGGCGGCCACGCCAAACGTCACGTCGAATGCCCGAACGTTGTCCACCAGCACCGACAGGGTCGGCGGATTGGCGGTGCCGCTGCCCAACAGCAATTGGTTGTTGTTGAAGCTGTAGACCAGTCGACGGATCGGGAAGGCCAACTGCCCCGTCGCCGGCACCCGCGCGTTCGAGTAGGCCGTCGCCGAGGTA
Source organism: Pseudomonas sp. NFACC08-1 (assembly GCF_900106735.1). Taxonomy (NCBI): domain Bacteria; kingdom Pseudomonadati; phylum Pseudomonadota; class Gammaproteobacteria; order Pseudomonadales; family Pseudomonadaceae; genus Pseudomonas; species Pseudomonas sp. NFACC08-1. The sequence goes on along the minus strand of NZ_FNNL01000019.1, from coordinate 39,996 downwards.
CGGCAATCGGAGACGACGGTCCAGGTCGGCGCGCTACCGCCATTCCCAATGTCCGCGGTGACCAGGGTCAACCTCCGGTTGGCGTTATCCCAACGGATTGGAGTGGTCTGGCTGGCAGCGAAACTGTTATCCGTTGAGGCATCGATGATGGTCCCCACGCAACCGAACATGCCCACCATGCGAATTTCCTGGACCATTTTGCTCAAGGCAAACCGCGCATCCTCCTGAATCACCGCGGCGGCATTCTGGCTGACGTAGGTATTTTTGGCGGCAATGAAAATCTGCACGACGCCCAGCACGACGATCAGGCTGAGCACCAGCGCGATCATCAACTCAATCAGGCCGAATCCCCGGCAATGCCGGTTCATGGCGGCGTCCCCACCGGATCGACGGCGACACGGCTGGTCAGCACAAAGCTGCGTCGCGCCTCGGCCGCGTCGGTGGTGTTGGCGGCCCGGGCGTCGTCCCAGGAAATGGTGATGGTGTAGACCCGCTGGTTCAGCGCAATGGTGCCCGTGGCTGTGGCGCCGCCGAAGGCAACGATGTTGGTCTTGAAATCGTAGAGGTCCTGGTCCCGGGCCACGTTGAGGTTCGGCGAGCTGGGCGGTGTGATGGTGTAGTCGGCGCCGGAGTTGGCGCGAATGCGGTCCAGCAGGTCGTAGGCAATGAAACTGGCCTGGCTGGTCATGCGCGAACTGTCGGTGTACTTGAGCGCATTGAGCTGGATCATCGCCGCCCCCAGCAAACCCACACCGAGGATCAGCACCGCCACCAGCACTTCGATCAACGTCATGCCTGCCTGCGCCCTGTTACTGCAACCCTTCATCCGCAACTTCCACCCAATACGATTCGTCCATTGAGGCAAACATTCAGCGTCCGGCTCTGCGCCCCCCTTACATAATTGAAACTCACCGGTGTGGCCGGGGCCGACAACCCACCGAGGTTGTTGAAATCAATATTTCTCACCTCTGAGGTTAGCGTCAGAGTCGCGCCGCTGCTCATCGCTGGAACAACCCGCAATACACTGGGCGACGAGCCAGTACTGTCGTACACCGTGAGTTCGCTGCTCCAGGCCGCGCCGTCGACCGTGGGGCGAATTCGAGTGGTGGTACCCCGATCGATCGCCTCCATCCGGGCAAAGTTCAGCGCCCGGCGCAAGTCATCAACCTCAGTGTCGGCCTTGGTGCTCTGCAGCGAGCCGGTGAATGACGGCACCGCCATGGTAATCAGGATCAAAAGCACGCCAAGGGCCACCAGCACCTCGATCAGCGTGAAACCTTTTGTACGAAGATCCATCGGTGCCCTCCGTTGCCGTCGGCTATACCTGCCTCTACACGCTAGAACAAACCACTGCCGTGTGCCCAATACTGCCCTGTGGTGAGGGGATTTATCCCCGCTGGGCTGCGCAGCAGCCCCAATGGAGCTGATTACGATCCAACCTGAAACCCTGCGGAGGTTGGTCTGGGGCCGCTGCGCAGCCCAACGGGGATAAATCCCTTCGCCACAATGGGCTATAAAACCTGAATCCGCTTCATATTCTCCAGGGAGGAGATGTCATGCACCAACAGGGCTTCAGCCTCATCGAACTGCTCATGGGACTGGCGATTGCGGCAATTGTTCTGCCGTGGGCCAGCGCAAGCTATACAGCGCTGGTCGAAGCCACCGAGCGCAAAGACGCCGCGCAGTTGCTGGCCAGTGGTTTGCGCATTGCCCGCAGCGAAGCCATCACGCGCAGCCGGACCGTCGTGATCAGGGGGATAGACAACGATTGGGGCCGAGGTTGGCGCATCACCCTGGACGATAAGGAGAAGACCTTGCTGATGGAGCGCAGCGGTCGCGCGCGAGTGATAGGCAACCGGCCGGTGAAGCGTTCGGTGAGGTTCGGCAGCCAAGGGCAAGCGTTACTGCCCAGCGACGCATTCCAGGCCGGCACACTGCATGTCTGCGCCAAACGCGAGCCGGTCAGTCACCATCAGGTGGTGCTGGCGCGTAGCGGACGCATCAGCCTGCGCAGCGAGAAAGCCGAGCAGGCATTGTGCGAAAAAGGCTTAAAGCAGGGAGCGAACGCGTAGTTCCTTGGGCATGGAGAAAGTGATGTTCTCCTCGCGACCGGCCAACTCATCGGCCCCGGTAGCGCCCCAGGCCTGCAATTGCTGGATCACACCGCGCACCAATACTTCCGGCGCGGAAGCGCCAGCGGTGATGCCGATGCGCTCGACTCCATCGAACCAACTGCGCTGCATGTCCTCGGCACCGTCGATCAGGTAGGCCGGGGTGTTCATGCGTTCGGCCAGTTCACGCAAGCGATTGGAATTGGAGCTGTTCGGGCTGCCGACCACCAGCACCACGTCGCACTCGTTCGCCAGTTGCTTGACGGCATCCTGACGGTTCTGAGTGGCGTAGCAGATGTCGTCCTTGCGCGGACCACCAATGGCCGGAAAGCGCGAGCGCAGGGCATCGATCACACGGCTGGTATCGTCCATGGACAAAGTGGTCTGGGTGACAAAAGCCAGGCTCTCAGGGTTGCGAACCTGCAGGGCCGCAACGTCCTCCTCGTCTTCGACCAGGTAGATCGCACCGCCGTTGCTGGCATCGTATTGGCCCATGGTGCCTTCGACTTCCGGATGGCCTTCATGACCGATCAGGATGCATTCACGACCATCACGGCTGTAGCGCGCCACTTCGATGTGCACCTTGGTCACCAATGGGCACGTCGCGTCGAAGACCTTCAGGCCACGGCCGGCGGCTTCGGTGCGCACCGCCTGGGAAACCCCGTGGGCGCTGAAGATCACGATGACGTCGTCGGGCACCTGGTCCAGTTCCTCGACGAAAATCGCCCCACGGCTGCGCAGGTCTTCGACGACGAATTTGTTGTGGACCACCTCATGGCGCACGTAGATCGGCGGCCCGAAGACTTCCAGGGCGCGATTGACGATTTCGATCGCCCGGTCCACACCGGCGCAGAAGCCACGGGGGTTGGCGAGTTTGATTTGCATGCTGTGCCTCGTGTCTTGCGCGCAAGAAATTGAATCAGTGCAATCCAGTGTGGGAACGAGCTCGCTCCCACACTGGATCGGGTGGCAGCAGAAGCCGCCCGTCAAATGTTAAACCGCCTTGACCTCAAGGATTTCCACTTCGAAGTTCAAGGTCTTGCCGGCCAATGGATGGTTGAAGTCCACGGTCACCTGGGCGTCATCGAACGCCTTCACCACACCTGGCAGCTCGGTATTGGCCGCGTCGTTGAAGATCACCAGCAAGCCCTGGGACAGTTCCATGTCCTGGAACTGGGAGCGTGGCATGGTCTGCACGTTTTGCGGGTTGGGCTGACCAAAGGCGTTTTCTGGCGGTACGACCACGGTGCGCTTGTCGCCGGCCTTGAAGCCGAAGATCGCTGCTTCGAAGCCTGGCAGCAGGTTGCCATCACCGACCTTGAACACCGCCGGCGCCTTGTCGAAGGTGCTGTCGACGGTGTCACCGTTTTCCAGGTACAGGGCGAAGTGAAGCTTCACTTCAGTGTTTTGAGCGATACGCTGCTCAGTCATGGACGGCTTCTCCGGTTTTCTTGCTCTTGAACATGTCCAGGGCGAGCATCACCGCGCCCACGCTGATGGCACTGTCGGCAAAGTTGAACGCCGGGAAATACCAGCGGTTCTGCCAATGCACCAGGATGAAATCGATCACATGGCCCAGAGCAATCCGGTCGTAAAGATTGCCCAGTGCGCCACCGAGCACCAACGCCAGTGCCACGGCCAGCCAGGTCTCGTCGCGGCCCAGGCGTTTGAGCCAGACCACGAGCACAGCGCTGACCACGACAGCGATCAGGGCGAACAGCCAGCGCTGCCAGCCCGAGCTGTCGGCCAGGAAGCTGAACGCTGCGCCAGTGTTGTAGGCCAGGGTCCAGCTGAAGTAGTCAGGGATGACCACGATCTGCTGGTACAGGGTCAACGAGCTTTCGAAGTAGAACTTGCTGGCCTGGTCGATGACCAGTACCAGCACGCTCAACCACAGCCAGCCCAGCCGTCCGAAACGGCCCGCCGTGTTAGGCATAATGACGAACCTCACCGCTGCCGCTGATGTTGTCGACACAACGACCGCAGATCTCTGGATGCTCCGGGTTCACGCCGACGTCTTCGCGGCAGTGCCAGCAACGGGCGCACTTGGTGTGGTTCGACTTGACGATCTTGAGCTTCAAACCGCTGACCTCAGTGGTCACCGCATCGGCCGGCGCCTGCACGAAAGGCGCGACGCTAGCGGTAGAGGTGATCAGCACGAAGCGCAGTTCGTTGCCCAGTTTGGCCAGGTCGACGTCCAGGGCTTCTTCGGCGTAGAGGGTCACCTCGGCTTGCAGGTTGCCACCGACGGCCTTGGCCGCGCGCTGGATCTCCATTTCCTTGTTGACCGCTGCCTTGACCGCCATGATCCGGTCCCAGTAGGCGCGGTCCAGCTCGAAGCCCTGGGGCAACTCGGTGAGGCCTTCATACCAGGTGTTGAGCATCACCGATTCGTTACGCTCGCCCGGCAGGTATTGCCACAGCTCGTCGGCGGTGAATGCCAGGATCGGTGCGATCCAGCGCACCAGCGCCTCGCTGATGTGGAACAGCGCGGTCTGGCACGAACGACGGGCCTTGCTGTTGGCGCCGGTGGTGTACTGGCGGTCCTTGATGATGTCGAGGTAGAAACCACCGAGCTCCTGCACGCAGAAGTTGTGGATCTTGGAGTAGACGTTCCAGAAGCGGTATTCGCCGTAATGCTCCTGCAATTCGCGTTGCAGCAACAGGGTACGGTCCACGGCCCAACGGTCCAGCGCGAGCATTTCTTCGGCCGGCAGCAGGTCGGTGGCCGGGTTGAAACCGGTCAGGTTGGAAAGCAGGAAGCGCGCGGTGTTACGGATCCGCCGGTAGGCGTCCGCGCTGCGCTGCAGGATCTGCTCGGACACGGCCATCTCGCCGGAATAGTCGGTGGACGCCACCCACAGGCGCATGATGTCGGCACCCAGGGTGTCGTTGACTTTCTGGGGCGCGATCACGTTGCCCAGGGACTTGGACATCTTGCGACCGGACTCGTCGACGGTGAAGCCGTGGGTCAGCAGTTCGCGATACGGCGCGTGGTTGTCGATGGCGCAACCGGTCAGCAACGAGGAGTGGAACCAGCCACGGTGCTGGTCCGAACCTTCCAGGTACAGGTCGGCACGCGGGCCGGTCTCGTGGCCCATCGGGTGCGAACCGCGCAGCACGTGCCAATGGGTGGTGCCGGAGTCGAACCAGACGTCCAGGGTGTCGCTGATCTTGTCGTACAGCGGCGCTTCGTCACCCAGCAGCTCGGCGGCATCCATCTTGAACCAGGCTTCGATGCCTTCGACTTCGACGCGCTTGGCCACGGCTTCCATCAGTTCAACGGTGCGCGGGTGCAGCTCACCGCTTTCCTTGTTCAGGAAGAACGGGATCGGCACGCCCCAGTTGCGCTGGCGGGAGATGCACCAGTCTGGACGGTTGGCGATCATCGAGTGCAGGCGCGCCTGGCCCCAGGCGGGCACGAACTGGGTCTCTTCGATGGCCTTGAGCGAACGCTGGCGCAGGGTGTCGCCGCTGGTGGGCTGCTTGTCCATGCCGATGAACCACTGCGCGGTGGCGCGGTAGATCAGCGGGGTCTTGTGGCGCCAGCAGTGCATGTAGCTGTGTTCGATGACGGTGGTGTGCAGCAGCGCGCCGACTTCGGTCAGTTTGTCGACGATGGCCGGGTTGGCTTTCCAGATGAACTGGCCGCCAAAGAACTCCAGCGACGGCACGTACACGCCATTGCTCTGCACCGGATTGAGGATGTCGTCGTTGACCATGCCGTACTTCTTGCACGTCACGAAGTCGTCGACGCCATAGGCCGGCGCGGAGTGAACCACGCCAGTGCCAGCGCCCAGTTCCACGTAGTCGGCCAGGTACACCGGCGACAGGCGGTCATAGAACGGATGACGGAAATTGATCAGTTCCAGTGCCGAACCCGGGGCGGTGGCGACCACCGAACCTTCGAGGTTATAGCGGGCCAGGCAGGATTCGACCAGTTCTTCGGCCAGCACCAGCAGCTTGTCGCCGACGTCGACCAGGGCGTAGTTGAATTCCGGGTGGACGTTCAGCGCCTGGTTGGCCGGGATGGTCCACGGGGTGGTGGTCCAGATCACGATCGCGGTCGGCTTGGCCAGCTTGCCCAGGCCGAACGCGGCGGCGAGCTTGCCTTCATCGGCGATCGGGAACGCGACATCGATGGTCGAGGACTTCTTGTTCTCGTACTCGACTTCCGCCTCGGCCAGGGCCGAACCGCAATCGAAGCACCAGTTCACTGGCTTGAGGCCCTTGAACACGAAGCCGCCCTCGACGATTTTCGCCAGGGCACGGATTTCGCCGGCTTCGTTCTTGAAATCCATGGTCTTGTACGGGTTGGCGAAGTCGCCCAGCACGCCGAGGCGGATGAATTCGGACTTCTGCCCTTCGATCTGCTCGGTGGCGTAGGCACGGCACAGCTCGCGGGTCTTGTCCGCGCCCAGGTTCTTGCCGTGGGTCACTTCCACCTTGTGCTCGATCGGCAGGCCGTGGCAATCCCAGCCCGGGACATAAGGCGCATCAAAACCCGACAGGGTCTTGGAGCGGATGATCATGTCCTTGAGAATCTTGTTCAGCGCGTGACCGATGTGAATGGTGCCGTTGGCGTACGGAGGACCGTCGTGCAGGACGAACTTCGGACGATCCTTGCCAATTTCGCGCAACTTTCCGTACAGGCCAATGCTGTCCCAACGCTGCAGAATCTGTGGTTCGCGCTGAGGCAGGCCGGCCTTCATTGGGAAGGCGGTGTCCGGAAGGTTTAGCGTGGCTTTATAGTCGGTCATTTAAGGCTCTTCATTAGCGATTGGCGCTGGTTGCGACAAGGGCACGGGCGGCGGCGATATCTGCATGGATCGCCGTCTTGAGCGCCTCCAGAGAGGCAAAACGCTGCTCTTCACGCAGCTTTTGGTGGAAAACCACCGTCAAACGCCGGTCATACAGATCGCCGGCAAAATCCAGAACATGTACTTCGAGGTGGGCCTTGCCATCCCCTTGGACCGTGGGCCGTACGCCGATATTGGCGACACCGGGCCAGGTCTTGCCGTCGATCTGGACGCTCACCAGGAACACCCCGGTCAGCGGCACACGACGACGCTTGAGTTGCACGTTGGCCGTCGGCGTGCCCAATTGGCGCGCCAGCTTCTGCCCGTGCAGGATCCGTCCGGCAATCCGGTACGGCCGTCCGAGCAAGCGCTCGGCCAATTCGAAGTCGGCAGCCGCCAGGGCATTGCGAACCTGGGTGCTGCTGACGCGCAGGCCATCGATCTCGACCGTCTGCGCCGCTTCGACGGTGAAGCCTTGGACGATACCGGCCTGTTGCAGGTAGTCGAAATCCCCCGAGCGGTCACAGCCGAACCGGAAATCATCGCCGACTTCCAGATGCTTTACGCCCAGACCGTCCACCAGGATCGTGTCGACGAACTCGGCGGCGCTGAGCTTGCTCAGGCGCTGGTTGAAGGCCAGGCACAGGACCCGGTCGACGCCTTCGGCGGCCAGCAATTGCAGTTTATCCCGCAACCGGGCCAGACGGGCCGGGGCGGTGTCCGGGGCGAAAAACTCCCTGGGCTGCGGCTCGAAGATCACCACGCAGCTCGGCATACCCAATTCCAGCGCACGCTCGCGCAGCCGCGCCAGGATAGCCTGGTGGCCACGGTGAACACCGTCAAAGTTGCCAATAGTGGCGACACAGCCCCGATGTTGGGGGCGCAGGTTGTGGAGGCCTCGAACCAGCTGCATAACGCGCTTCTTGCTCATAAAGTGGCCGATTATAACCACACCCGGCGGCCGACGACAGGCAACACCGCACCCCAAAGTGATCGAACCGACAAAACCACTGCCCGCCCCGGGATTATCGAGGGCTTGCCCTCAGCTCAAGGCCTTGCGGTTGAAGTCACGCAGACGGAACCCCATCAGCAGCAACATGCCGAAATACGCCACCACGCCGACAACCACCAGCGCTCCCAGGCGCAGGAAACGCGCGAGCATTTGCCCTTCGCCCCATGCCGGCATGAAATGCATCGCCCCCAGCAAAACCGCCGACATCACCGCCACGGCCACCAGCAGCTTGAGGCCGAACTTGCCCCAGCCCGGCTGCGGCTGATACATCTTTTGCTTGCGCAGTTGATAAAACAGCAACCCGGCGTTGAGGCACGCGCCAGCGCTGATCGCCAGGGCCAGGCCGGCGTGAGCCAACGGGCCGATGAGCAACAGGTTGAACAATTGGGTCATCACCAGCGTGAAAATGGCGATTTTCACTGGCGTGCGAATGTTCTGCTGGGCATAGAACCCCGGCGCCAGCACCTTGATCACGATGATCCCGAGCAGGCCCACTGAGTAAGCAATCAGCGCACGCTGGGTCATCAGGGCGTCGAAGGCATTGAACTGACCGTACTGGAACAGCGAAACGGTCAACGGCTCGGCCAGGATTCCCAGGGCCAGGGAACAGGGCAAGACCAGCACGAAACACAGGCGCAGGCCCCAGTCGAGGATGCGCGAATATTCCTGGCGGTCCTGACTGGCGTAGGTCTTGGCCAGGGTCGGCAGCAGGATCGTGCCCAGGGCCACACCCAGCACGCCGGACGGCAGTTCCATCAAGCGGTCGGCGTAATACATCCACGACACCGAGCCGGCCACCAGGAACGAGGCAAAGATGGTGTTGATGATCAGGGAAATCTGGCTCACCGACACCCCGAGGATCGCCGGCAACATCTGCTTCATCACCCGCCACACGCCGCTGTCGCGCAGGTTCAGCCGTGGCAGGACCAACATGCCGATCTTTTTCAGGTGCGGCAGTTGATAGAGCAATTGCGCCAGGCCACCCACCAGCACCGCCCAGCCGAGGGCCATCACCGGCGGATCGAAGTACGGTGTCAGGAACACCGCGAACACGATCATGCTGACGTTGAGCAGGGTCGGCACAAAGGCCGGCACGGAAAAACGGTTCCAGGTATTGAGGATCGCCCCGGCCAGGGACGACAGGGAAATCAGCAATATATAAGGAAAGGTCACCCGCAGCAGGTCGGAGGTGAGCTGGAATTTTTCTGGCGTATCAGTGAAGCCTGGGGCCGTGGCCCAGATTACCCATGGCGCGGCGAGCATGCCGGCCGCCGTGACCAGCGCCAGCACCAACGTCAGCAGGCCGGTGACGTAGGCAATGAATGTGCGGGTCGCTTCGTCGCCCTTCTGGCTTTTATATTCCGCCAGGATCGGCACGAAGGCCTGGGAGAACGCCCCTTCGGCGAAGATCCGCCGCAGCAGGTTGGGCAACTTGAAGGCGATGAAGAAGGCGTCGGTGGCCATTCCGGCACCGAATATCCGTGCGATCAGTGTGTCGCGAACGAACCCCAGGACACGGGAAAGCATCGTGATAGAGCTGACGGCAGCCAACGATTTGAGCAGATTCATGAAAAGAGTATTTGCCTGTCGATAAACAGCAGGCGAACAACGCGCCCACTTGTGCGATACTCCGCGCCGCTAAACAGTGCAGAGCCAAAGCCCGCGAGTTTACAGGTCGCACGCCGGAAAGAAATCCTTCGGTGCGCGGTACCTGCCATTCAGCGGAACGCGTCACCCGCCCTTGACAAGACCTCAACTCATCGGCATGATTCGCGGCCTATTTTGTTTGCTATTTCCTAAAAAGTCTTTCGAGGAGCTCGACGGTGGCCAACACACCTTCCGCCAAAAAACGTGCAAAACAGGCTGAGAAGCGTCGCAGCCACAACGCCAGCCTGCGTTCCATGGTCCGTACCTACATCAAGAACGTAGTTAAGGCCATCGACGCAAAAGACGCTGAAAAAGCTCAAGCTGCTTACGTTCTGGCTGTGCCAGTTATCGACCGCATGGCCGATAAAGGCATCATCCACAAGAACAAGGCTGCTCGCCATAAGAGCCGCTTGAATGGCCACGTAAAGGCCCTGAACGTTGCCGCTGCTGCCTAAGCGACGCGCTCGTTAAAAAACCGACCTCAGGGTCGGTTTTTTATTGCCCGCAATTTACCCCCCCTTGCGGGAGCAGTGAATCAGCTTGCCTTGATACTGAATGCACCACCACATCGCGAGCAGGCTCGCGATGGCGTCAGTGAAAACAGACATCTCCACTAAAGCCCTGCACTATTCCCCAAAATTGAAAACCACCGGCTTGGGCGGAGGACAACCACCAGGCGGCGGGAAATTCTGCACACCCGCCTCGTCGTATCCAGTGTAACAACCCACTATCTTGTCATCCTTGAAGTTCATGCGACGCTCAACCACACCCGTCGGGTAGTAGTAGACCGTCTCACCTTCGCGCCTGGCGTACGAGTAGTCCTTGTATTCGCGCCCCTCGACCGTTATCAGGCGAAAGCCCTGCTTGGCTTCAGAGTACTTCAACTGGCCATCGGGGTAGTACTCGTTGTGAGTCACGCGATCATCAGGCCCCAGCAGCACCTCCCGGACCTTGCGCCCCTCCCGGGTGTGGCGGGCACTTTGCTCATTACCGAACAGGTAATCACTCTCCGAGTCGAAATGCCCGTTGTTGAAAGCCCCGCGCTGCTTGCCGCAAAGCTTGATACGGGTGTATTTCCCATCAGGCACGTGGCAATAGTTCCTGTCCGCTATCAACACCCCAGTCGCATCAAATGACTGCACGTTACCAATGGGCTCATCCCCCTCGTACGTTGCCACCGTATCGGGCTGACCATTGGGGTGATAGAGACGCAAGGCGCCCTCTCGCGAACCATGGCGCCACGAGATATCCGAAAGCAGCACGGCACCGTCATCGGTGTAGGTCAGCGCCCGCCCCTCGATCTGGCCGTTGGCATAGCTGGCCGAATAGGTGAGCTTGCCATTGGCCGCGTAGGTTTCTCTCAATCCATCCAGGACACCCGCGCGGTAATGCTCGACGAGCCGCAACACACCTGCGGCATCCACTTCGCGCAATTCGCCGTGCTTCTTGTCGGCAACAAAATCCACAACCTGGACACCACCGCCGTCCATTCTCAAGGTCCAACGGCCTTCCCGGACGCCCTGCGCATAACGCCCCTCACCCCAGGGCATTATCCAGTCTCCGTGCTGCTGCCCTGCCACGAAATCGCCGCGCTGGACAACCTCACCATGACGCACGCGCTCGGAAGGCCCGTCGAGATCACCATGTTTGTAAGTATCGAAGCCGGACATCTGCTCCTCATCGTCACGCGCCTCGATCGTCCAGCGCCCCTCATAGAAATCGTCGACGATCATGCCCTTGGAAACCGCACCCCCATCACTGACGACCCACGGCCCCTGGCGCAGTCCATCCACATAGGCGCCGGTGGACGCGTAGCCCGACTCGTCGAACTCCGCCCACTGGCCCGACCTCTTGCCCTGGACATAAGCACCCAGCGCCCAGAGCCGCCCATTACCCAAGACTGCCCAGGCCCCATCCTCGGAGCCCTGGTACACCGCTGGATCGGTTTCCCAGGCCATCCTGCTGACACGATAGGCAGAGCCCACTTCCTCGTCCTGAGGCGGCACGCGCGCATAAGTCAGCGTGAGCCAGCGTCCTTCGCGCTGCTGGAAAGTCTTTTTGTAGGTGTCGCGATGAGGGTCCTCTGGCGGTTGCCCCACTGACGCCGGGACACCGTCGACGCCGAAGTACCCCACCAGCGTGCCACCCGCAGGCTCCAGCGTGTCGAACTCGGCGATACCGGTCTTGGGCAACACGGCGCTGTAATCGTAGGGCGGCAACTTGCCCAGCTCCTTCTGGACCAGCGCAGCAGTGAGGACCTTGCGATCAGCGGCGATACGATCCAATACCGGCTGCAATGTCTCGAGCCGGCGATACCCGCCGGTGGACGGCACGAACCGATAACCCTGAAGAGCGTACCGCCCCTTTGCCCGTGACAGCACGACCAACGTCTGGAGATCACTGTCGAGGCTGGCGTAGAACACCGACTCGACACTCGCATCGCCATACCTGTCGAGCACTTGCGGGACGCCATCCGGCGAATCACACAGGCATGAGTAGCCTACGACACCCTCGGCTTCGCGGATAAATGCCAGCGTCGCCCCACTCTCCTGGGAAGTTTTTATCAGCGGATGGGCCAGGTTTTTTTCGCTATAAAACGGCTCGGCCAAAGCCCCGACGGACACCGAACAACCCAATACAAACAGCAGCAAAAACGCACGCATACGAATCCCTTCGCGCCAAAAGCACAACACATCCATGGAGATAAAAAAGCGAGCCGATCAGCTCGCCCGTCATTCGCTACTTAACGCCAAGGCAAGATCGGAATAGCCGTCACCGCGTTCTGCGGGCTGCCCTCGATCACGCGATCGCTGTAGACCAGGTACACCAGCGTATTGCGTTTCTTGTCGAGGAATCGCACCACTTGCATGGTCTTGAACACCAGCGAAGTGCGCTCACGGAACACCTCTTCGCCGTCCTTGAGCTCACCCTTGAAGCTGATAGGCCCGACCTGGCGGCAGGCGATGGACGCCTCGGCGCGATCCTCGGCCAGGCCCAGGCCACCCTTCACGCCGCCGGTCTTGGCCCGCGACAGGTAACAGGTCACGCCATCCACCTTGGGATCGTCGAACGCCTCGACCACGATCCGATCGTTCGGCCCGACAAACTTGAACACCGTCGACACTTGGCCAATTTCTTCGGCCGAAGCCAGCAGCGGCACAGCCAGCAGCAAGCCGATCAATCCTTTTGCCAAACCCATGATTTTTCCTTAGACGAGGATCAGGTTGTCACGGTGAACCAACTCGGGCTCCGCCATGTAACCCAACAGACCGACAATCGCATCAGACGACTGACCGATGATTTTCTGTGCTTCCAGGGCGCTGTAGTTGGCCAGGCCACGGGCGATCTCGCGACCATCCGGAGCCACGCACACGACCATTTCACCCCGACGGAAACTGCCTTGTACCAACTTCACACCCACCGGCAGCAGGCTTTTGTTGCCTTGGGACAGGGCCGTCACGGCGCCAGCGTCCAGCACCAGCGTGCCACGGGTTTGCAGGTGCCCGGCCAACCATTGCTTGCGCGCTGCCAGCATACCGCGCTCAGGGGACAGCAGAGTGCCGATGCGCTCGCCCGCTTTCAGGCGATCCAGCACCCGCTCCAACCGACCACCGACGATGATGGTATGGGCCCCGGACCGCGCCGCCAGACGCGCAGCGCGCAGTTTGGTCTGCATGCCACCACGACCCAGCGCACCACCCGTGCCACCCGCCACCGCGTCCAGCGCCGGATCGTCGGCACGGGCTTCGTAGATCAGCTTGGCGTCGGGATTGTTGCGCGGATCGGCATCGAACATGCCGTCGCGATCCGTGAGGATCACCAACAGATCCGCCTCCACCAGGTTCGCCACCAGCGCGGCCAGGGTGTCGTTATCGCCGAAACGGATCTCGTCGGTGACCACCGTGTCGTTCTCGTTGATCACCGGGATGACTTTCAGCTCCACCAGCGCGCGCAAGGTGCTGCGGGCATTGAGGTAGCGCTTGCGGTCGGACAAGTCATCGTGGGTCAGCAGGATCTGCGCCGTATGGCGACCGTGCTCGGCGAAGCTTGATTCCCAAGCCTGCACCAGGCCCATCTGGCCGATGGCGGCGGCAGCCTGCAGCTCATGCATCGCGCTGGGTCGCGACGTCCAGCCCAGGCGGCTCATACCGGCGGCTACAGCCCCGGAAGAGACCAATACCAGCTCGACGCCAGCCTCATGCAAGGCCACCATCTGCTCGACCCACACCGCCATTGCCTGGCGATCCAGGCCCTTGCCATCCGCCGTCAGCAGTGCGCTGCCGATCTTCACGACCCAGCGCTGCGCACCCGTCACCTTGCTCCGCATCATCTTCAACCTTTGCCAGCGAACGGCGCGACCCAGCGCCGCCCATGGGATTATTCGTATTTGCGTTTTACAGATACCAAAACGCCGCTCGAATGAGCGGCGCCTTGGAAACCGGCTGGCTGCGATGATAACACCGCGCCGAAACACTTGAACCTGTGGGAGCGAGCTTGCTCGCGATTGCATGGGGCCAGCAATTATTGATACCGGCTGTCACACCGCTATCGCAAGCAAGCTAGCCCCCACAGGCCTTGACTTCAACTGAGCAGCATCAGTCGCGAACGTAGATGATTTCCGGACCGTCTTCGTCATCCACATCTTCTTCGTCCCAATCGTCGTCACCAATGTCATGGACCGACTTGACACCACTGCGACGCAGGGCACGCTGGTCGTCCAGCGCCTGCAACTGGGCACGGGCCTCGTCTTCGATGCGCTGGTCGAGCTCGGCGAGCTCTTCCTTGTAGGCCGGATCGTTGGCCAGGCGGTCGGCGCGATCCTCCAGGTAACGCATGATGTCGTGACACAGGCGCTCAGTGCCCTCTTTGGCGATGGCCGAGATCACGTAGACCGGACCTTCCCACTCCAGGCGGTCGACGATTTCCTTGACCCGCTCCTCATGCTCTTCTTCAAGGATCTGGTCGCACTTGTTCAACACCAGCCAACGGTCGCGCTCGGCCAGGGCCGGGCTGAACTTGGTCAGCTCGTTGACGATGACTTCAGCAGCATCGGCAGCATCGGTTTCATCCAGCGGCGCCATGTCCACGAGGTGCAACAACAGACGGGTACGGGACAAGTGCTTGAGAAAACGAATCCCCAGGCCCGCGCCCTCGGAAGCCCCTTCGATCAACCCTGGAATGTCGGCGATTACAAAACTCTTCCAGCGGTCGACGCTGACCACGCCCAGGTTCGGCACCAGGGTGGTGAACGGGTAATCGGCCACTTTCGGCTTGGCCGCCGACACCGAGCGAATGAAGGTACTTTTACCGGCGTTCGGCAAACCCAGCAGACCCACATCGGCCAACACTTTCATTTCCAGCTTCAGGTCACGCTGCTCGCCTGGCTTGCCTGGCGTGGTCTGGCGCGGCGCACGGTTGGTACTGGACTTGAAACGGGTGTTGCCCAGGCCGTGCCAGCCGCCATGGGCGACCAGCAGACGCTGGCCAGCCTTGGTCAGGTCGCCAATCACTTCCTGGGTGGCCGAATCGATCACCGTGGTGCCGACTGGCACGCGCAGGATCAGGTCTTCGCCCTTCTTGCCGGTGCAGTCGGTGCTGCCGCCGTTGGAGCCACGCTCGGCATCGAAGTGCCGGGTGTAACGGTAGTCCACCAGAGTGTTGAGGTTTTCGTCGGCGAGCATGTAGATCGAGCCACCATCGCCCCCATCACCGCCGTTAGGGCCACCATTTTCAATGAACTTTTCCCGACGGAAACTCATGCAACCATTGCCGCCGTCGCCGGCCTTTACTCGAATCGATACTTCATCAACAAACTTCATGACACACGCCTCTCGCCATACGGACGAGCCAAAAAAACAAGACATAAGACTCTTGCAAAAATGAGCGCAGCGACCTGATGACACGCCCCAACCGCAGCGCCGACAGCCCATACAAACAGTTTTGCAAGAGACTCACCCCACAAACGAAAAAGCCCCGTCGCAAGACAGGGCTTTTCCAGCGGTCTCGCAATTAAGCTGCGATAACGCTTACGTAACGACGACCGAAGGCGCCTTTTACTTCGAACTTGATCACGCCTTCGACTTTAGCGAAGAGGGTGTGATCCTTACCCATGCCCACGCCGTAGCCAGCGTGGAATTGGGTGCCGCGCTGACGCACGATGATGTTGCCTGCTTTGATAGCCTGGCCGCCATACATCTTCACGCCAAGGCGTTTGGCTTCTGAGTCGCGACCGTTACGGGTACTACCACCAGCTTTTTTGTGTGCCATGAGTTCAATTCTCCTAGTGAGGAATTAGGCTGAAATTAAGCCTGAATACCGGTGATTTTGATCTCGGTGTACCACTGGCGGTGGCCCATACGCTTCATGTGGTGCTTACGGCGACGGAACTTGATGATGCGGACTTTATCGTGACGACCTTGGGAGATCACTTCAGCCACAACGGTAGCGCCAGCAACGACTGGAGCGCCGATATTCACGTCATCGCCATTGGCGACCAACAGAACGCGATCAAAAGTCACGGATTCGCCGGTAGCGATTTCCAGTTTTTCGATCTTCAGGTATTCACCTGGGGCGACCTTGTATTGCTTGCCACCAGTAACAATTACTGCGTACGACATGGTATTTCTCCGATAATCCTGCTCACCCAGCGCTTTATAAGAAGAGGTATTGGCTGGCATGGCTGCATGGGCTGGAAGGCCCGGATGCAATTGCGTAAGGCAGGTGCTGCCCAGGAAGTTCAGGGTGCGCGATTGTACGCAAGCCGCGAGAGCCTTGCAAGTAGCCGTCTATCGCGCCTTGACACCTGCGGACGTGGGTCCTAGCATGCCGCGCAACCCTTCTGGAGCACCTGTCGCTGATGCAACCCCAAGCTTTCTACCGCGCGGTGGCGGACGATTTTAGCGCCGTCGACGGCATCATCAAGAAGCAGCTGACTTCCCGCGTGCCTCTGGTATCGAAAATCGGCGACTACATCACTTCGGCCGGCGGTAAACGCCTGCGTCCTTTATTGGTGCTGCTGTGCGGCAAGGCCCTGGGTCGCGAAGGCGATGACATGCGCCTGCTGGCCGCCACCATCGAATTCCTGCACACCGCGACCCTGCTCCACGACGACGTGGTCGACATGTCCGGCATGCGCCGTGGCCGTTCGACCGCCAACGCCATGTGGGGTAACGCCCCCAGCGTATTGGTGGGCGACTTCCTCTATTCGCGCTCGTTCGAAATGATGGTCGAGCTGGGCTCGATGCCGGTGATGAAGATCCTGTCCCAGGCCACGCGCATCATCGCCGAGGGCGAAGTGCTGCAGCTGTCCAAGGTACGCGATGCCAGCACCACCGAAGAAACCTACATGGAAGTCATCCGCGGCAAGACCGCGATGCTCTTCGAAGCCTCGACCCACAGCGCCGCCGCCCTGGCCGGTGCCAGCGCCGAGCAGAGCGAAGCGCTGCGCACCTTCGGCGACCACTTGGGCGTGGCCTTCCAACTGGTGGACGATCTGCTCGACTACAAGGGCGATGCAGAAACCCTGGGCAAGAACGTCGGCGACGACCTGGCCGAAGGCAAGCCGACCCTGCCGCTGATCTACACCATGCGCGAGGGCACGCCTGAACAGGCAGCACTGGTTCGCCAGGCGATCCAGAAAGGCGGGATCGAAGACCTGGAAAGCATCCGTGTCGCGGTCGAAGCATCCGGTTCGCTGGAGTACACCGCGAAACTGGCCCGGGACTACGTTGCCCGCGCGATCAAATGCCTCGACGCCCTGCCGGCCAGCGAATACCGCGATGCGCTGGTGGAACTGAGCGAGTTTGCGGTCGCCCGTACCCACTGATACAAGGTTTTCCTGTCGCGAGGGAGCTTGCTCCCGCTGGGCTGCGCAGCAGCCCCTTCAAAAGTATCCACGGTCGCTACGCAACCGAGCGGGAGCAAGCTCCCTCGCCACAGGACCGCGAACTCCCATTCCAGCCACAAAACCCTATATAATGTGCGCCCTTTTGCCCTCCTGATACCCAAGGAACCTTAGTGAGCACGTTGCCTCCCTGCCCGAAATGCAATTCCGAATACACCTACGAAGACGGTACTCAACTGGTCTGCCCGGAGTGTGCCCACGAATGGTCCGCCAGCGGCGAAGCTGAAACAGCGTCCGACGATACCGTGAAGAAAGATTCGGTCGGCAACGTCCTGCAGGACGGCGACACCATCACCGTGATCAAGGACCTCAAGGTCAAGGGCACGTCGCTGGTGGTCAAGGTCGGCACCAAGGTCAAGAACATCCGCCTGTGCGAGGGTGACCACGACATCGACTGCAAGATCGACGGCATCGGCCCGATGAAACTCAAGTCCGAGTTCGTAAGAAAAGTCTGATACTGCTGTATTCCATCCCATACCCCGCGTGTGGGATGGAGCCTCGCCCTCTCCGCTTCGCCCCCATTTCTCGGACGTTAGCCAACTGCCAGGCGTTCTGAGCTGCCATAACCCACCGTCAGAAAAACAATCGCAACGCCAATAGAGCCTTGCTATTTAGCGAATAAGAATTATTCTCATCGAAACCCATCAAGGAGATGAGAACCATGACTTATTTGATCGATGCCTGGCTGGACCGCCCACATCCCTATCTCAGGATCCTGCATCGGGAAACCGGGGAAGTCTGTGCGGTGCTTGAAGAAGAAGCCTTGAACGAGCTGCAGGACCAGGGGGACCTGGACCTCAACAGCCTCAATTCCAGTGAGCCGTTGGTGCTCAAGGAACTGGTGCGCAATCTGTTCCTGTTCTGCTACGCCCGGGCATTGCGCCCGACAGGTGATTTCAGTGGCAGGTTCCACGGATGAACGCAGAGGTCATGTGGGAGCGGGCTTGCTCGCGAAAGCGGTGGGTCAGTCAACGATAATGTCGACTGACAGTCCGCATTCGCGAGCAAGCCCGCTCCCACCTATTTGCCCGGCGTTAAACCAGGCAGGGTCTTACAGTACGTCCAACAACTCGACGTCAAACACCAGCACGCTGTGCGGTGGAATGCTGCCAACGCCTTGAGCGCCGTAAGCCAGTTCGCTCGGCACGTACAGGCGCCATTTGCTGCCGGCGTTCATCAGTTGCAGGGCTTCGGTCCAGCCTGGGATCACGCCGCCAACCGGGAATTCGGCTGGCTGGCCACGATCGTAGGAGCTGTCGAACACAGTGCCGTCGATCAGGGTGCCGTGGTAATGGGTACGCACCTGGTCTTCACGGGTCGGCTTGGCGCCTTCACCTTGGGTCAGCACTTCGAATTGCAGGCCGGAAGCCAGGGTGGTGATGCCTTCAC
Source organism: Pseudomonas sp. NFACC08-1 (assembly GCF_900106735.1). NCBI lineage: Bacteria > Pseudomonadati > Pseudomonadota > Gammaproteobacteria > Pseudomonadales > Pseudomonadaceae > Pseudomonas > Pseudomonas sp. NFACC08-1. The sequence goes on along the minus strand of NZ_FNNL01000019.1, from coordinate 21,135 downwards.
GCTTGGCGTTTTCGGCCAGGAACGCACGGCCTTCGCCAGCGGCAGCTTCAGCCTTGGCAGCGGCTTCGGCTTGCATGATTTCACGAATGACCTTGAAGCTGGCGGACATCTCGTCCTGGCCCACGCGGCTTGGCTTGCCGGCGAACGCGTCGGTCAGGCCGGCCAGGATGGCGTCCAGGCTCACGCCCGGTGGCGGGTTGTCGCGCAGTTGGTCGCCCAACTGACGGCCAATACCGTAGCTGACGCGGGTTTCGTCGGTGGACAGGTTAACTTCGGACATGATGCTGCTCCGCTGTGCGGACGGCTCGAGAGTTGCCGTGCGTGACACAGCGCCTCCCGGAGCGCCCGGAACCAAAAGGGCGAGCAGACTAGCACAGATGCCACCGCGGGTGACGAGCCCCCTACGTCAAAGCAAGCCGCCCGAAACGACAACGCCCGCCTGCAATTCTACAGGCGGGCGTTGTGTCAGCGTGGTGAACCGACCTCAGTGCTTGGTCAGTTTGTCCAGGTAGCCCATGGCGAATGCCGAGACCACGAAAGTCATGTGAATGATCACGTACCACATCAGATGCTCGGGATCGACGTTCTTGGCGTCCATGAAAATGCGCAGCAGGTGGATGGAGGAAATGGCCACGATCGAGGCCGCGACTTTCATCTTCAGCGATGAAGAGTCCATGGTGCCCAGCCAGTTGAGCTTTTCCTTGTCGTCGCCGATGTCCAACTGCGAGACGAAGTTCTCGTAGCCGGAAATCATCACCATCACCAGTAGCCCGCCCACCAGCGCCATGTCGATCAACGACAGCAGCACCAGGATCAGGTCCGACTCGGCCATGGAAAACACGTTGGGGATGACGTGAAAGACTTCCTGGAAGAACTTCAGCGCCAGGGCCAGCAAGCCCAGGGACAACCCGAAGTAGATCGGCGCCAGCAGCCAACGGGAGGCGTACATTGCGTTTTCGATAAAGCGTTCCATTGAATCTCACACCAGGGCTGAAAAATCGCGGCGAGTATATCAGCCACGACCGGCCCCACAAACGCCGGGACCGTCCCAGGTCCCTGCTCTTGTGTCAAAATTTTACTGCCGATGCCCGTGCGGTGATGGCCTTCAATGCAGCGGACGAAACTCGAAGCCGCCGACGTTGCGACAACGGCCTCCATTGATTTCACGCAGTTGGGCTTGCATGTGCAGGGACCATATCTGCGGGTCATCGGCCAGCTCGTAGCCGTGCAGCGTCAGGCTTTGCACAATGGTATCGAGGATGGATTCGGCGGCAGTCGGGCCGGGAAATGGCCCTTGGGCCTTGATGGCAGAAGGTTGTTCACCGGCCATTCCGGCGGCGAAGAGCAAGGTCCACATACCGGTATCTCCCGCCAGGGGGCGGATGGCGCATTCGATACGGGTGACAAGGCCCAGGCATTGACGAGTGAGGCAAAGGTTGCGCGACATGGCGGCGCCCCTCGGTAGATCCGGTATTCAGCCCCGGGAGGAGGCTGTTTCGATCCGATGATGACTCTCGTTATCCTTGAGCTGAGGATAGAAGAAAAGTTCCGGTCGCAAGGACTTTCGAGACCAGAATACGCCGAGCGGTCACAGTGTGAATATTGACGCCAAAGTGGTGGCGTTTTTTTAGAAATAACCCACAAAACAGTATGGGAGCGAGCTTGCTCGCGATTGTGGTGTGACAGTCGAGAAAACCGTGACTGAAACTCCGCAATCGCGAGCAAGCTCGCTCCCACAGGAGGTCTTGCTGCGGTCAGGAAAACATCAAGCCGGCTTGGCCTCCGTCAATGCCTGCTGTGCCAATTCCTTTTCCGCTTCCTTGATGTCGTCTTCGCTGATCATTTCCGCGATCACCCGCAGCCGCTCCACCACCCGGGCATTGACGCTGCCCTCGGGGAACTCGCCGTTTTCGTCCGGCTCGCCAGCAGGCTCGCCCACCAACAGGCTCAGGGCTTCGTCGGCCTGGCGCACCGCATAAACATGGAACTGCCCGGCGCGCACGGCGGCCAGCACTTTCTCGTCGAGCATCAGGGTCGCGACGTTGGCCTGGGGAATGATCGCTCCTTGCTCACCGGTCAACCCGCGGGCTTCACAGAGGCGGAAGAAGCCTTCGATCTTCTCGTTGACCCCGCCCACCGCCTGCACTTCACCGAACTGGTTGATCGAGCCGGTAATGGCGAAGCACTGCTTGAGCGGCGTCTTCGACAGGGCCGAGATCAGCGTACACGCCTCGCCCAGGGACGCGCTGTCGCCGTCCACGTAACCGTAGGACTGCTCCAGCGCAATGCTGGCCGAGATCGCCAGCGGGAATTCCTGGGCATAACGACTGCCCAGGTAGCCGGTAAGAATCATCACGCCCTTGGAGTGGATCGGCTGGCCGAGGTTGACCTCCCGCTCGATGTCGACGATGCCGCTGCCGCCCGGGTACACCGTGGCGGAAATCCGCGCGGGTACACCAAACGCAGAGTCGCCGACCTCGAGTACTGTCAGCCCGTTGCATTTGCCCACGGCCGCACCGGCGGTGTCGATCAGGATGATCCCCGCGAGCATGTCGTCGAGGATTCGCGCCGAGACACGCCCGGTACGGGTGGCCTTGGCCTTGAGGGCGCGCTCGATATGACCGGCGTCGGTCATCTCGTCACCGGCCAGTTGGCGAATGAAATCCGCCTCGCTGACCAGTTGGAACAGATCACCGATACGCGCCGACAAGCGCCCCTGGTGTTCGGCCAGACGCGCACTGTAGGTCGCCAGGCGCGCCACCGCGTCGGCAGTCAGCGGCGCCATGCCCTCCTCCGAAGTGCGGGTCTTGAGCAACTGGGCGAACTGCTCCAGGCTCTCGTCGCCCATCGGGATGTCTTCGTCGAAATCCACCAGCACGCGAAACATTTCCTGGAAATCCGGATCCAGGTCCTGCAAAGCGTAGTAGAGCTGGCGGGCGCCGATGATCACGACCTTGACCTGCAGCGGAATGTGCTGCGGCGTCAGGGTCACGGTGGCCACGCGCCCCAGTTCCCCCAGCGGCGATTCCATTTTCAGCTTGCGCGATTGCAGGGCGCGCTTGAGCGCATCCCACACGAACGGCTCACCGAGCATTTTTTCCGCTTCGAGAATCAGGAAACCGCCGTTGGCCCGGTGCAAGGCGCCCGGACGCAACTGCCGGTACGTGGTGTAGAGCGCGCCCTGGTCGGTGCTGTATTCGATGCGACCAAACAGGTTGTCGTAGGTCGGGTGCGGCTCGAACACCACCGGCGCGCCACCACTGAACGGATGCCCGACCACCAGGCTCGGCGCGTACTGTTCCTCCAGCAGCTTGCGGGCGATGGCGTCGGTCTTGCTGTCGTCCACCAATTGCTCGACCACGGTCTTGAGCAGATAGACCTGCATGGCCTGCAGGTAGCCGCAGACCGCAGCATTCTCTGCGTATTTCTCCGACAGTGGCGCCAGCAACGGTTGCAGGGCCAGGGTGATGGTTTCTTCGTTGAGCTGGCGCAACTGGTTGCTGGACTCGCGCTTCCACTGCGGCAGGCTGGCGAGCTCTTCGTTCAAGCGCTCTTCCAGGCCCGAGATGTCCTCATGGAAACGCTCGCGCTCGGCTTCCGGCAACTGGGCGAATTCCGCTTCATCCAGGGCCTTGCCTTCGCTCATTGGCGTGAAGGCGATGTTGCTGCTGTCACGGTACAGCGCGACATCCTTCTCCAGCGCCAGGCGCTCGATCACATCCAAGGCGCGGTCATAGCGCTGGTTGAAGGCGCGGTCGATGGCACTTTTCTTCTGCTGGTAGGACGGGTGCTCGAATACCGCCGGGAACGTCGCCAGCAAGTTGTCGATCAGGCCGTTGATGTCGGCGATGAAAGCACCGGCCGTACCTGACGGCAGTTCCAGGGCACGGGGTTCGCGGGGCTCATCGAAGTTGTTGACGTAGACCCAGTCCGCCGGGGTCTGCAGGCGCTTGCCTTCGGCCTTGAGGTAGCGTTTGACGAACGAAAACCGGCCAGTGCCGGGCTCACCCATGACGAATACGTTGTAACCGGGGCGCGGCATGGCCACGCCGAACTGCAAGGCTTCGACCGCACGTTCCTGGCCAAGCACACCGCGGAAGGGCTCCAGATCATTGGTGGTAGAGAAGCTGAACTGTTCAGCGGAAAACGGACGGGTCAGCGCTTCGGGCGCTAGACGCAAGCTGGCAGCAACAGGATCAGGCATCGGGCTTCCTTACATCAGGCGGGGCAGATAGCGGCATTCTGGCGCCGCCTGTACCTGACTGGCAAGGAGCGCCTCTGCCCAAAGCATAGTCAAAGGGGAAACCGCGGTCGGGCCCGGTAGACAGGCGATCTTCCAGTGATGTTTTTGCAAAATGTCACGGAACCCTCAGATCGTGCCTAAACTCCAAACTGCGCGGCTGGAACAATAACCGGCCCACTGGCAGCTGTAGGGGCCAGACCCTGTCCATCGGTATGCACATAAAGAGAACATAGCTATGAAACGGATTCTTCTCGGTACTCTCTTCACCGCTGTATCCATCAACGCCATGGCTCAGGCGCCGGGCGGCCCGGATTGCGGCTGGGGCAACATGCTGTTCGAAGGTCAGCGTGGCACTCCGGCACACTTCCTGGCATCCACCACCAACGGCACTTCCGGTAACGCTACCTTCGGCATGACATCCGGCACCAACGGTTGCTCGACCAACGCGGCACTGACTTACGGCGGCAAGTCCTGGCTGGCCATGAATGGCATGATGAACGAGCTGTCCGAAGACATGGCCAAGGGTCAGGGCGAAGCGCTGACCACCTATGCCGTGGTACTGGGCGTGGCGCCGGAAGATCGCGCACACTTCTCCGCCGTTACCCACGAGCACTTCCAGCAGATCTTCAGCAAGGCTGACGTGACAGCGGAAGATGTGCATACCAACACCCTGGCCGTGCTGAAAAGCGATCCTCGCCTGGCCAAGTACGCCACTCAAGCTTAAGCTCGACACCACTCGCTCCTCTCGGGGAGCGGGTTTTCTTTTCGGGGCCCCTTCGGTCTTTGTTTTTTCGCCTTTCCAAGTAGCCGACTATGCTCAAACGCCTTGCCTGGCTGGCGCTCTGTGTGTGCGCCCCGCTGTCCGCCGCGCCTCATGTCGACCCTCAACGTTTGCAGCAACTGGCCAATGACCGCTTCTGGATTTCCCTGGGCCACTACGAAACCGCCAAGCTTGGCGGTTGGCGCAGCTATATCAGCGACAAGCAATTCTTCCTCGCGCCCGATGGCAACGAACATCCCGAGCGTGAACTGAGTGCCACGCTAAAAGCCCTGTACGGCCCGGCCAGCGCCGGCCAGCAGCATGCCCAGTGCGTGTACCCGGCGCGAACGCGCTGGCTCAAGGCCCAGCTCAATCTGACGGATCTGCCGGCTGTTGACTGCAGCGACTTCAACCAATGGTTCAAGGACGTCTCGCCCCACAGCGCGGTGATGATCTTCCCCGCCGCGTATCTGAACAGCCCGTCCTCGATGTTCGGCCACACCCTGCTGCGCATCGACCAGGCCGATGTGCAAAGCGACAAGACCGCCCTGCTCAGCTATGCGATCAATTTCGGCGCCTACATCGAAGGCTCGGACAACAGCATCCTCTATGCCTGGAAGGGCCTGATGGGCGGCTATCCCGGCCTGTTTGCCCTGGTGCCGTACCAGGAAAAACTCTCCGAGTACCGTAGCCTGGAGAACCGCGACCTGTGGGAATACCGCCTGAACCTGAGCCAGGCGGAAACCGAGCGCATGGTCGAGCACGTCTGGGAACTCAAGCAGATTCAGTTCGACTATTTTTTCTTCGACGAAAACTGCTCCTATCGCCTGCTCGAATTGCTGCAAGTGGCTCGCCCCAGCCTGCGCCTGACCGAACAATTCCCGCTGACTGCGATTCCCACCGACACCGTCAAGGCCGTGAAAGAAGCCGGCCTGGTGGAAAGCATCCAGTATCGACCGTCCCGTGAACGGGAACTGCTCAGCCGCGCCGAACCGCTCAGCGACGAAGAACAGCAATGGGTACTCAAAGCCAGCGCCGACCAGCAGCAACTGCAAGCCCCCGGCTTCAAGGCGTTGCCGCGCGAACGCCAGGCGCTGATCATCGATGCGGCCTATCGCCTGGAGCGCTATCGCGCCAACGGCCAGGAGCGCGACCCACAACGCGCCCAGCGCAGTTTCGAACTGTTGCGGGCGATCAACCAAAACCCTGCGCCGGAGCTCGATATCCCGCAACCGGGCCTGCCCGAGGACGGTCACCAATCGCGCACCTGGCAGGCTGGCCTCGGCACGCGGGGCGACCGGGCGTTCGGCGAGTATGGCTTGCGCATGGCCTATCACGATCTCAACGACAACGCCGAGAGCTTCCCCTTGGGCGCACAGATCGAAATCCTGCAATTGAAACTGCGCCAGTACGAAGGCAATGACTGGCAGGTGCAACAACTGGACCTGGCGACCATTCGCTCCCTGACGCCGCGCAACGAGTTGCTGCAACCGCTGTCCTGGCAGGTCACCGGCGGCCTGGAGCGGGTGCCAGGCAAACACGACGACGAAACCCTGGTCAGCCACGTCAACGGCGGCGCAGGTGGCACCTGGGCGCTGGGGGACAAGGTGCTGGGCTTTGCCCTGGGCACGGTGCGGGTCGAGCACAACAATGACTTCGCCCAGTTCATCGCCCCGGCCGCCGGTTTCAATAGCGGTGTGCTGTGGAAAAATCCACTGGGCAACCTGAGCCTGGAAGCCAAGGGTGATTATTTCGTCAACGGCGAAGTGCGCCGCAGCCTGAGCTTGAACCAGCAATGGGAGCTGTCCCGAAACCTCGGCCTGCGCCTGAGTGCCCAGCGGGAGTTCAGCCAATTGGCCTCGCCGGAGAACGAGGTGATGCTTGAGGTGAAGTGGTATCACTACTGACCATGGCCTGCGCAACGAACGGATTAATCACCACGCTTTCACGCCTTACTGACGAATCCACTTCTAGACTTATTGTATGAGCGGGATTCGGCAGGAAAGCAGAAATGAAGCGCACAGCAGTGGTCCTGAGTATGTTGATGTTGCTCGGTGGCTGTGAAACCACCCACGAAGACCTGATCGCCCGGGGTTATCCACCAGCGTTCGCCGACGGCTACGACGACGGTTGCAGCAGCGGCCGGCAAGCCGCCGGGGTGATCACCGGCCAGTTCAGGAAAGACGTGCCGCGCTATCTCAAGGACCCGCGCTACGCCGAAGGCTGGAGCGATGGTTTCCGTCAGTGTCAGGCCATGCGCGAAAGCGAGGAGCGTGACGCCTATCGCGAACGTCACTGGGATGAACGTGAACGGGCCTGGCAACAGCAGAAAGACCAGGATGCCGCCCGGGCTTATCGCTCGCCGTAAGTCGCGCACAGACATTCATCGAAACCAAAAGCCTGCGACCATGGCCCAAACTCCAATAGAGGAGAACACCATGAGTCGCGCTTTCGTCAACGAAGACACCGCCGCAGCCCAGGCCGATCAACCGGTCGAACGCCAGATCAGTGCGCAGCCCAATTACGTGACACCGTCCGGGTTTGCCCAGTTGCAGGCCCGCGTCGCCCAGTTGCAGGCACTGCATGGCCAGCACGCAACCAAAGGCGACCAGGCAGACAAACAGCGCATCGCCGACATTGAACGGGACCTGCGCTATTTCAATCAGCGCTTGCAAAGCGCCCAGATCGTCGTGCCGACATCAACGGACCAGGTGCGGATTGGGCATTGGGTGACCTTCGTCGATGAGCATGATCACGAGCAGCGGGTGCAATTGGTGGGTGAAGACCAAGCTGATGCGGCCAGTGGACTGATCAACTGGGGTTCGCCGCTGGGGCGAGCGTTGCTGGGGGCGAAGGTTGGGGATGAGGTGATCTGGGAGCGACCGATGGGCAATCTCGCCATTGAAGTCATTGCAATAGCGCTTGATTAACGAACTGAGCGAGCAGCACTTGTTAGTACCATGAGAAAACACTTAAACCTTTCCTGCAGACTCGAACAAGAGCAATAAAGCCTCTAGCGCTAGAGCGTCGCAACAGTAACAACATACCTGTAGCAACATGTAACTGCAACATAAGGTCATAACGACAAGTTGGTGCTTAATCGGCAGCGTGCTATTGTTTTTCCCGCACCAAAACAGGTGCGTAACAACAGAGGAGAAACATGATGAGCGAACACATACTGGCAATGTCCGGTGACTTCGATGGTGACTTCAAGTCCTACCAACTCGTCAGTCGCGGCATTGAGTCAGCAGCGCTGACCATTGTCGAATGTGGCACCGCAGAGTGCACCGCCATTTTGTGCTAATCCCACTTTCAAGGTCGACCTGCACAGGGCGACTTTGATATCCCTAATCCCATTCATAGACAACTTCATTTGACATCCTACAGTTCGGATACAGTGATTGGCATCCGATTGGCCGCAGGCCGCTGTACGCGATATTCAATAACTGATGAGGAAATATCATGAGCGAAAAAATCCTGAACATGTCCGGTGACTTCTATCTCGAGTTCAACGCTTATCAAGCGCCTGCCAACAAGAGCAATGGGCGGATGCTGATAACGTCATTGGAGTGCAACACTTTCGGAACGTGCACCAATCTCGAGTGCTCGACACTGGGCTGCTAATCCCGCTCAACTGATCGTCAAAACAGGCAATCAATAAAACATAGAGCAGGCACCGCCTGCTCTATCCATGTCAGGAGACACGGCATGTTAATTAACTCCTTGAAGTTGAATCAGCGAGGTCAGCACAGATTCTCTTCCGGTCGCGATATCGCCCTTTTTGAAAACAACCTGACTCGCCTGCATGTTGATGATCAGGCCTTGCTGAATCACTTCGGATTAGACAGGGCGCAGCTGTCTGCGTACATCAAGGAACCTGCCAATAACCAACCCTTGCCCATCGATGGCGAAACCGTCTTAAACGCCTTGGAGGCAAAACTTACCCAGCTCGACAGCCTTGACACCGAGACGAACACTATCTCAATCGGCAAAAACAATTTTTATTGGTTTGGCTACCGTTTTTTTCTTTATTTCATGGATACGTTCAAAGGCGATCCGCGCTACGCCGCTGCATCATTGCACATCGATGACCGGGCCTTGTTTGCAAGCCTGGAGCGCTATGTTCTGGGCCGGGTAGAACGCACATCAGAACAAAGCTTGGTTCACTATTTGAATACGCGGATTGCAGCCGGTGAGGACCTCGATTTAACAGCTTTCAATGAGCATCTGCGCACATTGCCACTGCTGAAATTGTTTGAGTCCTACCCGGTGTTGGCGGGCCTGCTACTGGATCTACTGGAAGACACCACCCACTACCTTTATGGGGTCATTCGCGACTTCGCCGACGATACTGAATTGCTGGAGAAGACGTTTTCGATCCCGTCCCGGAAAATCGACGCGATCGAACTTGGTCTAGGTGATCCCCATGGTCGTGGTGAAACGGTCTGCGAGGTTAAAATTGGTACGACCTCGTTGGTTTACAAACCAAGAGCGAGCCGGGAGGCGTTGTTTTTCAATCGTCTCCTTGGGCAATTGCATGAGTGGTCAGGCGCGGATTGTTTTTCTATACATGCACCCAGGATCCTCAGCTGCGAGCAGCATAGCTGGGTAGAAAAGATCGACAATCTGCCTTGCGACAGCGAAGCAGACGTTGCGCTGTTCTATACAAAAATGGGCGCACAAATGGCCCTCATCCACGCATTGAATGGCATCGACTTTCACTACGAAAATATCATTGCGTGTGGAAGCAGCCCGGTCATGATTGACCTTGAATGTTTATTCACCGCCTCTACCAGCGAGCTGCTACACGACTTACCTGCCGACTGCGCGTTGTTCAATGCCTTCAAGTTGACCCAACAGTCGGTATATTCCACCGGTTTTTTACCCTTCTCTCAAAAATCCAATTACGACCAAAGCGGTCTGACTCGGCAAGAGCGATTCACTTCCACCCGCCATTCCCTGGTTTTCGAAGATGGCTTCTACCATCTGCGCAAAACACAATTCGAACACCAGCCACTGCAAAAACACCTGCCACACCTGCAAGGCGGGCATAAGGGATTTGAACCCTATAAAGCTGAACTCCTCCATGGCTTTGACTATGCCTATGGCCAGTTGATGATTTATCAACAGATGATCATGCAGATACTCGAACAATCTGCAGGCGAATTATCAACCCGCGTATTGCTCAAGAATTCCCAGCGCTATGCCGATTTCATCGGACTAAGCCGCCACCCACGCTTTATGCAAAACATGCTGGACAGGGAACTTCTACTGGCAACTTTATGGAAAGATCTGAAGGAACCCTATGCAGCAAAAGGTATTCCCCGTTATGAAATAGCGGACCTGCAACGATCCAGCATCCCATGTTTCACCATGCCTCTCAACGCCAACTACTTGACGAGCGCCCAAGGTGAAACGATAGGAATGACGCCCATAGAGCCACCAATAAAGAGCTGCTTACAGAAACTGGCCAGCCTGTCCCATGCAGACAAAGCGTTACAACGCACATTGCTCGAAATTTGTTTGTTTCCTGAGCCTAATGGACAACTGCCACTGCGCGCCAGACAGAGGCTTGCGAACCTTGAGAGCGCTCCCCCATCGGGCCCACTCGACGGAATATTGAGCATCAGCTCCCGTATCGAGGAGCTCGCTATCATAGGAACATCAACGGACGTCAGTTGGTTGTCTTTTCACCTGCACCCCACGACCCAGAGAAAGTACCCGTCGCCCATGGATCACGGGCTGTACTCCGGTATCGCCGGGATTGGCTTGTTTTATCTGGGCCTGTTCAAGGTGAGCGGCGAACCGCACTTTCTGTCGCGCATGGATCAGGTCCTGTACTCCCTGGAACAACGCTTTGGCTTTTTCAAAACCGATTTGACCGTCAGTGCCTATCACGGGCTGGGGGCTTATCTCTATCTGCTGATCAATCGTCGGCAAATAACGGGAGATCCGAAACACGATGAAAAAATCGCCGGCCTGCTGACCCAACTGATTGAAGTCCCTCCTGAAGACTATGATTTCGACTTCCTCGGAGGCTGTTGTGGGGCTGTGACCCTGCTGGCCAATATCCATGCATTGTCTGCACAGGAGGACGTGCTGCCAGCCATCCAACGCATGATTGGCTACATCAAGGATCAAGTCCTGATTGAAGATGGCCAACTGCTGCGGCGTGATGATCGCTCGGTCATTTTGACAGGCTTGTCCCACGGCCTCTCGGGGGTCATCCATGCCCTGTGCAAAGCCTATGACGTGACCGGCGATGCGACCCTGGTGCCCTTGGCCATCCAGGTGCTCGAAGGCGAAAACCGCCTGAGCCGGGACGGTTTCTGGCTGGACCTGCGAAACCTCGGCCCGGCGGACCATACGTCCAAGTGGTGCCACGGCGACGGCGGTATCCTTATCGCCAGGCGACAGCTCATGGCATCGATGGGGGACGCCCTGGACGACGCGGCCAGGCAGACCGTGCTCGACGATATACAGCGATGCGAGAACAATCTCTGGCAGCACGGTTTCGGCGAGGGCTACAACCTGTGTCACGGCGATTTCGGCAATCTGATCTGTCTGCATGACCTGTATCGGCATTCGGATAATCCCGAAGGCATGAGCAGGGTCAGAAAGACACTCGACGAAATCGCCCGGCAGTTTTTCGAGGGACCATGGCTCGACAACGATCGGGTGCCTGATGTCAGCCTGCTGACCGGAATCACGGGGGCGGGTTATGCCTTGCTGTACGAGATGGACCCGACAATCCCCAACATTCTCACCCTTGAGTTCGCGATGCCAGCGTAACCCCCATGAAAAACGGAGCCTTCGAAGGCTCCGTTTTTTTCATGCAACCGACCGAATCAGGCCAGTTTCTTGTGCCGTACGCGGTGCGGCTGGGCGGCCGCTTCGCCGAGGCGTTTCTTGCGATCGGCTTCGTACTCGGTGTAGTTGCCTTCGAAGAACACCGCTTGCGAATCGTCTTCGTATGCCAGGATGTGGGTCGCCACGCGGTCGAGGAACCACCGATCGTGGGAGATCACAATGGCGGCGCCCGGGAAGTCCAGCAAGGCTTCTTCCAGGGAACGCAAGGTTTCGACGTCGAGGTCGTTGGACGGTTCGTCGAGCAGCAGGACGTTGCCGCCCTCCTTCAAGGTCAACGCCAGGTGCAAGCGACCGCGCTCACCACCGGACAGGTCCTTGACGAACTTCTGCTGATCGCCGCCCTTGAAGTTGAAACGGCCCACATAAGTGCGCGACGGGATTTCATAGTTGCCGATGCGGATCTGGTCGGAACCGTCGGAGATCTGCTGGAACACGGTCTTGCTGCCGTCCAGGTCTTCGCGGCTCTGGTCGACGCAGGCCAGTTGCACGGTTTCACCGATTTCGATGCTGCCCGAATCCGGCGTTTCCTTGCCCATCAGCATGCGGAACAGCGTGGATTTACCCGCACCGTTACCGCCGATCACGCCGACGATGGCGCCCTTGGGCATGGAGAACGACAGGTTGTCGATCAGCACGCGATCGCCATAACCCTTGGTGACGTTCTTGAACTCGATGACCTTGTCACCCAGGCGCGGACCGGCCGGGATGTAGATCTCGTTGGTTTCGCTGCGCTTCTGGAATTCTTGGGATTGCATTTCCTCGAAGCGTTGCAGACGTGCCTTGGATTTGGACTGGCGGGCCTTGGCGCCTTTGCGCACCCACTCCAGTTCTTCCTTCATGGCTTTTTCATGGGCCGACTGCTGCTTGGATTCCTGGGCCAGACGATCGGACTTGGCTTCCAGCCAGCCCGAATAGTTGCCCTCGTATGGAATGCCTGCGCCACGGTCGAGTTCGAGGATCCAGCCGGCGACGTTGTCCAGGAAGTAACGGTCGTGCGTGATCGCAACCACGGTGCCTGGGAAGTCGTGCAGGAAGTGTTCGAGCCAGGCGACGGAATCGGCGTCCAGGTGGTTGGTCGGTTCGTCGAGCAGCAGCATGTCGGGGGCCGACAGCAACAGGCGGCACAGGGCCACGCGGCGCTTCTCACCACCAGACAGGTGTTCGACCTTCGCGTCCCAGGCCGGCAGGCGCAGCGCATCGGCGGCGACTTCCAGCTGGCGATCCAGGTTGTGGCCGTCGCTGGCCTGCAGGATCGCTTCGAGCTTGGCCTGTTCGGCGGCCAGCTTGTCGAAGTCGGCATCCGGATCGGCGTAGGCGGCATAGACCTCGTCGAGGCGCGCCTGGGCGTCCTTGATCACACTGACCGCTTCCTCGACCACTTCACGGACGGTCTTGGTCGGATCCAGCTGAGGCTCCTGGGGCAGGTAGCCGATGTTCAGGTCCGGCATCGGGCGGGCTTCGCCGTCGAATTCGTTATCGACGCCAGCCATGATTTTCAACAGGGTGGACTTACCCGAACCGTTGAGGCCGAGCACGCCGATCTTGGCGCCGGGGAAGAAGGACAGTGAAATATTTTTCAGGATTTCCCGCTTCGGCGGAACAACTTTGCTCAGCCGATGCATGGTGAAGACGTATTGAGCCATGGTGAACCTAGCGTCAGTGACAGGTGAAAAGAACGAGCCAGGCCATACGCGGCACCGGCACTTGACGGTCATCAATGCCTGCGCGCGGATAGAGCCTGGGAATCTGGAGCTGGAACGCTCTTGTTTGACCGGCAAAGCTACCTCAACCGTCGGTCAAGGTCCAGCCGCCAAGGGCTGGCACTTTGCCACAAGTCAAGGCATGCTAGCCGCCCTTCGGGCGTCCGGCTTATAGTGCACGTCGCGCCAGTCCAGCAAACTGCAGGATTACAGCTTGTCCAACGTCACTCCGCCCCTGTCCCCTCGCGCACCCGCAGTCGTGTCCGGCTCGCCCCTGCGCGGGACATTGAAGAGCGCACTGGCCACGCTGGTGTTGCTGCTGCTCGGCTTGCTGTTCTGGCAATTGCTCGACCAACTGCGCGAAACCCAACAGCAACAACGCCAATACACCATCGACTACACCGCCGATCTCGCCGCGCAGGTCAGCCTGAACATGGCCCTGAACGCGCAAATCGCCCTCAACCTGCTACCGATCGTCGAACAACCCCAAACGGGCGACGAACAGCGGGCCCTGGTGCGCAAACTCCAGCAATCGCTCCCCGAATTGCGCAGCCTGGTCCTGCTGAGCCCCTCCGGCCGAGTGCTCAGTGACAGCGACGCCGACAGCCACGACGCCGACTACCTGGGCGAACTGGTGCGGCGCAGCCGGGCCCAGGCCCATTATTTCAGCAATGCCGAAGACGGCTCCGTGGTGCACCTATTGTTGCACCAGGCCAGCGGTAGCAGCCGTGGCTACTGGGCCCTGCGCCTGAGCCCGAACTTTTTCTCCACCCTGACCAAGCAGGCCGATATGGGGCTGCGCCCGCTGTGGCTGGTAGAAAACCGTCTCAACCAGCAGATCATCAGCCGCGACGAAAGCCTGCCCTCGAGCAGCCCTACCCATTTGTCCCCGGATGACCTGGAGAACACCGTACTGACCGTGCCCTTGAGCAGCAGCGACTGGCAACTGCGGGGGCTGTTCGACCGCCGCCAGGTGATCGAACAACTGTTGCCGGCCTTCATCGGCAAATGCCTGCTGGGCCTGGCGTTTTCGTTGTTGCCGGTGATTGCGCTCTTGAACATGCGCCGACGTCAGCGGCAGTTGCATGAAGGTCGGCGGCGCTACCAGGATATTTTCGAAGGCACTGGCGTGGCCTTGTGCGTGCTCGACCTGTCGGGGCTCAAGGCTTTTTTTGAGCGGGCCGGCCTGCACACGGGCGATCAATTGCGCGCATGGACAAAAACCTCCCATCAACTCGAGCAATTGCGCCAGGAAGTTCACGTCACCGAAGTCAACCAGATGGCATTGAAACTGCTCAATGTCGATTCCTGCGATCAGGCCTGGCAACTGCTGGTCGGCAAGGGTACGCAGGACAACAACCCCGTCGGCTCGAAGCTGCTCGAGGCGCTGCTCGATCAACACAAGCAACTGGAGCTGGAAATCAAGCTCCAGGACGCCCATGGCCGCGACCAGCACCTGTGGCTGGTGCTGCGCCTGCCGGAAAAACAGCAAGACCATAACGCGGTCATCCTGAGCATCAGCGACATCACCAGCCGCAAGCTGATCGAGCTCTCGCTGCTCGAACGCGAGGGTTTCTGGTCCGACGTGGTGCGCACCGTGCCGGATCATCTCTATGTGCAGGACGTCATCAGTCAGCGGATGATCTTCAGCAACCATCACCTGGGCCAGACCCTGGGGTACGACCGCACCGAACTGCACCAGATGGGCGAGTACTTCTGGGAAATCCTGCTGCACAGCGACGATGCCGATCACTACCACAGCCTGCGCCAGGCACAGCGGCGGGGCGGGTACACGCAATTGTTGCAATGCCAACTGCGCTTTCGCCACCGCAATGGCAAATGGCGCTGCTTCGACATCCGCGAGCAGGCCCTGGCCCGGGACCGGGATAACCAGGTGACACGAATCATCGGCGTGGCCAAGGACGTCACCGAGCAGATCGAGGCCAGTGAATCGCTGCGTGACAGCGAACAACGCTACCGGATGCTCGCCGAAAGCATCAGCGACGTGATTTTCTCCACCGACAACAAGCTTTCGCTCAACTACGTCAGCCCGTCGGTGCAAGCGGTGCTGGGCTACACCGCCGACTGGATCTTCCAGAACGGCTGGCAATCGATCATCGCCAATCCGCAACAACTGACCGGCATCTACAGCCTGATGGACCGGGTCAGCAAGGCCCTCGACAAGCCCGATCAACTGGCCGAGCTACGCAACCAGATGCAGACCCAGTTGTTCCTGTTCGACTGCCTGCGTGCCGATGGGCGCAAGATTCCCATCGAGCTGCGGCTGGTACTGGTGTGGGATGAACACGGCGCGTTCGAAGGCGTGCTCGGCGTCGGTCGCGACATCAGCCAGCAGCGTCGCGCTGAAAAAGACCTGCGCATGGCCGCTACGGTCTTCGAACACTCGACCTCGGCGATCCTGATCACCGACCCGGCCGGCTACATTGTCCAGGCCAACGAAGCCTTCAGTCGCGTCAGCGGTTATGCCGTGTCGCAAGTGCTGGACCAGTTGCCCAACATGCTGACCGTAGACGAACAGCAGGAAGCCCACTTGCGCTACGTGCTCAAGCAGCTGCAACAGCACAGCACCTGGGAAGGCGAAGTCTGGCTCAAGCGCCGCAATGGCGAGCATTACCCAGCGTGGGTCGGCATTACGGCCGTGCTGGATGACGAAGGTGACCTGGCCAGCTATGTGTGCTTCTTCAGCGACATCAGCGAGCGCAAGGCCAGCGAGCAGCGCATTCATCGCCTGGCCTATTACGACGCCCTGACTCACCTGCCCAACCGCACGCTGTTCCAGGATCGCCTGCACACCGCACTGCAATCGGCTGACCGGCAGAAGACCTGGGTCGTGCTGATGTTCCTCGACCTGGACCGTTTCAAGCCGATCAACGACTCCCTGGGCCATGCCGCCGGCGATCGGATGCTCAAGGAAATGGCCACGCGCCTGCTCGGCTGCGTCGCCGACGACGACACTGTGGCACGCATGGGTGGCGATGAATTCACCCTGCTGCTGCAACCGCGCGCCAGCCGCGAAATGGCGCTGAACCGGGCAATCAACGTAGCCGAGCAGATCCTCGCCAGCCTGGTCCGGCCCTTCGTGCTCGAAGGCCGCGAGTTCTTCGTCACCGCCAGTATCGGTATCGCCCTGAGCCCCCAGGACGGCAACGAACTGAGCCAATTGATGAAGAACGCCGACACAGCCATGTATCACGCCAAGGAGCGGGGCAAGAACAACTTCCAGTTCTATCAGGCCGACATGAACGCCAGCGCCCTGGAGCGCCTGGAGCTGGAAAGCGACCTGCGCCACGCCCTGGAACAGAACGAGTTCGTGCTGTATTACCAGCCGCAGTTCAGCGGCGATGGCAAACGTTTGACCGGTGCCGAAGCCCTGCTGCGCTGGCGCCATCCGCGACGCGGATTGGTGCCGCCAGGGGATTTCATCCCGGTACTCGAAGAACTCGGCTTGGTGGTGGACGTCGGCGACTGGGTCATCACCGAGGCCTGTCGGCAGCTCAGGACATGGCACCAGGCCAAGGTCCGGGTGCCGAAGGTCTCGGTCAACATTTCGGCCCGGCAGTTCTCCGACGGCCAGTTGGGCACGCGCATCGCCAATATCCTGCGCAGCACCGGCCTGCCGCCGGCCTGCCTGGAGCTGGAACTGACGGAAAGTATCCTGATGCGCGAAGTCAGCGAGGCGATGCAGATCCTGGCCGGGCTGAAAAACCTGGGCCTGAGCATCGCCGTCGATGACTTCGGCACCGGTTATTCGTCGCTCAATTACCTCAAGCAATTCCCCATCGACGTGCTGAAGATCGACCGCACCTTCGTCGACGGCCTGCCGTCCGGCGAGCAGGATGCGCAGATCGCCCGGGCGATCATTGCCATGGCCCACAGCCTCAACCTGGCGGTGATCGCCGAGGGTGTCGAGACCCACGAGCAGCTGGATTTCCTGCGCGAGCACGGCTGCGACGAAGTCCAGGGCTACCTGTTCGGCCGGCCGATGCCGGCCAATCGGTTCGAAGCGCAGTTCAGCAATGATGCGTTGTTCATGCTCGACTGAGGCCTTGTACTATCTGTGCCGGCCTCTCGCGGGCAAGCACAGGCAACGCCCTTTGCTTGAAACCCATTCGTCCGCGACATGACGCCCTTTCATATGCCTTCCAAAACCGGTTGAGGTAGAATGCCCCCCTTTTCTGCCCCCGATCCTTGAGGACCGCCATGTTCAGCCGTGATTTGACTATTGCCAAGTACGACGCCGATCTCTTTGCCGCCATGGAGCAAGAAGCTCAGCGCCAGGAAGAGCACATTGAGCTGATCGCTTCGGAAAACTACACCAGCCCCGCGGTGATGGAAGCTCAAGGCTCGGTACTGACCAACAAGTACGCCGAAGGCTACCCAGGCAAGCGTTACTACGGTGGTTGCGAGTACGTCGACGTGGTCGAGCAACTGGCCATCGACCGCGCCAAGCAACTGTTCGGCGCCGATTACGCCAACGTCCAGCCGCACGCAGGCTCCCAAGCCAACTCCGCCGTGTACTTGGCGCTGCTGTCGGCCGGTGACACCATCCTGGGCATGAGCCTGGCCCACGGCGGTCACCTGACCCACGGTGCCAGCGTTTCCTCCTCCGGCAAGCTGTACAACGCCGTCCAGTACGGCATCGACGGCAACGGTCTGATCGACTACGACGAAGTCGAGCGCTTGGCCCTCGAGCACAAGCCGAAAATGATCGTGGCCGGTTTCTCCGCCTACTCCCAGGTCCTCGACTTCCCGCGTTTCCGCGAGATTGCCGACAAGGTCGGTGCCTACCTGTTCGTCGACATGGCTCACGTAGCGGGCCTGGTCGCCGCTGGCGTCTACCCGAACCCGGTGCCATTCGCCGACGTGGTCACCACAACCACCCACAAGACCCTGCGCGGTCCACGTGGCGGCCTGATCCTGGCGCGCGCCAATGCCGACATCGAGAAGAAGCTGAACTCCGCCGTCTTCCCGGGCGCCCAGGGTGGCCCGCTGGAGCACGTGATCGCGGCCAAGGCGATCTGTTTCAAGGAAGCCCTGCAACCTGAGTTCAAGGCTTACCAGCAACAAGTGGTGAAGAATGCCAAGGCCATGGCCGGCGTGTTCATCGAGCGCGGCTTCGACGTGGTGTCCGGCGGTACTGAAAACCACCTGTTCCTGCTCTCGCTGATCAAGCAAGAGATCTCCGGCAAAGACGCCGACGCGGCGCTGGGCAAGGCGTTCATCACCGTCAACAAGAACTCGGTGCCAAACGACCCACGCTCGCCGTTCGTCACCTCGGGTCTGCGCTTCGGTACCCCGGCCGTGACCACTCGCGGTTTCAAGGAAGCCGAGTGCAAGGAACTGGCTGGCTGGATCTGCGACATCCTGGCGGACCTGAACAACGAAGCGGTCATCGACGCCGTGCGTGAGAAGGTCAAGGCTATTTGCAAGAAGCTGCCGGTGTACGGCGCTTAATCAGCCCGTCAGACCGTAGCCAAAAGGCCCGCCTCTTCGAGGCGGGCCTTTTTTATGGGCTGTTAAAAAGCTAACGCCAACTTACCCGTTCATCCTTACACCATTCACTGGTTGTTATCGCACTTAACTTTCTGCAATACAGATAATACCACCCACCCCCAACAAAACTAATAAGATCCCATCCGCTCCATCTCATACTTACTAACTCAACACAGGATTCAATTATCACATGGACAGTGAAAAATCTTTTCATGCAACACTTCGCATGTTTGATGCCCACGTCAATCTACTTGAAACGCTGCATGGTAAACCTGCGATGGCGACCGTCAGTTCATTCAGCGGCGGATTCTTTACCGGCAAACCGCAAACCCATGATCACTCGCATTTGCTCGGCATGCGCGCCGAAGCCCAGGCCACGGCCTCTACCCAATTGATGCTGCATTTCCGGCCTACGCCCAATGGCTACATCCTGACCCTGAAAAACCCCGGGGAATACTACAACAGGCTGATTAGCAAGAGTTGGCTTGAAGTACTTGGTGCAGTACATCCAAACACTGCCAACCCGACGCGTTTCATCCTGGTCGATCAACAACACAACATCATCACTCGGAAAAACATCAACACCCAGCACACTCCCCTCTCACTCATGACCGCAACCCATAAATATGTCGGGGGATTAAGAGTGCCTGGCTCGCCGTATCTCTATCTGGCCGAGACCGAAGAAAAATCAAAGATAACTTTTATCTTAAGCCTGCACTAAGGCATGTAAATCTCGTAAAAGACAAATTACCAGATAGCTCTTGTGGCGCAGGATATTCCCTCGCCACAAGGCTCTACGGGGGGCAGTTTCTCCTTCAACAACTCACCTTGGGCAAGTTGAAAGCCACAGGCAGCGGAAGATCAAAGCAGGATGGCATCGAAGCCTGCACGGATTTTCTCTTCGGGCAGTTCGTCGGCGATGAATACGATCACGCTTTCCCGGGGTTCATCCGGAGCCCATTCGGTGTCCCAATCGAAACCGTACAGTTTCAGTACGCCCTGGAATACCAGTCGACGGGGTTCGTCGGCGATGTTCAGCACACCTTTGTAGCGCAACAATTGCTTGCCGTGCTCTTCCAGCAACTGGTTCATGAACTCGCTGAGCTTTTCGATATCCAGTGGTTTGTCAGTGCGCAGCACGAGGCTGCTGATCCGATCGCCCGTGGTTGCCTTGCCGACCGGCCGCAAGCTGAACCCTGCGCCCAGGTCCGCATTGAGATTGAAGCCACGGATATCGAGCAGTTCGGCCAGGTCGATCTTGCCATGTTCCACCACCCTGATAGGCGCTCGCCGATTGATGCGCGCCAAGCGTTCACCAAGGGCTTGGACCTGGGCTGCGTCCACCAGATCGGTTTTGCTCAAGAGCAGGCGGTCGGCAAATCCAACCTGGGCCTGGGCGATGGCCTGGGTCAGGTGGACATCGGCATGAGCAGCATCCACCAGGGTCAGGATCCCATCGAGGATGTAACGCTCGCGCAGGTCCTCATCGATGAAAAACGTCTGGGCCACCGGCGCTGGGTCGGCCAGTCCGGTGCACTCGATGACCAGGCGATCGAAGGCAATCTCGCCGCTGTCCAGCCGCTCGAGCAACAGATACAGGGCCTTGGTCAGGTCGGTGTGGATGGTGCAGCACACGCAACCGTTGGCCAGGGTCATGACTTGCACCGGCTCGTCGCCCAGCAGTTGGGTGTCGATACCGGCATCGCTGAATTCGTTCTCGATCACGGCGATTTTCAGGCCGTGTTCGGCCTTGAGCAGATGGCGCAACAGCGTGGTCTTGCCGGCGCCGAGGAAGCCGCTGAGGATGGTGACCGGGATGGGAGAGGACAAACTGAATCTCCTTGATGCCTGAAAGGGAAGCGGTTTTGTGGAAGCGAGCCTGCACGCGAAGGCGTCGGGTCAGTTGACATCGATGCTACTGACCCACCGCCATCGCGAGCAAGCCCGCTCCCACATGGGTTTGAGGCTACCTCAACTCAACAGCACTTGGACCCACCCTTGCCACCGTAACCAACAGCGCAATCAAGCCAGACAACTACCCTGTGGCG
>NZ_FNNL01000018.1:0-113377 GCF_900106735.1 Pseudomonas sp. NFACC08-1 | reverse complement strand
CCGGGAAGTTGTTGCGATAGATCGATTTGCGTGCCAGCAGCCCGACGTTTTTCAGCGGGCCGCCCTGGATCACGTATCCCAGCTCCATCTGGAACTCACGCTCCTTGCGATCCTCGGCATTGAGAGCCGCCAATTCGATGTGATCACCACGCACATAACGCAGTCGACTGCGCAGGCCCGGCACGCCCACGGCGGCAAAGTCGTAGTCATGGATCGCCTGCCAGGTGCGTTCCTTGGCATTGAGGAAATCCGAGCTCATGGTCATTTCGCTCAAGCCCATCAGCTCGGTGCCGGACACATAAGGCGTGGCCGTATCACCACTGGAATGCATGTAGCCCAGGCTCACGCGATGGCCGCCCAGGCGATAGCCGACCAGCGCCGAAACGTTGCGGTTATCCACTTTGCCAGCCTTGGCCGCGCCGTCTTCGTCGCTGAAAAAACTGCGCAGGTCAGTGGTCAGGACGCCATCGCCCAAGGGCAGGTTATGCAATAACGCCAAGGTGTTCTGTTGATACAAATCCGCCACTTCGGCGTGGTAAGCCCGCAGGCTGAGGTCTTTGTTGACCTGGTAGTCGCCGCCCCCATAAGCCATATGGGACGAAGTCGCCGCACCGTTGAAACGACGGTTGGGCGAGGCGATGCTCATCGGTTGGTAGTCGGTGGAATCGCGCCGGGCGATGCGATCGATATAGCCGGTGTTCAACGTCAAGCCGTCGATGTCCTTGGAACTGAGGGTCGTCCCGCGAAAAGTCTGCGGCAGCAGCCGCGATGGGCTGGCAAAGGCAAACGGCAGGAAGATCGACACATCGCCGGTCTTCACGGTGGTTTGCGCGAAACGCAGCTTACCGGTCACACCCAGGCGCGAATACTCATCCGCCGCACGCTTGTCGCTGCTCGATACCGGTAACAGTTCGGTGCCGCTTCGGTCAGGCGATGAGTCGAGCTTGATGCCCAGCAACCCCCTCACATCGAGGCCGAACCCAACCGTCCCTGGGGTAAACCCCGACTCGACGTTCATGAACACACCTTGAGCCCACTCCCTGGCCGCGGTCTTGGCGCCGCCGTCCTTGTAGTCGCGGTCCATGTAGTAATTGCGCAGGGTCAGGGTACCGTGGCTGTCGTCGATGAAGCCCTCCGCCCGCAAGGCAGGAGAACCCAGGCTCAGCCCGAGGCAGGCCAGCAGACTGGCGAACGAGAAAACAGGGCGCGCCATCGAGGCGTCCCGGGCAAGGTTTGGCATGTTCGATATCCACTTATTGTTGTTGTTTTGATCGGCCCAGCCTTGGTGATAGGGGCCGTGGGAACCAAGAATGGAAACCGCGAGGGCCCTTCGTCAATCAACACTGACCGATAATCGAACATTAATATCATTAACTAATTTACCAACTGACTTGAATATTCGTACCAAGCCCCTGATTTTCATAATGATCTGGCCCGTTTATGACTCCTCCTTGGCATCCTTCATTTTTTAGTTAGCTTTGTTAATCTTAAATGCGCCTGCCGGTTATCCTCCGAGCCGGTGTCCCTCACAAAAACAATAAGAGGATTTGCCATGAACCGTCCGGCGCGTCGTGCGACGCTGACTATCGCCCTGTGTTTCATCGTCGCGTTGATCGAGGGTTTCGACCTTCAGTCAGCCGGTACCGCAGCCGCAGGGCTGCGACAGACGTTTGCCCTCGACCCGAAAATGATGGGTTGGGTATTCAGTGCCGGGATCATCGGGCTGTTGCCTGGTGCGTTCTTTGGCGGCTGGATCGCTGATCGCATCGGTCGCAAGAAAATTCTCATCGCCGCTGTCTTGCTGTTCGGCGTGTTTTCCCTCAGCACCGCTTATGTCGAACACTTCTCCAGCCTCTTGCTGGCGCGTTTCATGACCGGCCTGGGCTTGGGCGCCGCCCTGCCCAACCTCATCGCCCTGTGCGCCGAAGCCGTGGGCGAGCAGCGCCGGGGCACGGCCATCAGCGTGATGTACGCCGGCGTTCCGTTGGGTGGTGCGTTGGCGGCAGTGGTCGCCATGTTGTTTGGCGAACACTGGCAGATGACGTTTTTCATCGGCGGGTTGGCGCCCCTGTTGGTGGTCCCGCTGATGCTCTTGTGGCTCCCCGAATCCAGCGCCTTTCGCCAGGCGCAGGATGGCGGCACAGCGCGCGGCTCCACCACTCAGGCGCTGTTTGGTGAAGGTCGCGGCCGTACCACCTTGGCGCTGTGGCTGAGTTATTTCTTCACCCTGACGGTGATGTACATGTTGCTCAACTGGCTGCCGTCGTTGCTGCTGGAACAGGGCTTCAGCAAACCCCAGGCCGGCCTGGTGCAAATGCTGTTCAACATCGGCGGAGCGCTGGGCTCGTTGCTCGGTGGCCTGTTGCTGGACCGTTGCAATGGCATCAAGGTGGTGCTGTTCGTCTATGCCGGACTGCTGAGCGCCCTGGCCGGGGTCGGGTTTTCGGTCGGTATCGTGCCGATGGCCATTGCCGGGTTCGCCGCTGGGTTGTTTGTCATGGCGGCGCAATTGGTCCTCTATGCCTTGGCGCCGCCCTCCTACCCTACCTCCGTACGTGCGACGGGGGTTGGTGCAGCGGTGGCCATCGGACGCCTGGGGTCGGTGGCCGGGCCGCTGGCTGCCGGACAGATCCTGGCGGCAGGGGGTGGGACCACGGCCGTATTGCTGGCGACGTCTCCTGGGTTGGTGGTTGCGACGTTGGCGGTTCTTAGTGTGATTCGTTATTCGGCCGGGCCGCGATTGGGTGCTTCTGAGCCGGTCGCTGGGAACTCCTGACTTGGTGTGTATATCCGTTATTTAGGTAACGGCGGCTTAGGGTTCCACCCTTAGCACAGCCAACACTATCACCAGCTGACCCTCCGCTATCGCGAGCAAGCTCACTCCCACAAGGGATTGTGGGGCCGAGGCCCTGACATTGATCGGCCTAGACCTTGAACCGCGCCACCGTCTCATGCAGTGACCCGGCCATCTGCGCCAGGTCCTGGCCCGCCGTATCGGTATGCCGCGCGCCCAGCATGACCTGTTCGGACAGGTTGCGAATGTCCACCAGGTTACGATCCACCTCTCGCGCCACCAGCGCCTGCTGTTCCGTGGCACTGGCGATCATCAGGTTGCGCTCGTTGATCTGCGAGATCGAATGGGCGATTTCATCCAGGGCCTCGCCGGAGCGCTGGGCCACCAGCAGCGTGGCTTGCACCAGTTCGCTGTTGTTCTGCATGGAGCTCACCGCATGCCCGCTGTCCAGGCGGATATTACCGATCATGCCCTCGATTTCCCGAGTCGAATCCTGGGTCCGATGAGCCAGCGCCCGGACTTCATCGGCCACCACTGCAAAACCACGCCCGGCATCACCGGCGCGGGCGGCTTCGATGGCGGCGTTCAGTGCCAGGAGATTGGTCTGCTCGGCAATGCTGCGGATCACATCCAGCACCGAGCTGATGTCCTGTACCCGCCCGGCCAATTGCTGGATTCGGCCGGAACTGTCCGTCACACCTTCGGCCAGCGCGGTAATGGAAGCCACCGTTTCCTGGACCTGTTCACGACCACGCTGGGCCGTTTGCTCGGACACCCGCGAGGCTTCGCTGGTGCTCACCGCATTGCGCGCCACTTCGTCCACCGCGGCGGTCATCTGGTTCACGGCCGCGGCAGCCTGTTCGATTTCATGCCCCTGCAACTGCAAGGTGCTGCTGGTCTGGCTGCTCACCGCGCTCAGTTCTTCGGAGGAACTGGCCACTCGATCCACCGAGGCCGCAATGTGCCGGACCATGCTGTTGAGACTCTGCTGCATGTCGTGCATGTTACTCATCACGCTGTCATTGGCACCGACACCCACGGGCACGCGGATCGTCAGGTCGCCCTGGGCGATGAGGTTAAGCACCCGCGCCGCGTCATTGGGTTCACCACCCAGGGGACGGGTCACACTGCGGGTCACCAGGATCGCCACGGTCGTCACCAGGGCCAGGCAGGCCAGCACCAACGCCAGCATGTTGCGCCGCGCATCGTTGTAACGTGCCTGGGCCAAGTGCTCACGTTCGACAAAGACCTTGCCCTGCATCGCCATCATCCCTTCGAGGCTTTTGTACACCTCAAGCTCCGCCGGAATCACGCCCTGCTTGAGCTGCGTCATCGCCTCGTCCGTCGCGCCCTGGCGGATCAACGCCTGCACCTGGACGAACGCCGCCACGTAGGCCTCGCGACGTTTCTTCAACTCGGCATACGCGGCCTTGCCTTCAGGCTGATCGAACAGCGGCTCCAGCGTGGCGAAGGCCTGGGTAATCCGTTGTCGGGTGGCGTCGATGGATTGCTGGACTTGCGCATTGTTCTTGTCGATCAACAAATCCCGGGTATTCCTGGCGTTATCGCGCACGCCCGTGGCGATCACCATGATCGGGTCGATCTTCGGCCAATCCTGCCTGACGATCTGCTCGGCCTGGTCGCGCAGCATCGCCAGGTCGCTCAAGGCGTAAAGCGCCAGGGCAATCAAGGCCAGTGGCGCGATGGCAAAGCCGATCACGATGCGTTGGGCGGTGGTGAGTCTGGTCATATCAAATGCTCCCTGTTCAACTACCTGCCGGTTGGCAGCGCATTTGAAAACCTAAAAAAGTGTGGCCCGGTCATCCCGGGCCGCTGTCGGTCGTTCATCCCGGCGCTCGCTCAACTGCGTAAGACGAACGAGGGGAACAACTCGCGCATGGCGGCCCACAGCTCAGGCTGCAAGGCTTGTGCCGAAACGCTGGAAAGGTGGGGATCGAGCATCCGCGCAGTGCGCACCAGTTGCACCGCGAACCGCGTGACGCCGCGTTCGCTCAAGCGTCGGGCCAGGTTCAGCAACCGCTCGGGGTCGAACAAATGCCAGTGCACCGTTGTGCGACATTCATAGTCCACGCCGCTGGCCAGCAGGTGGTCAAGGCTGCGCCAGTTGGCGGCGCCGCTGCCTTCGACACGGGTCACGTCCAGGGCATCTTCGGGCAAGGCCTTGACGTCGAAACCGACCCAGTCGGCAAGCCCGACCACTTTGGCGAAGGCCGCCGGCTTGATGCCGGCGCTGTGCAGGCCGATGCGAAAACCCATCTGCCGCACTTCCTCCATGGCCGGCGCCAGGCCGTCCTGCAAGGTTGGCTCACCGCCACTGAACACCACGGCGTCGAGCAGATCCTGACGGCGCTGCAGGAACGCCAACACCCGGCACCAATCCACCTCCTCGCTACCGCGCGGCGGGATCAGTTGCGAGTTATGGCAATAACGACAACGCCAGGCACAGCCTTGGCAAAACAGTACGCACGCCAGTTGGCCCGGATAATCGAGGGTGGTCAGGGGCACCATGCCCCCGACCCGTAGCACTCGACTCATGGACGCCCGGCCGCGCGTTCGGTGAAGTGCACCCGCTCGCGATGCTCGGACTGCTTACCTGGGTTGAAGGCCGCCACCGGGCGGTGATAACCCATCACTCGGGTCCAGACTTCGCAGCGTTGACGCTGTGCTTGTGGAAGGCTTTGCGATGCATTCATGGGTGAAGCTCCTTGCGGTCGATGGATCGGATCAGTGAACGCTGCCCTGGCGCTGTTGTTGCAGCAGCAAGGCCTCGTCGCATTTCGGGCAAAACTCATGTTCGCCGGCCAGATAACCGTGCACCGGACAGATGGAAAAGGTCGGCGTGATGGTCAGGTACGGCAGGCGGAAACGTCCCAGTGCCTTGCGCACCAGTTGCTTGCAAGCCTGTGTGGAGGAAATCTGTTCTGCCATGTACAGGTGCAACACGGTGCCGCCGGTGTATTTGCATTGCAGTTCGTCTTGTAGCTCCAGGGCTTCGAACGGATCCTCGGTGAAGCCCACCGGCAGTTGCGACGAGTTGGTGTAGTACGGTGCGACCGGGCTGCCGGCCTGCAAGATATCCGGATAGCGCTTGAGGTCTTCCTTGGCGAAGCGGTAGGTGGTGCCCTCGGCGGGCGTGGCTTCGAGGTTGTAGAGGTGGCCGGTTTCTTCCTGGAATCGCAGCAGCGTGGCCCGCACGTGATCCAACAGTTTCAGGGCGAATGCCCGGCCTTGCTCGGTGTGCAGGCCTTGTTGGTCATCGGTGAAATTGCGCAGCATTTCGTGCAGGCCATTCACGCCGATGGTGGAGAAGTGATTGCGCAAGGTGCCCAGGTAGCGCTTGGTGTACGGATACAAACCGGCATCCATGTGATGCTGGATGACCTTGCGCTTGACCTCCAGGCTCTCCATCGCCAGTTCCATCAGGGCATCGAGGCGTTGCAGCAACGCGCTGGTGTCGCCCTTGTACAGATAACCCAGGCGCGCGCAGTTGATCGTCACCACGCCCAGGGAGCCGGTCTGCTCCGCCGAGCCGAACAAGCCGCCACCGCGCTTGAGCAGTTCGCGCACGTCCAGTTGCAGGCGGCAGCACATCGACCGCACCTGGTTGGGTTGCATGTCCGAGTTGAGGAAGTTCTGGAAATACGGCAAACCGTAACGGGCGGTCATTTCGAACAGCCGGTCGGCGTTCTCGCTGTCCCACGGGAAGTCGTGGGTAATGTTGTAGGTCGGGATCGGGAAGGTGAACACCCGCCCTTTCGCATCGCCGGCTTGCATCACCTCGATGTAGGCGCGGTTGATCAGTTCCATTTCCGCTTGCAGGTCACCGTAGGCGAACGGCATCTCTTCGCCACCGATGATCGGTATCTGTTCACGCAAGTCCTGTGGGCAGACCCAGTCGAACGTCAGGTTGGTAAAGGGTGTTTGCGTGCCCCAGCGCGACGGTACGTTGAGGTTGTAGATGAACTCCTGCAACGACTGCCGGACCTCGTCGTAGCTGAGCTGGTCCTTGCGCACATAGGGTGCCAGGTACGTGTCGAACGAGCTGAACGCCTGGGCGCCGGCCCATTCGTTCTGCAGGGTGCCGAGGAAATTCACCATCTGTCCCAGGGCACTGCTCAGATGCTTGGGCGGCCCGGCCTCGACCCGCCCTGGCACGCCATTGAGGCCTTCGTGCAACAGGGTGCGCAACGACCAGCCGGCACAATAGCCGGCGAGCATGTCCAGGTCGTGGATATGCAGGTCCGCCTCGCGATGCGCCTGGCCGATGGCCTGGCTGTAGACTTCGTCGAGCCAATAGTTGGCGGTGACCTTGCCCGATACGTTGAGGATCAGCCCGCCGAGGGAATAGCCCTGGTTGGCGTTGGCCTGCACGCGCCAGTCTTCGCGGTCCAGGTATTCGTTCATCGACGTGGCGACTTCCACCAGCGTACGGCGATCCCGACGCAGGCGTCCGTGTTGCTCGCGATAGACGATGTAGGCACGCATGGAGAGAAAGAAACCGGCATCCATCAACACCCGCTCGACACGGTCCTGGATCTGCTCGACGTTCAACCGCGTCTGCCCTTCCAACCGCGCCAACACCGCCTCCAGCAACGCCTCGGCCTCGGCTTCGGCGTATTCGCCAGTGGCCTTGCCAGCGGCGATCAGCGCCTGGCGGATCTTGTCCGCATCAAAGGCGACCACACTGCCATCGCGCTTGTGCAAGCGGTTACACCCTACTGAGATCAACGTGCTCTGCATTTTGGCTCCAGACACTACATATAGGCTTTTTGATTCGTATAAACACAATATGCAGTGGAGAGTACGGCCAAACGATCGAGTTGCAATTGATCGATATCAAGATTCAGGAGCGACGGCCAACCCGCTTGGAAGGGGGGGCAATGCGCCTCGTACAATGGGATCGGAGCACGACCGTGAGAACCAGGTCGGCTGGCAGACCGCCTTCGCGAGCAAGCTCGCTCCCACAGTTGGATCGGAGCACGACAATGAGAGCCAGGCCGGCTGGCAGGCCGCCTCGCGCTGGCTTTTGATCTGGGGGCCCCGTTAACCACGCTGGCCGAACGCAGGCATTGCGTAGTGGGCACCTCGGCATGGATGCCGAGGTAGCCGCGCTGGGCCATGGATGGCCCTTCGCGGCGGCCCACGGAGCAATGCCGGAGTGAGGGCATGCCGAGCCTAGGCGAGGCACCGAGTGGTGGGGCAAAAGCGTTTTGCTTACTTTTGCGCTTCTCAAAAGTGAGCCGCCGTCAGGGCGGAACCCTAAGTGGCCGTTACCGCAGCAACGGATATGCCCCCAATCAACAAATCCCAGCGCTCAGAACAGTACGGGGCTGCTGCGCACCCCAGCGGGAGCAAGCTCCCTCGCCACGGGGTCTGCGTAAGCCCTTAACCCCCACTCATATTCATGAACCGCACAATCTGCACCTCCCCACCAGGATTGAAGTCATGGCGCAAAGGCTTCCCACGCAACGCCTTCTGCACCGCCTGAATAACCGGCTGGTCATCCAAAGGATAACGCCGCAACAAGCCACGCAGATCGAGAGAATCCTCCTGCCCCAGGCACAACAGCAAGCGCCCTTCAACGGTCATGCGCACGCGATTGCAACTGGCGCAGAAGTTGTGAGTGTTGGGGGAAATGAAACCGATCCGGGTATCCGGATGCTGTTCCAAACGTACATAACGCGCCGGGCCACCACTGTTCTCCGTACTGTCGAGCAACCGGTGATGAGCGGCGATCACAGCCCGGACCTCATCGCTGGAACAGAACGACTCGCCCCGGGAACGCCCCACCTCCCCCAACGGCATCTCCTCGATAAAACTGATGTCGATGCGTTGATCGATGGCGTACTGCACCAGCGCCGGGACTTCATCGAAGTTGCGTCCCTTCATGACCACACAGTTGAGCTTGACCCGCTCGAACCCAGCGACCTTCGCCGCTTCAATCCCGGCCAGCACCTGGTCCAGGTTGCCGTTGCGGGTAATCGCCCGAAAACGTTCACCGTCCAGGCTGTCGAGGCTGATGTTCATGCGCTTGACGCCAGCCTCGACCAGCGGCTGGGCCAATCGCCCCAACTGCGAGCCGTTGCTGGTCATCACCAGTTCCCGCAGGCCGGGCAACGCCGCGATCTCGCGACACAACCCGACGATGCCCGGACGGATCAGCGGCTCTCCACCGGTCAGGCGGATTTTCTTCACTCCCAGGCCGACGAACAGCCGCGCCAGGCGCTGCAACTCCTCCAAGGTCAACACTTGCTGACGCGGCAGGAACGTCATGTTTTTCGCCATGCAATACACACAACGAAAATCACAACGATCGGTCACCGACATCCGCAAATAATCGATCTGGCGCCCAAATCCGTCCTGCAACACCGCATTCATGAAGACCTCCTGATTGAGCCCGTACTCACTGCACCAGCGGCGAGTCGGCACCCTGAAGATGAATGCCGCGAATGTCCGCCGCACCGATCAGGGTATGCAGGTACTGCACCAGCGCTTTTTGCCACACGCCCTGCTGCAACTGGGTACGAATCGCCGTCGCCACCGCCTCGTACGGCAATGGCTGGCCTTCGATGCGCTGGTCGATGCTGATCACGTGCCAGCCATAGCGACTTTCCAGCGGTTTACCGGCCAGGCCCGCCGGCAGGGTGAATAACTGGCGCTCCAGCTCAGGCACAGTCTGGCCCTTGCTGATCTGCCCCAGCGAGCCGCCCTGCTCCTTGGATGGACACGCCGAATGCTTGAGCGCCAACTCGGCAAAACTGCCCGGGAACTGATCCAGCCGCTCCAGCAGCAGCTCGGCCTGGACATGGGCCAGGCTGCGCGCCTCGGCATCGTCCGGCGCGCATTCGAGCAGGATGTGCCGCACCGCCAGCAACGGTGCGCTGTGAAACCGCGCTCGGTTGCTTTCGTAATAACGCAAGCAGGTGGCCTCGTCGCACTGCGGCACCTGCACCTCACGTTCGAGCAATAGCCGCGTGGCCGCTTCCTCTTCGTTTTCGCCGGCGCCGACCTGTAACGCCAGGCCCAGTTCGGCGATGCGTTGCTGGAGCAATTCGCGAATCACCAAGGCCCGTGCCGCCTGATAAACCGCCTCCTCGCGGCTTTCCGCCGGGTGGTATTGCAGCTCCTGGGCCATCGCCTGCGGGGTGATCGACACCCCGTTGACGCTGATGATCGGCCACTCCTGTTCACTGCTGGCAATCAACTGTGGCGCTTCATCCTCCGCCACCGGCCCGGCCTGGGCCGGCTCGAACTGCACCGCCCCCGCCGGTTCGGCATCGGCCACCGGCGCGATCACCGGTGCCGCTTTTGCCGAAGAACCGCAGCCGCCGCTGCCGCCACCACTACCGCCACATCCGCATCCACTCGCCATGATCTTCTCCTCAAAACTTCTGCCGAACGATTTGATAACGACGTCCCAGGTACCAGACCGGCGCACTGACGATATGGACCAGACGAGTGAACGGGAACAACACGAACAAGGTCAGGCCCAGCACCACGTGGAGCTTGTAGACCAGGCCTACCGGCGCTATCGAGGTAGCGGCTTCAACCGGACGCAACAGCACGGTGTTTTGGGCCCAGTCAGCCAGCATCACCATTACCGAGCCGTCCATATGGGCGGTAGAGGCCACGATGGTCATCAGCCCCAGCACCAGTTGCACCAGCAGCACCACCAGCACGAGGATGTCCGACGCATTGGAGGTGGCGCGAACCCGTGGGTCGGTCAGGCGACGGTTGAGCAGCATCACCAGGCCGATCAGGCCCAGTACGCCGAAGAAACCGCCGGAGACCATCGCCAGCAACTGCTTGTTCTCGGTGCTCAGCACGTGGTGGTAGATCGCCGAGGGTGTCAGCAGGCCGACGAAGTGGCCGGCCAGCACGAACAGCACGCCGATGTGAAACAGGTTGCTGGCCACGCGCATGCCGCGCTTGTTCAGCATCTGGCTGGAACCGGCCTTCCAGGTGTACTGGGACAGATCAAAGCGTGCCCAACTGCCAAGCAGGCAAATCGCCAAGGCGACATAGGGGTAGACCCCGAACAACAACAGATCCCATTTAGACATTACCCACCTCCCCGGCTGGCGCTGCGGCCAGCCCTTCATGCTGAAAATCCACCCAGTGCAGCGGCACCGCACTTTCGTCTCGCGCCTTGCCCGGCGCGCTGGGCATCGAGCTGCAACGGTCCTGCTGTTCGGCCTTCATGAAATCCACCGCCTCTTCTTCCCAGACCTTGTCCAGGGCCTCGAGGGAGTCATCCCGTGGCTCGGCCTTCACTTGCTCGCGCAACTCGGCCACGGCCACCTGAGGCTCGGCCCCGGCGATTTGTAGCAAGGCCCGGAAGCAACTGGCGTAGGCACTTTCACGTTCGTCCAGGCGCGCCGCGAGCAAGGCCAGCAGGTGCGCCACATCGGCCAGGCCCTCGCGGGCCTCGAGGTCTTCGCGGGTGGAAAGAAACTCCAGGTACAGCGGGATGTAGTCAGGTAGTTCCTTGACGCCGATGGCAAAACCGGCCTCTTCGTACTGGGCCATCATGTCGACCATGGCCTGGCCACGGTCGCGGGATTCACCATGGACATGTTCGAACAGCAGCAGCGACAGCGAACGACCGCGGCCGAACAGCGCACCGTAGTGCTCCTGGCCATCCATCAGGTCCTTGCCGCAGATCACCTCCAGCAATTCAAACAGCCCGGCGCGCTGGTTGGGACTGATTTCCCGTGCCTGGAGAATCGCTTGTTCCAGCTCATCCCGACCGGCCACCAGGGTCTCGGTCGGGTAGTCGAGCAGCAACGAAATCACCTTGAGAATGCGCATGCTCATTCCTCCCACAACTGCACGGTTTTGATCACGTCGCGGCGGTTGGCCTTCTTGCCACCGAACATGTTGGTGTCGGAGCTGCCACTGCAACCGCTGCCAAAGCTGAAGCCGCAACCGGAGCGCTCGGCGAACGCGTCGCTCATGGCGTCTTCGCGGTGGGCGCTTGGTACGACGAAGCGATCTTCGTAGTTGGCGATGGCCAGGTAGCGGTACATCTCTTCCACCTGGTTCACGCTCAAGCCGACGTCGGCCAGCACTTGCAGGTCCTGCACGCCGTCGACCTGCTCGGAACGTTTGTAGGCACGCATCGCCAGCAAGCGTTTGAGCGCAAGCTTGACCGGTTTTTCATCACCGGCGGTGAGCATGTTCGCCAGGTAGCGCAGCGGGATGCGCAGGCTGTCGACGTCCGGGATCACCCCGTTCATGCCCACGGTGCCAGCCGTGGCAGCGTTCTGGATCGGCGACAGTGGCGGCACGTACCAGACCATTGGCAAGGTGCGGTATTCCGGGTGCAGCGGCAGTGCGAGTTTCCAATCCACGGCCATTTTGTAGACCGGCGAGCGTTGCGCCGAATCGATCACCGACTGCGGCACGCCATCGGCCAGGGCTTGGCGAATCACTGCCGGGTCGTTGGGGTCGAGGAAAATCTCCAGTTGCTTCTCGTACAGGTCCTTCTCATCGGCGGTGCTCGCCACTTCGCTGATACGGTCGGCGTCGTACAGCAGCACGCCGAGGTAACGGATCCGGCCGACGCAGGTTTCAGCGCAAACAGTCGGCATCCCGGCTTCGATACGCGGGTAGCAGAAGATGCATTTTTCCGACTTGCCGCTCTTCCAGTTGAAGTAAATCTTCTTGTAAGGGCAGCCGCTGATGCACATGCGCCAGCCACGGCATTTCTCCTGGTCGATCAGGACGATGCCGTCCTCTTCGCGCTTGTAGATCGCGCCGCTCGGGCACGACGCCGCGCACGCCGGGTTCAGGCAGTGCTCGCACAGGCGCGGCAGGTACATCATGAAAGTGTTTTCGTACTCGCCGTAGATGTCCGCCTGGATCTTGTCGAAGTTCTTGTCCTTGCGCCGCTTGGCGAATTCAGTGCCGAGGATTTCCTCCCAGTTCGGGCCCCACTCGATCTTCTGCATGCGCTTGCCGGACACCACCGAGCGTGGTCGCGCGGTGGGCTGGTGCTCGCCCAGCGGTGCGGTGTGCAAGTGCTGGTAGTCGAAGTCGAACGGTTCGTAGTAATCGTCCAGGCTCGGCAGGTCCGGGTTGGCGAAGATATTCGCCAGTACGCGGAATTTGCCGCCGATGCGCGGGTTGATCGAACCGTCTGCGTTGCGGATCCAGCCGCCCTTCCACTTGTCCTGGTTTTCCCATTCCTTGGGATAGCCGATGCCCGGCTTGGATTCGACGTTGTTGAACCAGGCGTACTCCATGCCTTCGCGGCTGGTCCAGACGTTCTTGCAGGTGATCGAGCAGGTGTGGCAGCCGATGCATTTGTCCAGGTTCAGGACCATGCCGATTTGTGAGCGAATCTTCATCTCAGTTCTCCTCGATATCAGTCGGCAGTGGACGCGGCAGATCATCGCCACTGGAACCGTCGAGCCAATCGACCTTGACCATCTTGCGCACCACGACGAATTCGTCGCGGTTGCAACCGACCGTGCCGTAATAGTTGAAGCCGTAGGCCTGCTGGGCGTAGCCACCGATCATGTGGGTGGGCTTGAGCACCACGCGGGTCACCGAGTTGTGGTGGCCGCCACGGGTCTTGGTGGTTTCGGAACCTGGCACGTTCACGATCCGTTCCTGGGCGTGATACATCATCACCATGCCTTCCTTGACCCGTTGGCTGACCACCGCACGGGCGGTCAGCGCGCCGTTGACGTTGAAGCATTCGATCCAGTCGTTGTCCTCGATACCGGCGCGCTTGGCGTCGATTTCCGAGAGCCAGACAATCGGTCCGCCACGGCTCAGGGTCAGCATCAGCAGGTTGTCGCTGTAGGTGCTGTGGATGCCCCACTTCTGGTGCGGGGTGATCCAGTTCAAGACGATCTCGGTCTCGCCATTGCTGCGCTTGCCCTTCACGCCGGCGATGGTGCGGGTGTTGACCGGTGGCCGATAGCTCATCAGCTGCTCGCCGAACGCCTGCATCCACGGGTGATCCTGGTAGAACTGCTGGCGACCGGTGATGGTGCGCCATGGGATCGACTCATGGACGTTGGTGTAGCCGGCGTTGTAGCTCACGTGATCGTCTTCCAGGCCAGACCAGGTCGGGCTGGAAATGATCTTGCGTGGCTGGGCCTGGATGTCGCGGAAACGAATGGCCTCGTGCTCCTTCGAGACGGCCAGGTGGCTGTGGTCGATGCCGGTGAACTCCGACAGCGCTGCCCAGGCTTTCACCGCGACATGGCCGTTGGTTTCCGGGGCCAGGGACAGGATCACCTCGGCGGCGTCGATGGCGCTGTCGATCTTTGGTCGCCCTTGGCTGATGCCGGCCTCGACTTCCTTGTGGTTCAGTTCGCCGAGGAATTTCACTTCAGTCTCGGTGTTCCAGTTGATGCCCTTACCGCCGTTGCCGAGTTTTTCCAGCATCGGGCCCAGGGAGGTGAACTGCTTGTAGATGTTCGGGTAGTCGCGCTCCACCACCTGCAGGTTCGGTGCGTTCTTGCCTGGGACCGGCGCCACACCGGCACTTTTCCAGTCGGTGCCGCCAAAGGGTTGGGCCAGTTCGCCGACGCTGTCGTGCATCAGCGGTACGGTGACCAGGTCTTTCTCGACACCCAGGTGGCCGACCGACATGGCGGAAAACGCCTTGGCGATGCCCTTGTAGATTTCCCAGTCCGAACGCGATTCCCAGGCCGGATCGATGGCGGCCGACAGTGGGTGGATGAACGGGTGCATGTCCGAGGTGTTCATGTCGTCTTTTTCGTACCAGGTGGCGGTCGGCAAGACGATGTCGGAATACACACAGGTCGAGGACATGCGGAAGTCCAGGGTGGTCACCAGGTCGAGCTTGCCAATGGCGCCCTCGTCGACCCATTCGGCTTCGGTGGGTTTGCACTCGGTGCTATGGCCGATGTCTTCGTTCATCACGCCGTTCTTGGTGCCCAGCAGGTACTTGAGCATGTACTCGTGGCCCTTGCCCGAGGAGCCCAGCAGGTTGGAACGCCAGATGAACATGTTGCGCGGGAAGTTCACCGGGCTGTCCGGCTGTTCGCAGGCAAAGCGCAGGGAACCGTCCTGCAGCGACTTGACCACGTAGTCCTTGGGTTCCAGGCCCGCGGCGGCGGCATCGCGGCAGATGTGCAGCGGGTTGGTGTTGAGTTGCGGCGCGCTCGGCAACCAGCCGGCCCGTTCGGCACGGATGTTGTAGTCCAGGGCGTGCTCGGGGAACTGCGATTTGTCGGCCAGGGGTGAGAGCACGTCGTGCATGCTCATCTTCTCGTGGCGCCATTGCGAACTGTGGCCATAGAAGAAGCTGGTGCCGTTCATCTGCCGTGGCGGCCGGTTCCAGTCCAGACCAAAGGCCAGGGGCAGCCAGCCGCATTGCGGACGGAGTTTTTCCTGGCCCACATAGTGAGCCCAACCGCCGCCGGTCTGGCCGACGCAACCGCAGAGCATGAGCATGTTGATCAGCCCGCGGTAGTTCATGTCCATGTGGTACCAGTGGTTCATCGCTGCACCGACGATGATCATCGAGCGTCCACGGGTCTTGTCGGCGTTGTCGGCAAACTCGCGGGCGATCTGGATCGCCTTCTCGCGACTTACGCCAGTGATCTGCTCCTGCCAGGCCGGGGTGCCGGGCACCGAAGCGTCGTCATAGTCCTTGGCAACGTTGGCGCCGCCCAGGCCACGGTCGATCGCCAGGTTGGCCGCCGACAGGTCGAAGACAGTGGCGACTTTCGCCACGCTGCCATCGGCCAGCACCACGCTGTGCACCGGCACCCGACGGAACTGAACCGCATCACCGGCCACGTGCTGGAAGTACTCCTGGGCTTCGCCGGCAAAATACGGGAAGGCCACCTCGGCGACGTCGCCACCGATCAGGCTCAGCTTGAGGTCGATCTCACGTCCCTCGCCGCCCTCACGGGGCAGGATGTTCCACTTGCCCTTCTCGCCCCAGCGATAGCCGATGGAGCCTTGGGGCGAAACCAGTTCGCCGGCGGCATCCATGGCGATGGTTTTCCATTCCGGGTTGTTGTCCTGGCCGAGGTTGTCGGTCAGGTCGCTAGCCCGCAGGAAACGGTCCGGCTGGTAACCGGCACCCGGCGCAGCGCCAAGCATCGGCTTGAGCATCACCAATACCGGCAGGTCGGTGTAGCGCTTGGCGTATTCAGTGAAATAGGCGCTGGGCTTGTCCAGGTGGAATTCTTTGAAGATCACATGGTTGAAGGCTTGGGCCAGTGCGGCGTCGGTGCCCTGCTTGGGGTTGAGCCACAGGTCGGTGAGCTTGGCGACTTCCGAATAGTCCGGGGTGATCGCCACGGTCTTGGTGCCCTTGTAGCGCACCTCGGTGAAGAAGTGGGCGTCAGGGGTACGGGTCTGCGGGACGTTGGAGCCCCAGGCAATGATGTAGTTGGAGTTGTACCAGTCGGCCGATTCCGGCACGTCGGTCTGCTCGCCCCAGACCATCGGCGAAGCGGGCGGCAAGTCGCAATACCAGTCGTAGAAGCTCAGGCACACGCCACCGATCAGCGAAAGGTAGCGCGAGCCGGCGGCATAACTGACCATCGACATGGCCGGGATCGGCGAGAAGCCCACCACCCGGTCCGGGCCGTGCGTCTTGACGGTGTAGACGTTGGCGGCGGCAATGATCTCGTTGACTTCTTCCCAGTTGGAACGGATGAAGCCACCCATGCCGCGCTTGCTTTTATAGGAGTCGGCCTTGGCCTTGTCCTCGACGATGCTGGCCCAGGCTTCCACCGGTGGCAGGGTCTGCCGGGCTTCGCGCCACAGCTTGAGCAATGGCTTGCGAATCTTCGGGTACTTGAGCCGGTTGGCGCTGTAGATGTACCAGCTGTAGCTCGCGCCGCGAGGGCAGCCGCGTGGTTCGTGGTTGGGTAGATCGTTGCGGGTACGCGGATAGTCGGTCTGCTGGGTTTCCCAGGTGATCAAGCCGTTCTTGACGTAGATTTTCCACGAGCACGAACCGGTGCAGTTCACCCCATGGGTGGACCGCACGATCTTGTCGTACTGCCAGCGCGAACGATAGACGTTCTCCCAGTCGCGGGACTCCTTGCGGGTCTCGCCGTGCCCATCGGAAAACTCGCCTTGCTTACGGTTGAAAAACCGCAGTTGATCCAATAAATGACTCACAGTGTGTTCCTCTCAGGCTTGCTCCGCGGGGTCTGCGCCCCGCCCACGCAATAGTTGAATTCGTCTTAGCAGGGTGTCGCCGCGCCCTTGCGGGCGTACCACCACCAGGTCACCACGATGCAGCTCAGGTAAAAGCCGACGAACATGTAGAAGGCCATCTCCGGGCCGCCGGTCAGGGCCATCGAAGTGCCGAAGGATTTGGGGATGAAGAATGCCCCGAAGGCGCCCATGGCCGAGCTGAAGCCCAGCACCGCGGCCGACTCCTTGCCGGCATTCTTGAGCGCTTGCTCGCGCACCTCGGGCTTTTTGCCCAGGGCGGCTTTTTCATGCAGGGTGCGGAAGATCACCGGAATCATCCGAAAGGTCGAACCGTTGCCCACACCCGTGGTGATGAACAGCAACATGAACATGCCCAGGAAGCCGTAGAAGTTGCCGCCCTGGCCGCCTTGGGGCAAAAAGTGCATGACCCCGAACACCATCAGAATCATCAGCACGAAGTTCCACAAGGTGACCTTGGCCCCACCGAGCTTGTCCGCCAGCCAGCCGCCCAACGGCCGCACCAGCGCGCCCACCAGCGGGCCGAGGAAAGCGAATTTCAGGGCGATGACTTCCGGGAACGAAGTCTTGATCAGCAGGGGAAACGCGGCGGAAAAGCCAATGAACGAGCCGAAGGTCGCCAGGTACAACCAGCACATCAGCCAGTTGTGCTTGCGCTTGAAGATCACCGCCTGCTCGCTGAACGAAGCACGGGCGCTGGACAGGTCGTTCATGCCGAACCAGGCAATCAGGGTCACGGCCAGGATGAACGGCACCCAGATGAAACCGGCGTTCTGCAACCACAGCGAGCTGCCGTCAGCCAACACCTGGGGCTGGCCGCCCATGAAGCCGAACACGCCGAAAGAGATCACCAACGGCACGCTGAACTGCATCACCGACACCCCCAGGTTACCCAGCCCGGCGTTCAGGCCCAGGGCCGTGCCTTGCTGGGACTTGGGGTAGAAGAAGCTGATGTTGGACATGCTCGAGGCGAAGTTGCCGCCGCCAAAACCGCAGAGCAACGCGATCAACACGAACACGCTGTAGGGCGTGGCCGGGTTCTGCACAGCGAAGCCCATCCACAACGCCGGGATCAGCAGCGATGCGGTGCTCAGGGCGGTCCAGCGCCGGCCACCGAAGATCGGCACCATGAACGAGTAGAAGATGCGCAAGGTCGCACCGGACAGCCCCGGCAATGCCGCCAGCCAGAACAGTTGGTCGGTGCTGAAACTGAAGCCGATGGCATTCAGGCGCACGATCACCGTGCTCCAGACCATCCACACCGCGAAGGCCAACAGCAGCGCCGGGATGGAAATCCACAGGTTGCGCCGGGCGGTCAGTTTGCCGCTACTGCCCCAGAAAGCAGGATCTTCCGGACGCCAGTCATGAATGACCGGGCCCTTTTCAGGCGTTTGCAGAACGGACATGTTCTTCTCCTTGGGCAATGCTGGAAAACGGGGATTGAATGGCCGGCGGCTGTTTACCCAGCAGCGGGCGCTTGCGTATTTCGCTGAAGTACATCCAGGCCAGGGAGACCCAGACCACGCCGTACATCAACATGAAGCAGGACGAGCGCACGCCGGTAAGGTCCACC
Organism: Pseudomonas sp. NFACC08-1; assembly: GCF_900106735.1. Taxonomy (NCBI): domain Bacteria; kingdom Pseudomonadati; phylum Pseudomonadota; class Gammaproteobacteria; order Pseudomonadales; family Pseudomonadaceae; genus Pseudomonas; species Pseudomonas sp. NFACC08-1. The sequence goes on along the minus strand of NZ_FNNL01000018.1, from coordinate 94,805 downwards.
AGGGCGCCGAACATGATCGGCAGCACGAACCCGCCCAGGCCGCCGGCCAGGCCGACGATGCCGGACACTGCCCCCATGTTTTTCGGGTAGTCGTTGGCGATGTACTTGAAGACCGAGGCCTTGCCGAACGCGAAGGCGATGCCCATCACGAACAGCAGCACGGTGAACAGCGTGGCGTTGAGGCCGATATGGAAATCGACGATGCCGTTGACGGTTTGCACTTGCAGTTGGGTCTGGGGGTAGGAGAGCAGGAACAGGCAGATCCAGCTGACCCACAACACCCACCAGGTCACGCTCTGGGCGCCCCAGCGGTCGGACATCCAGCCACCGACGGCCCGCAGCACGCCACCAGGCAGGGAGAAACACGCCGCCAGCAGCGCCGCGCTTTGCAGGCTGAAGCCGTATTCCTGCACGTAGTACTTGGTCATCCACAAGGCCAGGGCCACGTAGCCGCCGAACACGATGGAGTAGTACTGGCAGTAGCGCCACACGGCCGGCTCTTTCAGGGTTTTCAACTGCTCGCGCAATGTGGCGCCGCCGGTGCCGCTGTGCTCCTTTTTCTCGCTGGTGAGAAACCAGAACAGCAGCGCGGTGATGAACAGGATGGCGCTGAACACCTTGGGCACCAGGTGCCAGGAGCCGAACGCGATCAGGGCCGGAGCGAGGAACTTGGTCACCGCCGCACCCGCGTTGCCGGCACCGAACACGCCCATGGCGAAACCCTGGTTCTGCTTGTCGAACCACTTGGCGACATAGGCGATGCCCACCGAGAACGAACCGCCGGCCAGGCCGACGAACAGGCCCAGCACCAGGAACTGCCAGAAGGCCGTGGCGAGGGTGATCAAGTACAGCGGCAGGACGCAGGACAGCATCAGCAGGAAGAACACGATCCGCCCGCCAAAGCGGTCGGTCAAAAGCCCCAGGGGCAAACGCACCAGCGAGCCGGTCAGCACCGGCGTGGCCGCCAGCAGGCCGAATTGGGTCTCGTTGAGGGCCAGCAGCTCCTTGATCGGAACGCCGAGCACGGCAAACATCATCCAGACCATGAAGCACACGGTGAAGGCCAGGGTACTCATCCCTAGTACCAGCCCTTGTTGCACTTGCGCTCGCATCACGATGCACTCCGTCAGTTCGATGAGCGCAGCCTAGTGATACGAACCCCGCAAAAACTTGACTTGGGTCAACGTGCGCCGGGGCGGTCCAGGCCTATGCTTGCCCCGTCTACCTCCAAGGAGGTAGACCCGGATATTGATACAACCCTTTATTTATCAATATCTTGAACAAGTCTGCCGAAGCTTTTATGGAAATGGAGCGGCCGACAACTCTTTAGAGGTAGTGCGCCCAGGATTGGCTGCTACACCCCCCAGGTCCAGGGCGCCCCTATGCTCGCTTCACAGTTTTGCCCCGCAGGCCCGCGTCGATGATGCGCTGGCTGCGCAGCTCCCTGCCCGCTCGCGCCGGGCTGGCGGTGATCCTCATCGCCATCCTGGCCCTGGCCAGTTCCTTGAGCGCCGGATTGATCGCCTGGTTCAGCCAGGGCGACGCTGCCGCTATCAATACCGCTGGCTCCGTGCGCATGGAGACCTACCACCTGAGCTGGAAACTGGCGGCGGGGGCCAACGACGACGTCCCCGCGATCATCGCCAGCCTGCAACAACGCCTCGACAGCCCTGCCCTGCGCGCCGTGCTGGAAGATGGGCCGGAAACCTCCCTGCACAAGAGCTATCGCGACCTTGTGCAGCGCTGGAACCAGACTTTGCGCCCGGCCATCGAGCGTGGTGACTCGGCATTTTTCCAGGCCAGCGCCAACACCTTCGTCGATCAACTGGACCAGTTCGTCACCCTGCTGCAACGTCAGAGCGAGCACAAGCAAGGCTGGCAGCAGGTGATCCAGGGCGCGGCGCTGTTCAGCACCATGATCATCCTGCTGATCGGACTGTATGAATTGCAGTACGGCGTGGTCACGCCCTTGCAGGAGTTGGTGGACGCCACCCAGCGCTTTCGTCGTGGCGAATTCCAGGTGCGGGTCAATCACCAGTCCGAAGATGAACTGGGCCAGTTGGCGACCAGTTTCAACACCATGGCCGAGACCATCGAGCAATCGCACCGCACCCTGGAAAACCAGGTCCAGCAAAAGACCCTGAACCTGCAACAGGCCAACGCCGCCCTGGAACTGCTGTACCAAAGCAGTCGCAGCCTGGCGACGCGACAAGCCAATGCCGAAGGGCTGGATGAACTGATCCGACGCTTCCAACAACGCCTGCCGGGCCTGCGCCTGACGCTGTGCCTGCAAGGGCAATTGCAGGCACCGGCCAGGCACCTGCTGGCGTTGCATGGCGCCGACAGCCGCCAGGTCTGCGCCAGCAGCGATTGCGCCAGTTGTCATAAACACAACGCTGCACGCCCGCAAGCCTTCAGCATCAGCAACCAGGGCAACGAACTGGGTGAGCTCAAGGCCCATTTTGTCGACGGCCACGCCGCGCAGCCCTGGGAAACCGCATTGATCCAGGCCCTGGCCAACCTGATTGGTACGTCGCTATCGCTCAAGCGCCAGCGCGAACAGGACCATCGTCTGCTGCTGCTCGATGAACGCACGATCATTGCCCGCGAACTCCACGACTCCCTGGCCCAGGCCTTGTCGTACATGAAGCTGCAAGTCAGCCGCATGCAGACCCTGATGCGTCGGGGCGAACCGGTGCAGACCCTGGAGACCGTCACCGGTGAACTGCGCGAAGGGCTCAACAATGCTTATCGCCAGTTGCGCGAGTTGCTGACCACCTTCCGCTTGCAGATCCACGATGACGGCCTGGTCGAAGAACTCAAGGACACTGCCGAGGAGTTCTCCAACCGCGGGGACTTCAAAGTGCATCTGTTCGTCGACACCCTGGCCTTCGAGCTGTCGGCCAGCGAGCAGATCCATATCCTGCAGATCACCCGTGAGGCCCTGTCCAACTGCCTGCGCCATGCCCATGCCGAAAACGCCTGGCTCGAACTGCGCCAGGAAGGCGAGACCGTGCGGCTGTCGATCGAAGACGATGGCCGGGGCTTCAGCGGCGAGGTGGACCAGCGCGAACACCATGGCCTGAACATCATGAACGAACGGGCCCGCAGCCTGCGCAGCCAGCTCCAGATTCACTCCCGTACCCCCCAGGGCACCCGCATCCAGGTGCATTTCCAACCGGAATTCCTGGGCCAACACACCGAAGGCCTCGCAACATGAACGCCCCCCTGCACCACACCCTGCTACTGGTCGACGATCATCCGATGATGCGTCGCGGCATCCGTCAGATGCTTGAGCTCGAAGACGATTTGCAGATCGTTGGCGAAGCCAGCCACGGCGAAGAAGCCCTGACCCTGATCGAACCGCTCAAGCCCGACCTGGTGTTGTTGGACAACAACATGCCGCAGATGAACGGCATCGAGACCCTGCGCCGGCTGCGCGCCATGCACTACACCGGCAAGGTGCTGCTGTTCACCGTGTCCGATGCCGAGGACGACATCCGCGACGCACTGCGCCTGGACGCCAACGGCTACCTGCTCAAGGACATGGAGCCGGAGTTGCTGATCCAGTACATCCGCGATGCCCTCAACGGCGCCCTGGTGATCAGCCCCGGCCTAACCCGCGTCATGGCCCAGGCGCTGCGCTCGCCACCGCGCCAGGCCGATGTAGAACTGACCGAGCGCGAACGCCAGGTGCTCAAGACCATCGCTGGCGGCTACAGCAACAAGGTCATCGGGCACAAGCTGGGCATCACCGAAGGCACGGTCAAGGTGCATGTGAAGAACCTGCTGCACAAGCTCGGCTTGCGTTCACGGGTCGAAGCGGCGGTGTGGGCGATGGAGCATTTGCGCGGGGCGGGTTAGGCCTGGCGAATAGATCCCATGAGCAACACATAACCTGTGGCGAGGGAGCTTGCTCCCGCTGGGGCGCGCAGCGGCCCTGTTTTTTGGGGCTGCTACGCAGCCCAGCGGGAGCAAGCTCCCTCGCCACAAGGATAGTCATCAGGCCTCCCTCTTCCGAGGTAGGCCTGCCGAGGCATAGGCCGGCGACGATTTGGGCCCTACCATGACGGCACGCGGAGGTACGCCATGCTGACCCACCCTTCCATCGTTTTACTGTTGCGTCGCCATCACCTGTTCAGCCAATTGCCGGAGCGGGTCTTTGAAGATGTCTGCAGCCTGGCCGTCCTCAGGCGCCTGGACAGCAACAGCACGCTCATGCACCAGGGCGACCCGGCCAAGCGGTTTTTCCTGCTGGTCAGTGGCCAGATCAAGCTGTTCCGGGTCACCGGCGAAGGCCAGGAGAACCTGGTGGAGATCATCCAGCCCGGACAGACCTTCGCCGAGGCCCTGCTATTCAGCGAGGCCCGGTGCTACCCGGTCAGTGCGTCGGCAATCAAGGACAGCGTACTGGTGAGCATCGAGGGCACCCACTACCGCAAGGCCCTGGAGGACCAGCCCAAAGTCTGCCTGGCGATCCTGGCGAGCATGAGCATCCACCTGCACCAACGCCTCAAGGACATCGACAACCTGACCCTGGCCAGCGCCAGTCGGCGGGTGATCAATTTCCTGCTGCAGGAGCGCGATCCACGCAACGGTCAGTTGGTGCTGCAGGTGTCCAAACGCCTGGTGGCCTCCAAGCTGGGGATTCAGCCAGAGACCTTCTCGCGCATTCTGCATCGCTTGGTGGACGGTGGCCTGATCGCCATGGAACGGCGCAACATTCGTATCCTGGCCGAGGAAGCGCTGGAGGCTTACCAGCAATAGCCCGAGCTAGCGCACCCTCCGTGGCGAGGGAGCTTGCTCCCGCTGGGCTGCGCAGCAGCCCCAAAAAGGCCAGACACAATCAATCTGACACACCGCTGTGGCAAACTTGGGGGTGCTTCGCCCCCAGCGGGAGCAAGCTCCCTCGCCACGGGATCGGTGTTTGGCTCAGGGGCTTTGATCAACCCCTATTCGCATCCTGGCCGAGGAAGTGCTGGAGGCTTACCAGCAATAGCCCGAGCAAGTGCACCCTCTGTGGCGAGGGAGCTTGCTCCCGCTGGGCTGCGCAGCAGCCCCAAAAAGGCCAGACACAATCAATCTGACACACCGCTGTGGCAAACTTGGGGGTGCTTCGCCCCCAGCAGGAGCAAGCTCCCTCGCCACGGGATCGGTGTTTGGCTCAGGGGCTTTGATCAACCCCTATCATCGGTATCAACCGCTCGAACAACGCATCACCCTCTTCTTGCGAGCACTCGACCCCGAAACGCTTGCGCCAGCCCAACTGACTCAGGATCACATGCACATCCGCTTCCAGGTCGTGTTGCTGCAAGCACGCCTGGACGCATCGCAACGGGCAACCGTCCAAGGCAATGATCCGCCGCCCCGAGCGTGCCTTGTTGACTAGCGGCGCCACATGCCCGCCGACCCCGACGATGCAGGACATCTCGGCCAGGCCAGCGCGGTCCAGGCGCAAGGCCACGTTGTTGGCCAGTTGCGCCACGTTGGAGCAACCGGAACAGGAATACACCAGGGGCAATAGGGTTGGGGCTTTCATCACACTGCGGCCAACCCCTTGCCCGCCCGCTCCAGATTGCGCCACAACCAAGGCGGCAATACCTCCGGATCAAGACTGTCGATCAGGTTCTTCAGCGCCAGCCCCAGCTCCGTGTCCCCCTCGATCACCAGCCGCCGCCGGAAGAACAACGTATCGGGATCCTCCTGACGGCTGGCCAGCAACAGGAACTCGCGCCAGTTACCGCTGATGGTGACCTGGGCCTCGGCCCGCTCGGCGATGCGCAATCCATCCCGCGCCAGGGTCAGGTACCAACACAACTTTAGGTCCGGCACCCGCAGGCACAACCAGCGTCCACGCAGCACATCGAACCCGCCATCGCGCAGCGGCTCGGCCAGGCAACGATTGAGCGCCTGTTGCAACGCCAGGCGCTGCACCACGAACGGCACCTTGCCCACCAGCAGCAGCAAGCGGTCAGCGCCCTTGAGCACCCACTTCTTCGGACTCAACACAGGCCCGCCTCCTCTACCTTCAACATGCCGGCATGGCCGTGCCAGTAGCCGTTGCAGCCCTCGACAAACAGCGGCGGCGCCTCCCCCTGGCGCACGCGATCAAACGCGCTGACCACCTCGGCCATGCCCTGGGCTCGCGGACTCAAGCGCAGGATGTCGGCCCCGCAAGCCACCAGAGCGTTGTAATCAGCCAGCAGGTTGCTCACCTCACCGGACATCGTCTGGATGCCATTGAGCGTAAACAACGGCTGGCCCTCCTGACTGCTCAGCGCCAGGCCATCGGGGTAATTGATGCAGCAGAACTGGCAGTCATCCTTGGGCCGGTTTTCGGCACGAGCGGTGAAGCAGCGCGCCGAGTAAGCCAGGGGCAGATGGCCGTAGGCAAAGATCTCGACTTCAGGCACCTCACGCTCCATGTCTCGCACTTGCTCCAGCACATCGCCAATCAGCGCCGCCGAACACTCCACCGGTGGCACCCAGCGGACCATGCCGCTGTCGAGCAATTGGCCCAGGGCGTGACCGTTGTACAAATTCAACGCCGGACCGCCCACGAAAGGCAGCTTGCGTTCGGCCAGGAACTGCACCGCGCCCATGTCATTGGCTTCCACCAATAATTGGCCGTTGTCACACAGACGGCGCAGCGAAGACAGCTCCGAAGCCGCTTCGATCAGTGTCAGGCTCGACAACACGATCTGTGCCCGACTGCACGTCTGTAGCTCGCGCGCCAGCCCCAGCCATTGATCCAGAGAAAAGGCCCGGCGCTTGGAGCACACAGTTTCCCCCAGGTAAATCACGTCCAGCGGCAATGCCGACATCTCGGCATAGAAATTCCCCAGTTGCGCTTTGTCCCAGTAAAACAGGACCGGTCCCAGGCTGAGTTTCATCTGGCCTCCCCTCATTGCCATGATCGATGGTAGGCACCCAGGGTGGTCTGGCTGCCTTCGGACAAGCCAGCCAGCACCTGGCGCCATTCTTCCCGCACCCGGAACCGTTGCGGCGCGACCTGGTGGGCATCCAGTGCGGCGCGCCAGACCCGGGTCACTTGTTCAACATAGGCCGGGCTGCGTTGGCGACCTTCGATCTTCACCGCTTCGACGCCGATGGCCGCCAGCTCCGGCAACAGGTCAAGGGTGTCGAGACTGGTGGGTTCTTCCAGCGCATGGAAACGCTTGCCGCCTACCAGGAAGCGGCCTTTGCACAGGGTCGGATAACCGGCCGGTTCTTCGGGGGTGTAGCGGTCGATCAGCACCTCGCTCAGGCGTGCGCTGAGGCCTTGGGCATCCTCGCTCCAGCGCACCGCCTTGGCGGGCGAGCAGACGCCGCACAGGTTCGGCGATTCGCCGGTGATGTAGGAAGACAAGTGGCAACGGCCTTCAGCCATGATGCACAGGCTGCCGAAACCGAACACTTCGATCGGCACCGGGCTGGCAGCCGCCACCTGTCGCACCTGGGCCAGGGACAGTACCCGCGGCAGCACGGCGCGGCGGATGTCATAGCGCTGGGCGTAAAAAGCCAGGGCCGCGGCATGGGTCGCCGAGCCTTGTACCGACAGGTGCAGCGCCAGTTTCGGGTGACGCTGGCTGGCGTAGCCGAGCACGCCGGGGTCGGCGGCAATCAGGGCATCCACGCCGAAATCGGCGGCACGGTCCACCGCCCGTTGCCAGCGCTCCCAGCCCTTGGGCTGCGGGTAAGTATTGACCGCCACGTACAGCTTGCGTTGGTGCTGACGGATGTGTGCGACAGCCGCGTCGAACTGCTTGTCGTCCATGTTCAGCCCGGCAAAATGCCGAGCATTGGTGTCATCGCGAAAGCCGACATAGACGGCATCGGCGCCTTGGCGCACCGCCGCTTTGAGGGCAGGCAGATTCCCTGCCGGGCAAACCAGTTGCATGGGGCATCCTCATGAGAAAAACTCAAGCGCCGCCAGTCTAGCCAGCCCTCGGCCGGCGACCTTGACGGCAATCAATTGCCGTCAATGCATCAGGCTCGCGAATGGCAGGTACAGCACTTTATCGTGCTTGTGCAGTTGCGCCTCACACTCCACCACCGCCAGCCCATCGGCCCAGCAAGCGGCCGTCAGCATCGCCGAACTTTGCTGAGGGTGCAGTTCCACACACAGGTGGCCGTTGGCATCCGGGACCAACCTGGCCCGCAGGTACTGCCGGCGTCGGTTGCGCTTGAGCCAATCGAACCCGGCCGGCAGTTGCAACGGTACAGGCAGCACGTCGCGCATGCCTTGGGCGTGGAACAGGAAGGGACGCACGACGATCAACGCGGTAATCAACGCCGCTGAAGGATTGCCCGGTAGCCCAATCCATGGCTTGCCTTCCACATCCCCAAAGGCCAGGGGCTTGCCCGGCTGGATGGCGAGGCGCCAGAGGTCGATGCTGCCCAAGGCTTCGATGGCTTGCTTGAGGTGGTCTTCTTCACCCACCGAGACACCGCCCGATGTGATCAGCACATCGCATTCGGCGGCGGCCAGGCGCAACGCTTGTCGACTGGCCAATAGCTGGTCGGGCATGACCCCGAAGTCATGCACCTCGACACCCCAACCGCGCAGCAGTGCGGCGAGGCTATGACGATTGCTGTTGTAGATCTGTCCTGGCGCCAGTGGCTCGCCCGGCTCGCGCAGCTCATCGCCGCTGCTGAGCAAGCCCACTTGCAAGGGGCGATAGACGTCCACCTGGCCGACGCCGGCACCGGCGAGCAAACCCAACTCCTGGGCACGCAAGCGCGTGCCGGCTTCGAGCAGCCGGTCTCCTCGACGCAGTTCCTCGCCTTCCTTGCGAACATGGTCACCGCCGCTGACCGACGGCAACCAGACCCGCTCGCCATCGACGCGACAGCTTTCCTGCGGCACCACCGTGTCGGCCCCCGGTGGCAGCGGCGCGCCAGTAAAAATCCGCACGACGTGCCCGGCCTGCAACGGCTCGCCCGGCTCGTCACCCGCGGCGATCCGCCCGCCCAACAGCAGGTAGCCGCCGTCACCCGGCAGGTCAGCGGCCCGCAGGGCATAGCCGTCCATCGCACTGTTATCCCAGGCCGGCAGGTTCATCGGGCACAGAATGTCGGCGACCAGCACACGCGCCAGGGCCTGATCCAGGCCAACCCGTTGCACGGGCGGTGGCGGCGGGGCCTGGTCGAGCAGATGACGAATCGCCTCATCCACCGGCATCAGCACGCCGCTGTCGCACACCTTGCCGCTCACGAGCGTGTCTCGCAGGCGGTCGGAGCAATGCCGGCCTGCGGCTTGAGATGCGGGGTGAAATTGCACGGGCCAGTGCGGCTGTCCAGTTGCCCGACCAGGATCTTTTCCCAGCCGGTCCGGCAAGCCCCCGGCGAGCCTGGCAAGCAGCACACCAGCACGCCATTGCTCATGCCCGCCAAGGCGCGCGATTGCAGCGTGGACATACCGATTTCCGCCAGGGACACCTGGCGGAACAACTCACCAAAACCGTCGACGTGCTTGTCCAGCAACGGCGCCACCGCTTGGGGGGTGTTGTCGCGCGGGGTGAACCCAGTGCCGCCGGTCATCAACACCACCTGCACCTTGGGGTCGGCGATCCATTGGGAGACCTGGGCGCGGATCTGGTAGATATCGTCCTTCACCAGCCCACGGTCGATGAGCACGTGTCCGGCTGTTTGCAGCAGGTCCGCCAGGGTTTGGCCCGAGGTGTCGGTGTCGAAGGTTCGCGTATCGCTGATGGTAAGGACCGCGATGTTCAGTGGTTGAAAGAGGCGTTGCGTCAGATGGGCCATGATCAGCCGTCCTGTCAGAAAAGATGGCCCAGCCTGAACCGCAATCGTTGCCGGGCCTATTCCTCCTTGGAGGTACCTCCCTCGGCGCTCAAGGCGCCAGGCGGCTGCGCTGCCAGGCGCCATCCTGCAGGCGGTAGTCGAGGCGATCGTGCAAACGGTCAGCGCGGCCCTGCCAGAATTCCAGTCGCTCGGGTCGCAGGCAATAGCCGCCCCAATGCGCGGGACGTGGCACCGGTTGATCGGCGAAACGTTGTTCGGTTTGCACCAGCAAGGTCTCGAGCGCGGCCCTGTCCTCCAGTGGTCGGCTTTGTGGCGACGCCCAGGCACCCAGGCGACTGGCGACGGAACGGGACTCGAAATAGGCATCCGACAACGCGGGATCAAGCTTGCAGACCAGTCCTTCAATCCGCACTTGCCGCTCCAGCCCCGGCCAGAAAAACGTCATGGCCGCCCAAGGGTTGGCCGCCAGGTTCTGTCCCTTGGCGCTGTCATAGTTGCCGAAAAACGAAAAGCCCTGGGCGTCGAAGCCCTTGAGCAACAACACCCGACAGTGAGGCCGGCCCTGCTCATCCACCGTCGCCAACGCCATGGCGTTGGCTTCCACCGGCGGGCTTTCGGTGTCTCGGGCCTGTTGCATCCAGAGCCTGAACAAAGCCATGGGGTCGTCGGGTGCCTGGACTTCATCCAGGCCATCGAGGGTGTACTGGCGGCGCATTTTGGCCAGGGAAAGGGGCATGACGGTGATCTCCACGATGGGTTTGGGCCAGTGTGGATTCTGCGGCGATGGTGGGCCTTGATCGTTGTCAATGGTGGTTCTTGTGGTGAGTTGAAGGGCGCTATCGCGAGCAAGCTCGCTCGCGATGAAGGCAACGCGGTCTAACAGATCAACGGCTACTTGAGCCCCAACCGCCGCGCCAGCTTATGCAAGTTGCTCGGATCAACCTCCAACAACCGCGCCGCCCCCGCCCAATTCTGCCCGCAACGCTCCAGAGCCGTGAGGATCGCCTGTCGCTGACAAGCATCAACCGCCTCACCCAAGGGCTGGAACGGCACATCAAGCACTTCCAGGGGCCTCTCCGGCAACGCCTGGGCCGTGACGGCGCCGGCATTGACATCCAGATCCAGCACCTGCGGCTCCAAGGTCATGATCAGGCTGCGACTGGCGCCCCGGCTCAGTTGCTTCAACGCCGCGCGACTGATCACATGTTCCAGCTCCCGCACGTTGCCCGGCCAGGAGTACGCCAGCAGCGCCTGTTCAGCCGCCGGTGACAGGCGCAAGCCACGCAAGCCCAGGCGCGTGCGGTTCAGTTCGAGAAAGTGCCCGGCCAGCATCAACACATCGTGGCCACGCTCGCGCAGCGGTGGGATCGGCACCGGGTAGACCGAAAGCCGGTGGTACAGGTCGGCGCGAAACAGCCCGTCGCGAATGCTGTCAGGCAGGTGCCGGTTGGTGGCGGCGATGATCCGCACATCGACGTGCAGCGGCTTGTCCGCCCCCAGGCGCTGGATCTCGCCGTTCTGCAAGGTGCGCAGCAGCTTGGCCTGCACACTCAGCGGCAACTCGCCGACTTCGTCGAGAAAAAGAGTGCCGCCATTGGCCGCGTCGAAACGCCCGGCGCGGTCGGTGGTCGCGCCAGAGAACGCGCCTTTGACGTGGCCGAACAATTCGCTTTCGGCCAGGGACTCCGGCAACGCCGCGCAATTGACCTGGACCAATGGTTTGTGGGCGCGCCGGGACAAGCGATGCAGACGCCGGGCGAACAATTCCTTGCCCACGCCGGTTTCGCCCAGCAACAGCACCGGCAGTTCGGAGTCGGCCAGTACATCCAACTCGTTGAGCAACTGTTGCAGCCCCTCGCTACGGCCGAGGATTTCGCCCTCCTCGGCCGGCAGGCGCAGGTCCGCCGGGTCGCTGCGCGAGGCCCTAAGGCTGCGGTTTTCCTGCTCGAGCCGAGTGACTCGCACCGCCGCTTCGATCTGCAAGGTGCAGCGCTTGAGTTCCTCTCGGGCGCGGCTGTCGAAGGTGCCGGCGTGCAACGCATCGAGGGTGATCGCGCCCCAGAGCCGGCCTTCCACATACAGGCTTACGCCCATGCAGTCGTGCACCGGCAGCGGCTCGCCGACATGGTTGTCGAGCAAGCCGTCATAAGGGTCCGGCAAGCGACTGTCAGGCTCGAACCAGGTGGGTTCGCGCGAGGCCATGATTGCCGCCAGGCGTGGGTGTTGGGCAATCACGAACCGTCGGCCCAGCGCCTCGTGGACCAGGCCCACGGTCGCCACGGGCCTGAGGCTGTCGTCGTCCAGGCGCAACAATCCCACGGCGCCACTGTTGAAGTATTCGCGCAGGGTCTGCACCAGGCGCTGCAATCGCACCGCATTGGGCAGCTCGACGATCAGGTCGGCGGCCAGGCTTTCACGCAGCATGGTAGTGATGACCCTCCAGGGTTCGTTTGACCCTCAACAGTCAGGGTGACAATCACCCTGCCAAAAATTTAATGCTTTATTTTCAATCAGTTGAAACTGGCACGTCGACTGCAAAGTCCGTTCATCCGTCCCTGCCGGGATTCAACCCCAAGGAAACATGATGAGCCTCGATTTGCTGGAACAAAGCCTCGGCCAACTGGCCTGCGATATTCCCGGTGCAACCCGTACCTTCCATCATTACAACCTCGACTTCTGCTGCGGCGGGCAAAAGTCCTTGCGTGAAGCAGCGCTGGGCAAAGGCCTGAACCCGCTGCTGATCGCCGACGCCCTGCGCACCTTGCAAGCCGCTGGGGAGCTGGGCCATGACTGGCGCGACGAACCCCAGGCGACCTTGATTGGCCACATCCTGGAGCGCTACCACGCACGCCATCGCGAACAGCTGCCGGAACTGATCCGCCTGGCCCGGCGCGTCGAGCAGGTCCACGGTGCGCGACCCAGTTGCCCGAACGGCCTGGCCGATCACCTGCAGGACATGTACCAGGAACTCGAAGGCCACATGCTCAAGGAAGAACAGGTGCTGTTCCCGATGCTGCAACAAGGCCTGGGCGAACGGGCCTCGGCGCCGATCCAGGTGCTGCGCTACGAACACGACCAGCACGGTGAAGCCCTGGAAACCATGCTCGCCCTGACCGACCAGATCACCCCGCCCGCCGACGCCTGCAACACCTGGCGCGCCCTGTATCGCGGGTTGGTGGAGTTTCGTGATGACCTGATGCAGCACATCCACCTGGAAAACAATGTGCTGTTCGTCAATGCGATGAAGCCTGCCCGTTAACTCTCACAAACATTGCCCATTACGCCTGTGGGAGCAAAGCTTGCTCCCACAGGCATTCGTTGCTCCCATCCCTGCTCAAAACTGCCAATAGAACATCGCCTTGGCCAACACCACGATCAACACCATGTGCCCCAGGATACTGCGACGCAACCAGCAGGCTCGGTTCGGCGTCAGGCGACCGCGCTTGAGCCAGTACGCCAGCCACAAATAGTGACCGATGATGCTCAGGGCCAACAGGATCTTCAGGCTCAGCAGCAGGCCGAAGCTGTTGCTCAACGACTGGCTCAATGCGCAGCGATGCTGCCAGGCCAGGGCCATGCCGGCGCCGTACAGCACCAGCACGACGCCGTGCAGCACGTGCCGCGAGCGCTGGGCGATAGCCTGGTCGGCAGCGTCCTTGACGCCTTGGGCCAACGGCCGACGGGCGCCATGCCAGATGAAGACCTCGAAAAACAGCGTGCCAATGAAGGCGATGGCCGCCAACAGGTGGGTAACCAGCAAGACCCCGTACATTATCGATTCCCTCTGCCCAGTCGGCTCATCCCGGATGCCCATCCACCCGAGCCTTGAGCAGCATCGGCCCATAGCGCCAGGCGTATAGACCGAACGCCAGTGTCCAGCACAGCGCCGCCAGCCACAGCCCGGCCAACGGCAACAGCAGCACCAACAGCACGCGGCTCAGGCACGCCAGGTTCAGCAGGATGAACGCCAGGGTCATGCCCGCCGGCGGCTCGAGGGCGCGCCCGGTATGGCCCAGGCTGACACGGGCAACCATCGCCAGGATCAACCCGGCCATGGCGCCGATGGTCAGGCCATGCACCGCCAGGCTCGGGTTCACTGGCACGCCGAAGTGCCACAGCGCCATGCCCAGGCAAGCCACCGCCAGCCAGGCGTAGGCCAGGTGCAACGACCACAGCAGCGGCACCCGCCACAAATCCCGATCATGCCAACGCACCAGCCGAATCCCGTGGCCCACCGCCAACGCGGCGAACAACAGGCCGACCCAGACGCTGGTCACCAGCGCCGGACCGAAGGCATACAACAACGCCACCAGCGCCGCCCCTGCCAGCAACAGGCGATCGAGCCACGGCCAAGGGGTAACGCCCTCGACCCGACCGAGGCCGCGCTGGGTAAAGAATGGAATCACGCGCCCGCCGATCAACCCCATCATCGCCGCCACCAGCCACAGGCCGGTGAGCACGCTCTGGCGTTGCAAGCCCTCGTCGTGCTGCACCAGGCCGTATACGGATAACGCATCGGCGGCGGCCAACAGCAGCAATACCAGCACAATTGGGTAATTGCGCTTCTGCCGCACACGCCACAACATCACGCCCATCAGCGCGGCGACCGCCAGGGCAAAACCCAGCTCCAGCAACGTCAGTAACGGCCAGGGCGCATCCACCAACCAGGCCAGCCGCGCGCCCAGCCACAACAACGCCAGCGTTGCCAGGCGCTTGCCGCTGAGGCCGGGGATTCCGGTCCAGGTTTGCACCGCCGTCAGCAGGAACCCGGCAATGATCGCCAGGCCGAAACCGAACAACAGTTCATGCCGATGCCAGGCCAACCAGCCGCCGGCTGGCTGCCAGGTCGACAAGCGCCCGGTGAACGCCAGCAGCCACAGGGGAATGGCCAACAGCGCCAACACGCAGCCCGCCAGGAAGAACGGCCGAAACGCCAGGCGCCACAGCGGCAGAATGGCCATGGCCTTGCGACGGTCAAGCACTTGCATACATCACTCCTTTTGCCTCGCTGAACCGCCAGCGAAGTACGACAAACCAGGGTTCGAATGATCGGCTATCGGCGCTGGCAGGCCTTGTCTCAGATCAAGCCAGCCAGGTGCCTCGACCAGTCACTTGCAAGGGGCTTGCCGAACCGGGTCGAGCCATTCGCTAAATACCCCTACCCCCCTGTGGAAGCGAGCTTGCTCGCGATGGCGGTGGGCCAGACAACTCAATACTGACTGATCCGACGCCATCGCGAGCAAGCTCGCTCCCCCAGAGACTGTAGCCTAACGGGGTACTTATGACCCTTTCGTGGTTGTTTTAACCCGATTGCGCCAGGGTCATTTTTACCCTCACTGACTCTAACGTCCCATGAATCAACGCCGGCAGGCATGGCCCGTCTCTTGCTCAGGCACGGCATCACCTTTCTTGTCGGGGTCATCCATGAAATCCGTCGTTCTGCCGTTTACCTGGTTCGTCTTGCTCTCCTGCGTCGTGGCGCTAGCCAGCGGCCTGTCCCTGAGCCTGGTCTGACCCCGACCACCTCTTTCGCCCTTACAAGGATTCCATGCCATGGTGCTCCACCGCGTCCATCACCAGATTCTGCGCAGCCATCACCTGTTCGAGCCTTTGAACGAAGAAGAGCTCAACGAATTGATGAGCAACAGCCAACTGCTGAACATCGACCGGGGCGATCCGCTGTTCCGCCAGGGAGAGCCGGCGCAGGCGTTTTACTTCGTGATTTCCGGTGCCGTGAAAATCTACCGGCTGACCCCGGATGGCCAGGAAAAGGTCTTCGAGGTGATCGGCGAGCGCCAGACCTTCGCCGAAGCCATGATGCTGATGGACACCCCCAACTACGTCGCGTCCGCTGAAGCCGTCGGCCCGACCCAGGTATACCGGCTGTCCAACGCTACCTACATGCGTCTGCTGCAAAGCAACAGCCGGCTGACCTTCGCCCTGCTCGGCAAGCTCTGTGTACGCCTGCACCAACGGGTCAACGAGATTGAAACCCTGTCACTGAAGAACGCCACTCACCGCGTGGTGCGCTACCTGCTGACGCAACTGGTGCGCCTGCAAACCGTGGACAGCCAGTTCGAATTGCCGATGGCCAAGCAGTTGATCGCCGGGCACTTGTCGATCCAGCCGGAAACCTTCTCGCGGATCATCCGGCGCCTGATCGATGAAAAAATCATCACCCAGGACGGTCGCCAGATCGCCATTCTCGATCGCCTGCGCCTGGAGCAATTCGAATGAGCGCGCAGCCCACTTGCCTGTATTGCCAACAAGCCAACCCGATACACGAGACCGAATGTCGCCAGTGCGGCATGCCCCTGCCAGTCGAGGCCGCAAAGGCCAGCGAGCGTCGGTTGCGACGCTTCACCTGGTTCTGTGTCGGCTTGACGATCTTCTGCTTCGGCATGTTCTTCTGGCTGCCCCGCAGCATCGCCTGAGTCCTCAATCCTGAGTCAATTGCCGGTACAACTGCGGTAAACGCAGCGGCAGTTGCTCGGGCTGGCGAATCAAGGTGTAGCCGTTGGCCCCGAACATGTACGGCAGGTAATCCCCCGCTTCGCGATCGATGGTGATGCAGAACGGCGTCAGCCCTTGGCGCCGGGCTTCCAGCACTGCCTGGCGAGTGTCTTCCACACCGTAGCGTCCTTCGTAGAGGTCCAGGTCATTGGGCTTGCCGTCACTGAGCAGCAACAACAATTTGCGCCGCCGCTTGCAGCCCGCCAACCGTTGCGTGGCCTGGCGAATCGCCGCGCCCATGCGCGTGTAGTAACCGGGCTTGAGCCCTTGGATCCGCCCCCGGGTGTGGTCGTCATAACGCTGGTTGAAGGCCTTGAGTTCATGCATGCGCACCTGCTGGCGGCGCAAGGAAGAGAACCCGTACAAGGCAAAATCGTCCCCCAGCACCGACAGGGTTTCGCCGAACAGCAACAGGCTGTCGCGAATCACGTCGATCACCCGGTGTTCGTCGTTGAGGTGGGCATCGGTAGACATCGACAGGTCGGCCAACAGCAGGCAGGCCAGGTCGCGGCGGGTCTGACGCTGGTCCATGAACAGCCCGCGTTCACTGCACTGCCCGTGCTGGCGTTCGACGTGGAAATCCAGCCAGGCTTGCAGGTCCAGTTCCGAGCCTTGGGTTTGCTGGCGCAACCATTGGCGATCGTTGCGCAAGTGTTCGAACTGGCGACGCAAGCGCTGGGCCGAGCTTCGCAGGCGTGCGGGCAACGGCTGGGGCTGGCAATCGCGAGGGGTAAAGGTTTGCAGGCTGACGAAGTCGTCCTGCAGTCGTTGCTTGCGGTAATCCCATTCCGGCAACAGGATGCCTGCGCCCAACGGGAGGTCATCCACATCGGCCGGCGGCAGGTCCAGGTGCAGTTTCAAACCACCGCCCTTGCGTATGCGGGTACGTGACAAGGTCAACTGGTCCAGGTCCTCGGCGACGCGAGCGGCGTCCGGGTCTTCGCTGTCATCCGCCCAGCGATCCAGGTCCACGTGTTCGGTCCAACTGAACAGGTTTTCCAGGCGCACGATCAGCAGCCCACCATCACGGGTGGTGTCGTCGATTCGCTCGGCGCGCTTGCGCCCGCCCTGCTGTTCACCGGGCGGCGTCGCCAGGTATTGCTCGGACTCCTCAAGGTTGGCGGCCTGGGGATTGGCCAGGTGTTGGGGTGGGTAGAGCCACAGCGGCAACGGCCAGGCCGCCCGCTCGCTGCGTGGAAAATGTTCGACACTGCCCGGTTCGCGCAAGGCCTGGCACAACGCCCGTTCCAAGGCGGCTTCGGCCGGGTTGAGCGTGGCCGGATCGGGGCGCAGGGACAGGTGCGCCTCCACCAGTCGCCGGTAGCGAGGGCGCAGCGCCGGGTAGCGCTTCAACACCGCCAGGGTCCAGCGCTGATTGTCCCGTCCCCAGTGCGTCATCGGCCCCGACTGCGCGGCCAGCAACGCGAGCCAGCGATACAGCTCTTCGTTGAGCCCGACATCGGGGAACGTCGCCAGGCTCGCCGGCAGCCGCAGGTTATCGCCATCGCAACAGGCCAGGGGCACTTGCTTGCAGGTGCCGGCAATCTGCTGCAACAGGTTGCGACGCAACAACAGGTCGCGGTCGCTGACCGCTTCCACCCCCAGGTGAGGCGCACCGCCAGTGGCGCGAAACAGCACCTGCAACGAGCGTTGCCGGGGCACCAGCTCGACCCGGGCCTCAGGAAAATCAGCACTGGCCCGACGGGTGATGAAACGGTGCCAGACACTGCCGACCCATTCTTCCAGCTCCAGGGTGAATGCCATGGTTATTCTCCTCTTAAGCCGTTGCGCTGAAGGGACTGGCTCACACCGCTTTCGTGGCGAGGGAGCTTGCTCCCGCTGGGGTGCGCAGCAGCCCCCTTTTTTGTGGGCGCTGCGCACCCAAGCGGGAGCAAGCTCCCTCACCACAAATGAGTCCGGCTCAGTCGCTGTGGTGACTCACGAAGGCACCACCGCCGCTGGTGCCCGCAGGGCCGCACGGCCACGTTGACGGAAGCTGAACAGGTAGCAGAGCAACCCGGCCAGGAACCCGATACCGCTGACCAGTCGTGCCCAGAACAGCGGCTTCAAATGATCCATCGTGGCCATGAACGGCAAGGCACTGCCATCCGCCATCCAGCGTTGCAACCACACCTGGACCACACCGGCAGCGGTGAGGAACAAGGTGATCATCACCATCGACAAGGTCATCAACCAGAAGCCCCAGATCTCCAACCGCTGGGAACGTTCGTCCGCTGCTTCACCCAACCCACGCAAGCGTGGCATGGCGTAGCTGATCAGCGTCATCACGATCATTGCGTAGGCGCCGTAGAAGGCCAGGTGACCGTGGGCCGCAGTCAGTTGTGAACCGTGGGTGTAGTAGTTGACCGGTGCCAGGGTGTGCAGGAAACCCCAGACGCCCGCACCGAAGAACGCGGTGACCGTGGTGCCCTTGGCCCACAACGTGGCGGCGCGGTTCGGGTGTTGCCGACGACGGTTTTTCACCATGCTGAAGGCGAAGACCACCATGGCCAGGAACGGTAGCGGTTCCATCGCCGAGAAGATCGAGCCCACCCACAGCCAGACCTCGGGTGCGCCGATCCAGAAGAAGTGGTGACCGGTGCCGATGATCCCGGTGATCAGTGCCATGGCGATAATCACGTAGAGCCATTTCTCGACCACTTCGCGGTCCACGCCGGTGATCTTGATCAGGACGAAAGCGAGCATCGAACCCATGATCAGTTCCCAGACACCTTCGACCCAAAGATGCACCACCCACCACCAGTAGAACTTGTCGCGAGCGAGGTTTTCCGGGTTGTAGAAGGAGAACAGGAAGAACACCGCCAGGCCGATCAGCCCGGTCATCATCACCATGCTGACCGTGGTCTTGCGACCTTTGAGCAGGGTCATGCCGATGTTGTAGAGGAACCCCAGGCACACCACCACGATGCCCATCTTGGTGATGGTCGGCTGCTCCAGGAACTCGCGCCCCATGGTCGGCAGCAAGTCGTTGCCGGTGAACTTCGCCAGCGTTGCATAAGGCACCGAGAGGTAGCCCAGGATCGTCGCCACGCCAGCGGCGGCGAACACCCAGAACAGCAACAGCGCCAGTTTCGGGCTATGCAGTTCGCGATCGGCCTCCTCCGGGATCAGGTAATAGGCGGCGCCCATGAAGCCGAACAACAGCCAGACGATCAGCAGGTTGGTGTGGACCATGCGGGCCACGTTGAAAGGGATCAGCGGGAACAGGAAGTCGCCGACCACGTATTGCAGCCCCATGATCAAACCGAACAACACCTGCCCCAGGAACAGCATCAGGGCAAACACGAAGTAGGGTTTGGCGACGGCCTGCGAGGCGAATTTCAGATGCGGATTAGCCATGCTCATCTCTCAGCCCTCCTTGTTTGGCGGCCAGCCATTGGTATTGATTTTCGAGCTCCATTTGAGGAACTCGGCGATGTCGTCGACCTCCTGCTCGCTCAGGTTGAACTGCGGCATGGCCCGACGCCCCGGAACGTTCAGCGGCTGCATTTTCATCCAGGCCTGCAGGAACGGCTTGAAGGCTTCATCGCCACCGCGACGGTTGACCACGTTGCCCAGCTCCGGCGCAAAGTACGCGCCCTCGCCCAGCAGGGTATGGCAGCCGATGCAGTTATTGCGCTCCCAGACGCCCTTGCCGCGTATCACCGATTCCGTCAATTGCGCCTGGTTGCTGCGTTCTGGAAAGGTCTGTTCCGTGTGGTAGGTCAGGGCCAGGAATATCAGGAAAAAGAAGATGCTTCCCCCGAAATAAATATTCCTGGCCATGCCTTTGGTGAAAGTATCTGACATGGTCACTTCCTCATTGCTTGGCGTGTTCATTCTAGGAAGCGAGGGGTCGGAAACCGCTTGATGGCGATCAAGAATCTCCGATGGTTTTGGTGGGTTGTTCCTGCAGCACCGATCCCGTGGCGAGGGAGCTTGCTCCCGCTGGGTCGCGAAGCGGCCCCAAAACCTGCCGGCACGGTGTGTCAGGTAGAGTGAGGTTGTTAGGAATAGGGCTGCTGCGCAGCCCAGCGGGAGCAAGCTCCCTCGCCACGGGTTATGTGCCTGACAGAAGTGTCGAGGCGATCAGCACCGCCAACAGCACCGCCCAGCTCAATATCAACCCACGCCACAATCGCGGTGCATGGCGCAGTTCCATGAAGCCGTCGGCGATCAGCCAGGCCTTGGTCACCGCGACCACCAGGATGGCGATGGACACCAGCCCGGCAGCCGCGATCTGGCCCAGGGCAACGGTGCCGGTGCTAAGCACGGCCAGCGTCATCCAGCAAGCAATCAAGACACGGGAAGCCGACATGAGCACCTCCGCTCAATCAAGGATGTAGACCACCGGGAACAACAGCACCCAGACCAGATCGACCATGTGCCAATACAGCACGCCGGATTCCAGCCCACTGTTGCGCTGCGCCCCATAGCGACGGCGCCGGCAGCCCTCGGCCAGCCAGCCAAGGATCACCATGCCCAGCAGCACATGGAGGAAATGAAACCCCGTGAGGATCCAGTACAAGGTGAAGAATGTGTTGCGCTCCATCCCCAGGCCGTTCGCCAACAGATGGGCGTACTCCGTGAGCTTGATCCCCACATAGCCCGAAGCAAGCAGCAACGCCACCCACAGCAACAACGCCCCCCGACGTGGCCGGTCTTGCCTGACCTGCTCCTGGGCCAGGGCGGCGAACAACCCGGCCGTCAGCAGGCTGAGGGTCATCGCCAGGCCGGTGGAGCGGTCCAGCAATTGCCGGCCTTCGCTGAAAGTCTGTGGGTACAACGCCTGGGCGACGGTGAACGTCAGGATCAACAACGCGAACACCGACAACTCGGCGAGGATGAAAAACCACATCGCCAGGTCCCCGGGCAAACGTCGGGGCACGGCAACGGTTTCAGCCAAAGTGGACATCGACCACATCCATCAACGCTGCAACGGTCTGCGGGTCGTCACTCAATGGCTCGGCCAGGCACGCCAGGCAGGCCTGGCGCGGGTCCATGCCGGAGCCGATCATGCGCGCGGCGAAAATCAGCAGGCGCGTCGAGGCAACTTCCTCCAAATCATGCTGATCGAGCCGGCGCAGCGCCTGCCCCAATCGCACCACCTGAGCCGCCAGGGCCAGATCGACGCCCGCCTCGCGGGCAACGATACGCTCTTCATCGGCCACCGCCGGATAGCCAAAGCGCATCGCCACGAAACGCTGGCGAGTGCTGGGCTTCATGCCCTTGAGCAGGTTCTGGTAACCGGGGTTGTACGACACCACCAGCATGAAGGACGGCGGCGCCTGCAGCACTTCGCCGGTGCGTTCCAGGTACAGCTGCCGACGATCATCGGCCAGCGGGTGCAACACCACGGCCGTGTCCTGGCGCGCTTCGACCACCTCATCCAGATAACAGATACCGCCCTCGCGCACCGCCCGGGTCAAGGGCCCGTCCTGCCACCAGGTGCCCTGGGCGCCGATCAGATGACGGCCCACCAGGTCGGCCGCGCTCAAGTCATCGTGGCAGGCCACGGTGTACAGCGGCAGTTTCAGGCGGTGGGCCATGTGCTGGACGAAACGGGTCTTGCCGCAGCCGGTCGGGCCTTTGATCAGCACCGGCATGCCGTGATGCCAGGCCTGCTCGAACATCGCCTGCTCGTTGTCCTGGGGTTGATAAAAGGGTTCGTCGGGGTGCTGCAAAGTGTGGATAGCGTTCATGGCAAGACCTGATCAGACAACACGATTGCAGGCCACGCTACGGTGCCCTGCGACAACCTGGCAAGGGCCGCGGCCGGCAAACTTGATCGCCGTCAAGCGGCTAACCACCGGCCTGGGCATAGCCTTGCACCGCACCAAGAACCTGCGCGCCGAACGTCAATTACAGCGCAGCGCGGGTCACGCCTGAGGAGAAATGGAATGCTGATCAGCCACAAAAAATCGTGGGCCCTGCGGGTCACGGCGCTGTGTACAGCGCTGGCCGCCCCCCACGCCTTCGCCGACCAAACCGCTGCGCCGGAGCAACCCCGCGTGGTCAAGACCGAAGGCGCGCCCGACCTGAGCCAGGCCGACTTCGACACGGCCAAGGAAATCTACTTCCAGCGCTGCGCCGGTTGCCACGGTGTGCTTCGCAAAGGCGCCACCGGCAAGCCGCTGACACCCGACATCACCCAATCGCGCGGCCAAGCCTACCTGGAGGCGCTGATCACCTACGGTTCGGCCGCCGGCATGCCGAACTGGGGCACCTCCAATGCCCTGACCAAAGACCAGATCACGGTGATGGCCAAGTTCATCCAGCACACCCCGCCGACGCCACCGGAATGGGGCATGGCGGAAACCCGCAAGACCTGGAAAGTGCTGGTCAAGCCTGAAGACCGGCCGACCAAACAGATCAGTACGCTCAACCTGCAGAACCTGTTCTCGGTGACCCTGCGCGACGACGGCAAGATTGCCCTGATCGACGGCGACAGCAAGAAGATCGTCAAGCTGATCGACACCGGTTATGCGGTGCACATCTCGCGCATCTCGGCGTCGGGTCGCTACCTGTTGGTGATCGGCCGGGATGCCAAGATCGACATGATCGACCTGTGGCCGAAAGAGCCGACCAAGGTCGCGGAAATCAAGGTGGGCATCGAGGCTCGCTCGGTGGAAACCTCCAAGTTCAAGGGCTACGAAGACAAGTACACCATCGCCGGCTCGTACTGGCCGCCGCAGTTCACCATCATGGACGGCGAGACCCTGGAGCCCAAGCAGATCGTCTCGACCCGCGGCATGACCGTCGACACCCAGCAGTACCATCCCGAGCCTCGGGTCGCGGCCATCATCGCCTCCCACGAGTGGCCGGAGTTCATCGTCAACGTCAAGGAAACCGGCAAGGTGATGCTGGTCAATTACCAGGACATCAAGAACCTCACCATCACCAGCATCGACGCCGCACCGTTCCTGCATGACGGCGGCTGGGACAGCAGCCATCGCTACTTCATGACGGCCGCCAACAACTCCAACAAAGTCGCGGTGATCGACTCCAAGGAACGCAAGCTCACCGCCCTGGTGGACGTTGGCAAGACCCCGCACCCGGGCCGCGGCGCCAACTTCAACCACCCCCTCTACGGACCGGTCTGGGCCACCAGCCACTTGGGCGATGCCGGCGTTTCGCTGATCGGCACCGACCCGGTCAATCACCCGCAATACGCCTGGAAACAGGTCGGTTCGCTCCAGGGCCAGGGTGGCGGTTCGCTGTTCATCAAGACTCACCCCGCGTCTCGTCATCTGTATGTCGACACCACCCTCAGCCCCGACGCCAAGCTCAGCCAGTCGGTAGCGGTGTTCAACATCGACAAGCTCGACGCCGGCTACACCGTGCTGCCGATTGCCGAGTACGCCGGTATCAAGAAAGGCGCGCTGCGTGTGGTGCAACCGGAATACAACAAGGCCGGCGACGAGGTCTGGTTCTCGGTCTGGAGTGGTCAGGAAGACGAGTCGGCCCTGGTGGTGATCGACGACAAGACCCTCAAGGTCAAGAACGTGATCAAGGACAAACGCCTGATCACCCCGACGGGGAAATTCAACGTCTACAACACCCAACACGACATCTATTGAGCCCCATCAATAAGAGGAAAAACCATGAAGCCTATTCTGATTGCCCTGGCCTTGACTGCCGCCTACAGCCTGCCGGCATTGGCGCAAGACGGCCCGACGCTGTTCAAGAGCAAGCCCTGCGCGGCCTGCCACTCCATTGACACCAAGGTGGTGGGCCCGGCGCTCAAGGACGTCGCGGCGAAAAACGCCGGCGTCGCCGGAGCACAGGATCTGCTCGCCAAGCACATCAAGGAAGGTACGCAAGGCAACTGGGGACCGATGCCGATGCCGGCCAACCCCGTGACGGAAGAGGAAGCCAAGATCCTGGCGGCGTGGGTCCTGACCCTTAAATAAACCCGGCAGGGAGACCTGTCTGACACAAACCCTGTGGCGAGGGAGCTTGCTCCCGCTGGGCTGCGCAGCAGCCCCCCTGGTTTTGCCTGACACACTGAGTCGTCAGGTCGTTATCGGGGCTGCTTCGCAGCCCAGCGGGAGCAAGCTCCCTCGCCACAGGACCGCGCACGATTTTGATTCAGGAGGACGTCATGGAACGACACAGTGCTACAACCCTGGCGACTGCCCTGCTCTTGGTTCTTTCGTCCTGCGTGCTGGCCGCTCCCGACAGCCAGCGCCAGGCCCAACTGCAACACCTGCTGGACCAGGATTGTGGCGCCTGCCACGGCCTGTACATGACCGGCGGCCTCGGCCCACCCCTCACCCACGAAGCCCTGGCCGGAAAATCCCGCGACAGCCTCATCGCCACCGTCACCCTCGGACGGCCCGGCAGCGCCATGCCCGGTTGGGCACCGTTGCTTGCACCCGACGACATCCGCTGGCTGGTGGACCGGCTCCTTCAAGGAAAACCCGCCTCATGATCCGTTCTATCCTCTCCTCCACCGCCATCGCCCTGCTGCTCTGCGGTTGCGCCCAGACACCGCTTCGCGGCACCGGCGATTTGGGCGTGGTGGTGGAGCGCGCCACCGGCAGCCTGCAAATCATTGAAAGCGACACCCGCACCGCCCTGGGCCGCGTCGAAGGCCTGGGCGACTTGTCCCACGCCTCGGTGGTGTTCTCCCGCGACCAACGCTACGCCTACGTGTTCGGGCGCGATGGAGGCCTGAGCAAAGTCGACCTGCTGAGTGCGCGCATCGAGCGGCGCATCATCCAGGGCGGCAACAGCATCGGCGGTGCAATCAGCCAGGACGGCAAGCTGATCGCCGTCTCCAACTACGAGCCCGGCGGCGTCAAGGTATTCGATGCCCAGACCCTGGAACAGGTCGCCGACATCCCGGCCACGCCATTGCCCGGCGGACAAAAGCGCTCACGGGTGGTCGGCTTGGTGGACGCGCCGGGGCAACGCTTCGTGTTCAGCCTGTTCGACACGGGTGAGATCTGGACCGCCGACTTCAGCCAAGGCCTCACCCCGCGCATCGAACGTTTCACCGCTATCGGCCAGCAACCCTACGATGCCCTGATCACCCCGGACGGGCGTTATTACATGGCCGGGCTGTTCGGTGAAGACGGCATGGCCCAACTCGATCTCTGGCACCCGGAGCTTGGGGTGAAACGGGTACTGGGGCATTACGGTCGCGGCCAGGAGCGGCTCCCTGTGTACAAGATGCCGCATCTGGAAGGCTGGGCCATGGCCGACCAGCAAGCTTTCGTGCCTGCGGTCGGGCATCACCAGGTGTTGGTGATGAACGCCCAGGATTGGCAACAGACCGACGCCATCGCCGTGGCCGGTCAACCAGTGTTCGTCACGGCGCGTCCGGACGGTCGGCAGCTGTGGGTCAACTTCGCCTACCCGGACAACGACCGCGTCCAGGTCATCGACACCCAGACCCACGCCATCGTCGCGGATCTGCGGCCAGGCCCGGCGGTGCTGCACATGGAGTTCACCGCGCGGGGTGACCAGTTGTGGTTGTCTGCCCGGGACGGTGGCGAGGTCCAGGTCTGGAACCCGTATCGGCTCAAGCGCCTGAGCAGCCTGCCGGCCCTCAGCCCCAGCGGCATTTTCTTCAGCAGCCGCGCGCACAAGCCGGGGTACTGACCATGACCTCCAGCTCACTGGCCCGGCGCCTGATCGATCAATTCCAGCATGGCCTGCCGTTGTGCGCCGAGCCCTATCGGGCCATGGCCCAGACCTTGGGCTGCAGCGAAGCCCAGGTCATCGACTGCCTGCAACACCTGCAAGTGGCCGGGACCTTGTCGCGGGTCGGCCCGGTGTTCGAACACACCCGGGCCGGGGCCAGCACCCTGGCCGCTCTGGCCGTACCCGAAGAGCGCTTGCACCAGGTGGCGGCACGCATCAGCCAATACCCGGAAGTCAATCACAACTATGCCCGCGAACATCGCTACAACCTCTGGTTCGTGCTGACCGGCCCCAACCGCGCCCACCTGGAAAACATCCTCCAGGAACTGGAGAACGACACCGGTCTCACGCCACTGGACCTGCCCATGCTGACCGCCTATCGCATCGACCTGGGCTTTGCCCTGGAGGCCACCCCATGAAAAACGCCCTGAGCGAACAACAGTCACTGGCACTGCGCCGTTTGCTGGAAACCGGCCTGCCCCTGACATCGCGCCCCTTCCAGGCCCTGGCCGAGCAGATCGAGGCCAGCGAGCAACAGGTGCTCGAACAGGTGCAGCACTGGCATGAACAGGGGCTGTTCCGCCGTGTCGGCCTGGTGGTCAACCATCGCGCCTTGGGGTTTGCCGCCAACGCCATGCTCGTGCTGGACGTGCCGGACGCCTTGGTCGATGAAGTCGGGCGTCGCCTCGGGCAAGCGCCCGGCATCAGCCTTTGCTACCAACGCCCCAGGCGCCTGCCCCAGTGGCAGTACAACCTGTTCTGCATGATCCATGGTCGCCAGCGCGACCGTGTCGAGGCCCAGATCCAGGCGCTGCTTGAAGAACATCGGCTGGACGACTTGCCCCACCAGTTGCTGTTCAGCACGCACCTGTTCAAGCAATGCGGCGCACGTTACGCCGCCCCGGTCGGAGCCCATATCGATGGATGACCTGGACCGCCGCCTGATCAATCGCCTGCAACTGGGCCTGCCTTTGGTGCGCCACCCTTGGCAGGCCCTGGCCCAAGAGCTGGACAGCAGCAGTAGCGAATTGCTCGATCGCCTGCATGAGTTGCTCAACGACGGTGTACTCACCCGCTTCGGCCCGATGTTCGATATCGATCGCCTGGGCGGTGCGTTCACCCTGGCGGCGCTGGCGGTGCCCGAGCCGCGTTTCGAGGCCATCGCCGAGCTGCTCGCGGACATGCCCGAGGTCGCCCACAACTACCGCCGCGAGCACACCTGGAACATGTGGTTCGTGCTCGCCTGCCCCAGCGAACAGGCGATCAACGACACCCTGCTGCACATCGAACACCTGACCGGCCTGGTGCCGCTGAACCTGCCCAAAGAGGAGACCTACCATGTCGGCCTGTATTTCCCCGTCTGAGTCTTTGTGGCAAGCGCCGCCACGGCTGGATGAAACATCCTTGGCGCTGCGCCTGGTGGAACTGACCCAGGCCGGCCTGCCCTTGCTCGAAGACCCTTGGGCCTGGCTGGCCGAGCAACTGGAACTGAGCGTGGAATCCACCCTCGACCTGCTCAAGCGCCTGCAGGCCGACGGTGCGATCCGCCGCATTGCCGCCGTGCCCAATCACTATCGCCTGGGCTATCGCCACAACGGCATGACGGTCTGGGACGTGGCCGATGCCGACATCTCGCGTCTCGGCGCCCTGCTGGGGGTGCAGCCCTTCGTCAGCCACTGCTACCGGCGCCCGCGCCAGCCGGGCTGGCGCTACAACCTGTTCGCCATGGTCCATGGCCGCAGCCGCGAAGAAATCGACAGCTACCGCGAACACCTGCGCTACCTGCTGGGGGACGCCTGCGCCGCCGACGACATGCTGGTGAGCAGCCGCATCCTGAAAAAAACCGGCCTGCGCCTGTCACCCGCCTCGCGCTGAACCCGCACGCCGACTGAAGGAGCGCCTTATGTTGAGGATCAGCCATTACCTGCGAGCCCTGGCCGGGCATTGCCCCGCCCCACGTGTCGCGCCACCGGGCAGCAGCCGCCCACCAGTGGTGATCTGGAACCTGCTCAGGCGCTGCAACCTGACCTGCAAGCACTGCTATGCAACGTCGGCCGATAGCGTGTTTCGCGATGAACTGGACACCCCGGCGGCGCTCCAGGTCATTGACGACCTGCACGAGGCCGGCGTGCGGGTGTTGATCCTCTCCGGCGGCGAACCGCTGTTGCGCGAGGACCTGTTCCAACTCAGCACTTATGCCCGCGACAAAGGTTTTTTCCTCGCTTTGTCCACCAACGGCACGCTGATCGACGCTTCCAATATCGAACAGATTGCTGCGGCGAACTTTGATTACGTAGGCATCAGCATCGACGGACTGGAAGCGACCCACGATGAATTCCGTCAGCTCAAGGGCAGTTTCGCCAGCTCCATGGCGGCCATCCGGCTTTGCCGCGAGCAAGGCATCCGGGTCGGGTTGCGCACCACCCTCACCCAGCAAAACCATGCCCAGTTGCCGCGCTTGCTGGATTTGATGAATGAGTACGACGTACAGAAATTCTACCTGTCGCACCTCAACTACAGCGGCCGGGGCAAGCGCAGTCGCAAGCTCGATGCCCAGCAACAGATGAGCCGCGAGGCCATGGCCTTGATCTTCGAACGGGCCTGGCGCGACATCGAACAAGGCCGCGACAGTGACTTCGTCAGCGGCAACAACGACGCCGACGCAATCCTGCTGCTGCAATGGGTCGCCCGGCGTCTGCCCCAACACTACGCCGCACTCGAGCAGATGCTGCGAGCCTGGGGCGGCAACGCGTCGGGTAGCGGCATCGCCAACATCGACAATACCGGCGAGGTTCACCCCGACACGTACTGGTGGCAGCACTCGGTGGGCAATGTCCGCCAGACACCATTCAAGACGCTCTGGCTCAATCGCCCCGATGCCCTGCTGCTGAAGCTACGCGAACACCCACGGGCCGTTGGCGGTCGCTGCGGACAATGCCGCTGGCTGGCGATCTGCAACGGCAATACCCGCACCCGGGCCTGGGCCGACGGTGACCTATGGGGCCAAGACCCTGGCTGCCACCTCAGCGACGAAGAAATCGGCTTGCACGCGATCCCCAGCGTTGCGATGCCCTGCGCCTGATCAACCGACGGCGAACCCGATACCGAACCAAGGAAGTCCCATGCCTGCCACCATCGTTTTGCCCGCTGCCCTGCAATCGCCCTTCAGACCGGGTGAAGTCGCCCTGGTCGGCGCCGGCCCCGGTGACCCGGGCCTGCTGACATTGCGCGCCTGGAGCCTGTTGATGCAGGCCGATGCGGTGGTCTACGACCGCTTGATCAGCTCGCAATTGCTCAGCCTGATCCCCCTGACCTGCGCCCGCCACTACGTCGGCAAGGCCGCCGGTTGCCACAGCCTGCCCCAGCCACAGATCAACGAACTGCTGGCCGAGCTGGCCGACCAGGGACAGCGGGTGGTGCGCCTCAAGGGCGGTGATCCGTTCATCTTCGGTCGCGGCGCCGAGGAACTGGAGTATCTGCTGGCCCGCGGTATCGATTGCCAAGTCGTGCCTGGCATCACCGCCGCGGCCGGTTGCAGCACCTATGCCGGCATTCCCCTGACCCATCGCGACCTGGTCAATTCCTGTCGCTTCATCACCGGTCATTTGCAACGCGAAGGTGACTTGAACCTGCCCTGGCAAAGCCTGGCGGATGACAGCCAGACCCTGGTGTTCTACATGGGTCTGTCAAACCTCGGCACCATCGCCGCACAACTGATCGCGGCGGGCCTGGCGGCTGATACGCCGGCGGCCTTGATCAGCAACGGCACACGCCCCGACCAGCAGGTCTTGCGCGGCACCCTCCAGCAATTGCCGGAGATGGCGCTGGCATGCACCGAAGGCCTGCCGACCTTGACGGTGATCGGCAAGGTGGTCGGTTTGTTTGCCCATCAGGTATTGGAGCATCCGGCCCGCCTGCACCCGGCCCTACCGCTCCAGCCAACTATCGCGAGGGTGGCCTCATGAGGATCGGCTGGCTTGCCCCATTACTGTGGATCGGTGCCGTCCACGGCGCCACGGCGCCTGACCCGGACCTGGCGTTGGCCGAACAGAACTACCAGCAACACTGCCAGCAGTGCCACGGGGTCAATCGCATCGGCGGCGCCGGGCCGGCGCTGTTGCCTCAGAGCCTGAGTCGGATCAAGCCCGACGAAATCCGCCAGGTGATCGAGCATGGACGCCCGGCCAGCCAGATGGCGGCATTCGGCGCGGTGCTGGAGCCCGCGCAGATCGATGGCCTGACCCACTATCTCCAACGTCCACCGGCCGTCGAACCGACCTGGAGCGAGGACGATACTCGCCGCAGCCATCGCCTGCTGGCGGATGTCGCGACCTTGCCCGACAAACCCCAGCACCACGCCGATCCGCTGAACCTGTTCGTGGTGGTGGAAGCTGGCGATCATCACGTCGATATCGTCGACGGGGATCGTTTCGAGGTCCTGGCGCGCTTCGCCTCACATTTCGCGGTGCATGGCGGACCGAAGTTTTCGCCGGACGGACGCTTCGTCTATTTCGCCTCCCGGGACGGCTGGATCAGCCTGTATGACCTGCACAACCTCACGCTCATCGCCGAGGTGCGAGCCGGGCTCAATACCCGCAACCTGGCGGTGAGCAAGGACGGGCGCTGGGTGCTGGTGGGCAACACCCTGCCCGGCAACCTGGTGGTGCTGGATGCCCGCGACCTGTCATTGGTCAAGACCGTTGCAACGGTGGGGCTGGACGGCCAGGCGTCGCGGGTCAGCGCGGTCTATACCGCGCCGCCGCGCAACAGCTTCATCGTCGCCTTGAAAGATGTGAAAGAGGTCTGGGAACTGTCCACCGGCCCGAATCCGGACTTTGTGCCCAGGCGTATCGAGGCCGAGGATTACCTCGATGATTTTTCCTTCTCGCCCGATTACCGGCAATTGCTCGCCACCTCGCGCAAGGCCCAAGGCGGCCAGGTGATCGACCTCGACACGGGGCGGATTGTCACCGATATCGCGCTGCCGGGCATGCCGCACCTGGGCTCGGGGACCTATTGGAAACGCGATGGACACTGGGTGTTCGCCACGCCCAACATCAGCAAGGGGCTGATCTCGGTGATCGACTTCGACACCTGGAAAGTCATCAAGCAGATCCCTACCCTGGGGCCGGGTTTCTTCCTGCGCAGCCATGCCAATTCCCGCTACGCCTGGACCGACGTGTTCTTCGGCCCGGACAACGATGCCATCCACCTGATCGACAAACAGACCCTGGAAATCGCCCACACCCTGCAGCCCATGCCCGGCAAAACCGCCGCCCACGTCGAGTTCACTCGCGACGGCCGCTACCTGCTGCTGAGCATTTGGGATACCGATGGCGCGCTGATTGTCTACGACAGCAACACCCTCGAGGAAATCAAGCGCCTGCCCATGAACAAGCCGTCGGGCAAGTACAACGTCGGCAACAAGATCGAGTTCGCCGAGGGGACGTCACACTGAAAAAAGGGGGCTGATGCGCAGCCCCCAGGAGCAAACTTCCCCGCCACAAAAGACTGCGACGGTGTCCAGTTGGAATGCCTATTGTGGCGAGGGGATTTATCCCCGTTGGGCTGCGCAGCAGCCCTCAGACAGGGCAACCCGGTGTATCAGCCTGATCAAATGAGAAGCTTATAGGGGCTGCTGCGCAGCCCAACGGGGATAAATCCCCTCGCCACAGGAGCTTGCTCCCGCTGGGCTGCGCAGCAGCCCCAAAAGCCGACCTGACACATCTCAGTTGAAGGGAGTCACCCTTACCAGGTGAGCACCGCACCCACCGCGAAGGTATCGGTGTCTTCGTTCTGGGCGCTGGTGTCGTGGCCGTTGATTTCGAACTGGTTGTACTCGGCCACGAGCTTGAGGTTGTCGTTGATGTCGTGGAACAGCGCGATGCCACGGGTTTCGTAATCGGCGCCACTGCCCACCACACCGTTGCCGTCGTCATCGGTCTTGCCGTAGGACAACGCCAGGCGGTTCTTGCCCAGCTTGTAGGAGCCCTGCAACAGGTAGCCCTTGCTGTCGACATTGCGCAGGGTGGCTTCACCGGCGTTGTTGGTGAAGAACGGGTTGATGCCCTTGGCCTGGAACCCCGAGCCGGTCAGCGACAACCCGCCCATCTTGGCCTGCACACCATACCCCAGGCCCTTGGAAGTGACCGATTCGACGGTGGAGTCGGTGTTGTCCGAGGTCTGGTAGCTGCCGTTGAGCCAGCTGTAGATCTTCGCCCCGCCCAGATCGAACTGATAGGTGATCTCGCTCTCGGTGCGCGGGTTTTCCTGATAGGCCTTGCCCGTGGCGCTGTTGTCGTTGGTGTCCACCGGGTCCATGATCCCCACCGCCACGCGCAGGCCCTCCATCACCGGCGTGCGATAGGTGATCTGCGAGGTCGGGAACGGGTACGGGTAACCGCTGCCGATGTTGCCGAACGACACGCCACCGCCGTCCACCAGGCCCAGGGTGTCACTGACCTGGCCGTAACCGGCGAGCAACTCGTCCAGCAGGATGTTGGAGCGGGCAAACAGGCCGAAGTCCTTGCCGATCAGCACCTCACCCCACTCCGGGTTCGCCACGGTGCCGTAGAACTGGCGCACGTCGATGGCGGTGTCGGTGCCATTGGTTTCACTGTCGTTGATGGTCACCCAGAACGAGGCCCGGGCACCGAGCTTGAGGTCATCGACCTGCTTGCCCATGTTGAAGCCCAGGTAGTTGGGCAAGAACCCCATCTTGACCCGCGCCTGCCGACGGTCGTACTGCTCACCCGCGCGGTCGACGTCACTGTTGACGTAAAAGGCGTTGATGTAGCCGTCGGTGGAAAAGGTGGTCTGGTCCTTGTCGTACAGCATGATTTCGGCGTTGGCCCAAGGCATCAGGCCCAGGCTCGAAACACCTACGATGACCGCAGGCAAAAAACGTTGGCGGGTATTTTTATTGTTGTGCATGGCGCGCTCCGCAACAGGGGACTGGATGTCGGAGGCGATTATCGAAAGGCGCCAGGGCGCGTTATACGCTGCCTTGGAGGCAATTGGCGGATGCTTTGGAAGCGCCGGCCCGGCGCGGCAGTTTGGGTGTAAGACGGCGAGGCTGGCGGGTGCGACAGCTTAGGTGTAAGACTGCCTTGCCGACGGGCGCGGTACTTTGGGTGTGGGCCGCTGGGTGGGCTGGGAGGATGTTGGGTTGGTGCTAAATACCACTGGCCTTGTGGCGAGGGGATTTATCCCCGTTGGGGCGCGAAGCGGCCCTAAAACCTGCCTGACAGATCCAGGGGGCAGCTGCGCAGCCCAACGGGGATAAATCCCCTCGCCACAGGAGCTTGCTCCCGCTGGCCTGCGCAGCAGGCCCCCTCGCTGTCTCCTCAGAACCTCGGCTTGACGGTCTTCCACTCCGGCCGGTAACGCTGCATCTGCCGCACATCGTCGCGCTGGCGGATGCCGCAACTGAGGAACTGGTCATGCAGCTTGCCCAGTTGATCCCGATCCAGTTCCAAGCCCAGGCCCGGCGCCCGGGTGATCTTCACGCAGCCGTCGACAATCGGCAGCTTGCCACCCTTGATCACTTCTTCATCCGGTTCCTGCCACGGGTAATGGGTGTCGCAGGCGTAGTCCAGGTTCGGCACCGCTGCCGCCACGTGGGCCATGGCCATGAGGCTGATGCCCAGGTGCGAGTTGGAATGCATCGACACGCCCAGGCCGAAGGTGCTGCACATTTTCGCCAGGGCCTGGGTGTCGCGCAGGCCGCCCCAGTAATGGTGGTCGGCCAACACGATCTGCACGCTGTCCAGCGCCACGCTACGGCGGAACTCATCGAAATCGGTGACCACCATGTTGGTTGCCAGGGGCAGCCCCGTGCGTTTGTGCAGCTCGGCCATCCCCTCCAGCCCCGGTGTCGGGTCTTCGTAGTACTGCAGGTCATCCCCCAGCAACTCGGCCATGCGAATCGAGGTTTCCAGGGACCAGTTACCGTTGGGATCGATGCGCAACGGATAGCCGGGAAATGCCCGTTTCAGCGCCTTGATGCAGGCGACTTCATGCTCCGGATCGAGAGCGCCGGCCTTGAGCTTGATGCTCTTGAAACCATAGTCCTGGATCATCCGCCGGGCCTGGGCAACGATCTGTTGTTCGTTGAGCGCCTCGCCCCAACTGTCGGGCGGGTACGGCGAATCGATGTGCTCGGCGTACTTGAAAAACAGATAGGCGCTGAACGGAATCTCTTCGCGGATCGCGCCGCCCAGCAGGTCCACCAACGGCACGTCCAGGTAATGGGCCTGCAAATCCAGGCAAGCCACTTCGAACGCCGAATAGGCATTGCTCACCGCCTTGCTCGCGTGGGAACCCGGCGCCAGTTCGGCACCGGCAACGCTGGCCGGTTTGTGCGCGGCGACGGTCGCCTGGACGATAGACCGCAACTGGTTGAGGTTGAACGGATCCAGGCCGATCAACTGGCTCTGCAACTGCTGCTGGATCGCCAAGGCCGGCGCATCGCCGTAGCTCTCCCCCAGACCGATGTAACCGTTGTCGCTTTCGATCTCGATGATCGAGCGCAACGCGAACGGCTCATGGATGCCGCTGGCGTTGAGCAAAGGTGGATCGCGAAAAGCGATGGGTGTGACGGTGACGCGTTTGATCTTCATACAGCGGCTCCCGATGGGCCAGGTTTCAAAGCTTGAGAGGTTTGCGACTGATCGACTTCGACAACGGCTTCGGGCCGGCCGGACAGTGAGTTCGGGGTATCGCGCTTCGGTGCGGTGCGAGCGAAAAAGATCACCACGGCGGCGACAAGCGAAGTGGCGGCCAACCCATACAGGCCGCCCTCGATGGAGCCGGTGGTCTGCTCCAGGAAACCGAAGGCCGTCGGCGCCACAAAACCGCCGAGGTTACCGATGGAGTTGATCAAGGCGATCACCGCCGCCGCGATGCGTGCATCCAGGTAGCCTTGGGGAATCGGCCAGAACAACGCCGACGCCGCCTTGAAACCAATCGCCGCAAAACAGATCGCGACAAACGCGAAGATCGGCCCTCCCGTGGTGGACATGAACATGCCAAACGCAGCGACCACCAGCGTCACCGCGACCCAGGCCTGCTGGAATTTCCATTTGCCGGCCAGGGCGGCAAAGCCGTACATCGCGATGATGGAAATGATCCACGGAATGGAGTTGAGCAAGCCGACCTGGAAGTCTCCCAGGTTGCCCATTTTCTTGATCATGCTCGGTAGCCAGAACGTGGCACCGTAGATGGTCAGGGCGATGGAAAAGTAGATGAAACAGAACAGCGCGATCTGCCGGTCAGCCAACAATTTGAACATCGACGGCTTGATCACCTGGGCCGCCTCCCGGGCCCGTTGCTCTTCGGCGATAGCGGCGATCAATACGGTTTTCTCTTCACTGCTCAGCCATTTCGCCTGGCTCGGATGCGATTGCAGCCAGAACCAGACAAACCCGCACAGCACGATGGAGGCGAAACCTTCGATCAGGAACATCCATTGCCAACCATGCAGCCCCATCCCGCTGATGTGCAGCAAGGCGCCGGACACCGGGCCGGAAATCACCGAGGCGATGGCCGACCCGCTCAGGAAGATCGCCATCGCCTTGCCGCGCTCGTTGGCAGGTAGCCATTGGGTGAAGTAGTAAATGATGCCGGGAAAGAACCCCGCCTCCGCCGCGCCGAGGATGAAGCGCAGCACATAGAAACTGGTTTCGCCGCGCACAAAAGCCATGGCCATGGCCGCCGCGCCCCAGGTGAACATGATGCGCGTCAGCCAGGCCCGCGCGCCGTAGCGTTGCAACAGCATGTTGGACGGCACTTCAAACAGGGCGTAGCCGACGAAGAACAACCCGGCGCCAAGCCCATAGGCGGCAGCGCCGATGCCCAGGTCGGTTTCCAGGTGACTGCGCACGAAACCGATGTTGACCCGGTCGATGTAGTTGACGATGAACATCACCACCACCAACGGCAATACATGACGTTTGACCTTGGCCGCCGCGAGCGCCAGGGTGCTGTCATGGGTGGAGTCCGTTACGTTATTCAAGGGGTGCCTCCCGATCATTGTTTTTGTGGGGAACGGGCCGATGATGGACGCGGGGGATTGTTCCCGTCTAATCTAACTTGGCACTTGATTGATACCTGGATTGAATCAATGTTTGAACTGGCCCAGTTGCGCTGCTTCACCACCGTGGCGACCGAACTCAACTTTCGTCGTGCCGCCGAACGCCTGAACATGACCCAGCCTCCGCTGAGCCGGCAGATCCAATTGCTGGAGCACCACTTGGGCGTCGAACTGTTCACCCGCAGCACCCGCAGCGTGGCGCTCACTGCCGCCGGCCGGGCGTTTTTCATCGAAGCGCAGAACCTGCTGGAACAGGCCCAACAAGCCGCCATCGCCGCCCGGCGCTTTGCCCAGGGTGACATCGGTTCGGTGACCATCAGCTTCGTCGGCAGCGCGGTGTACGAGTTTCTGCCCAAGGTGATTGCCGAGGCCCGGCTGAAACAGCCCCAGGTCAAAATCGTCCTGGCGGAGATGAACACCTACCAGCAGCATGAAGCCCTGCGCGCTCGGCGCATCGACCTGGGCATCGTCCGCTCGCCACTGCTGGAGACCGGCTACGCCACCGAATGCCTGGTGCGCGAACCCTTCGTACTGGCGGTGCCTGCCGGACATCCGCTGGCCAGCGCCGAGACCGTGAGCGTCCAGGATCTGGACGCCCAACCGTTCCTCATGTACTCCCACGCCGCCTACCCGCCCTTCAATGAACTGCTCACCGGCATGCTGCGCTCGGCCCGGGTCGCGCCGCAATTCGTACAATGGCTGGGGTCGTCGCTGACGATCCTGGCACTGGTCAATGCCGGCATGGGCCTGGCGCTGGTGCCGCGTTGCGCCAGCAGCGTGGTGTTCAAGCAGGTGGTGTTTCGCGAGATCGACCTGGGCGAAGGGGTTCAAAGCGAGTTGCACCTGGTATGGCGCCAGGACAACGACAACCCGGCGTTCACCATGTTGCTGGAAGGAATTCGGGGAGCGGTTCGCGAGGGCCTGTGAATACACCACCACAGCTAAAAGCCCCCCCTGTGGCGAGGGAGCTTGCTCCCGCTGGGCTGCGAAGCAGCCCCAAAAAAGACAACGCAATAAACCTGACACACCTCGATGCCGATTCCTGGGGGCTGCTGCGCAACCCAGCGGGAGCAAGCTCCCTCGCCACAAAAACTGGATGCGACGCGCCTTGTGGCGAAGGGATTTATCGCGAGGGGCTGTGAATACACCACCACAGCTAAAAGGCCCCCCTGTGGCGAGGGAGCTTGCTCCCGCTGGGCTGCGAAGCAGCCCCAAAAAGACAACGCAATAAACCTGACACACCTCGGTGCCGATTCCTGGGGGCTGCTGCGCAACCCAGCGGGAGCAAGCTCCCTCGCCACAAAAGCCGGATGCGACGCGCCTGTGGCGAGGGGATTTATCCCCGCTGGGCTGAAGCAGCCCCAAAAAAGACAACGCAATAAACCTGACACACCTCGGGTGCCGACTCCTGGGGGCTGCTGCGCAACCCAGCGGGAGCAAGCTCCCTCGCCACAAAAGCCGGATGCGACGCGCCTTGTGGCGAGGGGATTTATCCCCGCTGGGCTGAAGCAGCCCCAAAAAAGACAACGCAATAAACCTGACACACCTCGGTACCGATTCGTGGGGGCTGCTGCGCAACCCAGCGGGAGCAAGCTCCCTCGCCACATTGTTGGCCATCCCCCCCGATGTTCTTTTGACCAGACCTGGCTGATTTCACAAATGGCCTAGCTGCCTGGCTATTCCCGTTGCCTTCGACAAGTTGTACGATGACCGATGAGAGCAAGCGCTCGTATGTTCCGGATACCTACAACAACAAGGAAATCTCCATGAAAAAAGCGACATTGATCGTCAGCTTCTTGTGCCTGTTCAGCGGCTACGCAGCGGCAGCCCCTTCTTCGGCCGAGCAGGAAGTGGCCGAGGCCGTCGACCACCTGACCCAAGCCATGCTGCACAAAGACATCCCACAACTCCAGGCACTGGCCGCCGAGAACCTGACCTACGGGCACTCCAGCGGCAATATCCAGGACAAGAAAGCCTTCATCGCCGACATCGAAACGGGCAAGAGCGCGTTCAAGACCCTGGAAATGCAGAACCAGAAAATCACCTTGTCCGGTGACGTAGCGCTGGTGCGCAACCACTTCTCGGCCCAGGCGCTCAAGGGCACCGAAGTGGTTCCGACGGAAATCGAGAACTTCCAGATCTGGCAGAAGCAGAAGAATGGCAAGTGGCTGCTGATTGGCCGTCAGGCGTTTCGGTTCTGATCGCGATCTGACGGTTGGAATCTCTGTGGCGAGTGAGATCGAGTGAGCACTTCGCGCTCAAGCGGGAGCAAGCTCCCTCGCCACAGGAATGCTTTTTCAGCCCTGGCACCTTGTGTCAGGCCAAGGCCCATTGCTGCCGGTGCTGCAGCAGGAAATCCACGAAGGCGCGCACCCGTTGCGGCACGTACCGGCCATGGGGATACAGCAGTGTGAAAGGTCGTGACCGTCCCCCGAAAGGCTGCAACACCTCCACCAGCCGGCCATCCGCGAGTTCCTGTTCGACGATGAATCGATAGGTCTGGAACAACCCGGCGCCATGCTTGGCCAGCGTCACGCCGCCAAGCACATCGTCCGAACAACAATATCCCCCTTCGCCGAACACCTCCTTTTCTTTGCCCTCGACATTGAACAACCAGGAAATCCGTCGTCCGCTGCTGGGCAATTCGAACTGGATGCACTCGTGATCGTCCAGGTCTTCAAGGGTCTGCGGCGTGCCGGCCTTGCGCAGGTAGTCCGGTGAGGCGACCACCGCCAGATTCGCGTCTTCCAACAACCTGGCGATCATGGAGGAGTCCGGCTGGGCCCGCACCCGGATGGCGAGGTCATAACCTTCGGCAACGAAATCGATGTTTCGATTGCTCAGGTGCAGGTCCACAGTCACTTGCGGGTACAGCGCTCGAAAGGCCGGCAGCAACGGCAGGATGCGGTGATGGCCGTAGGTAGTGGGCAGGCTGATGCGCAGTTGCCCGGACGGCACCGATTGCGCACCCATCATTTCCTGTTGCGCCTCGACCAGTTGCGTCAACGCCTGCCGACATTGCTCGAAATAGGTCTTGCCGGCTTCGGTCAGGCGGATGCTGCGGGTGGTGCGCACGAAAAGCCTTGAACCCAGGCGCTCTTCCAGGCGAAAGATCGAGCGGCTCACTGCCGCCGGGGTAACCCCTGCCAACTGCGCCGCCGCCGTGAAGCTGCCCGCCTCCGCCGCCAGGCAGAACAGTTCTATGCTGCCCAACTGCAGGTCTTCGAAATGACGCTTCATGATTCATTACACCGCGTATCAACTGAAGTTTCCAAAGGCCTGTTTATCAGTCTGCGGCGTATAAATACAGTGGCCTTCCACCGCGCAGGGTTGTCCTGCGCTCATTTCCATCAGTTGGAGTGCAACATGCCTTTCGTCAATGTGCGAATTACCCGAGACGGCGTCACCCGTGAACAGAAAGCCCAGGTGATTTCCGAAATCACCGAAACCCTCCAGCGCGTACTGGGCAAGGACCCGCATTTGACCCACATCGTGATCGAGGAAGTCGACACGGATAACTGGGGATACGCGGGCATGACCACGACGGAGTATCGAAGTCTTCCCAAGGAATAACGCCCTGCCCCTCCCGAGCCCGGTCCAACTGACCGGGCTTTTTTCTGCCTGCGACAATCCTGTGAGCGTTACCGGCGAACCTGGGTTTGCAATCAGCCGGGAACATTGTGTGTGGCCCCGACCATTGATTACATGACGTATCAACTCAAGTACCAGAAGCCTTATTTATCAAACCCTGGCGCATCAATACCCTGGACTCAACCACCGCCAACACAGGCGCACCGGTTCAACTCAATGTGATCAGGAGTCAATCATGAGCCTCAAACAAACCGTCATCATCACCGGCGCTTCCAGCGGGATCGGCCTGGGTTTGGTCAAAGCGTTCCTGGGTCGGGGCTATAACGTGGTGGGCAATGCCCGCTCCCCGTCCGGCCTGGAGGCTGCCGCCGCCGACCTCGGCCACCCGGCCGGCTTCATCGGCGTGGCCGGCGACATCGCTGACCCGGCCACCTCAACCGCCCTCATCACCCAAGCCGTCGCGGCGTTTGGCGCCGTTGACGGGCTGGTGAACAACGCCGGCTTCTTCCTGCCAAAACCCTTCGTCGAATACAGCCCCCAGGATTTGGACGCGCTACTGGACACTAACCTCAAGGGTCTGGTCTACGCCAGCCAGGCCGCTGCCGCGCACATGATCGGGCGCCAACAAGGCTTTATCATCAACATTTCAGCCGCCGTGGCCCTGCAACCGAACATCCAGGTGCCGGCAGCACTGCCGGTGTTGATCAAGGGCGGCGTCAACCAGATGACCCGCGCCCTGGCCCTGGAGCTGTCGCCCCACAACATCAAAGTCAACGCGGTCGCCCCCGGCATCATCGACACGCCCATGCACGACCCGGCGCACCGCGCATTCCTCGACAACCTGGCCCCGGCCGGTCGGGTGGGCACCATCGAGGAAATTGCCGAGGCCGTGTTGTACCTGGCGGGCGCTGATTTCACGACTGGCGCGATACTGCCGGTGGACGGCGGGATGAGCACAGGCAAGTGGTAAAGAGGCAAGTGGTAAAAGAAAAACCCCGAAGGCAGAACCTTCGGGGTTTTCATGATGCATCGAATTCAGAGCGTGTAGGAGATGCCGGCCTGCACGGTTCGCGGTGCACCCGGGTAGGCATAGACGCCCCCGAATGCACCCTCTTCGTAGTCGGCGTCAAACAGGTTCTTCAGGTCCAGGTTGAGGCGGATCCGCTCGTTGACCTTGTAGTAACCGAGCAGGTCCACGACGGTGTAGCTGTCCATGGTAAAGGTGCTGGCCGCGGTATTGCCGGCCCGCGCATCGACGTATTTGGCACCAACGCCAAGGCCGAGGCCCTTGAGGCCACCGTCCTGGAACTCGTAGACGTTCAACAGGCTGAAGGAGTTCTTGGGCACGTTGAGCAGGCGAGTACCGGACGGGATGCTGATGTCCTTGGTCACTTCGGCATCTACATAGGCGTAACCACCGATCACGCGCCATTGTGGCGTCAAATTGCCCGCCACGTTCAAGTCAAATCCGCGACTGCGCACTTCGCCGGCAGCCACGTTGAATGTTGCATCCTGCGGGTCGGGCGTGAGTACATTGCGCTTTTCAATCTGGTAGATCGCCGCGTCGACGCTCAACTGGCGATCCAGCGCTTCCCACTTGACACCCATTTCGTAGGACTTGCCCTCTTCCGGCTTGAACCCTCCGCCCTGGAGTCTGGCACCGGTGTTGGGTTTGAATGAGCGTGCGGTGTTGGCATAGACCGCCACGGTGTCGGTCAGGTCGTAGATCATCCCCAGGCGCGGAGTGACGGCGCTGTCGGTGACGTCCCAGTTCCGGCTACCGGGCGGGTTCTGGGGGACGAAACTTTCGTACTCATGCTCGAACCGCTCGAAACGCGCCCCAGCCAACAACTTCAAGCGCTCAGTCAGCGCCACCTGATCCTGGACGAACACGCCAAACGTCTTGAGGTTTTCCTGGTCATCGGTGGGCTTGCGCGTCAATGCCGGGCGTGGCTGGCCATACACCGGGTCGAAGATATCGATCGGGTAAGCCCCGACGACGCCGGAGGAACGCTGGATGATGGACTGGTAGTCGTAGTCTTCATACTCGATACCCGTCAGCAACGTGTGCTCGAACCCGCCAGTGGAAAAATGCCCGGTGAGGTTGAGTTGGGTGTCGCGGTCGGTCCACTCCAGCTTGCGGTAGTTGAAGTTGCGACCCAGGGTGCGCCCATCGGCGGCGATGCCGTTGCCTTCGATGGCATTGCCCTGCAAGGTGCCGTCGAGCCATTGGGTACCGCCGGCCAGGGTCCAGTCGTCGTTGAGCATGTGCTCGAAACGCACCTGCAGCATGTTGTTGTCGTTATGCAGCTTGCCGACGTCTTTTTCACCGAAGAACGTATCCCGCGACGCGGTGCCGCGCTGGCCGGCGTAATGAGTCAAGCCACGGTCCAGCGGCGCATTGTTGCGCATGAAGTCGCCTTCGAAGGTCAGGCGCGTGGTGTCGTTGACCTGCCAGGACACCACGGGTGCAACGCCGTAACGCTCGGTCTCGACGTGATCGCGGAACGTGTCGCCGCCCTCGCCGATCACGTTCAGGCGATAAGCCAGGCGCCCTTCTTCATCCAACGGACCGGACGCGTCCAGCGTACCGCGACGCATCCCCTGGTCGCTGACCTGGCTACCCAGGGTCACCGTGCGCTCGGCCAACGGCTGCTTGGACACCACGTTGAAGGTACCGCCGGGATCGCCCCGGCCATAGAGCATGGTGGCCGGGCCGCGCAAGACCTCCAGCCGCTCGATGGTGTTGGCGTCAGGCATGTTCGGGTAGCCACGGTTGATCGGAAAACCGTTGCGGTAGAACTCTCCGGTAGTGAAACCGCGTACGGTGAAAGTAGTCAGGCCCTGGCCGCCGAAGTTGTTACCCCGGCCGACCCCTCCAGCGTAATCGAGGGCGTCCTGCAGACGCGTGGCGCCAAGGTCTTCGACGACGTCGCGAGACACCACGGAAATGGATTGCGGGGTTTCATGGATCGCCGTGTCGGTACGGGTGGCACTGGCCGAACGGGTGGCGTGATAGCCCTTCACCGGTCCCTGTGCTGATTCATAGTCGGCGCTACCGACGATATCCGTGGCTTGCAACTCAAGGGAAGCCGGC
Source organism: Pseudomonas sp. NFACC08-1 (assembly GCF_900106735.1). NCBI lineage: Bacteria > Pseudomonadati > Pseudomonadota > Gammaproteobacteria > Pseudomonadales > Pseudomonadaceae > Pseudomonas > Pseudomonas sp. NFACC08-1. The sequence goes on along the minus strand of NZ_FNNL01000018.1, from coordinate 52,092 downwards.
TTGGCAGGGACTGGCTGTTCAGCCCAAGTGGAAACGGAGTAAGCCTGGAGCACACACAGTGAAACGAGTATCCGACGCATCGATGCACAATCCTAATGGAAAAAAGCCTCCACATCGGGAGGCTGACAAGAATGTGTCGCGAAAGATACAGCAACTCATTTCTGTTTGACATCTATTCCCATTAACGCCGATATTTTTTGTGACCGGTCAGTCCGTCATCGCGAGCAAGCTTTGCTCCACAGGGGATTGCTCGCGATGACGCAGAACAATCTCCCAAACCCTACTGAGCCACCGCAGTCGACTCCTGCTCCACCCGCTGGAAGAACACCTGCGCCCGATGATCCTGGGTATAGGCCACATTCAACCGCAACCAATCGCACGCCTCGCCCTGGGGCAGGAACGTCGAGCCTTGGGACAGTTGGATTTGCAGCTCCCGGGCGATCTGCTGCACCCGTTGTGCCGCCAGGTACCGAGGCCTGGCCCAGACGAACATCCCCCCCAGCGGCTCGGCAAACACCTCCCAGTGGGCTGGGTCCAGTTGGCGCAGCGTATTTGCCATCTGCTTGTTCAGGCGCTGGCGCAAGCGCTGGATCAACTTGCGATAAGCACCGTTGGCCAGCAACGTCGCCACCACGTTTTCTGCCAGCAGCGAACAACCGATGCCAGTAATCATCTTGACTTCGGCCAGGCGCTGGATGATCTCGGGATGGGCGACCACGTAACCGATGCGCAGCGAACTGGACAGCGTCTTGGAAAAACTCGCCAGGTAGATCACCCGGTCCAGGGCATCCAGGGAGGCCAGGCGTGAGGTCGGACCATTCTGGAAATCGGCGTAGATATCGTCCTCGATGAGGCGAAAGTCATGGGCCGTTGCCAGTTGCAGCAGACGATAGGCCACGCTTGGCGCCAGGCTGGTGCCAGTGGGGTTCTGGTACATGCTGTTGATGAAGAAATACGAGGGCTTATGCTCGCCGAGAAGCTGTTCCAGGCGGGCGATGTCCGGGCCTTGGGCGGTTCTCGGCACCGCCACGGTCTTGACCCCATTCAGTTTCAGCAGATTGAACAGGTTGTAGTAGCCAGGACTTTCCACCAGCACCAGGTCACCGGGCTTGAGCAGGGTTCGCACCAGCAGGTCGAGGCCCTGGCTGGCACCTTGGGTGGTAATGATTTGCGTCGGGTCGACATGAATATCGATCAGGCCCAGGCGCTTTTGAAGGTGCAGGCGCAGATGAGGCGAGCCCAGCGGGGTGCTGTAGTTGAACAACGCATGGTTGTCGCTGCGCACCACTTGGCGGATCGCCTGGCCCAGGTCGGTGTCGTCGCGCCAGGCATCGGGCAGCCAGCCACACCCCAGCTTGAGCTGCGTCGACTCATTGTCGAACAACCGCCACCGCGCGTTATCCGTTTCCGGCTCCGGCTCCACGGGCCGGACCAACTGCTGCGCGACAAAAAAACCCGCGCCATGTCGAGACTCCAGCACCCCGCTGGCAACGAGTTGGTCATAGGCCTTGATCACGCTCGACAGGCTCAAGCTGTTTTCCCGGGCCAGTTGACGAATGGACGGCATGCGCGCACCGGGGCGGATGCCATGGGCGTTGATCCAGCCCATGAGGTGCGTCACGAGCTGCCGGATCACAGGCTCGGCAACGTTGCGATCAATCTTCAGGTCCACGGCTGGCACTCTTGGCTAAGTGTTCTCGAATTTCGAGCGAACAGTTAAGCACAAATGGCCTGGGTCTGTTCCTTGTTTGCGCTGTGCCCGGCAGTGATAGTCCCCGAGACTTCATGCACACCTCTAAGGAACACCCTTGAACCCATCGCATCGACATTCCTGGGGACTGGCTTTCGGCCTTTGCCTGATCACCCTTGCGGTCAACCTGCAGGCGCCGCTGTACACCACTTACGCGCAGTTGTCCGGCTACGGGGCCGGAGCCACGGCGGTGGCGTTTTCCGGTTATGTGCTGGGCGTACTGCCGGTCCTGCTGGCGTTCGGCGGGCTGGCCGACCGGGTGGGACGCAAGCCGTTGATCCTGGTCGCCCTCGGGCTGTCGATGCTGGCGACGCTGGTGACACTGCTCTGGCCGAGCCTGGAAGCCCTGGGCGTGGCGCGCCTGATGATGGGGGTCGGCACAGGGCTGGCCTCGGCCACATCAACCGCCTATATGGCCGAGCTCATGGCAACCCGCGATCCCCGCTCGCCGGCCAACCGGGTCACCGCCAGCACCTCCCTGGGCTTTGGCCTGGGCGCGGCGTTGACCAGTCTGTTCCTGTTCGTCCATCACAGCGCCACGCCCGGCAGCTTCTGGTTGCAGTTGATGCTGGCTGCAATGGCGATCGTCGTGGTCTGGCGCTTACCGGACCCGGCGCAGAAAATCAAAGATGCACCGTTGCTGCGCCTGCCGTTGTTTCCCGCCGGCAGCCTGCCCTACAGTTTTTCCATGCTGTTGGCCTGGGCGACCTCGGGCCTGGTCATTGCCATATTGCCATCGGTGCTGGCGACCCACGACTTGCAGCGTTGGTCGGGCCTGTCGACCTTTACGGTGATCAGTTGCGGCTTGCTCTTCCAGCCCTGGGTTCGACGCATGCAGCCGGCCAGGGCCACGGGCTTGGGCCTGTTGATCCTGCCTGCGAGCTACGCGTTGCTGGCCTGGGGCGCGAGCGCCGGCTCCCTGCTCGCCGTGTTGCTGGGAGCGCTGGGCGCCAGCAGCGCTTGCTACGGTTTCCTGTACTTGGGTGGGTTGTCGGCCGTCACGGCCATGGCTGGCGCGGAAAAGGCCCGGGTCAGTGCCGGGTTTTTCCTGTTCGCCTATGTCGGGTTCAGCATCCCGGTGGTGGTGACCGGGTTGCTGGCCGATCATTTCGGCGCGGACGTGGCGTTGATCGTGTTCGGCCTGGCGTTATTGGCTGGGGTGTCTGTTACCGGATGGCGCATCGTCCGGACCGAGGCTTATGTGAGCCACCTGTCCCACGGCTGAAACAACCAACCGGTGGCGAGGGAGCTTGCTCCCGCTGGGTTGCGCAGCGACCCCAACATTCTGCGATTGCTGCGCAATCGAGCGGGAGCAAGCTCCCTCGCCACAGAGGCTGACTGAAGGATTGGGGAAGCCTTGGACAGCTCGACACTGCGCTCGGCAAAGTCGTATACCATATCCCCACCTAAGCCGAACGACCCGCCGCCGTGACTTTATCCAAGTTCAACCTGCCTGATCTGGGCAACACCCCTTCCACCTCGGAAATCATCACCCGCCATCTGCGCGATGCCATCGTGGCCGGGCACTTTGCCGAGGACGAGCCTATTCGCCAGGATGACATCGCCCGGCAGTTCAACGTCAGCAAGATCCCCGTGCGCGAAGCCCTCAAGCGCCTGGAGGCCGAGGGCCTGGTGATGTTCCAGCGCAATCGCGGGGCGATGGTGACGCGCATTTCCGAGGCAGAGCTGGCGCAAATGTTCGAAGTGCGGATGCTGCTGGAAGACAAAGTACTGCGCCTGGCGATTCCCAACATGACCGAAGCCACCTTCGCCCGCGCCGAAAGCATCTGCCGGGAGTTCATCGGTGAAGACGACGTAGGGCGTTGGGCGGAACTGAACTGGCAGCTGCATGCCTGCCTCTACGAACCGGCGCAGCGGCCGTTCATGGTGAGTCTGATCCGCTCGGTCCACGACAAGCTGGAGCGTTATTTGCGCATGCAGATGAGCCTTTCGGCCGGCAAGGAGCGCGCCGATCACGAGCACCGGGAAATCATCAAGGCCTGCCGCGCCGGTGACGTCGAGCGAGCCGTGATGCTGCTGGACGAACACATCGCCGGGGTCTGCGAGACCTTGTTCAAGTTCCTGCCTTCCAGCCATTGATGGGCCGGCACTGTGCCGATTTCGTCATCGGCGACAGGTAAAACCATCAAGCCGTCGCCCCCTGGCGCGGGCCACGCTTGCCGTCACTCATCTGAACGGACGTGGCCCTCCCATGAAACGCATCACCGTGATCGACTCCCATACCGGCGGCGAACCGACCCGACTGGTCACTGGCGGTTTTCCTGACCTGGGCCAGGGCAGCATGGCCGAGCGCAAGCAACGCCTGGCCACGGAACACGACGCCTGGCGCACCGCCTGCGTGCTGGAACCGCGGGGCAGCGATGTGCTGGTGGGGGCGCTGCTCTGCGAGCCGGTGGACCCGAGCGCCTGTGCCGGCGTGATCTTTTTCAACAACAGCGGCTACCTGGGCATGTGCGGCCACGGCACCATCGGCCTGGTGGCGTCACTGGCCCACCTGGGCAGGATCGGCCCCGGCGTGCACAGCATCGAAACCCCGGTGGGCACGGTACAGGCAACCTTGCACGAAGACCGCTCGGTCAGCGTACGCAACGTGCCGGCCTACCGTTACCGCAAGGCCCTGGCCCTGGAGGTGCCCGGCATCGGCCAGGTGGTGGGCGACGTGGCCTGGGGCGGCAATTGGTTTTTCCTGATCGCCGAACATGGCCAACGCGTGGCCGGCGATAACCTCGACGCGTTGACCGCCTACACCTACGCCGTACAGCAAACCTTGGAGCAGCAGGGTTTTCGCGGCGAGGACGGCGGCTTGATCGACCACATCGAACTGTTTGCCGACGACCCGCATGCCGACAGCCGCAACTTCGTACTCTGCCCGGGCAAGGCCTATGACCGCTCCCCTTGCGGTACCGGCACCAGCGCCAAACTGGCGTGCCTGGCGGCCGATGGAAAACTGCAACCCGGCCAGATCTGGCGCCAGGCCAGTGTCATTGGCAGCGAGTTCGAGGGCTCCTACGAGCGCTCGGGCGAGCGCATCGTGCCGACCATTCGCGGTCGCGCCTACATCAGCGCCGAAACCACACTGATCATCGAAGCCGATGACCCGTTCGCCTGGGGCATTCGTCCGTGAGCGAAGGCCATGTCGCCGACGTGATCATCATCGGCGCGGGCATCATCGGTGCGGCCTGTGCCCAGGCATTGGCCCGACGCAACGTCAACGTGTTGGTGCTGGACGCCGGTTGGCACGGCGCCACGGCGGCCGGCATGGGGCACCTGCTGGTGCTCGATGACAACCCGGCGGAGCTGGCCCTCAGTCAATATTCCCTGCAACGCTGGCGCGAGCTGGCCCCAGCCCTGCCCGACGGCTGCGCCTGGCGCAACAACGGCACCTTGTGGCTGGCGGCCAATGCCGAAGAAATGGCGGTGGCCCATAGCAAATACCTGAACCTGCTGGCCCATGACGAAGCCTGTGAGCTGATCGGCCACGCCGCGCTGCATCAGCGTGAACCCGAGCTGCGCCCGGGGCTGGAAGGTGGGTTGCTGATCAAGGGTGACGGCATCCTCTACGCCCCGGCGGCCGCGCGCTGGATGCTGGACGCGCCCACCATTCGCCAGCAACGGGCGCAGGTCAGCGAAGTTGACGGTCATCGCGTGCGCCTTGATGACGGTCGCTGGTTGAGCGCCGAAGCGGTGGTCCTCGCCAATGGCATCCAGGCCACTGAATTGTGCCCGGAGTTGCCGATCGTGCCGAAGAAGGGCCACCTGCTGATTACCGACCGCTACCCCGCTACCGTCACCCACACCCTGGTGGAGCTGGGCTACGTCACCAGCGCCCATAATGCCAGCGGACCGTCAGTGGCGTGCAATATACAGCCGCGCCCGACCGGGCAATTGTTCATCGGCGCCTCGCGGCAGTTCGGCACGCTTGACCCCCGGGTGGAAGGCTGGATGCTGGCGAAGATGCTCAAGCGCGCCGTCGAATACCTGCCAGGATTGGCGCATTTGAACGGCATCAGGGCCTGGACCGGTTTTCGCGCAGCGAGCCCCGACGGCTTACCCCTGGTGGGCCAACATCCACAGCGCCAGGGACTTTGGCTGGCGGTGGGTCACGAAGGCCTGGGGGTCACCACGGCACCGGCGACGGCTGACCTGCTGGTCGCCCAACTGCTCAACGAAACCTCGCCGCTCGCGCCTCAAGCTTACCTGCCGCAGCGTTTCCTTGGAGAGCCGGCCCATGCTTGAAGCCCGACACAAGTCCTTGTGGCGAGGGAGCTTGCTCCCGCCGGATTGCGCAGCAGTCCCCTGGACTGGCCTGATACACCGAGTTGTCAGATCGTTGTCGGGGCCGCTGCGCGCCCCAGCGCGAGCAAGCTCCCTCGCCACGGGATGGGCGTTGGGCGCTGATATCCCTTTACCCCTGGAGGATTGCTCCTATGCCTGATCTATTCCTCGACGGCCAGCCCTTGTCAGTGGCCAACGGCACCAGCGTCGCGGCGGCATTGGCGTTGGGCGCGGATGGTTGCAGTCGCACCTCGGTCAGCGGCCAGCGCCGTGCGCCCTTGTGCGGCATGGGTATCTGCCAGGAGTGCCGGGTGCTGATCGACGGTCGTCGACGCCTGGCCTGCCAGACCTTGTGCCTCGACGGCATGCAGGTCCAGACCCGACCATGAACGAAACCACCGACCTGCTGATCATCGGCGCCGGCCCCGCCGGCATGGCCGCTGCCCTCGCCGCAGCCAGCAGCGGCGCGCGCATCGTGCTGCTCGACGACAACCCGCTGCCCGGTGGGCAGATCTGGCGCGACGGCCCCCAGGCCAACCTGCCCAGCGCCGCCCGACGCCTGCGCGAGCAACTGCAAACCTGCGCCAACGTACGTTGCCATGCCGGCACCCGTGTGATCGCCTGCGCGGCGGATAAAACCTTGCTGGTGGAAGATGCCGAGCGCGGCTGGCAAATCAGCTACGAGCGCTTGATTCTCTGCACCGGTGCCCGCGAACGACTGCTCCCGTTTCCCGGCTGGACACTCCCCGGCGTGACCGGTGCTGGCGGCTTGCAGGCGCTGATCAAGGGTGGCTTGCCGGTGCGCGGCGAACGGCTGGTCATCGCCGGCAGCGGCCCCTTGCTGCTGGCCAGCGCCGCCACGGCAAAGCATCAAGGTGCACAGGTGCTGCGCATCGCCGAGCAGGCCCGTCGCGGCACCGTCGCCGGTTTCGCCGCACAACTGCCGCGCTGGCCGGGGAAGTTTTTCCAATCGTTCAGTCTGTTCGACCGGCACTACCGCACCGACACCCACGTGGTGGAAGCGCTCGGCCGGGAACGGCTGGAGGGCGTGCGCCTGTATCAGCAAGGCAAGACGATTGAATTGGCCTGCGACCGGCTCGCCTGTGGTTTCGGGCTCATTCCCAATACCCAATTAGGCCAGGCCCTGGGTTGCGCGGTTGAAGACCAGGCGCTGGCGGTTGACGCCTGGCAAGCGACCACTCGCCATGAACATTATGCGGCAGGCGAATGCACCGGTTTCGGCGGCAGCGAACTGGCGCTGGTGGAAGGCGCCATCGCCGGCCATGCCGCCGTCGGCAATAGCGCGGCTGCCCAGCAACTGTGGCCGCGCCGCGCACGTTGGCAGGGTTTCGCCGGGGCATTGAACCAGGCCTTCGTCCTCGATCCACGGCTCAAGACCCTGGCCCGCAGCGACACCCTGGTCTGCCGCTGCGAAGACGTACCGTACGGCGAACTGGTCGGCCACGAAAACTGGCGCGAAGCAAAACTGGCAAGCCGCTGCGGCATGGGCGCCTGCCAGGGCCGAGTGTGCGGCGCCGCCCTGGAACACCTGTTCGGCTGGACACCGCCCGCCCCCCGCCCGCCCTTCAGCCCGGCGCGAATCGAAACCTTGCTGGCCCTGGAAGAAACCCCACCCACCTGACTGATCTGCACTCACCCCAATCCCCTGTGGGAGCGAGCCTGCTCGCGATAGCGGCGTGACAGACGGCGCATTTTCGATTGACACTCCGACATCGCTCCCACAAAAAAGACAACGCCGGCCATGTACCCCTCGCTCACCCCCTTCGCCCCCTGCGACCTCGACACCCTGCTGCGCAGCCTGCAGCCCATCTCCGCGCTGCTGGACACCCTCGCGGACGTGGTGTTTTTCATCAAGGACAAGCAGGCCCGCTACGCCTTCGTCAACCAGACCCTGGCCCGCCGCTGCGGTTTCAAACACAGCGGCGACCTGCTCGGCCTCACCGCCGAACAGGTGTTCCCCGAGCGCTTCGGCCCGCTGTACACCGAACAGGACCGCCGGGTGCTGGCCAGCGGGCGGGAGCTGGCCGACCAGCTCGAACTGCATTTGTATTACGGCAACCAACCCGTATGGTGCCTGACCCACAAGCTCGCCCTGCACGATCCAAACGGCCAGATCGTCGGCCTGGCCGGTATTTCCCGCGACCTGCAACTGCCGCAATCGGGCCATCCAGCGTTCCACAAACTGGCGGCGGTGGACGCCCATATCAAGCAGCACTTCGCCCGCCCCATCAGCCTTGCCGAGCTGACCGCCATTGCAGAATTGTCGGTGGCGCAATTGGAGCGGCACTGCAAGCGCATCTTCCAACTCACGCCGCGACAGATGATTCACAAGGCACGGCTGGAAGAAGCCTCGCGGCTGTTACTCGACAAAGACCTGCCGATCACCGAGATCGCCCTGCGCTGCGGTTACACCGACCACAGCGCCTTCAGCCGCCAGTTCCGGGCCCTGACCAGCCTGTCCCCCAGCCAATATCGCGAGAATCAGCGCTGACCCTTGTTCCCTCATGGGGCATCGAGCCCCGTGGGTGCTCCCATCTGTAACACCCTGGCGCCAGCACCACCCTTGCCCTGCTCGTTACCGCCCGGCATGAAAGCCTCTAGACCAGCCCTCCGGTGGCATTACTGCGGCTCTACCAGAAACAGGCACGCTGATTGCTTATCTAATATCGTATACGAAATCCTCAATACGATATCTCACCGCATTTATTCGACAGCGAGGCATTTATGAAAAACCCTGCATTGGCCGTAGCCCTCAGCGTTGTCCTCACCCCGCTTTTCATCGCCCCCGCCCACGCCGACAAGCTCGACGACATCGTCGGCTCCGGCAAGCTGCGTTGCGCCGTGACCCTGGACTTCCCCCCGATGGGCTTTCGCGACGAAAGCAATAAACCGGCGGGATTCGACGTGGACTATTGCAACGATCTGGCGAAGGTCCTCGGTGTAGATGCCGAAGTGGTGGAAACCCCATTCTCCGACCGAATCCCCGCGCTGCTGTCCGGTCGCGCCGATGTCATCGTCGCCTCCACATCCGACACCTTGGAGCGAGCCAAGACCGTGGGCCTGACCGTGCCCTACTTCGCCTTCCAGATGGTCGTGCTGACCCGCGACAACACCGGCATCAACAGCTACGCCGACCTCAAGGGCAAAGCCCTGGGCAATACCAGCAGCACCTACGAAGCCATCGCCTTGGAGAAGGACCAGAAGAGTTGGGGCAGCGGCAGCTTCCGCGCCTACCAGTCGCAGAACGACACCTTGCTGGCCGTCGCCCAGGGGCACATCGATGCCACCGTGGTAACCAACACCGTGGCCGCCGCGACCATCAAGTCGGGCAAGTACAAGGGCCTGAAGATCGCCGGTGACGCGCCCTACGTCATCGACTATGTGTCCCTCGGTGCCAAGCGCAGCGAATACGGCCTGCTCAACTACCTCAACCTGTTCGTCAACCAGCAGGTGCGCACGGGTCGCTACAAGGAACTGTTCGTCAAATGGGTGGGCAGCGACATCCCGCCGGCCAACCTGACCGTTCCCCAGGTCTATTACTGAGGATCGGCGCATGCCAAGCACGCCTGTCCGTGTGAAAGGCCGCAGCCTGGTGGAGGGTGCCGCCCAGGGCGCCCTGCTGTTCGCCGAGGTGGGGCTGAGTTTCTGGGGCGGGGTCGATCCAGCCAGCGGCGAAGTCATCGACCGCCACCATCCATTGAGTGGTCAGCGCCTGGCAGGGCGCGTGCTGGCGATCCCCAGCGGACGCGGCTCCTGCACCGGCAGCAGCGTCTTGATGGAGCTGATCAGCAACGGCCACGCACCCGCGGCCCTGGTGCTCGCCGAAGCCGATGAAATCCTGACCCTGGGCGTGCTGGTGGCGCAGGTGATTTTCCAACGCTCGCTGCCGGTGCTGTGCGTGGGGCATGAGGCCTTCAATGGGCTGCGCGGCCAGGGTTTCGTGCGCCTGGAAGGCGACGTCCTGACACTGTCTGGCCGGCCCCCAAACGACGGTTGGCAAGGTTCCGACGCAGCGCCGCAGCCGTCCACTTTCTCAACCCTGGAGCTGAACGAACAGGACCGGGCATTGCTCGACGGCACCCACGGCAAGGCTGCCCAAGTGGCGATGCAAATCGTGCTGCGCATGGCCGAGATCCAGGGCGCCACGCAACTGCTGGACGTGACCCAGGCCCACATCGACGGCTGCATCTACACAGGTCCAGCCAGCCTGCGCTTTGCCGAACAACTGGTGCAGTGGGGGGCAAAGGTTCGCGTCCCCACCACGCTCAACTCCATCTCCGTGGACCAGCGGCGCTGGCGGGAACTGGGTGTCGATCCGGCCTTGGGCGAGCCGGCCAGTGCCTTGGGCGATGCCTACATGGCGATGGGCGCGCAACTGAGTTTCACCTGCGCGCCCTACCTGCTGGACACCGCGCCAAAGGCCGGCGAACAAATCGTCTGGGCTGAATCCAACGCCGTGGTCTACGCCAACAGCGTGCTGGGCGCGCGTACGCAGAAGTACCCGGACTTCCTCGATATCTGCATTGCCCTGTGCGGGCGAGCGCCGTTGACCGGCTGCCATCTCGACGACCCGCGCAAGGCCCGGCTGATCGTCGACGTGCCGGCGCTGGGTCACGTCGATGACAGTTTCTATCCGCTGCTGGGCTATCACATCGGCGGCCTGGCGGGCCGGCGCATTCCGTTGATACGTGGCCTGGAACACGCCGCGCCCACCCTGGACGACCTCAAGGCCTTTGGCGCCGCGTTCGCCACCACCAGCGCCGCGCCGTTGTTCCACATCGCCGGGGTGACGCCCGAAGCCCTTGATCCGGCCGATGTCCTGGAGCGCGACGTCACCTTGGCGCAGGAAAGCGTCGATGCCGCAGGCCTGCTTGCCAGTTGGCGTGAGCTCAACAGCGCCCGGGACAACTGGGTGGACGTGGTGTCCCTGGGCAATCCGCATTTCTCCCTCAGTGAATTCGCCACCCTCGCGACCTTGTGCGCCGGTCGGGTCAAGCATCCGTATGTGGTGCTGGCGATCACCTGCGGCCGGACGGTGTTGGAACAGGCGCGCAGAGCCGGGTATCTGGCCGCCATCGAGACCTTCGGTGCAGTGCTGGTGACCGACACCTGCTGGTGCATGTTGGGCGAACCGGTGATCCCGCCCCACGCCACCACCCTGATGACCAATTCCGGCAAATACGCCCACTACGCACCCGGCCTGGTCGGTCGCGGCGTGCACTTTGCCGCCCTTGCCGAATGCGTCGAGGCCGCGTGTACCGCCGCAACCGCCGGCCAGCCGCCGACGTGGCTGCAACCCACCCGCACCGGGAGCCAGCCCCATGTTTGACTACAGCTTCCAATGGCGCCCGGCCTTGCGCGCCCTGCCCGACATGCTCGCCGGGGCCTGGGTGACGTTCGAGACCGCTGCGCTGTCGATGATTTTCGGCGTACTGATCGCCCTGGTGCTGACGGTAATGCGCCAGGCCCCGAATCGCTTGCTGCGGGGCGTGGGCAATGGCTGGGTGTCCATCGCCCGCAACACGCCCTCGCTGTTCCAGATCTACATCCTCTACTTCGGCCTCGGCTCCCTCGGGCTGCACGTCAGTTCCTGGCTGGCCTTGCTGACCGGGATCACCTTCAACAACGCCGGCTACCTGGCGGAAAACTTTCGCGGCGGTCTCAAGGCCGTGCCCGGTACGCAAATGCGCGCCGCCCGCTCCTTGGGGATGAGCGCCTTCCAGGCGTACCGGATGATCATCGTCCCGCAACTGTTGCGCATCGTGTTCTACCCGTTGACCAACCAGATGGTCTGGGCGGTGTTGATGACGTCCCTGGGCGTGGTCGTCGGCCTGAACAACGACCTCACCGGTGTCACCCAGGAATACAACGTCAAGACCTTCCGCACCTTCGAATACTTCGCCCTCGCGGCGGTGCTGTATTACCTGATCGCCAAGCTGATCGTCGGGTTGGCCCGGCTGTTGTCCTGGCGGCTGTTTCGGTATTGAGGAGCGTGGGTCATGTTCTCTACAAGCCTCAGCGTCAACGACCTGCTGTATTTGCTCGAAGGGGCCTGGGTCACGCTGCAACTGACCGTCTGGTCGATCCTTTTGGGCACCCTGGCCGGGTTGCTGTTCGGTCTGTTGCGGGCGTTGTTGCCACGGGCCAGCCTGCCGTTGGCCTGGTTGCTGGACGTGTTCCGCAGCGTGCCGCTGCTGATCCAGTTTGTGCTGTTCAACTCGCTCAAGAGCATTGCCGGCCTGAACCTCAGCGCCTTCGCCGTCGGTTGCATCGTCCTCGGCGTCTATGCCGCGGCTTACTTCACCGAGATCGTCCGCGGTGGCGTGCTGGCGGTGCCGTTGAGCACCCGCCGGGCCAGTCGGTCACTGGGCCTGAGCTATGTGCAGGACCTGCGCTTCATCGTCCTGCCGATTGCCACGCGGGTGGCGTTTCCCGGCTGGCTGAACCTGGTGCTGGGCGTGATGAAAGACACCGCGCTGGTGATGTGGATCGGCATCGTCGAATTGCTGCGGGCATCGCAAACCATCGTCACGCGCATTCAGGAACCCCTGCTGGTGCTGTGCATCGCGGGCCTCATTTACTACGTCATGAGCCTGGTGGTCGCCCGCCTTGGCGCACGCCTGGAAAGAAGGTGGCAGGAAAATGATTGAGATCGAAAACGTGCACAAATCCTTCGGTGACCTGGAAGTGGTCAAGGGTGTGAGCCTGACGGTGGACAAGGGCGAAGTGGTGTCGATCATCGGCGGTTCCGGCTCCGGTAAGTCGACCCTGCTGATGTGTATCAACGGCCTGGAACCGATCCAGAAAGGCAACATTCGCGTGGACGGCATCGAGGTCCATGACCGCGCCACCGACCTCAATCGCCTGCGGCAGAAGATCGGCATCGTGTTCCAGCAATGGAACGCCTTCCCTCACTTGACCGTGCTGGAAAACGTGATGCTGGCGCCGCGCAAGGTGTTGGGCAAAAGCAAGCAGGACGCCGAAGCACTGGCGGTGCAACAGCTTGAGCACGTGGGCCTGGGGGACAAGCTCAAGGCCTTCCCAGGCAAGCTTTCCGGCGGCCAGCAGCAACGCATGGCCATCGCCCGAGCGCTGGCGATGTCGCCGGACTACATGCTCTTCGACGAAGCCACCTCGGCCCTGGACCCGCAACTGGTGGGTGAAGTGCTGGACACCATGCGCATGCTCGCCGAAGACGGCATGACCATGGTGCTGGTGACCCACGAGATCCGCTTCGCCCGGGACGTGTCCGACCGCGTGGCGTTCTTTTGCAATGGCCGGGTCCATGAGATCGGGCCGCCGGACCAGGTGATTGGCAACCCGATGCAGCCGGAGACGGCGGCGTTTCTCAAGTCGGTGAAATAACGGATGGCCCTATCGCGATCAAGCTCGCTCCCACACTGTTTTGTGTACACCACAGAACCCTTTGTGGGAGCAAGGCTTGCCCGCGATGAGGCCCCGCCAGACAACACAAGGATTTGATCCATGCGGTCATCAAAAATCATCCACGTCGTCAGTTGCCACGCCGAAGGCGAAGTCGGCGATGTGATCGTCGGCGGCGTCGCCCCACCACCCGGCGCCACCGTGTGGGAACAGTCACGCTGGATCGCCCAGGACCAGACCCTGCGCAACTTTGTCCTCAACGAACCCCGTGGCGGCGTGTTCCGCCACGTCAACCTGCTGGTGCCAGCCAAGGACCCGCGGGCGCAAATGGCCTGGATCATCATGGAACCGGCCGACACGCCGCCGATGTCCGGCTCCAACTCGCTGTGCGTCGCCACCGTGCTGCTGGACAGCGGCATCCTGCCGATGACCGAACCCCAGACCCGCCTGGTGCTCGAAGCGCCGGGCGGCCTGATCGAAGCGGTGGCCGACTGCCGCGACGGCAAGGTGCAACGGGTCGAGATCAAGAACGTGCCCTCCTTCGCCGACCGCCTCGATGCCTGGATCGAAGTCGAGGGGTTGGGCTCGTTGCAGGTGGACACCGCCTACGGCGGCGACAGCTTCGTCATCGTCGACGCCCAGCGCCTGGGCTTTGCCATTCGCCCCTTTGAGGCCGCCGAGCTGGTGGCCGTGGGCTTGAAGATCACCCGCGCCGCCAACGAACAATTGGGCTTCGTGCATCCGCTGAACCCCGACTGGTCGCACATCTCGTTCTGCCAGATCGCCGCGCCCATCGTCCAGGAGAACGGCATTGCCACCGGCGCCAACGCCGTGGTGATCCAGCCCGGCAAGATCGACCGTTCTCCCACCGGCACCGGTTGCTCGGCACGTATGGCGGTGCTGCACGCCAAGGGCTTGATGCAGGTCGGCGAGCGTTTTATCGGCCGCTCGATCATCGGCTCCGAATTCCACTGCCGCATCGACTCTTTGACCGACGTGGCCGGACGCCCGGCGATCTACCCGTGCATCGCCGGACGGGCGTGGATCACCGGGACCCATCAGCTGTTGCTCGACCCGGCCGATCCGTGGCCCCAGGGCTATCGGCTTTCGGACACCTGGCCTGGCGCATGAATTTCGAATCTTGCACATCCCCTGTGGCGAGGGAGCTTGCTCCCGCTGGGTCGCGCAGCGGCCCTCTGGATCTACCTGACACACCGAGTCGCCAGGTAGTGATTGGGGCCGCTTCGCAGCCCAGCGGGAGCAAGCTCCCTCGCCACAAAAGCTATGTACTCGACTCAACTTTACCTGCGTATATGAGAAATCCCCTTAACCACCGGAGACAACCATGAGCAAACGCATCAACTGGAGCGGCGTCTTCCCTGCCGTCACCACCCAATTCAACGATGACTTTTCCATCAATCTGGAAAAAACCCACCAAGTGATTTCCAACGTCATCCGTGATGGCGTTTCCGGCCTGGTGGTCTGCGGATCGGTGGGGGAAAACACCTCCTTGAGCGCCGAAGAAAAAATCGCCGTGACTGAAGTGGCGGTAGACGCCTCCCGCGGCCGCGTGCCGGTGATCTGCGGCGTGGCCGAGTTCACCAGCGTGCAGGCCGCCAAGGTCGCCAACGCGGTGCGCAAGGTCGGCGTCGACGGGGTGATGCTGATGCCGGCGCTGGTCTACGGCTCCAAGCCCTTCGAAACCGCCGAGCATTTCCGCTACGTGGCCCGCCACGCCGATGTGCCGCTGATGGTCTACAACAACCCGCCGATCTACAAGAATGACGTGACGCCGGACATCCTGATTTCCCTGGCCGATTGCGACAACGTGGTGTGTTTCAAGGATTCCTCCGGCGACACCCGGCGCTTCATCGACGTGCGCAATGAAGTCGGCGACCGCTTCGTGCTGTTCGCCGGCCTCGATGACGTAGTGCTGGAAAGCCTCGCCGTGGGAGCCGAAGGTTGGGTCTCGGGCATGTCTAACGTGTTCCCGCAGGAAGGCGAGACCATTTTCCGCCTGGCCCGCGCCGGACGCTTCGCCGAGGCGATGCCGATCTACGAATGGCTGATGCCGATCCTGCACCTGGACGCCCGCGCCGATCTGGTGCAATGCATCAAGCTGTGCGAAGCCATCGCCGGTCGCGGCAGCGCCCTCACCCGCCCACCGCGCCTGGCCTTGCCAGAGGAAGACCGGCTGTACGTGGAACAGATCATGGCCAAGGCCATGGCCAATCGGCCGGTGTTGCCGGATGTGGGGCTTTAAGGTCCGGCCTAACCCGCAAGCCCACCCTGTGGGAGAGGGCTTGCTCGCGGTAGCGGTCTGCCAGAGCCGGCTATGCTGGATGTGCCGTCCCTCTTCGCGAGCAAGCTCATTCCCACAACGTTTCGATGAGGCTTTCCATGAATTACTTCCTGGCCCAGGCCCTGAACAACCGATGGGCCAACCACAGACTGCTCGGCGCCTGCGCGCATCTGAGCGAGGCAGACTACACGGCGCCGCGCACGGGGTTCTTCCCGTCCATCCAAGCCACGCTGTGCCACATCCTGGAAGTGGACCGTTATTACCTCACCGCTCTGGAAGGCGACCGGGACGGCCAGATAAAGGACTTTTCTGAAACCCTGGCCTTTGCCCAACTGAAGCAAAGCCAAACCCAAACCGACCAGCGGCTGGTGGCGTTCTGCGAAGCCCTGCGGGAAACAGACCTCGCCCGCTGCGTCGACCTGGTGCGGGCCGACGGTGTCGTGCGCGAACGAATCGACCGGCTGCTGTTGCACCTGTTCGAACATCAGATCCATCATCGTGGGCAGGTCCACACCATGCTCAGCGCCACCCACGTCGAGCCGCCACAACTCGATGAGTTCTTTCTCGACTGCGACCGACCGTTGCGCAAGGACGAGGAACAGCGGCTTCAACTCGATGAACGGCGGGTCTGGCGCGATTACGTGCCTGGTTGAACCGCCCCCAAAAGGAAACCTTGCCATGAACGTTATCCTTCGTTGCATCGGTTTGGCGTCAATGCTGATGGCCACGGCAGCACTCGCTCACCACGGCTGGAGTGAATACGACGTCAGCACCCCCTTGGAACTCGACGGCACCATCAAGGAAGCCGGTTACTCCCATCCCCATGGCTACGTGCGCCTGCAGACCACCGACAAAACCTGGACCGTCGTGCTGGCCCCGCCGTCACGCATGGAGAATCGGGGCCTGACCAAAGACATGCTCAAAGCGGGTAACCGGGCCACCGTGGTCGGCTATACAAACCGCAACAAACCCGACGAATTGCGCGCCGAACGCATCACCATCGACGACAAGACCACCGAGTTGCGCTGATGCAGGCCTCCCAGGCTGGCGCGACCCAAGGCTGGATGGACCAACTGGGGGATTCATCCCTGGCGCTGGCCATGCGCAGCGAGCTGTGGCTCTACCCGCTGGTGGAAGTCGTGCACATCATCGGCTTTTCGGTGCTGGTGGGCGCGGTGGTGATGTTCGACCTGCGTATCCTGGGGCTATCCAAGGGCATCGCCGTGACTGCCCTGGCCCGTCATCTGCTGACCTGGGCCATTGCGGCCCTGCTGCTGATCGTGCCTGCCGGGCTGATGATGTTCAGCGCGCACCCCCATGATTTTGCCGGCAACGACGTCTTCGTCCTCAAGCTCTGCCTGATCGCGACGGCGGGCCTCAACGCCCTGGTGTTCCACGTTGGAACCTACCGCGGCGTCCAGCAATGGAATATCGGCCACAAGGCACCCGGCCTGGCCAGAATCCAGGCGCTGGTGTCGATGGCGCTATGGATCGCGGTGATCTGCTGCGGTCGCCTGCTGGCTTATACCTGAAAAAATGCGATGGCCGCTGCCGGCCATCGCCAAATCGCCCACCCGGGCGCTCTCAGATCCGTGCAGGAGACACGATGATCTTCACGTTGTGTTCCTTGTTGTTCACCAGTTCCTCGAAGCCCTGCCCGACGATCTCCTCCAACTGGATGCGCCCGGTCACCAGCGGCGAGATGTCCAGGCGTCCGTCGGCGATGAAGGCAATCACATCGGCGAACTCACCGTTGTAAGCCAGCGCGCCAAGCACTTGCTTCTCGGTGGAGACCAGTTCAAAGAAGTTGAACTCGCTCGGTTCCTCGAAAATGCCCACCAACACACATTTGCCGGCCTTGCGGATCAGGTCGATGGCCAGTTTGGCGGTGTGCTTGTTGCCGATGCACTCGAAACTGACATCGGCCCCCAGGCCACCGGTCAGGCGGCGGACTTCGGCCAGGGCGTCGCATTCGTTCGGATCGATCACATGACTGGCCCCGACTTCCAGGGCCTTGGCCTTGCGGGCACCGGACATTTCCAGGGCGATCACCTGGGCCGCCCCGGCGGCCTTGGCGCACATGATGGTGCACAGGCCGATGGTCCCGGCGCCGACCACCACGACGTTCTGGCCCAGCAGGCTCCCGGCTTTTTTCACCGCATGCATGCCCACCGCCAACGGCTCGATCAGCGCGCCGGCCTCGGCCGGGAAATCGGCGGGCAGTTTGTAAAGCAGGTTGGCTGGCACGTTGACCAGTTCCGCGAACGCACCGTTGTTCATCAGCCCGGTGAAGGCCAGGTTCTCGCAAATGTTGTAGAGGCCGTGGGTGCAGTAATAGCAGGTGCCGCAGTGCTGGCAGGCGTCCGCCGCCACCGGTTCACCGACACTGAAGCCTTCGACACCGGCGCCCAGTTCGACGATCTCGCCGCAGAACTCATGACCGAGGATGCACTGGCCCTTGATCCCGGTCAGCGGGTGTGGCGCGTCCACCGGGATGAACACCGGCCCGGCCACGTATTCATGCAGGTCGGAGCCGCAGATGCCGCACCATTGCACGCGGATCTGCACCCAACCGGCGGGCGGCGAAACCGGCAGTGGCACGTCTTCGACGCGGATGTCGTTGCGGCCATGCCAGACAGCGGCGCGCATGCTGCGGGTCGGCTTGATTGAAACGTTCATGACGTTGCCTCCAGAAGTTTTGTTGGGGCGACGAATCACCTCGCCGCCCGCTTGATCAGTGCTGCTCAATGAATGCCAGGATCAACGAGTTGACCTGTTCGGCCGCTTCCATCTGCACCATGTGACCCTGACCGGGCAGCACCTCGACCTGTGCGCTCAATCCTTCGCTGTGGGTCACTGGAATGATCGCGTCGTCGCTGCCCCAGACCACCAGGGTCGGCACCTGGCCGGCCTGTACCACTTCGCGCAGGTCGGTTTGCTGGCGGCCATCGGCGAATAACCTCGAGGACAGCTGTTGCAACGCGGCGTCCACACCCTCCAGGCGCTTGTACTTGAGCATGTCGTCAAGCATTTGCCGGTTGACCAGTTCGGCATTGGAAAACAGTTGCACCAGTTGCGGCTTGAGGGCGTTGCGGTTGGCCGCTTCGACAAAACCTTGCAGGTAGCTGCCGTTGATCTCCGACCCCAGCCCGGCGCTGCCGATCAAGGTCAGGGAACGCACCCGCCGGGGCGCCAGCCGTGCCGTGTTCAGCGACACGGCGCCGCCCATGGAATGCCCGACGAGGTGCACAGCGTTGATGTCCAGGTGATCGAGCAAGGCCAGCACCACGCCGCTCAACTCATCCAGATCGCCCCGTTGCAAGACCTTGCCGGACTCACCATGGCCCGGCAGGTCCAGCGCAATGACCCGGCGCCCGGCCGCCAACGCCTCATGGTTGAACAACCAGTTGTTCAAGTCGCCGCCGAAACCATGCACCAGCAACAACGGCGTACCGCCCTCGCCGCGCTCGAAATAGCGGATCAAGCGGCCATCCAATTCGACTTTCTGCGGTTTCGGCCCACTGTCTTCGTCGGCCGCATCGCCGGGCACAAAGGTCGATTGGAACTGTTCGATGACCGCGTCGATCTCGGCATCGCTGGCTTCGCCGTCGACCACGATGCCGAGCAAGGCGCCGACCGCCAGGGTTTCGTCCTGCCGGGCGATCTGGCGGCGCAGGACTCCGGAAAACGGCGCTTCGACACTGCTGGAGATCTTGTCGGTCTCGACGTCCATCACTTCATCGCCCTTGGTGATGGCCTGGCCCTCCTCCTTGAGCCAGGCATCGACCCGGCCCTCGGTCATCGACAGGCCCCACTTGGGCATGGTCAGGGTATGAATCTGGCTCATCAGCGCTTGCTCCACTCGATCACGTTGAGCACGGCTTGTTCGATCTTCGCCGCGTCAGGGATGTACAGGTCTTCCAGCGAATCGGAGAACGGCACCGGGGTGTGCGGCGCGGTGACCATTTCAATCGGCGCCTTGAGCGCGCCAAAGGCTTTCTGCGCCACCAGCGCCGAAATATCGGTGGCCATGGAACAGCGTGGGTTGGCCTCATCGATCACCACCAGGCGCCCGGTCTTCTCGACACTTTCGAGGATGCTGTCCTCGTCCAGCGGGCTGGTGGTGCGCAGGTCGATGACTTCGCAGTCGATGCCACGCCCGGCCAGGCTCCGCGCCGCGTCCATGGCGGTGTTGACGGTGCGCCCGTAGGACACGAGGGTCACGTCCTTGCCGTCGCGCAGGAAATTGGCCTCGCCAAAGGGGATGGTGTAGAGCTCTTCCGGCACCTCGCCCTGCATGCTGTAGAGCAATTTGTGCTCGCAGAAGATCACCGGGTCGTTGTCGCGGATCGCCTGGATCAGCAGGCCCTTGGCGTCGTAGGGCGACGATGGGCACACCACTTTCAGTCCCGGAATGTGCGTCCACAAGGACGTGAGCATCTGCGAATGCTGGGCGGCGGCGCGCAGGCCGGCGCCGACCATGGTGCGGATCACCAGGGGCGTGGAGGCCTTGCCGCCGAACATGTAGCGAAACTTCGCCGCCTGGTTGAGGATCTGGTCCAGGCAGCACCCGGCAAAGTCGACGAACATCAGTTCGCACACCGGGCGCACGCCGCAGGTGGCGGCCCCGACCGCCGCGCCGACGTAACCGATTTCCGACAGCGGCGTGTCCAGCACGCGTCCGGGGAACTGGTCGTAAAGCCCCTTGGTAACGCCGAGCACGCCGCCCCAGGCGTCGTTTTCACCGGGTGCGCCGGCGCCACCGGCCACGTCCTCACCCATGATGAAGACGCTGGAGTCGCGGCGCATTTCCTGGGCCAGGGCCTCGTTGATTGCCTGCTGATAGCTGATTTTTCTCGCCATGATGGGATTCTCTATTGTTGTTATTCAGGGGGGCGTTCAGGGATAGCTGACGTAGACGTCGGTCAGCAGGTCCGCCGCGGAGGGCTTGGGATCGGACTTGGCCTTGTACACGGCGTTTTCAATCAGCATGTCCACCTCCTTGTCGATCTGGTCCAACTGCTCGACGGTGAGCAAGCCGGCCCGAGTGGTGCGCTCGCGGAACTGCATCAGGCAGTCCTGGTTCTCGCGAAAATGCTTGACCTCGTCGGGCGCCCGATAGGTTTGAGCGTCGCCCTCGAAGTGGCCGTAGTAGCGGGTCAGCTTGACCTCGATCAGCGACGGCCCTTCCCCGGCACGGGCGCGTTCGACGGCGGCCCCGGCGGCCTCATGCACGGCAAAGAAGTCAAAGCCATCCACCGTCACTCCGGGCATGCCGAACCCGGCCGCACGGTCGGCGATGTGATCGCAGGCCACTGACCAATTGGAGGCGGTGGCTTCGGCGTAGCCATTGTTTTCGGCGATGAACAGGCACGGCAGGTTCCACACCGAGGCCATGTTCATGGCTTCGAACACCGCGCCCTCGTTGGAGCCACCGTCGCCGAAAAACACCACGGCGACGCTGTCGGTGCCCTTGAGCCGGGCCGCCAAAGCCGCGCCGACCACCAGGGGCGCGCCGGCACCGACAATGCCATTGGCGCCGAGCATGCCCTTCTCGAAGTCGGCGATGTGCATCGAACCGCCCTTGCCTTGGCAGACGCCGGTTTTCTTGCCGTAGATCTCGGCCATCATCCCGTAGACGTCCACGCCCTTGGCGATGCAATGGCCGTGACCACGGTGGTTGGAGGCGATGCAATCGTCATCACCCAGGTGGGCCATGACACCGGCGGCCGAGGCTTCTTCGCCGGCATAGAGGTGGACGAAACCGGGAATTTCGCCGGTAGCGAACTCCACGTGCAGGCGCTCTTCGAAGGCGCGGATGGTGCGCATCACCTGGTAGGCGTGCAGCAGTTGATCGTGGGTGAGCGGTGTCGACATTTTTATTCTCCTGGGGTGTCTTCTTGAAGATTCAGAGGGTGTTGCGGGTGTTCGCGGCCGATGGCCAGCAAACGGTGTTGCGCGGCGTAGGCCAGCACCGCATTGACGTCGATGCTCAGCGGGCCGCCGGCATCGAGGGTGACCGTGGGCCGGTCCTGCGCGTTGAATTCGATTTCCCGCTCGCCGTCCAGGGCCAGAGTGCCGCTGGAGAGCGACAGGCCATGGGCGACACCGGGTTCCAGGGGGCCGGCGGCGAGCACGCCACAGCCCTGCAACAGCCCCGGCGCGAGCGGCACCAGCAGCGCTTCGGGGGATTGCGGGTCCAGGCGCATCCAGGCGCCACCCGGGGCCTGGCGTGAAACCGGAAACCACAAGCCGCACAGCGCCGACAGGCCAATGGATTGCGGTTCGGCGAAGGTCACGAAGACTTCGGCCAGGTCCTGTGCCCGACTGATGGCCCGGGTGCCGACAAACCGCAGCGACGACACGGCGACGTCCACCAGGGCGACTTCGCGCAGGCCACGTCCGGCATCACAGACCAACAAGCGCTTGTTGCGGCGCAAGCCGATCGAGTCCGGGATTCGGCCACTGGCGTACAACCCTCCGGCCAGGCCGGCACTGGTGGCCTCGCGCAGTTCGGGAAAGGCGTTGTTAGTGCCGGTGGACAGGGTCAGCAATGGGATGTCCCCCACTTCGGCGGCCACCGCCTTGTGGGTGCCGTCGCCGCCAAGTACGGCGATCAACGCCACCTCGCGCTCGGCCATCAGGCGTGCGGCCCGACGGGTGTCTTCGACGGTCTGGCGCAAGGTCAGGTCGAGGAACTCCAGGGCCGGCCAGTGGCTGCTGCGGGCCTGGCGGCTGTGGCTGTTCTTCAGCACGGCGGCGGCCATGCCAATCATGTCGGTGGGCATCAACACCTGTTCGACGCCAGTGGCGCCGAAAGCGGCCAGCAAGCGCTGGATCACCGAGACCTTGTCAGTGCTGGAAAACAGCCCGGCATTGGCGGTCAGGCGCCGCACGTCACGGCCCGATGCGGGGTTGGCGATGATGCCCACGGTCAATGGCCGGCGACTCATGACGCCACCGTGGAGAGAGCAGGTACACGGCCTGGGCAGGAAACCATAGACACCTCGTTGTTATTATTGGATGACCCGTCGAGCGGGCTCCAGAGGTAGAGCAAGGGCGGTGCCAGTTGTGAAAAAAACCTGCTCAAAGCCCGGGCCAGAGCGGCCCCCATGGGATTTTCGATGCAGCGAACCGAGCCCCGGTGAGACGCTCCATGTCAGGCTGCACGAGGTTGCGGCGAGACCCTGAGACGTGGCGTCTCACACCACCCGAAGAACCCGTCGAGCTTGTCTGCACCCGGCGAACGGCGCTTAATGTGTGCACAACGATAAGAAGCTGAATCGGAGGCCCCTATGCTTTCCGCTCATTCCCGGGCGCACGTGGATTGCGTCAGCCGCGTGGTGAAAAACGCGAACCAATTGCCACAACTGCCGGTCCCGGACCTGATCCTCGACTCCTGGCGTCGCTCCCTGGAGCAACATCACCTGGACCCCGGTTCGCTGCAGGGTCCGCGCATCCTCTCCCAGGACGTGCTCAAGCAATGCCGCGAGCGCTCCGAGCTGTTCCTCAATATCGCCAGCGAAGAAGTGGCCCGCCTCCATGGCCGGGTCCGCGATGCCGACTACTGCGTGCTGTTGACCGATGCCCAGGGCCAGACCATCGACTATCGGGTGGAAACCACGATTCGCAATGACTGCCGCAAGGCCGGGCTGTACCTGGGCACCTGTTGGTCGGAGGGCGAGGAAGGCACCTGCGGCGTGGCGGCAGTGCTCACGGCCAAGGCCCCGGTGACGGTGCACAAGCGCGACCATTTCCGGGCGGCGTTCATTGGCCTGACCTGCTCCGCCGCACCGGTCTTCGACCCCCAGGGAGAATTGCTCGGGGTGCTGGACGTCTCGGCGGTGCGCTCGCCGGATGATCGGCGCTCGCAGCACCTGATCCGGCAAATGGTGGTGCAGAGCGCCCGGGAGATCGAACAGGCGTTTTTCATGAGCAGCGCCCAGGGTTACTGGGTGCTGCGGGCCCATCGCAACGCCGGCTACGTCGACAGCCAGCCGGACTTCCTGTTCGCCTGGGACGACGACGGTTGCCTGCAAGCCTTGAACCCGGCCGCCCGCCAGTACCTGCTGCAACATTACGGGCAGTTGCCGCAACACATCGGCCAGGTGTTCGACCAGCAGTTGCTGCACCGTGCCCGGGACGAAAGCCTCTGCTCGCTCGATCACGCCATGCACGGGCGCTTGAGCGCACCACGCCAGCGGGCCAGTTCACGTTCGCGGGTGGCGATGACCCCGTTGGAAATCGATCCACGCCTGGCCGACAGCCTGCGCCTGGCGGTGCGGGTCAAGGATCGCAACCTGCCGGTGCTGATCCAGGGCGAAACCGGTTCCGGCAAGGAAGTATTCGCCCGGCAGTTGCACCAGGCCAGCCAGCGCCGTGATCGCCCTTTCGTGGCGTTGAATTGCGCCGCTATTCCCGAAAGCCTGATCGAAAGCGAATTGTTCGGCTACGTCGCCGGCGCCTTCACCGGCGCCTCGGCCAAAGGCATGCAGGGCCTGCTGCAACAGGCCGATGGCGGCACCTTGTTCCTCGATGAGATCGGTGACATGCCCCTGGCCTTGCAGACCCGCCTGCTACGCGTATTGGCCGAGGGTGAAGTGGCGCCACTGGGCGCCTCCCGCCGCAAGGCCGTGGACATCCAGGTGATCTGCGCCACTCACCGCGACCTGGAGACCCTGGTGGCCGCTGGCGAATTTCGTGAGGATTTGTATTTCCGCCTCGGTGGTGCGCGTTTCCAGCTACCACCGTTGCGCGAACGCAGCGACCGGCTGGCGTTGATCAATCGAATTCTCGCCGAGGAGTCGGCGCTCTGCGGGGCAACAGTGCAACTGAGCGGCGCGGCGCTGGAATGCCTGCTCGGTTATCACTGGCCGGGCAATGTGCGCCAGTTGCGCCATGTGCTGCGCTATGCGTGCGCGGTGTGCGAAGCCAGCGTGGTCCAACTCAGCCACCTGCCCGAGTCAATGCACCACACGGACGCCGCCGATCACGGGCCGGAGCCGAGCGCCAGCCCGGAACGCCAGGCACTGCTCGATGCCTTGGTGCGCCACCGCTGGAAACCCACCGCTGCTGCCCGGGCCCTGGGCATTTCCCGGGCGACCCTGTATCGACGGGTAAACCTGCATGGCATCGAAATGCCGGGCCGCAGCCCGGCCTGAGGGCCTATCGTCGCGCCAGTTCATGACGGACACATTGTTCGTAGTAGGTCTGCTTGACTGCGGCCGGCTTGAGACGCGAGGCGCTGTTGTAGGTCTGCTCGGTAATGCCCAGGGCGGTCATGCGCATCCAGGGCCGGGGAAACTTGCGTACTTGCAGCTTCTTGCGCGCGCCGTACAGGCTGACGCCGGAAAGCTTCGACGCCTGCGCCCCTGCCGCGATGTCCGAACCCCAGCGGCACACCGACTGCTGGTTTTGCGTCAGCGCCCTGGCCTGGACCTCAAGCGAAACGGCGGCCAAGAGAAACGTCGCCACGACCCACATAGAAATACGCATAGGTTTGTCGCCCAACTTTCTGAAAGAAAAGAAGTTTGACCTTACGCAAATGAGCAAGGGGCCAGCACGGCTACCCCGATATGTGCCTATGTGAGCTTTTGTGGCGAGGGCGCTTGCTCCCGCTGGGCTGCGCAGCAGCCCCCCCCGAAATCGACCTGACAACTGGGTGCGTCAGGAAAATAAAGGGGCCGCTTCGCGCCCCAGCGGGAGCAAGCTCCCTCGCCACAGGTATCACTGGCCTGCCTTGGCCTCCTGCAACAACTGCTGGATCACCTGCTCCTGCTCGCCGTAGCGCCCTTCGCCAAAATGGCTGTAGCGCACCTGTCCCTTGGCATCGATGAAGTAATGGGCCGGCCAATACTGGTTGTTGAAGGCGCGCCAGATCGCATACTGATTGTCGATCGCCACCGGGTAGTGGATGTCCAGTTTGCGTACCTGCTCACGGACGTTGTCGATGATCTTCTCGTAGCCGTATTCCGGGGTGTGGACACCGATCACCACCAGCCCGTCCTTTTCATACTTCTTCGCCCAACCGTTCACATAGGGCAAGGTGTGCTGGCAGTTGATGCAGTCGTAGGTCCAGAAGTCCACCAGCACCACCTTGCCCTTGAGTGATTCGCTGCTCAGCGGGGGTGAGTTCAGCCATTGCACCGCGCCGTCCAGCGCAGGCATGGTGCCCTGGGATTCGAGGGCCGGCATGGAACTTGCGCCAGCCTTGCTCACCACATAGTCGATGGCCTTGGGCACGTTTTCCAGCAGGCTTTTTTCCAAGGTGACCGATTGTTGGGAGGAAGTCGCCGCCAACAATCGGTCATCCGCCCCGGTGCCAATCGCCACGGCCGCCAGCAACACCACCGCTCCCGTTCCCCGGCGCAGCCAGGTGGTGATCGGCAGCGAGAGTTTCAGGCGTCCGACCAGCCCGCGCCCGGCCAGGATCAGCGTCCCCAGGGACAAGGCACTGCCCAGGCCGTAGGCGAGCAACAGCAGGCTGGTTTGTGCGCTGGCGCCTTGCAGCATGGCCCCGGTCAGGATCACCCCGAGGATCGGTCCGGCGCACGGTGCCCAGAGCAACCCGGTGGCGACCCCGATCAGCACTGAAGCCACAGGCCCGGCCATCCGCCCGGC
This sequence comes from Pseudomonas sp. NFACC08-1, assembly GCF_900106735.1. Taxonomy (NCBI): domain Bacteria; kingdom Pseudomonadati; phylum Pseudomonadota; class Gammaproteobacteria; order Pseudomonadales; family Pseudomonadaceae; genus Pseudomonas; species Pseudomonas sp. NFACC08-1. The sequence goes on along the minus strand of NZ_FNNL01000018.1, from coordinate 25,720 downwards.
GCCGGCGTCCAGGCGATTGCCCAGGCTGACCAGCGGTCGCGCCAGCCAGGTGCCGACCCGACTGAAGATCAGCGACAAGGCAAACACCACCATCACCACCAAGGCGACTTGCCGGCCAACGCTGCTGGCACGCAGCACCCACTCGCTGCTGACCACCGCCAGGCTGGAGACCAGGGCAAAGGTCAGTACCATGCCGCCAAGGGTTAGCAGTACCGAGCCACGGGAGCGATCAGCCCGGGCAAACAGAAACGGCACCACCGGAAGAATGCAGGGGCTGAGGATCGTCAGGATCCCGCCGAGAAAAGCGATCAGAAGCATGGCAACACCTCAAAATAATAAGCTGACATAGACCCTGTGGCGAGGGAGCTTGCTCCCGCTGGGCTGCGCAGCAGCCCCCGAAATCGACCTGACAACTGGGTACGTCAGGAAAATAAAGGGGCCGCTTCGCGCCCCAGCGGGAGCAAGCTCCCTCGCCACAAAAGCAGGTCAGTTCTGGTTGCTGCAGTTGTCGGAAAACTTGCGGTAGTCCAACGCCTGCTTGTGGCCTGCCGAATCCAGGTAGGTCATGTGGGCGTTGACCACGCCGCAGGTCGGCTCGGTGTCTTCGCTGAGGGACAGCACTTTCTGGATGTCCAGGTGGGTGCCGTAGGCGTAGGTTTGCGCCTGCACGTTGCTTTCGGCCCGGGCCGACAGTGTGCAAATGTTCAGTGCAGCGAATAGGCAGGCGGCGTAGATGGCTTTGCTGTTCATGGCGATTCCTCGATTCAATGGGTTTACCTGCCGAGGCCTGTTGTGTTGCCTCGATGGACGCCATTGAATGCCGCGCAGGTATCGCGCCTGTATCGAGCCAGGTGGCTTTTTGCATCGCTGTGTATCCGTCGCGCGCCAGATACACTGCAATACAAACCGCCGCGAGCCAGGCCAGCCGGTGCCTGTAGACTGCTCACAACGAAACGCCGAGGAGCTGGACACCATGGATCATGTCGATCACGTGTTGATAGTGGATGACGATCGCGAGATCAGAGAGCTGGTTGGCAACTACCTGAAAAAGAACGGTCTGCGCACCACTGTCGTTGCCGATGGCCGGCAAATGCGCGCCTTCCTGGAAACGACCCCGGTGGACCTGATCGTGCTGGACATCATGATGCCCGGTGACGACGGCCTCGTGCTGTGCCGGGAGCTGCGTGCCGGCAAGCACAAGGCCACGCCGGTACTGATGCTCACCGCGCGCAACGACGAAACCGACCGCATCATCGGCCTGGAAATGGGCGCCGACGATTACTTGGTCAAGCCCTTCGCCGCCCGTGAGCTGCTGGCCCGCATCAATGCCGTGCTGCGCCGCACCCGCATGCTGCCGCCCAACCTGGTGGTCACCGAAAGCGGTCGCCTGCTGGCGTTCGGGCGCTGGCGCCTGGACACCACCGCCCGCCACCTGCTGGACACCGACGGCACCATGGTTGCCTTGAGCGGCGCCGAATATCGTTTGTTGCGAGTCTTCCTCGATCATCCGCAACGGGTGCTCAACCGCGACCAGTTGCTTAACCTCACCCAGGGCCGGGACGCCGACCTGTTCGATCGCTCCATCGATTTGCTGGTGAGTCGCCTGCGCCAGCGCCTGCTGGACGACGCGCGAGAGCCGGCCTACATCAAGACCGTGCGCAGCGAAGGCTACGTGTTCTCGCTGCCGGTGGAGATCCTCGAGGCCTCGGTATGAACCTGTCGTTGCGCTGGCCGCGTACGCTGGCCTCGAGGCTGTCGCTGATCTTCCTGGTCGGCCTGATCCTGGCCCAGGGGCTGTCCTTCGGCGTCCAGTATTACGAGCGCTACCAGAGCGCCAAGTCGACCATGCTCGGCAACCTGGAAACCGACGTCTCGACCTCCGTCGCCATTCTTGACCGTCTGCCTGCCGCCGAACGCCCGGCCTGGCTGCCGAAACTCGCCCGGCGCAACTATGGCTACCTGCTCGACGAAGGCCAGCCCGGACAACCGATGGACCTTGCCGACGCGCCGATCTCGGTCAGTTCGATCCAGGAAGCCATCGGCCAGGCCTACGGCCTGACCTTCAAACAGATTCCCGGACCGAAAATGCACTATCAGGCGCACCTGCGCCTGGGGGACGGAAATCCGCTGACCATCGACGTACGCCCGGCAATGACGCCCCTCTCCCCCTGGCTGCCGATGGTGTTGCTGGGGCAGTTGGCGCTTTTGATCGGCTGCACCTGGCTGGCCGTGCGCCTCGCCGTCGGCCCATTGACCCGACTGGCCGAGGCGGTGGAAACCCTCGATCCTAACGCCCACAGCGTGCGCCTGGACGAGAAAGGCCCGACCGAAGTGGTGCATGCCGCCAAAGCGTTCAACGCCATGCAGGACCGCATCGCTGCCTACCTCAAGGAGCGCATGCAGTTGCTGGCGGCGATTTCCCACGACTTGCAGACCCCCATCACGCGTATGAAGCTGCGCGCTGAATTCATGGACGAGGGGATCGAGAAAGACAAGCTGTGGAGCGACTTGAATGAAATGGAGCACCTGGTGCGTGAAGGTGTGGCCTATGCCCGCAGCATCCACGGCGCCACCGAAGCCAGTTGCCGGATCAGCCTGGATGCGTTCCTCGACAGCCTGGCGTTCGACTACCAGGACACGGGCAAGGACGTGCAATTGACCGGGAAAAACGCCGCCGTCATCGACACCCGTCCCCATGCCCTGCGGCGGGTGCTGGTCAATCTGGTGGACAACGCCCTGAAGTTCGGTGGCTCGGCGCAGATCCATGTGCAGCTCGCCGACAACGGACAATTGGCGATTCAGGTTCTGGACCGCGGCCCCGGAATCAACGAGCAGGAACTGGCCGAAGTGCTCAAGCCGTTCTATCGGGTGGAAAGTTCACGCAACCGGGAAACCGGCGGCACCGGCCTGGGCTTGGCCATCGCCCAGCAATTGGCGATCGCCATGGGCGGCTCACTGACCCTGAGCAACCGCGACGGCGGCGGCTTGTGCGCCGAGTTGCGCCTGGCATTCGCAAGCTGACACAGCCCCTGTGGAGCGAGCTTGCTCGCGACAGTGGTCCCCATGAGCGCCTGGTATGTGCTGCCCTTCGGCCTGATCTGCTCCGCCACCGCCATCCGCCTGGTGGGCAAGCTGGCCCAGGCCACCCAGCGACGCCAACGGCCGCGACACGCGGCTTGAGCCCAGGGAAGTCGATCCTATACAAGCCGCCCCTGACCACAGGTCCGCGCCCTTGAAAAAATCGAAACCTTGGACGGCATACGCCGGTCAAGTCCTGTATGAACGTCAACCGCTGTACGTCGCGCCAAGCGACCGCAGCCTGAAACGAGGGACAGGCATGAGCATGACCGTCGGTGATTTTCTGGTGGAACGTCTTTACGAATGGGGGGTTCGCCGTATCTATGGCTATCCGGGCGATGGCATCAACGGCGTCTTTGGCGCCTTGAACCGCGCCCAGGGAAAAATCCGCTTCATCCAGGCCCGCCACGAGGAAATGGCCGCCTTCATGGCCTGCGCCCACGCCAAGTTCACCGGTGAGCTGGGCGTCTGCATCGCCACCTCCGGGCCCGGCGCATCCCACTTGGTGACCGGCCTCTACGACGCCCGGATGGACCACATGCCAGTGCTCGCCATCAGCGGCCAGCAGGCGCGCGCCGCACTGGGCGGGCATTACCAGCAGGAACTGGACCTGGTCAGCCTGTTCAAGGACGTGGCCGGAGCATTCGTGCAGCAAGCCAGTGTGCCCGCCCAGGTGCGCCACCTGTTGGACCGCGCCGTACGTACGGCAGTGGGCGAGCGCCGGGTCACGGCATTGATCCTGCCAAACGATCTCCAGGACATGGAATACACCGCGCCACGCCACAAGCACGGTACGGTTCACTCCGGCGTCGGTTACCGCAAGCCCAGCGTCGTCCCCTACGAAGAGGACCTGCGCAAGGCCGCCGAGGTCCTCAATGCCGGCAAGAAAGTCGCCATCCTGGTCGGTGCCGGAGCGCTGCACGCCACCGACGAAGTGATCGCCATTGCCGAGAAACTCGGCGCCGGCGTGGCCAAGGCGCTGTTGGGCAAGGCCGCCGTACCGGATGATCTGCCCTGGGTCACGGGCACCATCGGCCTGCTCGGCACTGAGCCCAGCGACAACCTGATGGCCGGCTGCGACACGTTGCTGATGATCGGCTCCGGCTTTCCCTACGCCGAGTTCCTGCCCCCTGAAGGCCAGGCCCGGGGCGTGCAGATCGACATTCAGGCGGACATGCTAAGCCTGCGCTATCCCATGGAAATCAGCCTGCACGGCGACAGCGTCGACACCCTGCGCGCCCTGCTGCCGCTGATCGAAGAAAAACCCGACCGCGCCTGGCGCAAGAAGATCGAGCATTGGCGCGAACGCTGGGAGCGGACCCTGGAAAAACGCGCCCGGGTCCCTGCCAAGCCGATCAATCCGCAGCGCGTCACCTTCGAACTGTCGCCCCGGCTGCCGGAGCGCGCCATCATCACCTGCGATTCCGGCTCCTGCGCCAACTGGTACGCCCGGGACCTCAAGATCCGGCGCGGCATGATGTGTTCGCTGTCCGGTGGCCTGGCGTCAATGGGCGCGGCCGTGCCCTACGCCATCGCGGCGAAGTTCTGCCATCCGGAGCGGCCGGTGATCGCCCTGGTGGGCGATGGCGCCATGCAGATGAACAACATGGCCGAGCTGATCACCGTCGCCAAATACTGGCGTACCTGGGCCAATGGCACCTGGATCTGCGCGGTGTTCAATAATCGGGATTTGAACCAGGTCACCTGGGAACAACGGGTCATGGAGGGCGATCCGAAATTCGCCGCCTCCCAGGACATCCCCGACGTGCCCTATCACCTGTTTGCCGAATCCATTGGCTTGAAGGGCATCCTAGTGCTGCACGAGGACGACGTGGCCACGGCCTGGGAAACCGCGCTGGCGGCGGGTCGTCCGGTGCTGATCGAGTTTCGCACCGACCCCGATGTGCCACCGCTGCCGCCGCACATCAAGCTGGAACAGGCGAAAAAGTTTGCCTCGACCCTGCTCCAGGGCGACCCGAACGAGCGAGGCATCGTGGTGGAGACCGCCAAGCAGGTCTTGGGCGCCCTGCTGCCGGGCCAGCGCACGGATAAAGAGTGAGGCACGACGCGATGCCAACCGTTGAGCTGCATCGTCGCTATGAACGGTCCCTGCTCCTGGCGTTCTGCGTGGTGTGGGGGTGGCTGGCCATTGCGCCGATAAAACGCAGCGACTGGCTGGCGGAGAACCTGCTGGTCATAGCCTTATTGGTGGTCCTGGTGACCGTTCATCGGCGATTCAGCTTTTCCCGACTGTCCGCCACGCTGTTGTTCGTCTTCCTTTGCATCCATGAAATCGGCGCCCATTACACCTATGCCAAGGTGCCTTACAACCAGTGGTGGCAGACCCTGACGGGAGGCCAGTCGCTTGATCAATTCATGGGTTTCCAGCGCAACCAGTTCGACCGGCTGGTGCATTTCAGCTACGGCCTGCTGCTGGCCTATCCGCTGCGCGAGGCCTTGCTACGGGTTGCGCCAGCAACGGGGTTCAGGGGGTATTTCCTGGCCTGGAGCCTGATTCTTGCGTCGTCGGCGATTTACGAAATCATCGAATGGCTGGGCGGCGCCTACATCGGGGGCGATACCGCCAAGGCCTTTGTCGGCGCCCAACAGGACCCATGGGACTCACAAAAAGACATGGCCCTGGCGGCGCTGGCCGCATTCATGACCCTGCTGGCCGCCGCCGGGGTCAGTTACCTGCGCCAGCGGGACTTCGCCCTCGAATGGACGCTGCGCTTCAAGGCTCGCACCTGACGCAAGCCCCCATATCCGCCGGTTCCTGTGTGATCACGACTAAGTAAATCAGCTCACCAGCCGATATAAGACAGGTGCGGGTGAAATCGCTTTTTGGCTGATGACTTATTTTTATGATTGAAATTGCTGGCAATGACTCAACTGTCCTTTCCCCGGGTTCGCCAACCCGAAGTTTCACCCGTCGCACTTTTCCGGCCATCATGCTCCTGCTGTTTGTCATGTCCGCACTGGCGATCGCCGTGCTGCTCAACATCACCGGCGTCCAGGACCGCCGCGCCCGTGAACAGAGCCTGTTTTTCGCCCAGCAGGCCGTCGAGGGGATCCGCAAAGGTATCGGACGCGACCTGAGCGATTATTCCAAGTGGAGCGATGCCTACCGGCACCTGCATGTCAGCGTCGACAAGGAATGGGCCTACGACCAGGAAAACGTCGGCAGCAGCGTGTATTCGCTCTATGGCTACCAGGCCGTGTTTGTCATTTCGCCGACCGGCCAGACCGTCTATTCGGTGATCGACGGCCAGATGAGTGAGGTCAATGCCGACACCTGGCTGACCGGCGACTTGCGAGCGCTGTTGAAAAAAGCCGCCGCTGCGCAAAATCACGACGAAGTGGTCGTCGAGATGCTCCATCACGAGGACGCCCCTGCGTTTGTCGCCGCGTCCGCCATCACCATCGGCACGGACAGCAGCGTGCCCGAAATCCCCGGCCCGCCCAGCCTGATGCTTTTCGTCAAGGTCCTTGATCCCGGCGCCCTGGAAAACCTGGCGCGGGACTTCGCCCTGCCCGATGCCCATATCGCCAGGACACCGGGCCCCGCCGATACCGCCCAGCTGCTGCTCGACAACCTGACCCTGGAAGCCTTGGCCTGGCGGCCGCAGACCCCGGGCCAGGATCTGCGCAAAATCCTCCTGCCGTTGCTGGCCGTGGCGTTATTCGTGCTGGGGATTCTGGCCCTGGCCGTTCTGCGCCATGCCTTGGCCATGCTCCGCGCCCAGGAACGCCAGTACGCCAGCCTGCTGGCCCATCGCAAGGCGCTGGAACGCAGTGAAGAACGTTTCCGCGACATTGCCGAAGTGTCATCCGATTGGTTGTGGGAGGTCGATTCGACCGGGACCCTGACCTATCTGTCGGAACGCTTCGAACAAGTGACCGGCTTCAGTCCCACGCAGTGGCTGGGCAAACCCCTGCACCGTCTGCTTCACCCCCATGGCGGCTCGATCTCGATTGCCCAATGGCTGCTCGGCGGTGCCAACAGCGACTCCTCGGCGCCGCTGCTGTGCGAGTACACCGCGCGCAACCAGCGCATCCGTACCTGCAAACTCTCGGTGCGGGCCATCGAAGCGGGCACCCTGGGTTTTCGCGGCACCGCCACCGATATCACCGACGAATTGCGGGCTCTGGCCCAGATCAAGCACCTGTCCCTGCATGATCCACTGACCGGGCTGGCCAACCGCAACCGCTTGTTCGATTGCCTGCGCGAGCACCTGGACCGAGCCGATCGTCCGCCCCTGGTGCTGCTGAACCTGGACATGGACCGATTCAAGCCGGTCAACGACTCCCTGGGGCATGCCGTGGGCGATAAAGTGCTCAAGGAGGTGGCGCATATCCTCCAGCAAAACGTACGCGGAACTGATCTGGTGGCACGTCTGGGCGGTGATGAGTTTGTCATTGTCATGCCCGACCCGGGCGATGCCGACGATCTCGATCAACTCTGTGAACGGCTGATCGATTGCATGCAACGGCCCATGCACCTGGACGGCAATACCCTGTACCTGGGGGTCAGCATCGGCGTTGCCTGGTCGCAACCCGGAGACGAACGTGCCGATGAACTGTTGCGCCACGCCGACATCGCCTTGTATGCGGCCAAGGCCGCCGGCCGCAACACCTGGCGCGTGTATGTGGAAGCCATGGGCAACCTGGCCCGCGACCGGCGGCAATACGAACAGCAACTGCGCGACGCCATGCAACGGGATCAACTGGAACTGCGCTACTTGCCTCGCTTCGACGTGAGCGCCGAGCAATTGCACGGTTTCGAAGCCCAGACCTTCTGGCACCACCCCGAGAAAGGTGAACTGGGTGGGGCCGACTTCATACCGGTGGCCGAAACCTCGGGCCAACTGGAAGAGCTGGGTACCTGGATGCTGATCAACGTCTGTGAAGAGGCCGCCACCTGGCCGAGCGCCGTCAACGTCTCCATCGCGGTTTCACCCCGGTGGTTCAACAGCAGCTTCCTGCTCGACCAGGTACAAGAGGCCCTCCAAGCAAGCGGCCTGGCGCCTCACCGGCTGACCCTGGAAGTGGCCGAAGGGGTTCTGCTGGCCGACCACAAGACCGTCGCCAGCACCCTCCATGCGCTCAAGGACCTCGGCGTGCGGATCAACATCGACAAATTCGGCACCAGCATCGCCTCCCTGCGCGAGGTACTGGACCAGCCGTTCGATGGCATCCGCTTCGATCGCAACATCCTGACGCAGCTGGGCCTGGAGGATGACAAGGAGGGCGTCCTGGCGATGATCCGATTGAGCCGCAGCGTAGGGCTCATGGTCACCGCCGAAGGCATCGAAAACGCCCGGCAATTCAGCCAACTGCGCAACGTGGCCTGCGACCATGTCCAAGGCCCCTACTTCGGTGCCGCCCTGGCCCGCTCGGAAATGGCCTCGTTCTTCACCACCCCGCGGTGGCTGTAACCCACTTCCCACCGCTATCGCGAGCAAGCCCACTCCCACAATAGTGGGCCCGTGGTGAACACAAGACTCATGAACACCCAAGATCACCTGTGGGAGCGAGCTTGCTCGCGATGACGCCGGCACAGCCAACCTCCCTGCCCCCCTTACAAACTCAACCGCCCCCTCTCTTCCTCAGTCAGCCGCTGGCGGTTCTGTTCGTCCAAAGGCCCCGCACCCAGGACCTGCACCGGGCTGGCCGGGTCGTAGGCCCGAGGCGCTTCGCGGCTGGCGCCGTCGCGGGACGGGGCCAGTTGCTCGGAGCCAAAACTCACCACCTGGACGGTAAACACCGACGCCTGGTTCTGCCGCGCCGCATTCTGCTGCTGACGGGCCACGTCTTCAGCCGCCTGCGTCGCCGAAGACGCCGCCGAACTGGCCGAGGTGATGGCCCCGGTGTTCACCGAGGCCGCCAGCGGCACGCCGGTGGATTTGCCCTGGGTCTGGATGTTGGCCGCGTTCACCACGGTCAACGCCGCGATATTGACGTTGCCCGACACCCGGATCCCCGCCTCGCCCGCATCGATGGTGCCCAACGGCGCGATCAGGTCGATATCCCCCGGCGCCACTTCGGCAATCGGGTTGAGGGTGGCGATACCCGCGCCAGTGCTCGGCACCGACGGCGACAGGGTCACGTTGCCCCAGGTGTCGTACAAGCGCTTGGGCGGCGTGTACACCACGGTGGTCTTCGAACCGCGACCCGCGTTGATGTCGCCCTGGGCCGACCAGCCGAGGATCGAGCCGCCGAAGGTGGTCATGATCCGGCTCTGCCCCAGCAGGATGCTGTTATGCGCATACAACTGGATATCGCCCTCACCCTGGGTGATGACGCCTGCGGTGGACGGCGGCGCGTTGCCCTCGATGCCGAAAGTCTGGCCGCCGCCCGGGGTCAGCATCTGGATACTGCCGCCGAAATCGGTGTGCACCCCCGCCCCGCCGAACATCGTGATGTCGCCCTTGTAGGTGATCGGATTGCCCGCCACGTCCTTGGTCGGGAACAACAAGTCGATAGCCTCGCGCCCGCGCAGGTAACTGCCCTGGCGCACGCCACCGACTTCGTTGTACTCACGCCCGCCGGCCTTGAGTTCGGCGAAGTACACGTCGCGGGCAAACACCCGCTGCTGCTCGGCCGGCAGTGCCGCGAAGTAGCTGCGGGCCTGCTCGGTGTCGCCGCTGAAACCGAAGCGCTTCTTCAGCCAATCCACCAATTCGGTTTCATAGGTCTTGGCGACCTTGCCGTCCTGGTTCGCCAGCGGCACACCGGCCAGGGCCTGGTTCGCCGGGTCCAGGTAGGCCTTGACGAAGCGCTCGTAATCCGCGCCGTTGAGGCCCACGCCAGCTTGCAGCACCAGGCTCGCGCCAGGGCGCGAATCTCCCGGCACCACGGCGCCGAGGCTGGTGATGCTGACCTTGTCGTCCATCAGGATATTGCGCCCGGCGGTGATTTCCAGCAGGCCGGGACCGGCGACGTTGAAGTTGCTGTAGAGGATGTCGCGCCCGGCTGACACGATGGAGATGTCGGTGGGGTTGTTGTGGATGAAGAGGTTGCCGGCGCTGGTGTACTGCCCCGTGACAAACTCACCACCCTGGCCGCCACTCAGCGGTGTTCCGCTGCTGACGATGTCCCGCCCGGCCATCATCCACACCGACCCGGTTCCTTCGTAATAAGTCTGGCCGAATCGGCTGTCATTCGGGGTGGTGAACGTCATCGTCCGCCCGCTATTGACGGCCAGCAAGTCGCCCTTGAGCGCATAGAAACGGGCAGGATCGGTGTTGCTCGCCCATTCGTCGGACGCGCTGCTGCTGTCAAAAGCAAACAACGGCAATGTATTTGCGCCTATAGAGACACGATTGGCATCGACGGAGAGATTACTGACCACCACAGTGTTACCGACAAGCCCCATGAAGGCCGGCCGAAATGGTGTGGCCATGGCCGTGGACGAGGCACCAGAGCGACTGACCGTCAGGTCACCGCCATAGATGGAGTCACCCGCGAGGAACTGCAACTCGCTGTTGATGCCGGGGGCAAGCAGCAAGGCTGAGCGATAGCCGTTACTGGAGTTACCGGAGCCTGCGACCTTGGCCTGGCCGTAGTAAAGACTGCCACTGGCCGCAACGGCCCGCAGAATCGATGGGTAGACTACCGCCAAGTCCGTCTCGCCCCCAGACATCAGCGGCGTCAGATTGCCCCCCGATGACCAGAGATCAATCGCAGTATTAGCCGTCCACAACGAAAACCAGCTCACGCCCGAGCCGTTAGTCGCACCATTTTTGAAGGGCGACACGCTCATCATCGGCGCCCGGCCTGGGTCGGCAACGTCCATCACGACCAAGTCGCCCAACGTACGCAGATCGAAGGTAGCATCACCAGGCATGAGGGTCAGTCCACCGGTTGCAGCTCCTCGTGTGGACTTGAAGGAGTCGTAGGCCCGTGTTTCTCCAGGGGATTGCACTGGGGCACTGTTGCCGTAGAGCAGGTCGATACGACCAATGGCACCACCATCGATTTGGGCGTGTCCTCGCAAATTGATGATCGCGCCGTTGAGATGCCCCATGGTGAACGAGCTCTCGGGATTCAAAACACCACCCACACGCAGGTTGAGATCGCCACCGCCGGTCAATTGCAGGCTGCCATCAGAGCCCACACGTCCGGTGCTGCCCACCGCCAACAGCAGCCCCTGGCTACGAGGGTTGATGTTTGAGTTGAAGTCGTTACCGGCGAGCCGGTTCAACACCCCCGCGTCACCCTTCACCTGTACATCCAGATCACCGCCACCCAAAGTCCCGAACCCGGTGAAAGCGGCCATTTGATCAGCGCCCCCCGACACCGTCGACGCGGTATGACTACCAAAGTTGATCCACCAGGCGGTCGGCTGGCTGCTCGCGGAATCACCATTGCCCTGGCGCCAGAGCCAATTGCCTACATTGGCCGAATCCTGGCCCATGTCGGTAGGGTTCGGTCGCCCGTTAGAGTTGACAGGCGCCGTCAGGTTGCCACTGAGGTCACCGCCGACCTTAAGCAACAGGTTACCGCCCGCGTCCGGATACCAGGCGCGATAGAGACTTTCAGTGCCGCCATCGACCAGCTTTTCGTTACTGCCATCCTCGTCGGTGAGTACCTTGCCGTTGGCGCCCAGGGCCTTGGGCTGGTTGTAGGGATCGCCTGGGAACGTCGGTGCCGACGAGGTGCCGGCGGTGTAGATGCCAAACAACGAATCCATGCGCAGGCTGCCACCGCTGAGCAGTTCCAGGTCGCCGGTGCCGGTGCGGATGACGCTCGGACGGACACTGCCGGCAACCGCTTCATACTCCACGTCTGCGGGGGCACAGACACTCGGCGCCGCGTCGCAGAGTGACTGAACCGAATCAAACTGGAAAAACTGCGCAGCGGCCTGGCTGATCAGCTCGCCGGCCTTGACCTCAAAGCCGGAACCTGCCAATTCCTCCTCCGCTGCCTTGGTCCATCTGTAAGAAGCTTGAAGCGCGCAAATACCAGCGAAATCCGCACAGAACGCGTCAACCGAGTCGTAGCCAAAATTGCTCACGATTGTCAGGTCGACGGTTTGTCCGAGCGCTACCGTGAACCCCGCGCCCGCCAGCTCATCGACCCCTAGTTGAGTCCACTGATAGGTGCCCTTGGCCGGCACGGATTTGCCAAACATGCCGTAGTGGCTATCGGCAAGACGCAAGTCGCCTTGTACCGGATCGGGCTGGACGATCCGGCTGTCCGCCGCCGTCGTATCCGCCCCGGCCACCAGCCGCAGCGACCAGGATTGCGAACCCTCGGCGAGCATCGGGGCGATAGCCCACATGCGGCCATCGCTGCCGGCGATTTCCGGACGTAGCTGGATCGACTCGACGCCATTGGGCAACTTCACATCGGTGCCGGACGGGATCAGCGAACCGCGGTTCAACGCCAGGCTGCCGTCCAGCTTGAGAATATTGCTCTGGACATTGCCCGCGTCGGCCACGTTGGGCAGCGCCACGCCCTTGGGCCAGGTGAAACCGAGCAAAGCGGTGGCGCCGCTCAACACGCTGCCAGCGCCCAACTGCGAGCCGGCTTCGAGGGTCTGGGCCCGGCTCAGCAAAGTGCCGGCGGCAAACAGCAGGTTGCCGGAGGCGTCGTGCACCGCAGCCGCCAATACCGTGCCGGCCGGCAGTTCCAAGGGTTGTTCCAGGATCGCCGCCACTGGCAACCGGGTGCCGGCCGCCAGGGTCACGTTTTTGATGGGTAAGTCGTAGTTGAGCGTGGTTCCCGCAGGGAACGCCGTACCGTCGGCCAGGGTCACGCCAGCACCGGGGACGACGATGTCGCCACCGGTGAAATCGATGCCGGGCAGCAACACCCAGCCTTTGTCATCCTGAGTGGCGGGCGGCGGAGCGAATCCGTCGTTGATGCTGCCGTAGATGCTCAGGTCGCCCCCGGCGCGCAGGGTCAGCGCGCCGGCCTCACCGGAGCCGTACACGGCGGTTTGCCGAGTGTGCGGGTTGACACTGGCGTAGCGATAACCGGACAGGTCCAGGTCACCCTGCACCACCAGGTCGCCGTCGGCCGTGGCGCTGACAATCTCAACGCCGGGCCGCAGGTGGAACGCATCGGCGTAACGGGCGTTGTTCAGGCCGGCGAGTCTACGTTGCATCAAATCGCTGTTGGCCAGCGCCGCGTTGATGAAGGCGAGGCTATCCTGGTGCTTGCCATCCAGGTAGGCCTGGTCGATGACCTGATAAGGACGGCCACTGGCCGCCGGATCGCTGCCAAAGGCTGCATCGTTGTACTGCCACATACCATTGACGGCGATGGACCGCGCGCCCTGGATATCCAGGTTGCCGCTGGCATCGATGGCGATGTCACCTTGGGTGGCATCCGGGCCGGCGCGCCGGGCATTGAGTTCCAGGGTGCCGCGAGCGCGGCCATCATGCTGCCCCGCAGGCGCCGCGGTGCCATGGCGCAGATCGATGCGCGCGCCGTCGGCCAATGTCAGCACGCCGCCCCGGGAGGTCAGGTCGACCATGGCGCGGTTCGGTGAGTCGATGATCTTGCCGTAGCTGTCCACCCGCAGGCGATTGCCGTGGGCGTCGAGCACCGCGTTGCTGCCCAGGGTCAGAGAGCGCCCGGCGGCGAGCCGGATGCTGCCGACCCGTTCGCCGCTGGCGTCTACCTTGCCATTGACCAACAGGTTTCCGTTGTCGACCGACACACTGATGGTCGAGGCCTTGAGTTCGTTGCCGATCACCAGGTCGCCCTGTTTGAGCTGGAAGCCACGGGAACCGAACACCTGTCCGTCATCCAATCGTTGGTTCAAGGCCGCGAACTGCTCGCTGAGGCTGCCGTTGCCGCCCAGGCGCTGGGCCTGGACTTCCACACCGCCGGCCAGGTACGGCATGGCGGTGCCGCCGGCGTCGTATTCGCCCGTGCTGCTGCCGAGAATCCGACCCTGCAAATCAACGATCCCGGCGGCCTCGTCCAGGGCCACGGCACTGAGCCGGCCAGCCTGGTTGTTACGGGCCGAGAGGTCGATGCTTGAACCATCCGCCTGGCGGATGTTGCCGTTGCGGCTTTGCAGGATCAGCTCACCACCGGCGCTGTAACGCGTCACATCGTTGAAGGTGACTGCGCGCCCAGCCAGGTCGATCTGCGCCGCATCCGTCAGGGTCAGGTCATCCGTCGCGCTGAGGGTGAGCTTGCCGCTGGGCAGCACCACTGCGCTGGCGAGGTTGAGGCTCGCGCCCTTGAGGGACAGCTCGCCCCCTAGCCCGGAGACAGCGCCAGGCTTAGCGGTTGTGCCCGTTACATTGACCACGCCGCCTGCAGTAATGCGGTTGACCGATCCGGCTTCACCCGTGAGCAACGGCGTGAGGATATTCAGGTTGCCGCCGCTGTAGACGTAGCCTGTTTTTGCGTCATAGGCGCCCTGGCTTTGATACACCGCCAGGCTGCCCTTGTGATTGGCGGTCAGGCGTTCGCTGGCGCTGAGGTTGACGTTGGCGAATCCCAGGGCCAGGCGGTCCAGGGTGCTGACCGAGCTGGGCTGGGCGAAGTCACCGTAGCCGAATTCGATGCGCTGGGCCTGGATGTCCAGGCGACCGGCACCGGTACCGGCCCCACCGGCAATCACCGAACCCGGCGCGCCGACAGCGCCGTTCCAGATCAGGTTGGTGGTGCGAATGGTCGCCACATCATTGGCGCTACCGGCACCATAGATGGCAGGGGTGCTGAGCATCAGATTATTCAGGCGCGACTTGCCTGTTGTCGGGTCATAGGTGTCGAGACTGACGGTACCGTAAAAATTCAGCGCCTGACTGGCCGACAGTTCGAGGGTTTCCAGGGCCGGAGCACCGTACTCGGTGTCCCCGCGCAACAGGCGATCGAGCACGGTCTGGCTCAGGGTCAGCCCCGCCGGCAAGACCTGGTGCGTTGCCGCAGCGCTCAGGGCCTGGGCGGTGCCAACGTTGATGTTGCTCAGGGCCAGCGTCAGGTGACGGGTGCCATAGCGCACTTGGTCGTCCAGTTCCAGGCTGCTGCCCGAGGCGGCGACGATACTGCCTTCAGAGTGAATCTTCGTCACGCCTGTGCACGGTGTCAGGCTGCAACCGCCGATACTGACCGAACCCGTGGAGCCCGATTGCGGAGCCAGCACGTTGAGCAAGCCGTTGGAAGCCGCCAGCAAATTGTAATTCTGGTTCCTCACATTGAGGTTATAGATAAAGCCATCACGGGCATCGTACGCCGCCTTGCCTTGCCCGAGGGTGTTGATGGCGGCGCCTTGTTCCACCAACAGCTCGCCCCCGTCGGTCAGCAGAAAAACCTCCGGTGCCGCCAGAGTCGCGCCTTCACGCAAAGTCACACTGCGGGAGACCCTTTGTGGCGTGACGTAGTTACCCCCTTGGCCATAAAGAATTGAAAACTGGCCGCCGATCACTTGGCGCGAGGCGTTCAATGCATTGAGGCTTGCGGCATTGAGGGTCACACCTTCGAAACCGGCCGTGGCCCCGCGCCCGTCGGCAACTACCTCCAGTGCGCTACCGGTGCCCCCCACCACTGCAACGGTACCGCCGTATCCACCCGTCTGAGGCGCGAACTTGCCAATACCCTTGAAGGAGAACGCCTGATCCCCAGCGCCCCTGGCCAGGTTCAGCTTCAAAGTCTTGGCATCCACTGGCAATAAAGCCCTGGGGACACCCAGGCGTCCGGCGTCGGCCACGGCAAACTGGGCGTAGCTGGTTTCGTTGTATTGCGAGTAGCGGCGAAGCACATCTCCCGACGTCAGAATGACCTGACTGGACAAACTGTTGCGCTGCCCGGTATTAGCCACCGACAGTACCCCAGCGGTGGTCCAGGAGCCGTTGCGCATCTGTTGCGCAGCCGTTGTCACCCCCTGCCCCGCCAGGCCATTGACTTCGACCCGGAACGCTCCCGGCAACAAGGCGTAGGTGGAGGGCATCAAGGTATAGGTACCCGCGGCCAATCCCGGAACGCCAGCACCAATGGTAATTTGCTGGCCTACCCTGGGGTCCACTGCGCCGCCTTCGGGGGCGACTGGTGCATATTGGCTCTGGTTGCCCGGCACGATGGCATAGACCGGGTTGCTGGATAGGCCCGGCAAGGTAAAACCGCCGTTCGCGCCGATTTGTACCAGCGGATTGAAACGCGCGTCGGTGGAACCCCCTCGGCCAGAGATAAACCCGGCGCCGAGCAAGTCACCACCCCCCGAGAGGTCGAGTACCGAGCCTTCCTGAGCAACCACCGACTGCCCCCCCAGAATCACGCCGACATTGAGGTCACCATTGTCGGAGGGCACTGCGCCTTGCCCCAGCAGAACGACTTTTTTGCCTGCGTACTGGTAACTCTGCCCATCGACAGTACCGCCATAAGGCAGGATCAGCCCTAGGCCGCTGACGGAGGTCAAACTGTCCGGCAACAAGTCCAGCCGGGCAGATATGCCCGCCGAGCTATCATTTGTACCGACTTCAAGCAGCCCAAGCGGAGCCCGTACGACACCCCCTTGTTCGATCTTCGCACTGCCCAATTGCAAGCGACCGAACACCGAATAAGGCACCTGGGGGACGACCTGGGTGGTACGGCCGATAACCAGACTGCGCGTCGGATCGTAGAGAGGGATGTTGTTAACGGGATCGCGCCCCCAGCCATACCCTGCCAAAACACGAGCGCCTACGCCGGTCGCTGGGTACAGTTGGGCGGCCTGCAGGATCATGTCCGCAGGCGTCACCAGTTGAGTTGTGAAACCTAAAGGCAACCCTTCGTTCGAGAACCCGGCCAGGAATCGCACATCTCCCCGACTGCTTAACTGAACCCGGTCAAAACCTGTGCGCTCCAACTCGACGGTGCTGCCGTCGGCCTGCCGCACGGTGCCCTTGCTGCTGAACGTCACGTTACCCTGCACATCCAACAGGTCTGCGTTGACAGAAAACACGGCCTTGTTCGTCTGCAATGATACGCCGCCGTCGACCACCGGTCGGACGTAGTTATCCTTGTTTGGAAGGTTGGCCGCGGGGCCCGACAGCAGTACATGGGAAGCATTGAGTTGAGCCCGGGTATTTGGCGCGGCTGCACTCGTGACAAAGTTGCGGGCATACAGGCTCAGGCTTTGGCCAAGGGACAGCGACACGTCACCATCGATGCTCAACAGTCCATTGCTCAACAGCGCCAGGCTGTCGAAACCTCCCGACTGGACCTGATCAACACCCAAGCGCCCGTGGCCGTAAACCAACGAGTCCGCCGCTGTCTCGGCATTACCCTCCAGCAAGCTCGCAGGCGCGGTCTGTCCCAACACCAACTCACGCACCTTCATCGCTCGGTCGCTGGCGGCGTTCTTCACGTAGTAAGGCGTTTCCAATGCCACCGACAACTTGCCGCCCGCCGCCCCTGTCCCGCCCGAATGGGCGCTGAATGCGCCATCCAGGTACAAACCATTGGCCGACGCCAGGGAAATGCTGCCGCCATTGCTCGCCACCGAGGTGCGCCCCTGTCCGGGAATATCCAGCACGGCCTGGCTGCCATCCGCTTGCAGACGCGCGCCCTCGCGCACCACCACAAACAGTTCGGATGCGGAAGCCGAACCTTTCTCGGCGTCGATCTGGCCGCCGATGACAATCTGCCCGCCATCACGTACCAGGCCATAGGTCTGACCGCGCATATCCTGGGCGGTCACGGCCCGGCTGGAGACATCGATCAGAGCCTGCTCGCCCAGCCAGATGGAGCGACCGTGGCCCTGAGCGTTGACGGCTTCACCCTCCGCACCGATGACACTCAACCCGGTGAGGCTGACCCGCCCACCCCACGCATTAAGGGTACCGTTGGCGGTCAGTTGACCGATGCTGCGCACATCGATGCCCTGGCCCGGATCGACGCTGACCACGCTGCCCTTGCCCAGGTTCAACACCGTGCTGGCCATGTCGGCGGCGCTGGAGTTCGCGGTACCGGCAGTGAGACTCAGGCTCGCGCCGCGACGCTGGGTCATGACACCTTTGATCGCATCTTCCTGGTACAGCTCCGGCGTCCAGCGCTGCAACGCATCGGCCGGCTCCGCGCCGCTGCCGGTGTTCAACGCCTGCTCGCCAAAGCGGTACACCGGCATCGTCACATCGACCTGGGCCCCGTCGGCCACGGTCAGACCTTCGTTACCGGTGATGTCATAGGCCGAGAAGCCTTTGTCAAAAAAGTCTCCGCCCAGTTGCAGGGTGCCCGGTTCAAGCGGCGAGCCGCTGTCGCCGATCAGCACTTTATTGGCCGCCAGCGTCAAGGTCCCGCCGCCATTCACGCCGGTGCCGCGCAGTTCACCGTCAAGGTTCAAGGCGCCGTTATCGGACGATGCGCCGGTACTGGCGGTCAGGGTCAGGTCACCGCCCTTGCCGCCGCGGGTCTTGCCATCGGCCATGACCGCAGCACCGGAACTGACGTCAATCCGACTGCCCTGACGCACGTCAATGTCGCCGCTGCTGCGCACGGACACCGTGCCGCCGTTGAGGAACGGCAGGCCTTGGCGGTCGTTGCCGTCAAGCAGCAAATTGCTCCACCGCCCAGCGGTGTTCAGCATCACGCCCTCGCCCAACGTGACCCCGGCACGCTGACCGGTGGCGGGCGAAAGCACGACGTCTCCCATCTGGAAGTTATCGGTTCTGACCTGCTTAAGAACGTTACCCAAGGCAATGCGACCGCTGCGAGCCGTCAGGTTGGCGTTGACTTCCACCTGTGGTGCATAAAGCGTGATGTCGCCGCCATCGGCCACTTTAAGCGTGCCATCGACTTTGATACCTTCTGCCGCCGCCACCTTGACCGCGCCGAGCTGAAAGCCATTGAGCAGTTCGTTATCCAGCACCAGCTTGCCTTGCCGATCGGTGTCGACCACCGAGGTCAGGTCCTGGCCCGCGGCAATCTTGTCGGTCACCTTGCCGACGGTGACCTGATCGAAGGTGGGGTTCAAACCGCTGTTGATCACGCCTGCAGTCTTGTCATAGATCGGCGTGTAGCTGCCCACCCACAACTGCGCCCGTCGGGCCACGGCATTTTGCGATTGCTGGTAACCGTCGAGGTTGAGATTCGGCGCCTGAGTCTGGCGTTCACCCTGGTAGACCTCACCAACGATTTGGCCTTCCAGCACCGCGTTGCGGGTCGACACCACCAGCTTGCCGGCATCGCGGCCGACGGTGTAGCCGGCTTCGAAACGCTCGCGTGGGGCAATCAGCGGGTTGTAGTAGTAATCGGTCTGGCCCCAACGCTGGCTGTGGTCTTCGTAGCCCTTGTAGATACCGGTGTAGAGAATGTCCCCCGGCGCCTTGGACAATTCATGCAAACGCCCATCAGCGCCCTTGAGCCAGGACTGCCGCAAGTAGCCGCTCTGCACATCCAGGGTACCGCCAGACAGGTTCAGTTGCGCTGCCTGCTGGGTCACCACGTCGTTGCCAGTGAACGTCAGGGTGCCGCCTTGAGCAGCCCATTCACCGGCGCTGTGGCCTCGGGTCCCCAAGTAACCGCCGACTTCCAACAGCCCACCCGCCGTGTACCAACGGTCGGTGGCGTAGCCATTGGTGCCTGCCGGCACGTAGATCAAGTCACGCACATCCACCCAGACATCGTTGTTGGTCAGCTTGCCGCCGTCGCGGTTGACCGGCGCATCGCGCTGTTCATTGCCCTGCACGTTGACCTTGATGGAGTTGGACTCCATCGCCACCTTGACGCCAATGGCGCCGGATACGTCGATCACCGCGCCATCGCGCACCAGGCTGCGCCCGGCGGCGCTGACCGCGACCTGGCCGCCGGTGGCCAGGGTGATGGAGCCGTTCTGGAAGTCGACGCTGCCGCCACTGACGATCTCGACCCGCGACTGATCGGTGCGGTCGACCACGCTGCTGAGGTTGTTGAACTGGCCGGTGATCAGGTTGTTCGGCGTGCCATCCAGGCCGGCCGGTCCGGCATTGCGCTGACTGTCCAGGGCACTGCCGCCGGCGGCGTCGAGCAACACCGCCGTGGCGCTGCCCAGCCCCAGGGTCACGCTGCCAGTGCTGTCGCTGAAGGCGTTGAGCAGGTGCACGGTGCCGCGGGTGTCCACCGAACTGCTGGCCACGGCCACGCCGTTCTGCTGCACATTGTGTCCGGTGAGGGTGATGTCGCCGGTGCTGGCCTGGATCAGGCCGCTGTTGATCACCGTGCCGGCGCTGCTGCCCGGCTTGAGGGACGTCGCCACCTCGTTGCCACGGGTGGTGGAACGCAGGTTACCGCTGGTGCCCTGGCCCCGGCGGATGTAGAAGCTGTCGCCCGCCGCCAGGGAGGTCTGGCCCTTGGCGGTGATGATAGAGCCGGCGTTCTCCACTTCGCTACCCAGCAACAAGGCATAACCACCACCGGTCGTAGAGGTAGAGGCGCGGTGGGTTTCGATCAGTGCGCCCTGCTGCACTTCGACCTTGCCCGCCGCGTCGGTGAAGGTCGGCTGGGTGCCAGTGGCATCGACGTACAAGCCGCGCTTGCTGAATTGCTCATCGCTGATGTTGGCCGCCACCGCCGCCAGGTTGCGCACGTTGACCTGGCTGCTGCCGCTGAAAATGATGCCATTGCGGTTCACCAGCATCACCGTGCCGTTGCCCTTGATCTGGCCCTGGATCTGGCTCGGTCGCGCCTGCGGATCGTTGACCCGGTTGAGCACGGCCCAGTCCGACTGCTGCTGGAAATCCACCGTGGTGTTGCGCCCGACGTTGAAGGTTTCCCAGTTGAGAATCGCCTTGTCGGCGGTCTGCTCGATCTTCACCGTGGTCTTGCCGCCGGCCTGGGTCTGCTGCGGTCCCTTGGCGTTGAGCCAGCCCTGGGCCAGGCTGTTATCGACCTTGAGCCCGCCCTCGCCCAAGCCGTCGGGCACGGTCTGGATTTGCCCGAACGCGGCCTGCCTTCCTGCCGCTTGCGCCGCCTGCTGGGCTGCGATGGCGGCCACGGTGTTGTTGAGGTTGGTCAGCGACCGCTGCAACTGCGCATTGGCCCGTTGCTGTTGGGCCAAGGGCGGCGGCATGCCTGGCAACGCCGTCGTGGGCCGTGCCGCGCCACCGGCAGGGGACGCGCCCTTGGCGGCAAACCAGGCCGAACTGAACGCGGTCGCCGCCTGGGCATTGCCAGCCACCATCAGCAGGGCAATGGCCTGGGCCAGCGGCTTGAGCCGCAACATCGACAACTCGCCATCGCGACGTGGAGCATTCAGGTTCGTCTGGGGTTTGCAGCGCAGCATCCTACTCATCCTTTCGGGTTCGCTCTAAGGGGGCGCAACGCAGTGCTATCAAGCTGCCAGCGTTGGTTATAGGGGATAGGCGGTTACAGCCGCTCGGGACCGAACGGATGTCATGAAAATTTCATGTGGCTGTGTTGGCGCGGGTATGACGCAAAAAGTCAGCAACGGCTTTCACCGTTGCTGACCGGCTGTTGCAGGTCGTTCAAGCCTGGGCTTACAACGGACGACCGATGGCGTTGCAGACACTGGTGTTGCCGATGCTCAGACCGCTGGAAGCCGTGACGAAGGAATCACGAATGGCAGTTTTCCAAGCCGAAGGCAGTGGCACGAAACGGTTGGCGGTGATGGCCGAGTCGTTGTTGGTCAACGAACCGTAGTGACGGCTGAAGAAGTTGCGAACCTGAGTGGTCTGGGTCGCATCGGCGTAGCACTGGCTGAAGATCACGTTGGTGAAACCCAGGATTGGGTAGCCGGTGGTTGGGTAGAGGCGCAAGCTAGGATCAGCCGGAATGGTTTCATCGATCACTTTTTGGGAAGTGAAAATAGGCACCCAGGCGTTTGGTTTTGACCGGTCGGCAACAGCAGGAACCGTAACGGCATTGATAGCTGCCGACACGTTGGCTGGTGCAGGGGAAAGACCGCCAACACGAGCGACCTTGGTGGCGTCGTCCAGACCGGCCAGGGTAGTAGCGGCGTAATCCGGGCTCATATAGGTGATACGACCCTGCGCAGCGTTCAGTGCAGTCATCACGTTAGCACTGCCGGAGGCGGAAACGGCACCAGTTGGCAGGCCACCGCTGTAGCTGGAGGCGAAGGTGGTGGTGACACTGAAGGTGCCGGTTTCAGCGCACTTGGCATTCAGGAAGCGGGTGAACAGCTCGGTGGTGCCGCTGCTTTCTGAACGGTAAACCACGGTGATTGCGCCAGTACGGCCCGAACCAGTGATCTGGCTCCAGTCGGTCAGACGGCCGGAGAACACGCCGCACAGTTGGTTGACGCTCAGGTCGACGTTGGCGGTGCCAGTCTTGTTGAACGGAATGGCAACCGAAGTGGCGACCGAAGGCACCTGGATCAATGGACCCCAGGCGGCACCGTGGGCACTGACGTAGGTGCTCAGTTCAGTGGCGCTGAGCTTGGAGTCGCTACCAGCCCAGTGCACTTTCTTGCCGCTGGTGTCGCCAGGCACGAACTTGGTGTAGTCGTTGGTCAGGAAAGCAGCCTTGCCAGCACCGCTGCCCACGCCGATGTAGGGGGCAAAACCGGCAGGCAGTACGCCGGAAGTCTGATAGAGCGGCTGAGGCAAGGTAGCACCACCGCCGTTGACATCAGCCATGGCGGCCTGAGCGACGCAGAGGCCGGCGAGGGTCAGGGATACCGCGAGAACGTTGCGCTTAAACATGAAGAATCTCCTTTCATCGTGTTCGTACGAAGGTTGGGTGACGCGTGCTTGCCGTCATGGCGCTCGGTCCTGTGCCGGTGGCGATGGGGTGAGGCCATGGGTTAGAAATTCGCAGTTTCCGGTGACAGATAAAGGAAAAAACCTCGGGAGCCGAGGGCTGTTTTTCAGGTTTTTTCCTCGGGTGTTCGAGGGCTCTGCGCCGTGGGTTCAGGCGGATTTTCCAGGGGGATGGCGAGGGTTGGCCGTGGAGGGGGCGGTGGACGGTTGCCGGGCGACGGAAGATGACAGAACGAGGAACCCGAGTTTGGCGAGGGTGAGGCTCGGGAGGTGTCGCGTCACTGCCAAACAACGGGCTGCTTTTGTGGCGAGGGAGCTTGCTCCCGCTGGGTTGCGAAGCGACCCCAAACCGGCTGACTGCGATCTGTCTGTTGTACTGGAAAGTCAGGTTTTGGGTCTGCTGCGCAGCCCAGCGGGAGCAAGCTCCCTCGCCACGGTTTTGTGCGCGGTGGGCTATTGAACCAACTGATTGATCTCGATAATCGGCAGCAACACCGCCATGACGATCACCAGCACCACCGCGCCCATGACCACGATCATCAGCGGCTCCAGCAGCGCGGTCATGCCCATGGCCCGGCGTTCGATGTCGCGGGACAGGGTTTGTGCGGCGCGTTCGAGCATCGGCGGCAGGCAGCCGGTTTTCTCGCCGCTGGCGATCAGGTGGATCAGCACCGGCGGGAAGACTTTTTCCACCCGCAGCGCCGCCGCCAGGTTGACGCCTTCGCGGACCTTGGCCGTGGCCTCGCTGACGCTCAGGCTCAGACGGTCGTTGGACAGCGTCTGGCGCGCCGCCTCCAGGGCTCGCAGCAACGGCACCCCTGCTCCGCCGAGAATTGCCAGGGTCGAGGCAAACCGCGCGGTGTTGAGGCCCAGTACAAAACGCCCGATCAGCGGCAGGCGCAACACCCGCGCGTGCCAACTCAGCCGCGCCGCCGGTTTGCGCAAGTACATACGCCAACTCCAGAAGCCACCGGCCAGCACGCCAAAACACAACCAGCCCCAGGCACGAATGAAATCACTGGCAGTGAGCATCGCCACGGTCAGCGCGGGCAGGTCTTGCCGGGCCTGGGAGAACGCGCTGACCACCTGGGGCACCACGTAGCTGAGGAGGAAAATCACGATGGCGATCGACACCAGCCCCACCACCCCAGGGTAGATGAACGCCGTGAGGATCTTGCCCCGCAAGTTGTTACGCTCTTCGATGTAGTCCGCCAATCGCTCCATCACCTGGGCCAGGTCGCCGGACTCTTCACCGGCGGCAATCAACGCCCGATAGATTTCCGGAAAATCCCGGGGGCGTGCCGCCAGGGCTTCGGCCAGGCGCATGCCGCTGCGCACATCGGCGCGCACCGCGCTTAAGGTCTGGGCGATGTGCTTGCGCTCGGCCTGCTCCACCGTAGCGCTCAATGCGGCCTCCAACGGCAGGCTGGCGCCCAGCAGGCTCGCCAGTTGGCGGGTGGCCCAGGCCAGGTCGTTGTCCGAGAGCTTGGCGCTGAACAAGCCTCCGCCGTTGGCCGGTGGCGTGTTGCGCTCGACCTGCACCTGCAATGCCGTCAGCCCACGGCTGCGCAACAGGTTGAAGGCTGCCCCCTGGCTGTCGGCTTCCAAATGTCCGGATTCGATCTTGCCCTGGGCGTCGGCGGCCTCGAAACGGTAGCGATTCATCAGGCGTCCCGTGTCACGCGCAGGATTTCTTCAGGGGCCGTGGTGCCACTGCGCACCCAGCGCTCGCCATCCTCGCGCATGCTGAACATCCCGGCTCGGCGGGCAGCGGCGCGCAGTGCCTGCTCCCCTGCCCCCTGGTGGATCAGCGTGCGGATGTCATCGTCAATGCAGAACAGTTCATGGATCCCGGTGCGCCCGCTGTAGCCGGTCTGGTTGCAGCTCGGGCAACCCACCGGGCGCCAGGTGCCGGGCGTGGCCGGATCCGGTTGCTTGCACTGCGGGCAGAGCCTGCGCACCAGTCGCTGGGCCAGCACGCCGAGCATCGACGAGGCCAGCAGGAACGGCTCGACGCCCATGTCGATCAAGCGGTTGATGGCCGACACCGCGTCGTTGGTGTGCAGCGTCGCCAACACCAGGTGACCGGTGAGGGAGGCCTGCACGGCGATTTGCGCGGTTTCCAGGTCGCGGATTTCGCCGATCATGATGATGTCCGGGTCCTGGCGCAGGATCGCCCGCAACGCCAGGGCGAAGGTCATGTCGATCTTGGCGTTGACCTGGATCTGGCTGATGCCCGGCAGGTCGTATTCCACCGGGTCTTCCACCGTGAGGATGTTGTGGACGCTGGCGTCCAGCCGGGCCAGGGCGGCATAGAGGCTGGTGGTCTTGCCGCTACCGGTGGGACCGGTGACCAGGACGATGCCGTGGGGCTGACGGATCAGGTGATCGAGCTTGCCCAGCACGTCCGGGTCCATGCCTAACGTTTCCAGTTGCAGGCGTCCGGCCTGCTTGTCCAACAGCCGCATCACCACCCGTTCGCCGTGGCCGGTGGGCACCGTCGAGACGCGGATATCGATCGGGCGCCCGGCGACGCGCAGGGCGATGCGTCCGTCCTGGGGCAGGCGTTTTTCGGCGATGTCGAGCTGGGCCATGATCTTGATCCGCGACACCAACGCGCCGTGCAGGGCCTTTCGCGGCGAAACCACGTCGCGCAGGGTGCCGTCGACGCGGTAGCGCACCACCGAATGGCTCTCGTAGGGTTCGATGTGGATGTCGCTGGCCTCGTCTCGTGCGGCCTGGGTCAGCAAGGCGTTGATCATGCGGATCACCGGCGCGCCGTCCTGGGTGTCCAGCAGGTCGGTGATCTCGGGGATGTCTTGCATCAACCGGTCGAGGTCCACTTCGTTTTCCGCCGCGCCCACGACGGCGGCAGCACTGCCCGTGTCGGCATAAGCACTGTTGAGCAGCCCATCGAGCTCCTCGTCGCGCACCCGCTCCAGCCGCACGTCGCCGAACTGACGGCGCACCTCGCTGATGGACCA
>NZ_FNNL01000013.1:0-192813 GCF_900106735.1 Pseudomonas sp. NFACC08-1 | reverse complement strand
GGGGCTGCTGCGCAGCCCAGCGGGAGCAAGCTCCCTCGCCACAAAAGCCTCATTCAGCCGCCGATGATTTTCATGATGGTCGCGCCGCCGGAGAATGCCACTTCCTGCTTGTCCCCCAACGCCTTGACCAACAAGCGCTGAAGCGCCGGCAATGCCTGGTGGCGGGGCTTATCCAGCAGGTCGCCGACGAAATGACGGTTACTCGACGACAGGCAGCCATGCAGCCAACCCGTGGAAGACAACCGCAACCGTGAGCAGGTACGGCAGAAAGGCACGCTTTCGTTGGCGATCACGCCAAAGTGCCCCAGCCCCGGTATCTCATAGCGCACCGCGGTAGCATCCACCGGCGCATCGGCTTGCAGGTATTCGTACTGATCGCCGATCAGGCTGAGCAGTTGCTGGAGGCTGACGAACTGTTGCAGGAAAGCATTGGAGTCGCTGGCCAGGTGCCCCATGCGCATCAACTCGATGAAACGCAACTCATAACCACGTTCCAGACAGTATTCGAGCAAAGGCATCACCTGGTCCAGGTTCTGCCCGCGCAATGGCACCATGTTGACCTTGATCTTCATCCCGGCGGCTCGGGCCTGGTCCATGCCATCGAGCACGGTCGCCAGGTCGCCGCCCCGGGCGATACTGCGAAACGCGGCGGGGTCCAGGGTGTCGAGGGAAACGTTGATGCGACGGATACCGGCGTCTACCAGCAAGGGCAGTTTTTTCGCCAGCAACTGGCCATTGGTGGTCAGGCTGATGTCCTCCAGGCCCATCTGCCCCACCGCCATCATGAAACACTCGAGCTTGGGGCTGACCAACGGTTCGCCGCCGGTGATGCGCAGCCGCTCGATGCCAGCGGCCTCGATCAAATAGGCCACGCCACGCGCCATGGCCTCGGCCGACAGTTCATCCTGCGCAGCCACCAACCGCTTGCCGTCAGGCACGCAATAGGTACAGGCGTAATTGCAGGCTGAAGTCAGGCTTATCCGCAGATTACGGAAACGCCTGCCTTGACGGTCAACGATCATGGGTCACTCCGGCACGAGAAAAATCGGACTCGCAAAAATTGACCTAGAAATCAAGATTTCGCAAGACCCAAGCCTGAGTATATTACTGGGACACTGCGCCATGTAAGCGGACATGGCGCAATAAGACAGCTGAATGTCTTGGCCTGTGCGGCCTCAGTTGCTCGGGACGTCGGTATCGCGCTTGCGCTTGTTGCCCATGCGCACACCAATGTCCATCAGGAACTGGAAGAAACCTTCCTGGTCTTCCAGCACGTTGCTCCAGAACGGCGAGTGATACAGCGCCACCGCGCCATGCACCAGCGCCCAGGCAGCGCAGTAATGGAAATAAGGCGGCACATCTTCGAGCTTGCCTTCGCTGATCCGGCCCTTGATCAGCAGCGTCAGGCGTTCGAAGTTCGAGGCACGGATCTTGTGCAGCTCCTCGACCATCTCCGGCACCTGGTTGCCCTTGACCACCTTCTCTTCCAGGCGATCGAACAAGCGGTAGCGCTGCGGGTCGCGCATGCGGAACTCGAAGTAGGCCCGGGACAGGGCCTCCTTGTCCTTGTCCACATCGGCCGAATGCAGCAGCTCGTTCAAATCGCGCTCGTAGTCGAGCATCAGGCGCAGGTAGATCTCCGCCTTGGATTTGAAATGTTTATAAATCGTGCCTTTGCCGATACCCACGGCATCCGCAATCATCTCGACGGTGACACTGTCTTCACCCTGGTCGAGGAACAACTTGAGCGCGGTGTCGAGAATTTCCTGCTCGCGGCGGCGAAACTCACGGACCTTACGGGGTTCTTTGTGCATAAGAAAAAGGTCTGAAGGGTCAAAATTCGAAGCCGGGTATTATGCCTAACTTACGCAAAAATGCACGGATCATCCGTTCTCGGCCACTGTTCTTCACAAAACCGACACGCCCGGCTCGCCATTTCTCACGCCAATGCGCCGCACCTGCGAGCTTTGGCGACAGTGAGAACTTATCCGAAGCGAGCGTATTCCAAATTTGTTTAAAAACCACCCCGGCCAGACTGGACGGGTTGGCATACTGATCAATACTTGAACTGTCGGCGCGACATCTCCCCCAAGTGACGCGCTGATGAAGGTACCAACGGACCGCGTGCCTTTGTTTTACTCCTAATGGTCTTAACCCGGATTCACCCCCCAGAACCCGGGTTTTTTTTGCATGGAATTCAGGCTGGCGCCACACGCACGTGAGCCAGTGGAAACAACTCCTTAAAATTTTCCGTCGTCTGCTCGGCAAACCGCTCGTAGGACTCACCGCGCAGCATCGCCAGAAACTCTGCCACTTCCCGTACGTATTGCGGAAGGTTCGGCTTGCCACGATAGGGAATGGGCGCCAGGTAAGGCGAGTCGGTCTCCACCAACAGCCGATCAGCCGGCACTTTGCTGGCAACGTCGCGCAATGCATCGGCATTGCGGAACGTGACAATCCCGGACAAGGAAATGTAATAGCCCATGTCCAGGGCGGCCTTGGCCATGTCCCAATCTTCGGTGAAGCAATGCAGCACCCCGGCCTGGGGCAGCGCGGCGTCACGCAGCAAGGCCAGGGTGTCGGCCCGGGCGCCGCGGGTGTGGATGATCACCGGCTTGCCGGTTTGCCGGGCGGCCTCCAGGTGCAGCCGAAACGACGCCTGCTGCACGTCGGCGGCTTCCGGTTCGTAGTGATAGTCCAGGCCGGTTTCGCCGATGGCGACTACCCGTGGATGGTCCAGCTCACGCAACAACCAATCGAGCGCCGGCGCGGCGTCGGGCTGGACATCCAGCGGGTGAACACCGACCGAGCAATCGACATCGGCATAACGTTCGGCCAGAGCCTTGACGTCGGCGGCGTTGTCGGCGCTGACGCCGATGCACAGGAAATGACCGACACCCCGTTCACGGGCCGCGTCCAGCGCAGCATCCAGGGAGCCGCCATGGGCAGCGAGGTCGAGACGGTCAAGGTGACAATGGGAATCTACAAGCATAAAAGGCCGGGCTACATCGTATGAGTGGGACGGTCGGACTTCAGGGAGCCGGCCAAGTGGGTTTCGATCTGATTGCGGGCTGAATTGTCGCCGTCGCTGAATTGCACACCAACGCCGGCGGCCCTGTTGCCCTGGGCGCCTTTGGGGGTAATCCAGATCACCTTGCCGGCGACCGGGATCTTTTCCGACTCATCCATCAGGCTCAAGAGCATGAACACTTCATCACCCAAGCGATAATTCTTGTTGGTGGGAATGAACAGGCCGCCGTTCTTGATGAAAGGCATGTAGGCGGCGTACAGCACCGACTTGTCCTTGATAGTCAGGGACAGGATGCCGTTGCGTGGCCCGGGACTGACAGGTTCGTTCATGCTGATCTCCGCTGCGATTGAGCTGAGTTTAGCGTCCTGTGTCACAAATACTGTTCCTTTTTGACGGCGTCTGTTGTCGTCAAGAAAGGAACGTATTGGCGAAACAGGACACTGGGCCGTGTCTGTCAGTTTCGACCCGGCAAACTCGCCCACTGCACCAACAGCGCCTCGAGCAACAGCACCCGATTGAGGTTCGCTTTGCCCAGCACCTTCTGACGTTGGGCAAGAATCCAGTCCTGAATGTTCAAGATTTTATCCTGGCTGCTTTTTTGCGCCAGGTACTGGATCACCTTGCGCATGTCCGCCAACCCCAGGCCAGCCTCGTCCTCGGTCAATTGGTAGCGCAGGATCAGGCTCGACCAGTCGCAGAACCAGTCAAACAGCAAGAGCAACGGGATCGCGTTCCAACCCTCGGCCAGTTGCGTGGGGGACTGCTGCTGCTTGAGCAGTTTCTTGACCCCATCCACCACCAAGGCCCGCTGCTCCCGCACACCCTGGGCCTGAAGGCTGACAGCCGCCAGGGGCGAGCCGGCCGCCAGGGTCAGCAACTCGACACGCTCTTCGTCGCTGCTGTCGGGCAAGGCCTGGGCCAGCCACTGCAAGCTCATCGCCTCGCTCGGCAGCGGGCAGGCCTGTTGCACGCAGCGACTCTTGATGGTCGGCAGCAAGCGACTCGGCTGGTGGCTGACCAGCAACAGCACGGTGTCGCCGGAAGGTTCTTCGAGACTTTTAAGCAAGGCGTTGGCGGCGTTGATGTTCATCGACTCGACGGGTTCGATCAGCACCACCTTGCGCCCGCCCATCTGAGAGGTCTGGACCACGAAGCTGACCAGATCCCGAACCTGGTCGACCTTGATCGCCTTGTCCGCCTCCTCCGGTTCCAGCACGTAATTATCGGGATGGCTGCCCGCCTTGAGCAGCAGGCAGGACTTGCACTCGCCGCAGGCGTTCGAGACACCAGGACGCTGGCACAGCAGGCTGGCCATCAGGCGCTCAGCCAGTGCCCGCTTGCCAATGCCGGCCGGGCCGTGCAGCAGATAGGCATGGGCATGCTGGGCACGACCGGCCAGTTGCTGCCAGAGGCCGTCTTGCCACGGATAGGCTTCAGCCACGGACACGCTCCAGCAAACGCGGCAGCAAGCCGTCCAGGGACTGTTGGACCTGGGTCAGCGGTTGCGCGGCATCGATCAGCAGGTAACGCGCCGGATCGGCCTTGGCGCGACTCAGGAAGGCACTGCGCACGGCATTGAAGAAAGCCTGGCCCTCCAGCTCGAAACGATCCAGCCGACCACGGGCACTGGCGCGGGCCAGGCCGATTTCCACCGGCAGGTCGAACACCAGGGTCAGGTCTGGCCGCAGGTCACCCTGGACGAAGGTTTCCAACGCGCCGATGCGCTCCACGGACAAGCCCCGGCCGCCGCCCTGGTAGGCATAGGTCGAATCGGTAAAACGATCGCAGAGCACCACCGCGCCACGGGCCAGCGCCGGGCGAATCACCTCGGCCAGATGCTGTGCCCTGGCCGCGAACACCAGCAACAGCTCGGTGTCGGGGTTCATGACCTCTTCAATGGGCGCCAGCAGCACCTCGCGAATTCGCTCGGCCAGCGGCGTACCGCCCGGTTCGCGGGTCAACACCACCTCGATGCCAGCCGCCCGCAGGCGTTCGGCCAGGTATTCGCGGTTAGTGCTCTTGCCGGCGCCTTCCGGGCCTTCCAGCGTTATAAACAAGCCAGTCACAGGCGATCCTTAATCAAAGTCATTGCGGGCTCGGCGGCTCGCTGGCATCCGGTTCGGGCGCCGGCACTTGGGGCGGCACCTGGGGTACAGCGTCGGGCGCCGTGTCGGGTGATGCCGCGGGAATGGGTGCCTGCTCGTCCGGTGTTGCCGGGGCCGGACTGGAGCGGTAATCGGCACGGCGCTTGAGTTGGAATTCGCGCACCGCGTTGTTGTGCGACTCCAGGTCATCGGAGAACACGTGGCTGCCGTCACCGCGGGCGACAAAGTAAAGGCTGTTGCCCTGCGCCGGGTTCAACGCGGCATGAATCGCCTCGCGCCCCACCATCGCAATCGGCGTCGGCGGAAGGCCAGGAATCAAATAGGTGTTGTACGGATTTTCTTCTTTCAGATGGGCGCGGGTGAGTTTGCCGGTATAGCGCTCGCCCAGACCATAGATCACCGTGGGGTCAGTCTGCAGCAGCATCCCCAAGCGCATGCGCCGCACAAAGACGCCGGCAATCTGCCCGCGTTCCTGGGGCACGCCGGTTTCCTTCTCCACCAACGACGCCATGATCAGCGCCTGATACGGCTGGGTATAAGGCACATCGGCGGCACGCTGTGCCCACTCCTTGGCGAGCACGTCTTCCAGGCGCTCGTAGGCTTTTTTCAGCAGGTCGACGTCCGAGGTGCCGCGCACGAAGCGATAGGTATCCGGGAAGAATCGGCCTTCGGGAAATATCCCGGAGTGACCCAGACGGTCCATGACCTGGGCGTCGCTCAGGCCGGTGAGGGTCTGCTGGAGTTTTTCATCCTTGGCCAGTGCGGCGCGCACCTGGCGGAAATTCCAGCCCTCCACCAGCGTCACGCTGTACTGCACCACTTCGCCGCGTTTCCAGACACCGATCAGGCCTTCCATGGTCATGCCCGGCACCATCCGATATTCACCGGAATGCAGTGGCTGGTCGGCGAGATTGAAGCGCCAATAGATCCGCAGCCAGAAGGCGTCCTTGATCAGGCCATCGGCTTCGAGGCGCTTGAGGGTTCCGGTCGGGGTGGTCCCGTTGGGCACGTCCAGCAATTCTTCCTGGGTGATGTTCAGCGGCTGTTGCAGCGCCGAATGAATCTTCCAGGCCGAAGCGCCCAACATCAGCCCTGCCAGAACCAGTCCGGTCTCCAGCAGCAGCAAGAATTTACGTCTCACGAATCAAACATCCAATAGCGCACGGGCAAGGGTTTGCAGTTTACGGGTGAGCGGGCCAACCGACCAGCGCGCCGAACCGCATCCGCGTACCGGCCACACGCCATAAACGCTGTTGCAGACAAAGACTTCATCAGCCTGGTGCAGCTGTTCGAGACTGATATCCATGATTTGCGTGGCGATGCCTTGGGACTTGGCTTGAAACAATAATTCTGCGCGCATCACGCCGGCCACGCCGCAACGGCTCAGGTCCGCCGTGAACAACACGCCGTCGCGCACCAAGAACAGGTTGCTGAAGACACCTTCGATCACCCGCCCGGACGTATCCAGCATCAAGCCTTCGGCGTATTGCCCATCGCTCCATTCGGCACGAGCCAGCACTTGTTCCAGGCGATTGAGGTGTTTGAGGCCGGCAAGCAAGGGTTGCTCGGACAACCGCACGCTGCAGGGAAACAGCAGAACGCCTTGTTCGGCATGGGCGGCGGGATAAGCGGCTGGTGGGCTCCCTTGCAGGATGCGTCGGGCCGGGGTCGAGGGATCAGCGGCATAACCGCGCAGACTGTCGCCACGGGTCACGATCAGCTTCAGCACGCCGTAGCCCAGGCGCCGGGCATAGGCATTCAACTCGGTGCTCAACGCGCTCATGTCGACGTTGAGCGCCAACCGCCGGCAACCGGTTTCCAGGCGTTGCAGGTGACGCGCCAGCAACACCGGTTCGCCACCCTGCACGGCGAGGGTCTCGAACAACCCATCGCCGTAAGCCAGGCCGCGATCTTTCAGCGACAGGACGTCGGCCGGCTGACCGTCGACCCAGCTTTCCATCAACCGGCGAACCGGCGGAACACCAGCGAACCGTTGGTCCCGCCAAAGCCGAAGGAGTTGGACAGCACCACATCGATGTCCATGCTGCGGGCAGTGTGCGGCACGAAGTCCAGGTCGCAACCTTCGTCCGGCTCATCGAGGTTGATGGTCGGCGGCGCTGTCTGGCTGTTGATCGCCAGGACGCTGAAGATCGCTTCCACCGCCCCTGCCGCACCCAACAGGTGACCGGTCATGGACTTGGTCGAACTGACCGCCAGCTTGTACGCGTGATCGCCGAACACGGTCTTGATCG
Source organism: Pseudomonas sp. NFACC08-1 (assembly GCF_900106735.1). NCBI lineage: Bacteria > Pseudomonadati > Pseudomonadota > Gammaproteobacteria > Pseudomonadales > Pseudomonadaceae > Pseudomonas > Pseudomonas sp. NFACC08-1. Next base: position 185,425 of record NZ_FNNL01000013.1, on the reverse strand, counting down.
CCTGGGCTTCGGCCAAGTCGCCGGCCGGGGTCGAAGTGCCGTGGGCGTTGATGTACTGCACCTGCTCGCCGTTGAGTTTCGCATCACGCAAGGCGTTGGCGATGCAACGGGCAGCACCGGCGCCATCGGCCGGTGGCGACGTCATGTGGTAGGCGTCGCCGCTGGTGCCAAAGCCGATCAGTTCGGCGTAGATGGTCGCGCCGCGCGCCTTGGCGTGCTCCAGCTCCTCGAGCACCAGCGCACCGGCACCGTCGGACAGCACGAAGCCATCGCGGCCCTTGTCCCATGGCCGGCTCGCACGGGCGGGCTCGTCGTTGCGGGTCGACAGCGCACGGGAAGCACCAAAGCCCCCCATGCCCAGGCCGCAAGCCGCCATCTCGGCGCCACCGGCAATCATCACGTCGGCTTCGTCGTACATGATGTTGCGCGCGGCCATGCCGATGCAGTGGGTACCGGTGGTGCACGCCGTGGCAATGGCGTAGTTGGGTCCCTGGGCACCCAGGTGGATGGACAGGAAACCGGAAATCATGTTGATGATCGAGCCCGGCACGAAGAACGGAGAAATCCGTCGCGGCCCCGATTCGTGCAGCGTGCGGCTGGTTTCTTCGATATTGGTCAAGCCGCCAATACCCGAACCCATGGCCACGCCGATGCGTTCGCGGTTGGCGTCGGTGACTTCCAGCCCGGCGTTGCGCACTGCCTGGAAACCGGCTGCCAAGCCGTATTGAATGAACAGGTCAAGCTTGCGAGCTTCCTTGACCGACAGGTATTCCTCGACATTGAAGCCCTTTACCGAGCCGCCAAAACGGGTGGAATAGGCAGAAAGGTCGGTGTGTTCGATCAGACCAATGCCACTGCGGCCAGCCAGAATGCCCTGCCAACTGCTCGGCACATCCGTGCCTAGTGGCGACAACATACCCATACCGGTGACTACGACGCGTCTACGCGACACAGCACTCTCCTTTTTCTAATGACGACTTTGCATCAGGCCTAAAGAAAAAACCGCACGCCGTGATGGCAGTGCGGTTTTTCCATGACAGCTAGCGACGACTAAAAACGATTACGCCTGGTGGCTGGTAACGTAGTCGATAGCAGCTTGTACAGTAGTGATCTTCTCAGCTTCTTCGTCAGGAATCTCGGTCTCGAATTCCTCTTCCAGAGCCATCACCAGCTCAACGGTGTCAAGGGAGTCGGCACCCAGGTCTTCTACGAAGGAAGCGGTGTTCACAACTTCTTCTTCTTTAACGCCCAGTTGCTCGGCAACGATTTTCTTGACGCGCTCTTCGATGGTGCTCATACCTTGTTTTCACTCCTAATGGACAAATTCAGGCAGCTGGCCGGTGGGTAAGTGTATAGAAGAACTTTTCGGTTTTTCAACCGAAAGCTTCACTCCTCAAACCCTGCGGCCCGCCGTCTATAAATTGATTGCAGCTTTATAACGGATTTTAGACAGCTCGTATGACATTTTTTTGAAGCAATCCGTCACATTTAACTCATGTACATCCCGCCGTTCACCGGGATTGTAGCCCCGGTCACGTATGCCGCACCGTCCGACGCAAGAAAAGCGACCACGGACGCGATTTCTTGAGCTTGCCCCAGACGACCCAGCGGAATCTGTGTCAACAAGGCTTCGCGCTGTGCTTCCGGCAGTTCACGGGTCATGTCGGTGTCGATGAAACCCGGTGCAACCGAGTTTACCGTAATCGAGCGCGAACCCACTTCACGCGCCAGCGCACGGCTGAAACCTTCCAGACCGGCCTTCGCCGCAGCATAGTTTACTTGGCCTGCGTTGCCCATGGCACCCACAACCGAACCGATACTGATAATTCGACCCCAGCGAGCCTTGGTCATGCCACGCAAAACGCCCTTGGACAGTCGGTACAGGCTGTTCAGGTTGGTGTCGACGACGTCGAACCATTCGTCATCTTTCATGCGCATCATCAGGTTATCGCGGGTGATACCGGCATTGTTGACCAGGATCGCCGGCGCACCGAACTGCTCCTGAATGCTTGCCAGCACCGCCGCAACGGATTCGTCGCTGGTGACGTTCAACTCAAGGCCGGTGCCTTGGATGCCGTTTTCCTTCAGGGTCGCAGCAATACGCTCGGCGCCCGAAGCGGAAGTCGCGGTACCGATGACGATGGCGCCTTGACGACCCAGTTCCAGGGCGATGGCCTGGCCGATGCCACGGCTTGCACCGGTCACCAGTGCAACTTTACCTTGCAGACTCATGCAAGCTTCTCCTGTTCAGGCCTGCGCTGCACGGGCGGCAGCGAAGGCGTCTGGGGTGTTGAGGTTGGAAGTCGATACGCCTTCGGCGCAGCGTTTGTTCAGGCCTGCCAGCACTTTGCCAGGGCCGCACTCGACCAGCTCGGTCGCGCCCTTGGCCGCCAGGGTCTGCACCGATTCGACCCAGCGAACCGGCTTGTAGAGTTGCTCCAGCAGATCACGCTTGAGGGTCTCGAGATCCGGCGCCACGTTGGCGCTGACATTCTGCACCACGGGAATCTGCGGCGCCTGCCAGTCGATGGCGGCGATGGATTCGGCAAAGCGCTCGGCAGCCGGACGCATCAGTTCGCAGTGCGACGGCACGCTGACCGGCAGTGGCATGGCGCGCTTGGCTCCACGGGCCTTGCAGCCCTCGATGGCGCGCTCGACAGCCGCCTTGGCACCGGCGATGACCACTTGGCCCGGAGAGTTGAAGTTCACCGCACTGACCACATCGCCTTGCGCCGCTTCGGCACAGGCGGCCAGCACATCGGCGTCTTCCAGGCCGAGGATCGCGGCCATGCCGCCCTGCCCGGCCGGAACCGCTTCCTGCATCAACTGGCCACGACGCTCCACCAGTTTCACCGCGTCGCCCAGGCTCAGGCTGCCAGCGGCTACGAGGGCGCTGTATTCGCCCAGGCTGTGACCGGCGACGAATGCCGGGCGAGCGCCGCCTTCAGCCAGCCACAGGCGCCACAATGCGATCGAGGCGGTCAGGATGGCCGGCTGGGTTTTATCGGTTTGATTGAGGCGCTCTTCCGGCCCTTGCTGGGTCAGTGCCCAGAGGTCATAGCCGAGCGCATCGGAAGCTTCTTTGAATGTTTCGAGGATCAGCGGGTATTGCGCGCCCAGCTCGGCCAGCATGCCGAGGGACTGCGAGCCCTGTCCTGGAAAGACGAATGCGAGGGAAGCAGACATGAAAACAAAGCCCCTAATGATCTTGTCGTCAAAAATTGACGCCCCTGGGGGCGCTAGGAAACTGAGAGTTGGATGGCGGCTTGAACCGACCGGTCACATTTAAGCATTGTCGGACGAAAACGCCTAAGTTAACAAATCCTCGAGGCGACCATGCAGGCGCTCCGGCAGGTTTTCCTGGATCTCGATCACCGCTCGGTTGATCGCACTCTGGAAACCCTGCACCCCCGCCGAACCGTGACTCTTGATCACGATCCCCTGCAACCCAAGGAAACTCGCACCGTTGTGCCGCGCTGGCGCCAGGTCAGCCTGCAACCGACGCATCAACGGCAGCGCCAGGGCGCCGACCACCCGCGAGGCGAAGCTTTGCTTGAACAAGGCCTCGATGCGCTGGCCGATCATGGTCGCCAGGCCTTCGCTGGACTTGAGCAGGATATTGCCGACAAAGCCATCGCACACCACCACATCGGCCTCGCCACGGTACAAGCCATCGCCTTCGACGAAACCGATGTAGTTGATGCCGCGCGCGCCCTGCAGCAGCGTGGCCGCCAGCTTGACCTGCTGGTTGCCCTTGATGTCTTCGGTACCGATGTTCAGCAACGCCACACGAGGGCGCACGATGCCCAGGGTTTGCGCCGCGACCGAGCCCATCACCGCAAATTGCAGCAAATGTTCGGCACTGCAATCGACGTTGGCCCCCAGGTCGAGCAACTGACAAAACCCACGCTGGGTCGGAATCGCCGCCACCATTGCAGGCCGGTCGATACCCGGCAAGGTCTTGAGCACGTAGCGCGACAGCGCCATCAGCGCACCGGTATTGCCTGCGCTGACGCATGCCTGGACCTTGCCATCGCGCAGCAGCTCAAGGGCTACCCGCATCGAGGCGTCAGGCTTGCCGCGCAGGACCTGGGCCGGCTTTTCGTCCATGGTGATGATTTCGGACGCTGGGGCAATCGTCAGGCGCGCGCGGTCGACAGCCGATTGGCCGCTGAGCATTTCTTCCAGGAGGGAGGGTTGACCGACGAGGGTCAGGTGCAGCGAGGGCGTAGCATTCAGACAAGCAAGGCTGGCCTGAACAATGCTGCGGGGACCGAAGTCCCCGCCCATTGCGTCAATCGCGATGACTTGAGCGGACAAGTGATTACTCGTCAGCGCCCTTGTCGATCACTTTACGACCACGGTATACGCCTTCTGGCGATACGTGGTGACGCAGGTGAACTTCACCAGTGGTTTTTTCTACGGACAGGGTGCTAGCCTCGAGAGCGTCGTGCGAACGGCGCATGTCACGGGCAGAGCGGGATTTTTTGTTCTGCTGAACAGCCATAATTGATTAACTCCTAAACGTTTGGGTCACGCTTTAACTGCGCCAATACACTGAACGGGTTGGACCGCGTTACCTCGTCCTCGCTCGGTTCGGGCTCATCTGCTCCCGCCGGCTGCTGGCATTCTTCCGGATGATGAGCAGGCACAATGGGCAAGGCGAGCAGAAGCTCCTCCTCGATCAGTGACTGCAGATCCAATGGATCTTCGCCCAGTTCCAGCACGTCATAACCTTTCGGCAACGACTGGGTATTCGCACCCTCCTTCACCACGGCGTAACTGCATTCGCTGTGGATCGGCAGGGTGACCAGCTCAAGACAACGCTGGCAAACCATTTTGACTTCAGTGTCGATAAAGCTGTGGATTACCACAGATTTACGTTCATCTCGTTCAAAAACGAATTTGGCCTGGACCGTACCGACATCGTCGGAAAGCGGGTCGCAGAGTCTCTTCAAATCGGCCAGCAGCAGTTCACCTTGAAGGGTGGTGCCACGGTCAGCCAATTTGCGCGGGTCAACGTGAGGTGGAATCGGGTCATTCAACATAGGCGCAGCATTATAGGGATGCCCCCGGCCATGTCAAAGGAAATTCAGCCCTGTCCGTCACTTGCGCGCCTCGCTAGAATTCGCCCCTGCCTTTTGGAGCCGCCCATGCTGCCTTTATTACTTGCCTCAAGCTCGGTCTACCGCCGGGAATTGCTTGCCCGCCTGGGACTGCCGTTCGTCTGCTGCTCACCCGACATCGATGAAAGCCGTCGTCCCGGCGAGCCCGCCCTTGAACTGGTCAAGCGCCTGGCCCGGGAAAAAGCCCTGGCACTGGCCGACAGCCACCCGGCGCACCTGATCATCGGCTCAGACCAGGTCGCCGTGCTCGGCGAACGCATCCTGGGCAAGCCTCACACCTTCGAGAACGCTCGCGAGCAATTGTTGGCCGCCAGCGGCGCGAGGGTCACGTTCCTGACAGGCCTGGCGCTGCTCAACAGCCAGACCGGCCACTGCCAGGTCGATTGCGTTCCATTTACCGTGAACATGCGCGCACTGGACCCAGGGCGCGTCGAACGCTACCTGCGGGCCGAGCAGCCTTACGACTGCGCCGGCAGCTTCAAGGCCGAAGGACTGGGCGTGAGCCTGTTCCAGAGCACCGAAGGGCCAGACGCCACCAGCCTGGTTGGCCTGCCGTTGATTCGTCTTGTGGATATGTTGCTGGCCGAGGGTGTGCAGATCCCCTGAAGCAGCCCGGCCTGCAAACCTGTGTGGCGAGGAAGCTTGCTCCCGCTCGGTTGCGCAGCGACCGCAACAAACGGGGCTGCTGCGCAGCCCAGCGGGAGCAAGCTCCCTCGCCACAGGGATCGAGAACAGCACTGGCAATCAGCGCAACGCCGGGCCCTGGAACCCCATCCACATCGCCAAATGCTCGGCAATGCTAGCCCCCAGCTTTTTCGAGAAACGATCGAACGGCGACTCTTCGATGGTGAAGTCCACCAGGTCTTTCTGGCCGATCACATCCCGCGCCACCGAACTGGCACTGCCCAAGCCGTCGATCAGGCCCAGCGGCAACGCCTGCTCACCCGACCAGACCAGCCCGGAGAACAACTCCGGATGCTCCTTGTCCTTCAGGCGCTCGCCCCGACCCTTCTTGACGCTGGCAATGAATTGCTTGTGAGTGGTATCGAGCACGCCCTGCCAAAAAGCGGTTTCTTCAGGCTTTTGCGGCTGGAACGGATCAAGGAAGGATTTATGCTCGCCGGAGGTATACACGCGACGCTCCACCCCCAACTTATCCATGGTCCCGACAAAGCCATAGCCGGTCGCAGTCACACCAATGGAGCCCACCAGACTGGCCTTGTCGGCATAGATCTGATCCGCCGCGCTGGCAATGTAATAAGCACCGGAGGCACCGAGATCTGAAATGACCGCATACACCTTGGTATCCGGGTGCAATGCGCGCAGCCGCACGATCTCGTCGTAAACGTACCCCGATTGCACCGGACTACCGCCTGGACTGTTGATACGCAGCACCACGCCCTTGACCTTCGGGTCCTCGAAGGCGGCCCGCAGGCTACCGACGATATTGTCGGCACTGGCAGGCTCTTTGTCGGCGATCATGCCCTCGATATTGATCAAGGCGGTGTACGCCGAGCCGGCGACAGCGCTTTTCTCCATGTTCATCAGCGGCGTGAACAGCGCCAGTGCACCAAAAAGATAAATAAAGGTCAGCAACTTGAAGAAAATACCCCAGCGGCGGGAGCGACGCTGTTCCTGCACGCTGGCGAGCAAGGTTTTCTCCAACAGCTTCCAGCTTTTGTCATCCCCGCTCTCGGCGCTCGCCTTGACAGGTGCTTTCCATTCATCGGTCATGCGTGAATCCCCAGCAAAACTTAAAGAGCCCGCTGGCTCAGCCAGGCGTGCAACTCAGGAAAATGATCAATGGCCAGTCGCGGCTCGAATGCCCGTAGCGCCTCGATCGTTTGAGCGCCGTAGCTGACCGCCACCGACCCCATGCCGGCGTTGCGCGCCATCTGCAGGTCGAATGACGAATCCCCCACCATCAGCGCCTGCTCCGGCCGCACGTCGCAGTGTGCCAGGATCTGCTCAAGCATCAACGGATGCGGCTTGCTGGCGGTTTCGTCCGCGGCACGGGTGATATCGAAATAATCCTCCCAGCCATGGGACTTGAGCACTCGATCCAACCCGCGACGAGCCTTGCCGGTCGCGACAGCCAGGTGATAGCCCTCGGTCCGCAGAACCTCCAGCGTACCCGCCACACCCTCGAACAACGGTGAAGGCTCGGCGTCCAGCGCGATATAGTGATCGGCATAATGCTGGCGAAAAACCACCAGCTCATTGTCGTCGATTTCCGGGTACAGGCTGCGAATAGCTTCTGGCAATCCGAGGCCGATGATGCCTTTCACCGCTAAGTCGTCGCACCGGGCAAATGCCATGCGGTCCGAGGCGACATGCATCGCCTCCACGATCCGGCCAATGGAGTTGGCCAGAGTGCCATCCCAATCGAAGATCAACAGTTTGTAGTCAGGATGCACTCAACCGCTCCACGGTCTTGGCCCACATGTCATCCACCGGGGCCTGCAATTTCAGCTCGCCACCATCGGGCAGCGGCACGGTCAGCATGTAAGCATGGAGAAACAGGCGCTTGCCGCCCAGATCGCGGATTTCCTTGGTGAAATCGTCATCGCCGTACTTGCTGTCGCCGGCAATGCAATGCCCGGCATGCAAGGTATGGACACGGATCTGGTGGGTGCGCCCGGTCACCGGCTTGGCTTCGACCAGGGTGGCGAAGTCATCGAAACGGCGCAGCACCTTGAATACCGTCAGCGCCTCCTTGCCCTCCTCGTTGACTTCGACCATGCGCTCGCCCGAACGCAGGTTGCTCTTGAGCAACGGCGCACGGACTTGCTTGATGGAGGTTTCCCAGCGACCACGCACCAGCGCCATGTAGCGCTTGTCGACGCCGTCGCCGCGCAATTGCTCGTGCAGGTGGCGCAACATGCTGCGTTTCTTGGCGATCATCAGCAGGCCGGAGGTGTCGCGATCGAGGCGGTGGACCAGTTCCAGCTCCTTGGCGTCCGGGCGCAACTGACGAAAGGCTTCGATCACACCGAAATTCAGGCCGCTGCCGCCGTGAACCGCAATGCCTGCGGGCTTGTTGATCACGATCAGGGCTTTGTCTTCATAGATAATCGAGGCTTCAAGGCGTTGCAGCAGCCCCTGGGCCAGGGGCACCGGCTCATCGCGCTCGGGCACGCGAACCGGCGGCACGCGCACGATGTCACCGGCCTGGAGCTTGTACTCAGGCTTGATCCGACCTTTGTTCACTCGCACTTCGCCTTTGCGCAAAATGCGGTAGATCAAGGTCTTGGGCACGCCTTTGAGCCGGGCCAGCAGGAAGTTATCGATTCGTTGGCCGGCATATTCCGGCGAGACCTCGAGCAGTTGAACGCCAGGGGTCGAAGGGGCAGTAGTTGTCATGGCGGCGATCATAACAATTTTTTATGGAATTGAAGCACTTAATCATTGCTGCTATAGTCGCGAACGCCGCCAAAAGTGGCTGGACAGTGGACCAGCGGTCAAAAACCGGCCCTGACCAACGCAATTCACGAGGACGAGAGGCCGTCCTACGGGGCTTTCGCTACGTAACGGTAGAGTTTTCAGGTGTAACGAGCGCAGGTGACATGAGGCCTGAAATACGCCGCAAAGCAGAGTTTTGACTCGCCTTGCGCGCCATATTCACGGCCAGTTCACAAAGTGCAGTCAGCTGCGGACGACCCCGAGCGAATGCTTCGGAAACAACGCCTAAATTAGCCATGATGCGTGACCTCCCCTTCCGGAGCTCACGGTAAATGCCAACCCGCTGCGGATTCTGCGCGCGGCAGCACCCGAATTATCAGGGATACGTGTAGGGTGGAGATGTACAACCGTCGGACTGTGTAGCACTAGGCTTATATTTAGACGCTTCATCTCGTCCACAGGCGCCGGTTGATTCCTCCTCCTGACTGAGTGCTTGAGTACCAGCAAGCAGGACGCGTCCGTCGCGACTTCGCCATCATTGGGTCGAACTCGCTGGACACTGGAGTGGCCTTGCCATCTCCAGGACGCACCTGACACCGACCGTGAGAAGTCGTGTGTGCCGAACGCCGTTTCCGGCAGCCCGGAAACCGACGGTACTACATGAAAAGAATGCTGATTAACGCAACTCAACCCGAAGAGTTGCGTGTTGCACTGGTAGACGGCCAGCGCCTCTACGACCTGGATATCGAATCCGGTGCACGCGAGCAGAAGAAGGCCAACATCTATAAAGGCCGGATTACTCGCATCGAACCAAGCCTTGAGGCTGCCTTTGTCGATTTCGGCTCCGAGCGCCACGGCTTCCTGCCCCTCAAAGAAATCTCCCGCGAATACTTCAAGAAGGCCCCTGAAGGCCGCGTCAACATCAAGGACGTCCTGAGCGAAGGCCAGGAAGTCATCGTCCAGGTCGAAAAAGAAGAACGTGGCAACAAGGGCGCCGCCCTGACCACCTTCATCAGCCTGGCCGGCCGTTACCTGGTCCTGATGCCGAACAACCCTCGCGCCGGCGGCATCTCCCGCCGCATCGAAGGCGAAGAGCGCAATGAACTGCGTGAAGCCCTGAACGGCCTGGTTGCCCCGGCTGACATGGGCCTGATCGTTCGCACTGCCGGCCTGGGCCGCAGCAGCGAAGAAATGCAGTGGGACCTCGACTACCTGCTGCAACTGTGGACCGCCATCAAAGAAGCCTCGCTGGATCGCTCCGCGCCGTTCCTGATCTACCAGGAAAGCAACGTGATCATCCGCGCCATCCGCGATTACCTGCGCCAGGACATCGGCGAAGTGCTGATCGACAGCGTCGAAGCCCAGGACGAAGCCCTGACCTTCATTCGCCAGGTGATGCCGCAGTACGCCAGCAAGATCAAGCTCTACGAAGACAGCGTTCCGCTGTTCAACCGTTTCCAGATCGAAAGCCAGATCGAAACCGCCTTCCAGCGCGTCGTCGAACTGCCGTCCGGCGGCTCCATCGTCATCGACCCGACCGAAGCCCTGGTGTCCATCGACATCAACTCGGCGCGCGCCACCAAAGGCAGCGACATCGAAGAGACCGCCCTGCAGACCAACCTTGAAGCGGCCGAGGAAATCGCCCGTCAGTTGCGCCTGCGCGACATCGGCGGCCTGATCGTCATCGACTTCATCGACATGACCCCGGCCAAGAACCAGCGCGCCGTGGAAGAAAAGGTCCGTGAATGCCTGGAAGCCGACCGTGCCCGCGTACAGGTCGGTCGCATCTCGCGCTTCGGCCTGCTGGAAATGTCCCGTCAGCGCCTGCGTCCGTCCCTGGGCGAAAGCAGCGGCATCGTCTGCCCTCGCTGCAACGGCACCGGCATCATCCGTGACGTCGAGTCGCTGTCCCTGGCGATCCTGCGCCTGATCGAAGAAGAAGCCCTGAAAGACCGCACCGCCGAAGTTCGCGCCCAAGTGCCGATCCCGGTGGCCGCGTTCCTGCTCAACGAAAAACGCAACTCGATCACCAAGATCGAACTGCGGACCCGTGCCCGCATCGTCATCCTGCCGAACGATCACCTCGAGACGCCGCACTTCGAAGTGCAGCGCCTGCGCGATGACAGCCCGGAAGCCCACACCAACCAGTCCAGCTACGAAATCGCTGCTGCCGCTGCCGAAGTGGAAGAAGTCCAGCCGGCCGCCGCCACTCGCACCCTGGTTCGCCAGGAAGCTGCGGTCAAGACCGCTCCGGCCCGCGCCAATGCTCCGGTTCCGACCGAAGTGGCCGCTCCGGTTGCCGCCCCGGCCGCCGCACCAGAGCCAAGCCTGTTCAAAGGCCTGGTGAAGTCGCTGGTCAGCCTGTTCGCCACCAAGGAAGAACCTGCTGCCCCGGCCGTTGTCGCCAAGCCTGCCACGACCGAGCGTCCTGCCCGCAACGAAGAACGCCGTAACGGTCGCCAACAGACCCGCAACCGCAACGGTCGTCGCGACGAAGAACGCAAACCTCGCGAAGAACGTGCACCGCGTGAAGAACGTGCGCCACGCGAGCCGCGTGAAGAGCGTCAGCCACGCGAAGCCCGTGAGGAAGCGCCAGCCGTAGCCCGCGAAGAGCGTGCACCGCGTCCGCCCCGTGAAGAACGTCAGCCGCGCGCACCGCGTGAAGATCGCAAGCCACGTGGCGAGCGTGAAGAACGTGTTCGCGAACTGCGCGAGCCACTGGATGCCGCCCCGGCTGCTGCCACCACCGCTGAAGAGCGTCCGGCCCGCCAGCCTCGTGAAGAACGCGCACCGCGTCCGCCACGTGAAGAGCGCCAGCCACGCGCCGAGCAGGCAGCCGCCGCTGCCAGCGAAGAAGAAGTGCTGAACACCGAAGAGCAGTTGCAGGAAGACGGCCAGGACACCGCCGAAGGCGATCGTCCACGCCGCCGCTCCCGTGGCCAGCGTCGTCGCAGCAACCGTCGTGAGCGTCAGCGCGACGCCAACGGCAACGTGATCGAAGGTTCGGAAGAGTCCGAGTCCACCGAGAACACTGAAGCGCCAAGCGCTGCCGATCTGGCTGCCGGCCTGGCCGTGACTGCGGCCGTTGCCAGCAGCGCAATCAGCGCCCCGGCCGAAGCCCAGGCTCACGAACAAGCCGAACGCGCTACCGCTGCGGTGGAAAGCGCGCCAGTTGCCGAAGCTCCGGTGGTCGAAGCCACTACCCCGGTAGAAGTCACCGCTTCGCCAGAAGTGGAAGTCGCCCCGGCCCATGAAGCCCAGGTTGCTGAAACTGAAGTGGTCGCCGAGCCTGCACCGGTTGTTGAGCAGCCAGTGGTAGCCGCTGAGCCGGCCGTTGAAACACCGGCCGAGGAAAAGGCCCCGGAGCCTGCCCGCGAGGAGCAGACTGCATTCAACTGGACCGCCGAGCCAGCCGCACCGGCACCTGTTGCGGAGCCTGAGCCGGCACCAGAGCCTATGAAAGCGGTCGAGCCAGAAGTGGTTGAGTCTGCTCCAGTGGTCGAGGCGCCGGTGGTTGCCGAAGCCCCTGCCCCGGTGGAAGTGCCTGCACCCGCCAGCGCCCTGACCGCGAACGGCCGTGCGCCGAACGATCCGCGCGAAGTGCGCCGTCGCAAGCGTGAAGCCGAGCGTCTGCAGAAGGAAGCCGAACAAGCTGCCGCTGCTGCCGCTCAAGCGCCTGCTGCCGAGCCAGCTCCAGCCGTGGAAGAAGTCGCCGAGGCAGCCCCTGCCCCGGTCGCCGAAACCCCGGTTGAATCAGCTCCGACATTCGACGAACCTCAGCACAGCGCTGAAGAAGTCGTGCCGCGTCACACTGAAGCCCTGGAAAAAGAGCACGAGCCTAAACCTCACGCCTGATTCCACCGCCCAGTAAAAAGCCCCGCCTGGTGATGCCAGGCGGGGCTTTTTTATGCCTTCATACTTATCCACAGCGGGACTGGGACCAGACACAAGACTTATGCCCACTGAAGATCCACTGTGGGAGCGAGCTTGCTCGCGATGGCGCCGGGTCAGCTTGCATCAATGCTGAATATCGGACCGCTTTCGCGAGCAAGCTCGCTCCCACAGGGTTCTGCGTCGTTTGTTATTTGAAGGCCAATGCCTCTGGCACATCGACATCCCACGTCACGCCAGGGTCATCCACCGGCACCTCGACCACTTGCGCCCCGGCAAACAATGCCTTGGCACCGCGATCTCCAGTCAGTGCCATCAGTCTTGGGCCAAACGCACGGCCGAATCCCACCGGATGCCCGTATTCGCCGGAGAGGACCGGCACACTGATGCCATCCTCGCGAATCCTCGCCGCCACCTGCTCGATAGTCGACGGCAGGATGAAAGGCATATCACCCAGTACCATCAACCAGCCAGCAAGGTCCGGGCAAGCCTGGACACCGGCCGCGATGCTGTCCCCCAGACCGGGAGAGTCCAGCGCCACGAAATCGCAGCCATAGGCTTGGGCCATGCGGATGGCTTGCGGACGATCCTGGCTCGTCACCAGGACGCGCTTTTGCAGGGAGGCAGGCAAGTTCACCAGCACCTGCTCGATCACCGAACGGACGGCACCGTCCCGCCCGGTGCAATCGGCCAGCAACTTATCCTTGTCGGGGCCGGCCACCTGACGGAAACGACTGCCCGATCCGGCCGCGAGAATGATCACGCCTATCGACTCGCTCATACGCCCTCCTCCCCCGCGGCTTACAACGGCTTTTTCTGCCGCAGTTCAACGCCATTCTTGATGGCCACGATCTCGGCCAGCAACGACAAGGCGATTTCCGCCGGGGTGTGGCTGCCGATGTGCAGGCCGATGGGTCCATGCAAGCGTTCAATGGCCTGTGCTGACAAGCCTAGCTGAGCCAGATTATCCCGGCGCTTCTGGCTGTTGACTCGCGAGCCCAGGGCGCCGACATAAAAGGCCTTGGAGTCCAGGGCCGTGAGCAGCGCCATGTCATCCAGGCGTGGATCATGGGTCAGCGCCACAATGGCGGTGCGCTCGTCGGTCTGGATGCTCAACACGGCTTCGTCGGGCATCCCCGAGACGAAGCGGCCATGCTGCTCTTCCCAACCATAGACAAACTCCTTGCGCGGATCGCAAATCAGCACTTCGAAGTCCAGCAACCGGGCCATTTCCGCCACGTAGCGCGACAGTTGCCCGGCGCCGATCAGCAACAGCCGCCAACGTGGGCCGTATATGGCCCGCAGGACCTGTCCATCGAACACCAGGGCGTCGGTTTTGCTGGCCGGGGTCAGGACCACGTTGCCGCTGGCGACTGTCAGCTCCCGGGCGACAATCTCATGGGCTTCGCAACGTTCCAGCAATTGCGCGACCCAGTGTGGATCGCCCACCCGCTCTTCGGTCAGGCGCAGGGTGCCGCCGCACGGCAGGCCGAAGCGCGCCGCTTCTTCGCGGGTGACGCCATAGGTGATCAGTTGCACCGGCGGGCCGTCCGCCGGAATCCGACCGTCGTGCAGCCGGGCGATCAGGTCATCCTCGACACAACCACCCGACACCGAACCAATCACCACGCCATCTTCGCGCAGGGCCAGCATCGCCCCCGGCGGCCTTGGCGCTGTGCCCCAGGTCTGGACCACAGTGAACAGCACCACCCGCTGCCCCGCGCGGCGCCACTCGAGCACGCTGCGCAGGACGTTCAGATCAACGCTGTCCATCAGGCCTTCGCCTGCTGCCAGCCTTGCAGCTGATAGCGTACAGGCAGGTTACGGATGCGCTTGCCAGTGGCGGCGAAAATCGCGTTGCACAGCGCAGGCGCAATCGGTGGCACACCCGGCTCGCCGACACCGCCCAACGGCACCTCACCCGGCGGCGTGACCAAGTGCACGGCCACTTCCTTGGGCGCCAGGGACATGCGCGCCACCTCGTACATGTGGAAATTGTCCTGCTGCACCTTGCCATCCTTGAAACTGATTTCCCCCACCATGGCATTGCCTAGCCCCATGACGCAGGCGCCCTCGAACTGGGAACGGATGCGCTCGGGGTTGATCTGCGGACCGCAATCCACGGCGATGTCCGCCTTGTGCACGATCACCGTGCCGTCGTCCTTGACCTCTACGTCGATCACCGCCGCCACGTAAGTGACGAAGCTGTAGTGCACGGCCAAGCCCAGGCCACGGCCCTTGGGCAGTTCCCGGCCCCAACCGGCGGCCTTGGCAGCGGTTTCCAGCACCGTGCGGATCCGCGCGGTATCAATCGGATAGCGCTCGGGGGATTCGCCATAGTTCCACTCTTCGCTCAAGCTACGCGGATCGATCTTGCGGTCCGGGCCAAGCAATTTGACCTGGTACTTCAGCGGATCCTGGCCGGCCTTGTGGGCCAATTCGTCGATGAAACTCTGGATCGCGAAACCATGGGGGATGTTCGACACCGAGCGATACCAACCCACCCGGGCATGGGCCACCGCTTCGGGATTCTCCAGGCGCAGGTTCGGGATGGCATAAGCCATGTTGGTCACGCCCATGCCTATTTCGAACGGCGCCTCGTGGGTCATGCCCGGCGCAAACAGTGCGGTGATGCTCGGGGCCACGGTGCGGTGCAACCAGCCGGACGGCATACCGTCCTGGTTCAGGCCGGCCTTGAGGTATTCGGCCGATACCGTGTGGAAATACGAGTGATGGATGTCGTCTTCACGGGTCCATTGCACCCGTATTGCCTGGCCGGGAAATTCCTTGGCGAGCACGGCCGCTTCGACGACAAAGTCGGGTTTGGACTTGCGTCCGAAACCGCCGCCCAACAACGTGATGTTCACCGTGACCTTCTCGAAAGGAATGCCCAGGCGTTCAGCGACACGTTCACGGGTCACCTGCGGGGCCTGGCTCGGTGCCCAGGCCTCGCATTGGCCGTCCTTGAACCGGGCGACGGCAACCATCGGTTCCATCGGTGATTGGGACAGGTGCGGCAAGTAATACGATGCTTCCAACGTCGAATCAGCCTTGGCCAGTGCATCGTCGAGATCGCCGCTGCTGCGCACGACTTTTCCGGGCTTGAGGGCCGCCGCTTCCAGCTCCTTGCGATAGGCAATGGAGTCATAACCGGCATTCGGGCCGTCGTCCCATTGGATTTTCAACGCTTCGCGGCCCTTGATCGCCGCCCAGGTGTTCTTCGCCACCACCGCCACGCCGCCCAACGGTTGGAATTCCGAGGGCAGCGGGCGCCCTTCGATCTGCACCACCTTGACCACGCCCGGTACTTTCAGCGCGGCGCTGCTGTCCACGCTCTTGACCTTGCCACCATAGACCGGCGGACGCGCGATGACGGCATAGAGCATGCCGTCGAAATGCACATCGGCACCAAACACGGCACGACCGTTGACGATGTCTGCGCCATCGATGGCCCGGCTCGCCTCCTTGCCGATGTAGCGGAACTCCGATGGCTGCTTGAGGCGCAGGCTGCCACGGCTCGGCACCGCCAGGGCACTGGCGGCGGCGGCCAATTCGCCATAACCCAGTTCACGCCCCGAAGGCTGGTGCAGCACCTTGTGCAGTTGGGCATGGCATTCATCCACCGGCACCTTCCACTGCGCGGCGGCGGCCAGTTCCAACATGGTCCGGGCGGCAGCACCGCAACGGCGCATCGGCTCGTACCAATGACGCATGCTGCGTGAACCGTCGGTGTCCTGGTTGCCGAAGCGCGCCTCATCGGCCGGCGCCTGTTGCACCTTTACTCGCGCCCAGTCGGCCTCCAGCTCATCGGCCACGACCATGCTCAGGCTGGTACGCACACCCTGCCCCATTTCCGAACGGTTGCAGATCACGGTCACGCTGCCATCGGTGGCAATGCTGACGTACACCTTCGGGTCGTCGACCGCGCCATGGGGCATGCCCTCGGCACCGAATTTCTTTTCCTCGGCAAAGGCCTCCGGCAGCCCCCACGTGGCCGCCAGTACCAGCACACCGGCGGCACTCGCGCCTTTGAGGAAGCCGCGACGGCTGAGGTTGCTCAGGACAAAATCATCGGGCAAGCGGCTCATGCCTTGGCCTCCTTCAGGTGAGTGGAGGCCTGGCGGATCGCGGTCTTGATCCGGTTGTAGGTGCCGCAACGGCAGATGTTGCCGACCATGGCTTCTTCGATCTGCTCATCACTCGGGTTGGGGTTGGTCTTGAGCAAGGCGGTCGCCGACATGATCTGCCCGCCCTGGCAGTAACCGCACTGGGCCACTGCTGTGTCGAGCCAGGCCTTCTGGACGATTTGCCCAACCGGATCGACATGAAGTTCGTCTATGGTGCTGACATTTTGTCCATTCACAGAACCGATTGGCGTAATGCAACTGCGCGCCGGGGCGCCGTCGATGTGGATGGTGCACGCGCCGCACAGGCCCATGCCGCAGCCGAATTTGGTGCCGTTGTAACCGGCCACATCCCGGATAGCCCACAGCAGCGGCATGTCCTCGGTCACATCCAGTTGATGGTCTTTTCCATTGAGTTTCAGGGTAATCATGGGCACGCCCGCATAGTTATCGAGTTATGGGGTCGAGCAATCTGCCGCTGGGTTGACGGTTCGGTTGTCGCAGACTGACTCAGGCTGATCGGGCTCTCTTATGCCGGCGCACGCAGGCGTCTGCATCGGGCCTTTGGGATGCGATGGTCGCATCGTTAGGAGGCTAAATTAACCCAGGATCACGCAAAACGCCCTGCACAATCCTGCACAAATAATCTGTGCGTGATTGTGGCAGGGCGTTGTTCAGTTGATCGCGAGCAAGCTTTGCTCCCACCGCGCTCAGTACCGATTGGGTTCCATTTCCAGCTCGACCTGGAAACGCTCGGCAATGTCTTTCTGGATGCGCAGGGCCAAGTCCAGAAGTTGCGGGCCCGTGGCGTTGCCGTAGTTGACCAACACCAACGCCTGCAACTTGTGCACCCCGGCATCACCTTCGCGAAAGCCCTTCCAGCCGGCCCGTTCGATCAACCAGCCGGCGGCGATTTTCATCTGCCCTTCAGGCTGCGGATAAGCCACCAGGTCAGGGTATTGCAGTTTGAGGTGCGCTACGTGCGTAGCCGGCACCAGCGGGTTCTTGAAGAAGCTGCCGGCATTGCCCAGCACGGCCGGGTCCGGGAGTTTTTCGCTGCGGATGCTGCAAATGGCCCGGCTCACGTCGGTGGGTGTCGCCTGCTCGATGCCCTGCTCGGTCAATCGCTGGCGAACCGGACCGTACTCCAGATGCAAGTGTGCGGCGCGACTGAGGGCGAAGCGCACCCGCAGGATCAACCAGCGACCCGCTTGCTGTTTGAACAGGCTGTCGCGATAAGCGAACCGACAGTCTTCAAGGCTGAAATCGCGCAGCTCGCCGGTCTGGCGATCCAGCGCGGTGAGGCCGGCGAAGACGTCCTTGATCTCCACACCGTAGGCGCCGATGTTTTGCATCGGTGCCGCGCCCACAGTACCGGGGATCAGACTGAGGTTCTCCAATCCGGACCAGCCCTGCGCCAACGTGTGCTGGACGAACGGGTGCCAGGGCTCCCCTGCTTCGGCTTCGACCACTACGCGTTCGCCGTCATCGCTGAGCAGGCGAATACCGTGGCTGGCCATGCGCAGCACCAGCGCGTCGATGTCGCCGGTCAGCAACAGGTTGCTGCCGCCCCCTATTACCAACAATGGCACGGCATGTTCGGCGGCATAAGCCAACGCCTCGCGAACATCACCATCGCTGTGGGCTTCGGCGAACAACCGGGCAGTGACGTCCACCCCGAAACTGTTGAAGGGCTTGAGGCTGACGCCCGCCCGCACCTGCAAGGTCATAACCGCCCCTTCAATTCGATCACCAGGCGATCGGTAGCGCGCTCGATCAGGTCCAGCACTTGTTCGAAGCCTTGTTCGCCGTCGTAGTACGGGTCCGGCACATCGTCGAGTTCAGCTTCGTAGCGCCGCAGGAACAGGTCCAGCTCGGCCTTGCCATTGGCCGGTTGCAAGGCCTTGAGGTGGCGCAGGTTGCTGCTGTCCATCGCCAGGATCAGGTCATAGGCGGCGAAATCAGCGCGGGTCACCTGTTGCGCACGCTGGGCCGACAAGTCGTAGCCACGCTTCAGGGCCGCCGCCTGGCTGCGCTTGTCCGGAGCCTTGCCGACGTGCCAGTCACCGGTGCCGGCGGAAGCGACTTCCACCTGCCCGGCCAACCCGGCCTCACGCAACTTGTGGCGCAGGATGCCTTCGGCGGTGGGCGAGCGGCAGATATTGCCGAGGCAGACAAACAGGACCCGCATCAAGCCTCCAGCAGGCGACGAACGCGCTCGAGGTCTTCGGCGGTGTCCACGCCGGTCGGCGGGGCGATCAGCGCATCGGCGACGTGGATCCGCACGCCGTGCCACAGGGCACGCAGCTGTTCCAGGGCTTCAGTGTTTTCCAGCCAGCACGGGCCCCAGGCGACGAAGTCCTGGAGGAAGCCGGCGCGGTAGGCATAGATGCCGATGTGGCGGCGGTATGGCACGCCTTCCGGCATCACGTCACGGCTTTGGGCAAATGCGTCCCGCGCCCAGGGCAACGTCGCGCGGCTGAAGGTCAACGCCAGGCCATTGAGGTCACTGACCACCTTGACCACGTTGGGATTGAACAAGGTCTGCACATCCTCGATCGGCTCGGCCAGGGTGGCCATGCGCGCCTCGGTGTGGGCCGCGAGGTTGGCGGCGACCTGATCGATAACGCTCGGCGGGATCAACGGCTCGTCGCCTTGCACATTGACCACGATAGCGTCGGCGGCAAGACCGAGCTTCGCCGCGACCTCCGCCAGGCGGTCAGTGCCGGAATTATGGTCTTCACGCGTCAGGACGACTTCGGCGCCAAAGCCTTTGCAGGCCTCGACGATGCGCGCATCGTCAGTCGCCACCACCACACGCTGGGCGCTGCTTTTGCAGGCCTGCTCCCAGACATGCTGAATCATCGGCTTGCCGGCAATCGACAGCAACGGCTTGCCGGGCAGGCGCGTCGAAGCGAAACGCGACGGAATGACAACGGTAAAGGCTGCGGTCATTTATCCAGGCGCTCGTCGGTGGTCAGGGTGCGGGCTTCGCTTTCGAGCATCACCGGGATGCCGTCGCGAATCGGGTAGGCCAGGCCGGCCCCCTTGCTGATCAGTTCGGTCTTGTCGGCGCTGAGCTTGAGCGGGCCTTTGCAGACCGGGCAGGCCAGAATATCGAGCAATTTGGTGTCCATGGAATTCCCCTGGATAAAAGGTTTTAAGGCAAAAGCCGATCCGGCAACAGGCGTATCAACTGCGTATCGAACCAGGCCGCGAAAGCCGGTGACGGCGCGGCGTCTACCGCCAGGTACCACCAGTCGGGTGCGGCGAAGGCACGGCATTTGACGGCGTCCTTTTCCGTCATGACCACCGGCAGCGATGGCGTGAAACTCAAGGCCTGGGCGCTGTATTCGGCGTGGTCGGCAAACCCATGCGGTATTGGCCGCCAGTGTAGCGTTTCGAGGGTCTTGAAGAAACGCTGGGGATTGCCGATGCCGGCCACGGCATGCAGGGCCTGGCCGGGTGGAAAATGGTCGAGGGAACGCCGCTCGCCGCTGGCCAGGTTCACCAGCGCGGTGGGGCGCAATTGGAAGGCGAAACCGTCTTCACGGTCGGCACTGGCGCCGTTGTACAGCACCGCGTCGACCGATTGCAGGCGCTCGACCGGCTCGCGCAACGGCCCTGCAGGCAGACAACGGCGGTTGCCCAAGCCGCGGGCGTTGTCTATCAACACCAGCTCGAGGTCCCGGGCCATCCGATAATGCTGCATGCCGTCGTCGGACAGGATCAGGTCCAGTGGTTCGGCCTCCAGCAGCGCCTGGATCGCGCGACTGCGATCAGGGTCGATCATCAACGGCACACCTGTGCGCTGGACGATCAACAGTGGCTCATCACCCGCGATGTCGGCGCCCTGCTCGGCCGCGACCCGCCATGGCAACTGCGGCGGCTTGGCGCCGTAACCCCGGCTGACCACGCCGACCCGCAGGCCACTGCGCTGGCAGTGCTGGATCATCCACAGGATCAACGGTGTCTTGCCGGTGCCACCGACCGTGATATTGCCCACCACCACCAACGGCACGGGGGGCTGGTAGATGTGGCCTTCGCCCGCCAGGAAACGCTCGCGCTTGCCCACCACCACCCGTCGGTACAACCACTCCAGCGGCCGCAACAACGTCAGGGCCGGGTGACCTTCGTACCACGCGGCAAGCAATCGATCGGACATGGCCATCAGGGTGCGGGGGCCGCCTCGACCGTGGTCATGCGCAGATGGCTGAAACCGAGCTTGCCGGCCGCGTCCATGGCGGTGATCACCGATTGATGAGGGGTCTTGCCGTCGGCGCTGATGGACAGCGGCAGGTTGGTGTCGCCGCCGGATTCTTTCTGCAGGGCCTCGATCAGGCTCGCCAGGTCGCTCTTGGGCAGCAATTGGTTGTTCACCGAGAACGCCCCTTCGGCGCTGATGGTGATTTCCAGATTCTTCAGTTGCTGGTCTTCGGCCGGCGAGCCGCTGACGGCCTGTGGCAATTCAACCTTGAGCTGGGTTTCCCGGGTGAACGTGGTGGTCACGACGAAAAACAGCAGCAGGATGAACACCACGTCGATCAGCGATGCAAGGTTGATCTCGATGTTTTCCCGTGGCTTGCGGCGGAATTTCACTTCTTGCCCCCAGCCAGGTCCACGTCACGGTCACCTTGCACCACCTCGACCAGCTTGATCGCTTCCTGCTCCATACCGACCACCAACTCGTCGACACGGCGTTGCAGGAACCGATGGAAGAACACAGCCGGAATACCCACCATCAGGCCGGCGGCGGTGGTGATCAAAGCCTTGGAAATGCCCCCCGCCAGTACTGCGGCGTTAGCGGTCATGCCGGAGCCGGTAAACGCACTGAAGATGTCGATCATGCCCAGCACCGTACCCAGCAGGCCCAGCAGCGGGGACATGGCGGCGATGGTGCCCAGGGTATTGATATAGCGCTCCAGTTCGTGGATGACCCGGGCGGCAGCTTCCTCGATGCACTCCTTCATGATCTCGCGACCATGCTTGGAGTTCGCCAGGCCGGCGGCGAGGACTTCCCCCAAGGGGGAACTGGCCCGCAGCTCCTTGAGCTTGTCCTTGTTCAGTTGCTTGTCCTTGATCCAGACCCAGACCTGCCCGAGCAGATGCTCCGGGGTCACGCGGCTGGCCCGCAGGGTCCACAGGCGTTCGGCAACGATACCCAGTGCCACGATGGAACTCAGAATGATCGGCAACATCATCCAGCCGCCGGATTTGACCAATTCCCACACAGTGACTGCCCCCTCGAAAAAGTGCGCCACTTTATCACACCGACTCGCCTTGCAGACCCGCCCCACCGATAAGCGCATCAGCCGATTGCGCTGGATCAATATTGCCCCGGTGCCCCGACTGCTGGCGGATCACGCCAGTATCGGCGATGCCCGGCCTCGGTACGCGGCCGCTCGAAAGCGCCCAGTTGCAGACGAATGGCGCCCTGCTCGGCACTGTCGTATATCGTCAGGCCCGAGCGCCGATACCGGGCCATCACCTGGGGATGAGGGTGGCCGAACGCGTTGCCCTGCCCTCGGGAGATCAATACCGAATGCGGCTTGAGGCGCGACAGCAACGCCATCGACGACGAACTGCGGCTACCGTGGTGCGGCGCGGCCAGCCACTGGATCGGCGCCGCCAGGGCTTCGTCGAGCAAGGCGCGCTCGGCATGCGTGTCGATATCGCCGGTCAGCAGCAGGCGCTCACCACCGGCCTCCACCAGCAAGACGCAGGACTTCTGGTTGCTCTCGACAGCAGAGGCCCACCGCCACAGTTCGAACCCGACCCCGTCCCATTCCCAGCGCCTGCCACTGTCGCAAGGCCCGGCCAGCAGCTCGGCGGGGAGCGCGTCGGGATCGCCGCTGATCACCTCCAGCGTCGGCAGCTCCTTGCGCACGGCGCGGGCACCGCCAGCGTGATCGGCGTCGGCGTGGCTGAGCAACATCAGGTCCAAGCTGCGCACACCCAGTTTGCGCAAGGTCGGCAGTACGACCCGCTCGCCCGCGTCAGCCTCGCCAAAGCGCGGTCCGGCGTCGTAAAGCAGGGTGTGCCGCCGGGTCCGCACCAGCACCGCCAGCCCTTGGCCCACGTCCAGTTGCCAGATCTCGGCGTGCCCTTGCGGCAGGTGTTCTTGCGGTGGAAAGACCATCAGCAACACCATCGGCCAGCCCAGTAGACGTTGCGGCACACCTTTGGGCAACAGCAGCAAAAAAGCACCGAGGACGGCGATAGCCAAGGCCCAGGGCGGGACCGCAGCAGGGACCCAGGCCGGCATCCGTCCGGCAACCAGCGTCAGCCCCTTGAACAGCAGATCCAACAGCCCGCCGGCGATCCACAGCAGGCCTTCGCCCATGAACGGCACCGGCAACAATGCAGTGCCTAGCAGCGCTGGCGGCAATACCAACAGGCTGATCCAGGGCACCGCGAGCAAGTTCACCAACGGCCCGCTGAGGCTGACCGGCAAGCCCACGATCAACAACAACGGACACAGGCCAAGCGCTACCAGCCACTGGGCACGGGTCCAGGTTTGCCACCAGCGCCAGGGCCCCAGGCGGGCGCCAAAGGTGAACATCAATATGGCCACGGCTGCAAACGACAACCAGAACCCTGGCCGCAAGCTGGCAAGCGGGTCGAACACCAGCACCCCGACGAAGGCCAGCAGCCATGCCCACCACGGATCTGGCTGCTTGAAACGCAAGCGCCACAGCAACACCAGGCCAATCATCGCGCAGGCCCGCCGCACCGGCACCTCGAAGCCGGCGAGCAAGCCGTAGCCCAGGGCGGCGCAAAAGGCCAGCGCACAGGCCCAAGGCAACCACGCCAGCCCCGCCGGCCACAGGCCATAACGCGCCGCTCCGGCCACCAACAGGTACACCAGGCCGGCAAGCAGGCCGATGTGCTGCCCGGAGATCACCAGCAAGTGGACGGTGCCGGTGTCTTGCAGCACCTGCCAATCCTCGCGACTCAGCCCGCCGCCGTCGCCCAGGACCAAGGCCGCCAGCGCGCCGGAGCGGCCATGGGCGTCAACCTGTGCCAACGCCTGGCGCACCTCGTCACGCCAGGCACCCCGGGCCGCGTGCAGGAGATGCCCGTCCTTGACGGTACCGGTCGCACCAACGCCGCGGCTCAACAACCAGGCGGCATAGTCGAAGCCGTGCGGGTTCAACAACCCGGCGGGCCGCTTGAGCTTCACTGCCAATCGCCATCGTTCGCCGCTGTTTACAGGCGGCCCCCCGAACCAGGCGAGGCGCATCGCCGTCGGTAGACGGGTACGGCGCGAATGCACATCGGCCAGTTCGAAGCGCACCACGCCTTCACCCTGTTGCGGCAAGCCGACCACTCGCCCCTCGACCCAGCGGGTTTCGCCGTCGAGCGCGATGGGTAACCGATCGTCCAGCGCAAACTGCGCCGACAGGCAGGCCCAGGCCAGCCCGAACAGGAAAAAACCCAGAGGATAAGTTCGAAACGGCAACGCCATCAGCGCCAGCACCGGCATGGCTGCAATCAGCCATAACGGCGGCAATGCCGGCAAAAAAATCGGGGCCAACAACCCCAGTGCAAGCGCGACTAACCCTGTGCGCATAACCCGTCCTTGAGAGTGCCCTCTTCAGGCATAGACGGTCCACGGCACCGCTGGCGTTATCAATTGTCACAAAGTCTGAATCTGCCAGCCGTAGAATCCAGACATACTTGCGGCCTTACTGCGTTGAACCGACCGAGAAGCCTTATGCCCCGGCGCCTATTCAAACGTTACATGCCAGACCCAGAGAGCATTCGGGAACATAAGTCCTTACGTTTTCTCGGCACGCTGCTGCACGATCCCAACCTTTGGCACCTCAATCGGCACTCTGTCGCCCGGGCGATGGCTGTTGGCCTGTTTGCCGCGTTCTTGCCAATCCCGCTGCAGATGTTGCTGGCCGCCGCATTGGCCGTCACGGTGCGCGGCAATATGCCGATTGCGGTGAGCCTGGTGTGGCTGACCAATCCGATCACCATGCCGGCGGTGTTTTTCTGCACCTATCAGACCGGCGCCTGGCTGATGGACGTGCCCGCCCGGACGCTGCCCGATGAGCTGACCTGGGAATGGATCAGTGGCCAGTTGTCCACCTTGTGGCAGCCGTTCCTGCTGGGCTCGGTGGTGACCGGCCTGGTACTCGGCGCCCTCGCCTACTTCGTCACCATGAGTTACTGGCGCTGGTGGGTGGCCCGACAGTGGCGGCGGCGCAAGAAAAGCCGGATGTGAGACGCAAAAAGGCCTCCCGGGAAGGGTCATGCTGTTCACTTAAGGCAATCGACAAAACCGTGGCGAGGGAGCTTGCTCCCGCTGGGCCGCGAAGCGGCCCCGAAACCTGCCAGATGTGGAGTATCAGACACACCGCACCCGCCGATTTACGACTGCTTCGCAGCCGAGCGGGAGCAAGCTCCCTCGCCACAGGTCCATCATTTTCTTGACTGAACCGCTTGTCTGGGAATGGAGGCCTTTTTTGGGGTGTTCGTACTGGTGCTATCGCGAGCAGGCTCGCCCCCCACAAGGAATGTTAGGTACGCATCCCGCGCCCGCTGACCAGCAACCGCGCGCAACCGATGTAAAGCACCACGGTCGCCACCAGCATGAAGGTGATCGCGATGCTGATCTTGATGTCCGACACCCCGAGAATGCCATAGCGAAAGGCATTGACCATGTGCAGCACCGGGTTGGCCAGGGACACGGTCTGCCAGAACGGCGGCAGCAGGGAGATCGAGTAGAACACCCCGCCCAGGTAAGTCAGCGGCGTGAGCACGAACGTCGGGATGATGGAGATGTCATCGAAGTTGCGCGCAAACACGGCATTGATGAACCCCAGCAGCGAAAAGATCGTGGCCGTGAGCACCACCACCAATACCGTCACGCCCAGGTGATGCACCTGCAAATGGGTGAAGAACAACGACAGCAGGGTCACGATCAGGCCCACCGCCAGGCCGCGCAGGACACCGCCCAGGGTGTAGCCGATGAGGATCGTATGGGGCGACACCGGCGAGACCATCAGTTCTTCGATCGAACGCTGGAACTTGCTGCCGAAGAAACTCGACACCACGTTGCCGTAGGAGTTGGTGATCACCGACATCATGATCAGCCCCGGCACGATGTAGTCCATGTACGTGAAGCCACCCATGTCGCCGATCTGCCGGCCGATCAGATTACCGAAGATCACGAAGTACAAGACCATGGTGATGGCCGGTGGCAGCAGCGTCTGCGGCCAGATCCGCATGAAACGCCGGACTTCACGGTAAACGATGGTATTGAGGGCGATGAGGTTGGGGCGCAGTTCGGAACTCATGCTCATACCGCCACCTTCGCCAGATTTTTCTCCACCAGGGACACGAACAACTCCTCGAGGCGATTGGTTTTGTTGCGCAGGCTCAGCACTTCAATGTTTTGCAGGGCCAGTTGGGTGAACAGCCCGGTGATGCCCACGGCTTTGTCGACCTGGACTTCCAGGGTGTGGCTGTCTACCAGGCGGGCCGGATAACCCATGAGCTGGGGCGCCGTCGCCAGGTCGTTTTTCAGGTCCAGCAGGAAGGTTTCCACATGCAGTTGGCTGAGCAACTGGCGCATGCTGGTGTTCTCGACGATGGTGCCGTGGTCGATGATGCCGATGTTGCGGCACAACTGCTCAGCCTCTTCCAGGTAATGGGTGGTGAGGATGATGGTGATGCCTTTCTGGTTCAGCTCGGTGAGGAAGGTCCACATCGAACGACGCAGTTCGATGTCCACGCCGGCAGTCGGTTCGTCGAGGATCAGCAGGCGCGGCTCATGCACCAGTGCGCGGGCAATCATCAGGCGACGCTTCATGCCGCCGGACAGTGAACGGGACGGCACGTCACGCTTGTCCCACAGGCCCAATTGGGTCAGGTACTGCTCGGCGCGCTCGTTGGCGATCTTCGGCGGAATGCCGTAGTAACCGGCCTGGGTCACGACGATGTCGAAAGTCTTTTCGAACTGGTTGAAATTGAATTCCTGGGGCACCACGCCAATGCAGCGCTTGAGGGCGGCAGGCTCGCGGTCCAAGTCATGACCGAACACGTTCACCGTGCCGCTGGTCTTGTTCACCAAGGTGGAAAGAATGCCGATGGTGGTGGATTTGCCGGCACCGTTCGGGCCGAGCAAGGCGAAAAAGTCACCTTCGGCGACATCCAGATCGATACCACTCAAGGCCTGGAAACCGTTGCCGTAGGTTTTGGTTAGCTGCCGGATGGACAGAGCGGAACTCATATCGGATTACGCACCAAGAAGGGAGGGAAGAAAAGACTAGATAAGGGCGGGCGGCGAGCAATGCAACCACGGCGCACGAAGGCAATGGTGCTTGGCGTCGCCGCACAAGTACAGTCAAGTGTGTCGATAGTAAGTATTAAGTCAACGCGGTCATGACAGCTTTGCGGTAGGCCGGACGCTGCTGCAATCGCGCGTACCAGGCCTGCACGGCAGGTAGCTCGGCGCGCTGGATGGGCATCTCGAACCAGGCATAAATGAAACTGCCCAGGGGAATGTCGCCCATGCCGATTTCATCACCCGACAGGTAGGGCTGCTCACTCAAGATGCGCTCGACCATGGCCAGCAAATCGTCGCACTCCTTGATCGCCGCATTGATGGCCGTCCAATCCTGTTGCTCGGCCGGGGTGCGCAAGACGCCCCAGAACACCGTGCGAAACGGTGCGGCAAAACTGGAGGTGGTCCAGTCCATCCATTTTTCAGCCTGGGCCCGTGCCTGTACGTCAGCGGGGTACCAGGCCGAACCCGACGCATGGCGAGCAGCCAGGTAACGCACAATCGTGTTGGACTCCCAGAGCACGAAGCCGTCGTCCTCGATCATCGGCACCCGACCATTGGGGTTTTTCGCACGGTACTCGGGCGTATCCACCACACCGAATGCCCCGCCCGCATCAATGGCCTCGTAGGCCAGCCCCAACTCTTCTGCGCACCACAACGCCTTGCGCACATTCGATGAATTTTTCCGGCCCCATATCTTCAGCATCACGGCGTCCCTCGATGGATAAATGCCGCAGCAGCATACGCCGGATCAGACACGACTCAAATCACCCTGCATGTCGCCGAGCAAGCGCGGCACCTGCGCGCCGAACAGGTGCGGGTAGCATTTTTCCAGGTGCTCGAAGAAGAACGCTTCGGGCACATCGGCGAACTGGCCGTGGTCGGTGATGTACTCCATCAGCTTTGCTCCTTGCCGATTGAACGGGTGGAACACGCTGTCATGGCGACCGTCGAACTCCAGCGGGGCCACGTCGAACAACTCGCACAGCCCCTGGTTGAATGCCGGCGTGGCCTTGACCCAGCGGTCGTTCAGGTACAGCTCGGTATAACCGTGCATGGCGAACACGTCGCTCCTGAGCAATTCCAGCAAGCGCGGCGTAGACAGGTGATTGCGCACATCCACCAGGCCGATGCGCGCCGGGATGCCGCAATGCCGGGCGCAACCGGCCAGCAAGGTGGCCTTGGGCACGCAATAGCTTTCGCCTGCAGCCAGCGCGTAACTGCCGCGCAGGGTCGCCGGGTCACGGCTGAAGGTGTAGGGGTTGTAGCGCACCGCCTCGCGCACGGCGTAATACAGGCTGACCGCCTGGGCCTGCGGGTCGCGATCGGCGCCGCGGTGGGTTTCGGTAAAGTCGATGACCGCGGGGTGATCGCTGTCGATGAAGGGGCCGGGGTTCAGGTATTGCTGCATATAAGGAAAGACCTCTCGGGAAACATCACCGCAGGTAATGCCGAACCAGATCCTTGTGGCGAGGGAGCTTGCTCCCGCTCGGTTGCGCAGCAACCGTAAAAGCTGGGGGCCGCTACGCAGCCCAGCGGGAGCAAGTTCCCTCGCCACAACAGTGGTTGGCGAACTGGCATCGGGAACCACGAGTTTATCCACCGCCCCGGCCCAGCGATAACGGCATTCCGGCCAAACAATGGCGTTTTCTCACCTTGTTAACGAACGATTTCCCACGGCTGTTGCCAACCAGACTGGCGCAATGCACCCAAGGTTTCCCACGAAATCAATCACATCGCGCTGACCGCCGGTTTTGCAGATGCCGTCTAAGCTCTGAAGGTCGGTTTTGCCTTGGTTCACGGAGGATTACATATGCTGTTGTTGTGGATACTGGTCCTGGTCGTCGGGATCGCCTGGCTGGCGCATCGGCGCACCGCCCCGCTGCCCGCGCTGGGTATCGTCGCGGTCTATCTGTTGGCCATGGGCATTTTCAGCCATGCGCCCGGCTGGCTGCTGCTGATCCTCTGGGTGGCACTCGCAGCCGTCGCGGCCCCGCTGCTGCTACCGGACCTGCGCCGCCGGTACTTCAGTGCGCCGATGTTCGACTGGTTCCAGAAAACCCTGCCGCCCATGTCCGAGACCGAGCGCGACGCCATCGACGCCGGCACGGTGTGGTGGGACGGCGAACTGTTCAGCGGCCGCCCGGACTGGGACTTGCTGCTGGCCTACCCCAAGGTGCAACTCACCGAGGAGGAGCAGGCGTTCCTCGACGGCCCCACCGAAGACCTCTGCGCAATGGTCAGCGACTGGCAGATCGGCCAGGCCATGGACCTGCCGCCTGAAGCCTGGGCCCATATCAAGGAGCACGGGTTCTTCGCGTTGATCATTCCCAAGGAATACGGCGGCAAGGGCTTCTCCGCCTATGCCCACTCCCAGGTGGCAATGAAACTGGCCACGCGCAGCGGCGACCTGGCCTCCACCGTGATGGTCCCCAATTCCCTCGGCCCGGCGGAACTGCTCCTGCACTACGGCACTGATGAGCAACGCGACCATTACCTGCCGCGACTGGCCCGTGGCGACGACATTCCCTGCTTCGCCCTGACCGGGCCGCTGGCCGGCTCCGACGCCGGGGCGATGCCCGACACCGGCGTCATCTGCAAGGGTGAATGGGAAGGCCAGGAAACATTGGGCCTGCGCCTGAACTGGGAAAAGCGCTACATCACCCTCGGTCCGGTAGCCACCCTCCTGGGCCTGGCCTTCAAGGCGTATGACCCCGACCACCTGCTGGGTGAGCAAGAAGACCTGGGCATCAGCCTCGCCTTGATTCCCACCGACACCCCTGGCGTGCATATCGGCCGCCGTCACCTGCCCCTTGGCGCCGCGTTCATGAACGGGCCGAACTGGGGCAAGGACGTGTTCATCCCGCTGGACTTCCTCATTGGCGGCCAGGACATGCTCGGCAAGGGCTGGATGATGCTGATGAACTGCCTGTCGGTCGGACGCTCGATTTCCCTGCCGGCGGTGGGCACCGGTGCTGCAAAGTTCACCAGCCTGGTAACGGGCCAGTACGCCCAGGTGCGCGAGCAATTCAACGTACCGTTGTCGGCGTTCGAAGGTATCCAGGAAGCCATGGCGCGCATCGGTGGCAACGCCTGGATGATGGATGCCGCACGCATGCTGACCGCCAACGCCGTGGACCTGGGGGAAAAGCCTTCGGTGCTGTCGGCCATTCTCAAGTACCACCTGACCGAACGCGGCCGCGAGTGCATCAGCCACGCCATGGACGTGCATGGCGGCAAGGGCATCATCATGGGCCCGAACAATTACCTGGGTCGCAGTTGGCAAGGTGCGCCGATCTTCATCACGGTCGAAGGCGCGAACATCCTGTCGCGCAACCTGATGATCTTTGGCCAGGGCGCCATTCGCTGCCATCCGTTCGTGCTCAAGGAAATGGCCCTGGCAAGCCGCGAAGACAAGGACCAGGCACTGGTCGAGTTCGACGCCTTATTGCTCAAGCACATTGGTTTTGCCGTGAGTAACGCCGCCAGCACCCTGGTGCTTAACCTCGGCCTGGGGCATTTCGAGAAGGCCCCCGGCAATGCCTTGAGCCAGGGTTATTTTCGCGCCCTCAACCGGCAGGCTGCGGCGTTCGCCCTGCTGGCGGACCTGAGCATGATGCTGCTGGGGGGTGAACTCAAACGCCGGGAACGCTTGTCGGCCCGCCTGGGCGACGTATTGAGCAACCTGTACCTGGCCTCCGCAGCGCTCAAGCGCTATCACGACCTGGACTCGCCGGACCACATGACACCGCTGTTCACCTGGGCCATGGAGGAAAGCCTGGGCCAGTCGGAGCGTGCGCTGGATGAACTGCTGAGCAACTTCCCGAACCGGGTGTTGGGTTGCCTGTTGCGCCTGGTGGTGTTCCCCTTCGGTCGGCGTCACAAGGGCCCGAGCGACAGGCTCGACGCCGAGGTGGCGGCGGTCATCGGCCGGCCCAAGGGTGATCCGACCCTCGAAGAGCTGCTGCAGGGCTGCTATCGCCCGCAATCGATCGACGACCCGGTGGGTGCCCTGCAACACGCTGCCGACCTGCTGGCCGCCGCTCATCCACTGCACAAGAAACTGCACATCGCGCTCAAGCAGGGTCAGCTCAACCCAGCGCCGGGCGAACCCCTCATCGACGCAGCCCTGGAAGCGGGTGTGCTGCAAGCCGGTGAAGCGCAGACCTTGCGCGCGGCCGAGGCGGCGCGGCGCAAAGTCATCGACGTGGATGATTTCGACAAGGAGCAATTGACACTCGCCGAAGCCAAAGTGCGCTGAGCGGACAGCGTTTCAACCCCGGTGCCAAGGGGTTGTACCTTCGTGGCGAGGGAGCTGTTCCTGCTCGGTTGCGCAGCAACCGCAAAAGCCGGGAGCCGCTACGCAGCCCAGCGGGAGCAAGCTCCCTCGCCACGAAGGCTGACTCTCATCGGCCCGATCCGCCCAAGCGTATGAAACTGCGCGCAGGCCCTTTATACTCCTGCGCCCGTTTTGCTCTTGAGGACTTATCTCGTGTCCAATGTCGTTGCCGATCACCTTGTCTTGCTTGACCACTTGCGCAGCATTCTGGTCGCCGTGGGTGAGGCCGAACAGGTGCCCGAAGAAAGCCACGCCCTGTTTCTGGAGCGCTTCGACGAGTTGCGCGCGCAACTGCCCGTCGACCCGATCGAAAGCCAGTACCTGGGCCAGGACCTCCTGTGCCAAGTGATCGTCCGTTATCCACAAATCGCCCACCTGGTGCCTCGCGACCTGCTCTGGTACTTCGCCGGCGACTGCCTGCACTACATGCCCGACGAAGAAATCGCCCTGTACCAGGCCCTGGAGGAGCGTCGTTTCGAAGCCGAGCAAAACGACGAGCCTTTCGACTGGAACCAGGAAAAGCAATTGCTGGCGATGTCGGACCAGGACAGCAAGCACTGATTGCGATCCGTCATGCAAAGGCCCGCACGGTTAACCCTGCGGGCTTTTTTTTGCCTTGCCAAAGTGTGTTGCCTGGACGGGCCTCATCGCGAGCGAGCTCGCCCCCACACTGGTTGCGGTTGATCAACATTCATCGGCTCAGCAGACCTCTTGTGGGAGCGAGCTCGCGATGAGGCCCGTCACAACAACCCATCACTCTCCGGCAACTCATAACGTGTCGCGACCTTGCTGGAACCACTCCCGCCGCCCACCGTGCTCAAAGTCGGTTCCTTCTCCAGACACGCCACCAGATAATCAATGAACACCCGCAACTTGGGCGGCAGGTAGCGGGTCGGTGAATGCAGCAACCACAAGCCACCGTGGTAGGAAGCCAGGAACGTCCAGTCGGCCAATACCTGTACGATCAAGCCTTGCTCCAAGGCATGACGGGCGGTGAAGTACGGCAGGCTGCCAATGCCGATGTGCTGCAAGACGGCCCCCAACCGCACGCCCGTGTGATTGGCCGCGTAGCGTCCGCGCACGCTGACGGTAACGGACTTGCTGCCTTTCTTGAATTTCCAGCGCGCATCGTTCGGGGTTGCCCCCAGGTAAATGCAGCTGTGCTCCAACAGGTCATGAGGATGCGTGGGCGTACCGTGTTCAGCCAGGTACTGCGGCGTGGCGCAGAGCAGGTGATCAATGGTCAGCAACTGACGCCCCACCAGCCCGACCGGAGGTTGATCGGTAATCCGGATGGCCAGGTCGACGTGATCATCGATCAGGTCGACCTGCCGATCCTCCAGGAACAGCTCCACATCGACCTTCGGATAACGACGCAAGAATTCGGGCATGTGCGGATGAATCACGAAACGCCCCACCGCCTTGGGTACGCTGATGCGGATGCGACCTTCAGCCTCCTGAGTGAACTGCCCGCTGATTTCCATCACCGACCGAGCGGCGGCGACCATTTCCTGACAGCGCTTGAACACCTCTTCCCCACCATCGCTCAAACGCAACTTGCGGGTGGTGCGTTGCAACAAACGGGTCGCCAGGGCTTTCTCCAAGCGAGAAATACTGCGGCTGATGGCCGACGGTGATGAACCTGACTGGCGGGCCGCCTCGGAGAAACTGCCGGTCTCCACGACCTTGACGAAGATGGCCATTTCGGCCAGCAACGGCAACGGTAGATTTGTGCTCATGGCGCAACAGTCCTTTGAAATTTGAACGGATTATCACCCTTTTACGCCCTACCTATAATCCCGTCACAATTTCTGATGTGGATATGGCACATGACGCTTCGCCTCTTTTTCCATAGCGATGACCTCAAGGCCAACGTGGAAGTCCTGGATTGCAGCCCCCGGGAACATGAGTTTGCCGTGGTGCTGCACGCCACGCTGTTCCATCCCCAGGGTGGCGGTCAGCCCTGCGACACCGGATGGATCGGCGAAAGCCAGGTGCTACGCGTGGTCCAGGAAGGGCCACAGATCGTCCATTACGTCGACAGTCCGGTGGCCTTGGGCACCGCCGCGATCCGCGTGGATGCGCAGCGTCGACAGTTGAATGCGCGCCTGCACTCGGCTGGGCATCTGATCGGCCATTTCGCCGAGACCCGCGGCTGGACGCCGATCAAGGCCCATCACTGGCCCGGTGAAAGCCGCGTACAGTTCCAGCCAAGGGAAAATCCCCAGGAACTGGACATCTCGATGATCCAGCAAGGCATCGACGAATGGATTGCCAACGACCTGCCGCGCCTGATCACGTTACGCGAAGGCCTGCGCGAAGTCGGTTTCGGTGAACTGCCCGCCTACGGTTGCGGCGGCACTCACGTGCAGCACCTGCAGGAACTGGGAACAGTCACCATCGCCTCGCTTTCGCAAAAGAAAGGAATCCTGTCAGTGCATTACCACGTGGCCTGATATCCGCCAGCCCCTGCGACCAGCAATGGCTCGCAGGTCTCGCCTCCCCCGTCAGACCTGGCTCCTGCAAATCCCTTTCACAGCACAAAAAGACAGATTATTGACGCCCATTTGTGCGATTTTTTCCCTTCCGTCACTTTTTAGTCATTTTTTTATTTAAGGCGTGGCGCTTTGCCATGCTTGAACTACCGTCAAACAGAAGCGATGACAGGGTCGGCAAAACGCTCCCTGAAGCGAACTGATCGACACCGTCATCGCCTTCGAAAATCCCGGAGCTCCCGGGTACCGAAAAGTCGTTTGCAAGCAGCCTGTCGTTCAGTCAGGCCGGTGAAATGCGCCCGTTTGTTGGTAAGCGACGAGGCCTGAAACCGGAATCAATGAACAGTCAGGTTAGATGGAAAGGGGTAGCCCGGGCCTCTTAAGTGATCCGAGGCAAATAGACAAGCCTAGGGATGGCCTCTTCATCGAGGATCACTTCATGACCCATCGTACTGCTCCCGTTCTAAAACATTTCCTTCATGGCCTGTTCTGGATGGGTCTTGGCTTGGATGCGGCCCAGGCCGCAGCGGCAAATTGTTCGCAACTGGACAATTTGCCGGCAACCTTCGAGGTCGGCCAAGGGCTCCAGAGCGAACTGCGCATTCTCGCCCCCGTGACGAAGTTGGCAGTCGGCGACCCGAAAATTGCCGATGTGCAGCCCAGTGGCAGCGATGCCTTTATTCTCACGGGCCTGGCACCCGGCGCCACCAGCCTGATGGTCTGGACCGACTGTTCGAAGATACCGCGCCAGAGCATGATCTTTGTCAAAGGCCGGGCCACCGAGGCGCTGACCGGTGCTGCGAGCATACCGTCCGAAGATCCGATGCTGCTCGCCCAGGTGCAGACCGACATTCGTTTCGTTGAAGTCAGCCGGACCAAACTCAAGGAAGCCTCGACATCGATTTTTGGCAGCCGTGGCAACTTCCTGTTCGGCTCGCCGCGAACCTTGCCCACTGTCGGCGGTATTGTCCGGCCTTCATTGCCGGTCAATAACGACATGTTCAACCTGTCCTTTGCCACCGGTAAGACCCTGTTGATGATCAACGCACTGGAAGGCAGCGGTTTCGCCTATACCCTGGCGCGGCCGAGCCTGGTGGCCCTCAGCGGGCAGAGTGCGAGCTTCCTGGCCGGCGGCGAAGTGCCGATCCCGGTGCCCAGTGCCGGTAGCGACAACGTGTCCATCGAGTACAAGGAATTCGGCATTCGCCTGACCCTGACCCCCACCGTCATCGGCAAGAATCGCATCGCACTGAAGGTGGCTCCGGAAGTCAGTGAGCTGGACTTCACCAACGCGGTGAACATCGCCGGGACCCTGGTGCCAGCACTCACGGTACGTCGTACCGACACCAGCATCGCCTTGGCCAATGGCGAAAGCTTCGTCATCAGCGGCCTGATCAGCACCCGCAACAGCTCCCAGGTGAACAAGTTTCCAGGGCTGGGCGATGTGCCGATTCTCGGCGCGTTCTTTCGTGACAACGCCATCAACCGCGAAGAGCGCGAACTGCTGATGATCGTCACGCCGCACCTGGTCCAACCGTTGGCCGCCGACGCGCAACTGCCAACATTGCCGGGCGAACAACTGCGCAATTACGACCCGAATTTCTACCGTATGTACTTCCTCGAACATGGCGAGTTCGACAACCGCAGCGGGCTTTCCCAATGAGCCGGCGCCCGATGTGCGAAGCACCTATTGTCCAACGGCTTGCCAAGGGGCATTCAATGAAAGCAGTGATCGCAATAGCGGCGACCTTGATGCTCGCCGGTTGTGCCAGCAACAGCGTAGTGGCTTCACGCACGACCGATTGCGCCAAGCCCGGAGCCGACCAGGAACTGGCCTTGAACATGGCCGAAGACATGGCCAACGAAGGTCGTTTGTACGCCAGCCTGGCGAACCTCGAACGCTTGCCCGAGGACTTGGTCCAGGTCCGCCTGCGCAAGGCTCGGGTGCTGCGCCTGATGGGCCGCAACGAGGCCGAACCGTTGTACAAAAGCCTGCTCGGGACATGCCTGGCCGCAGACGGTGAACATGGCCTTGGTCAATTGGCAGTCGCCAAAAATGACAATGCAGCCGCTACGCAATACCTCGAACGCGCAGCGAAAATGGCCCCGACCGAAGGCAAGATCCGCAACGACCTGGGTGTCGTCTACCTCAACCAACGACGCATTTCAGAAGCCCGCTTCGAGTTCATGACCGCCATGGAGCTCCAGCAGTCCGACACGCTGGCTGCGCTCAACATGGTGACCCTGCTGATCTACCAGGACAACTGGAAGCAGGCCGCCGAGCTCGCGAACATGGCCAAGCTGAGCCCCCAGCAAGTGGCAGATGCCCAAGCCCGTGCGGAAAAAATCAGGGGTTCGGCCACAAACACAATGACGTCACCCGCCAACCGCCCCACCGAGATCGTCGATGCCTCAACCGGCGCGGTCAAGTAGAGCGTTACGAGGAGTTCAAGAAATGATGACCAAACAATTGATGATCGTGTGCATGGTGAGCCTGTCCAGCAGCGCCTGGGCCATTGACCCAGGCCCCTCTTCGGCCGCACAGCAAGGCACCGAGAACTGGATGCAACTGCAGATTCGTGGCGTGGTGGCCTCCACCAACCTGCAAACCGCCTCGGCCGCCGAACGCGAGATGGCCATGCAGCGTTGGCTCAACAGCTTCAACTACCCGATCCCGGAATTCTTTGACCAGGACTCGGCAGGAGAAATCACCAGTAGCAAATGAACCACGCAGAAAACGAAAAGATCGCAGCCCTCGACAGCGCCTACATTGATCCGATGTAGGAACTGCCGAGGGCTGCGGTCTTTTGGTCTTTCCTGCATGAA
Organism: Pseudomonas sp. NFACC08-1; assembly: GCF_900106735.1. Lineage (NCBI taxonomy): Bacteria > Pseudomonadati > Pseudomonadota > Gammaproteobacteria > Pseudomonadales > Pseudomonadaceae > Pseudomonas > Pseudomonas sp. NFACC08-1. Next base: position 148,925 of record NZ_FNNL01000013.1, on the reverse strand, counting down.
CCGAACGCGCTTGGCAGAGGCTATGGCTTTATCTGGCCGGGCGTGACTTTTGGCTTTTTGGGTGTTCGACCGGGTATCAGCATTCAGGCCATAACCCTTGTGGCGAGGGAGCTTGCTCCCGCTGGGTCGCGCAGCGGCCCCTGGCTTTTGGGCGTCTGCTGCGCAGCCGAGCGGGAGCAAGCTCCCTCGCCACGGTTACCGGCTTCGGCCTGACACTCCATGTACCGCGTGCCCCAACAGCGCGATTCGACGTTTAGCTAAATCTCGCGGCCACAGGGGCGGGGTATTGGCTGGAAGGATCGAGTGACGACAGATAGGTGACTGTCAGAAAGATCTGTGGGAGCGAGCTTGCTCGCGATAGCGGACCGACATTCAACACCGTCATTGACTGTCAAGCCACTATCGCGAGCAAGCTCGCTCCCACAATGGGCCTGCGGTGAACACAAGACTCATGGACACCCACCGATCTACATATTCCCAAAGGCCCTGAACACACCGATCATGGCCGGGCCGATGGCAACCAGGAAGAAGCTCGGCCACAGGCAGAAGATCAGCGGGAAGATCAGCTTGGTGCCAATCTTGGCCCCCATCTCTTCCGCGGCCTGGGTGCGCCGGTCGCGAAACTCATCGGCGTAGATCCGCAGGGTATCGGCCACGCTGGTGCCGAAACGAATGCTCTGCGCCAGCAGGCTGACCAAACCCTGGATATCCTCCAGGCCGGTGCGCACGGCCAGTTGCTTGAGCGCCTCGGTGCTGGTGATGCCCGCCCGGATCTGCGCGTTGACCAGCGCCAGTTCCTCGGCCAGTTCAACCTGGCTGACTGACATCTCTTCGGCCACCCGCTCGATCGTCGTGGGCAGGGCCAGGCCCGACTCGACGCAAACCACCATCAGGTCCAAGGCGTCCGGGAACGCGGCGCGCAGCCGGCCTTGCCGTGCCTGCTTGCGTTTACCGACGTAGATCGCCGGCAGCAACCAACCGATACCCGCGATGAGGGTGACCGCCAGCAGACCAATGGCCACTGAAACCTTGACCATCGGCAGCAGCAACAACGCAATGCCGACCAGCAACAACGGCAACATCAGGCGCACCGCCCAATACATCTGCACCGCCGAGGCAGAGCGGTAACCGGCATGGGTCAGCAAAGTCTGGGTGGCGGACGTGTGGGCCTGGTCGGTGGAAGCAAAGCGTTGGCCGATCCGTTCCAGCAAGAGTTGCAGGTTACCCGGCGCCTCCTGCCCCGTCGTGCTTCCAGCGTAACCGCGTTTGATCAACGCCAGGCGCCGCTGCACCGGATCCTGCAAGCCCAGCATCAATAGCAGGAGCGCGACGGCCGCCAGCACCGTGCTGAGGCCAATCGCGGCGATGAACAACAGGCGCGCCAGTTCTTCGTTACCGGTAAACCGACTCAACAATCCGAGCAAAAAGTCCATGACTGAAACCTCTTGGCGCAACAGCGCTTAAACCTGGATCCGGATGATCTTCTTTATCCAGAAAATCCCGATCAACATGGCGCAGAATGCGCCGATGATCAGCTTGTGCCCTATGGGGTCATTGATCAGCACCGGCATGTAGCTGGGGCTGGTGAGCACGATGGCGATCGCCAGCACGAACGGGATCGCCACCAGCACCCAGGCCGACATGCGCCCTTCGGCCGACAACGTCTTGATCTTGCGCTGGAACCGGAAACGCCCGCGAATCAGGCGGCTCAAGCGCTCCAGCACTTCGGTCAGGTTGCCGCCGGTCTCGCGGTGGATGAGGATCGAAGTCACCAGCATCATCACCGTCATGCTCGGCATCCGCTCCAGCAGGCCGAGCATGGCCCGGCGCACGTCGTTGCCGTAGTTGATATCGGAAAAGGTCATACCGAATTCCTGGGCGACCGGCCCTTTGTGCTCCTCGGCGACCAGACGCAGGGTTTCGTTGAACGGATGCCCGGCGCGCAAGGCCCGGCACATGGCGTCCAGCGCATCCGGCAAACCTTCCTCGAACGCGGCGAAACGCTTGTTGCGGTCACGCAGGATTTTCAACACCGGCACCCAGGTCAACGCAAATGCCGCCAGCAGCGCCAGCCACCAGACGGGCGAGACCATCAGTACCAAGGCACCGGCCGCCGCCCCCAGGACCAGACCCAGCAGCATGACCCGATAGGCCCGGTATTCATGACCGGACTGCTCGATCAGTTGGGTCAGGTTGGCCATGAATGGCAGCTGTTCCAGGCGGGCTTCCAAGGGTGACAGGCGCGTCAGGTATTTCTGCCGCAACACGGTCTGCATGTTGGGCAAGTGGTTGGCCTTCTCCAGCACATGCAAGCGCCCGCGAATGCGCTTGCGCATCTTGCCGGCTTCACCGAACACCGGCACCACCACACCCTGGGACAGCAGGAATACGGCGATGAACACCATGCCGAGGAAAATCAGAATGAACTCACTGGGGATATTGCTCATGACGTCCGGCTCTCCATCCACTCAGGGCGAAACAGGGTCAGTGGCAGTTCGATGCCGCGCTTGGCCAGCACATCGCGGAACGCCGGGATCATGCCACTGGGCCGATACTCCCCAAGCACCTCGCCGTGCTCACCGATGCCCTGGCGCACGAAGGAGAAAATTTCGGTCATGGTGATGATCTCTCCTTCCATCCCATTGATCTCTTGCATGCTCACCACGCGTCGCTTGCCGTCTTCTTGACGCTCCAGTTGGATCACCACATCGATGGCCGAGGCAATTTGTTGACGCATGGCCTTGATCGGAAACGTCGCCCCGGTCATCGACACCATGTTCTCGATTCGACCTAATGCGTCCCGTGCAGTGTTGGCGTGAATGGTGGTCAGCGAACCGTCGTGGCCGGTGTTCATCGCCGTGAGCATGTCCATCGCCTCGGCGCCACGCACCTCGCCGATGACAATGCGGTCCGGACGCATCCGCAAGCTGTTGCGCACCAATTCCCGCTGGCTCACCTCGCCACGTCCCTCGATGTTCGACGGCCGGGTTTCCAGGCGTACCACGTGAGGCTGCTGCAGTTGCAGCTCGGCCGAATCCTCGATGGTGACGATGCGTTCGTTGTGGGGAATGAAACTCGACAGCACGTTGAGCATGGTGGTCTTGCCGCTGCCGGTCCCGCCGGAGATCAGCACATTCAGGCGCCCGCGAACAATGGCCTTGAGTAGCAAGGCAATGGCCGGGGTCATGGTGCCGACCTGGATCAGGCTGTCGGTGTTGAGCAGGTCCACGGCGAAGCGCCGGATCGACATGCTTGGACCGTCGATGGCCAGCGGTGGAATGATCGCGTTGACCCGCGAACCGTCCTTGAGCCGGGCGTCCACCAACGGCGAGGACTCGTCGATGCGCCGCCCCAGGCTGGAAACGATGCGGTCGATGATGTTCAGTAAATGCTGGTCGTCGCGAAAACGCACGTCGGTGCGTTGCAGCTTGCCGAAGCGCTCGACGTAGACCGAGGCAAACCCGTTGACCAGGATGTCGGACACGCTATGGTCGGCCAACAGCGGTTCCAGCGGCCCGAGACCGAGCACTTCATCGGTGATCTGCTTGATGATCAGTTGCCGGCTGACGGTACTCACCGGCGCCGAATGTTCCTCGAGCAGACGCTGGCAAATTTCGCGTATCTGCCGCGCGGCCTCGGCTTGCTCAAGGGTATCGAGCAACGACAGGTCCATGACCTTGAGCAGTTGCTGGTAGATCTTTTCCCGCCATTCGGCCTCCACCGGGGTCACCTGGCTGCGGGTTTCATACAGCACGTCGGGGATGGCCTGTTCCCAGGCCATCAAGGCGTCCGTCGGGTCCGGCAAGCCGTCCTCGGGCTGGGTGCCCGCTGAGGCGCCGGATTTGGAAGGTTGTTTGCGCAAGCGGTTACGAAAGTCGCTGATCATGGGTCATCCCCCGAAAAAACGGTTGAAGGCACGTTTAAGCAAGCCCTTGTCCGTGGACATCTGGTGACCGACCAGGTCTTCGGTCAAATCGCGCAGGGCGGCGGTGATGGCCGCCTTCGGCGCATGCAGCCCCAACGGCACGCCAGTGTTCTGACTCTGGCTGACCAGGTTGAAGTCATTGGGCAATTTCGACAGGTTCGTGCAACGCAGGGCCTCGCCGATGTCCTTGAGGCTGACGGCGGCGTTTTTGTCATAGCGATTGATCACGATCTGCAACTGATCCCCGCGCACGCCCAGGTCTTCACGCAGGATCCGCACCAGGGCGCTGGCATCGCGCAGGTGGCTGACGCTCTGTTGCACCACCACGTACACCCGGTCCACCTGCTCCAGCACCGAGCCGGTGAGGTGGTCGATCTGCCGCGGCAGGTCCACCACCACCCAGTCATAGCTGGTACGGGCCAGTTGCAATAGGGCATCGAGCTGTTCGGGTTGGGCGTCCTGGGGCAGGCACAACTCGCCGGCCCGGCCACCGAGCACATGCAGGGTCGGGCTGAAGTGGCTGCAAAAACCCCGCAGCGCGACGCTGTCCATGTCATCGATCTGCTGCAGCACTTCCAGATGGCTGTGGGACTGCGCTACGTCCAGGTAATGGGTCACGCTGCCAAATTGCAGGTCCATGTCCAGCAACAGCGTATTGCCGGCCCGGGCGCTGAGTTGTTGGGCCAGGTTGCACGCCACCAGGGTTCCGCCGGAACCGCCCTTGGCGCTGATCACCGCGATCAGCTTCCCTTCATTGCCGTTGCCGAGGCGGACTTCCGTCACCAGGCGATTCAGGGCCGCCACCAACTCTGTATCGGCGATGGGTTCGGGCAGCACGTCCCGGGCGCCGGCCTGCATCGCCAGGCGCATGCCCTCCTGCTCACCCAAGGGACCACACACCAGCATCGGCGGACGTTCATGGGCCGGACGTTGCAGCAAGGCTGACAATTCTTCGCGCCACAGGTGGCTGACGCGTAGCAGCAACAGGTCGGGCATGCGGTCCAGGCCGTAGAGCGGGTCGACATGCCCGTTGCTGACCAGGCGCGTACTCACCTCAAGGCCAGGCATACGCTGGCAGACGCATTGCAGGTCACGCAGGGCCGTGGCATCGCGGCTGCTGATCAGTATCCGCAGCCCGGCTCTGCCAGTCGCGGTCGAAAGCGGAGTTTCCCTGGTATTCAGCATGGTGTGATCTCCCCGGAATCGGAATGACGCCCAAGGCTTTCGCGTGGCAAGGTTGCCCTGAACGCGGGCAAGGTAATGGGCACGCCTAAGCCGGGAATGAACAGGTTGAAAACGAAGTTCTCCACGCTCAAGCGAACGTAGCGAATGGCACGGAAACCGTTGGCGCCGGAGGTGTCGGCTGGGTTCGCCACGACGGCTCCGTTGACATCCAGGTAGGTCAGCGCCAGGTTCGTGGTCGCCAGGCTGGTGATCAGTTGACTGGTGCCGGCGTCCGTCGCGGCGTTGAAGATGGCCCGACGCAACACCACCGGGTCGCTGATATTGCACACCGCCGCCAGCCGGACTCCACGGCGCGCCGCTTCATCCAGCGCGTTGACCGTGAAGTACAACCGGCCCATTTCCACCACGCCGAACAGCAGGATGAACACCAGCAAGCCCACGAACGAGAACTCCACGATGTAAGTGCCGCGCATGTGTTTGTGATTCATCACAGCGCCCTCATCACGGTGGTTGCGACCAACTGGATCCCCAGCGGAATGGCATTGCCGAAAAATCCTGGAATCGAACCGGTGCAGTTACCCGCACCAATCACCGGACAGAAGGGGTAGGTAATGGTGACGCGCACATGATCGATGCCCTCGGCGGCGACCTGAACGTGAGCCGTGGTCAACCCTGACACCACGGCGGTGCCGGTAGCACTGGGCACGCCATACACCGCAACGTTTTTTGTCTGGGTCAGCAACGTGTTGTTCAGCGTGATGCCGCCCAGGGTGGTATTCCACGCCTGGCTGGCGACGAAACGGTCGGCATCGCGACTGGCCTGCAATAGCACGTTGTATTGGTAGAGCATGCGGCCGAACTCGCCGAAGGCCAGCAGCAGCAACAGCAGCAACGGCAGCACCAGGGTGAACTCCACCAGCGCTACGCCTTGCTGGGCTTGTGCGGGTTTGAAATGAGAAAGTCCCATGACGCCTCCTACGAGTCGGTGCTCGGCGTGCCGCTGCCGTTGAGATAGGTTTTGTAGAGCTGGATGATCTGCGGACCGGAATCGGTGGATGGCGTTGGGCCGGGTACGTTGTCGCCCTCGCACTCCTGGACAAACTGGCCAAAGATGATGGACTCCGAACCACCGCCGTTCACCGGTTGCAAGACGAAATAGCAGCCGAACCCCAAGACTGGAATCGACGTCGAGCCGCTCAGCTTCCCGGCGCAATCACCGATCACGATTTTCAACATCCGGCGCTCGAAAACCCCATTGCTTTCACAACCGCTGCCGCCCCCCGCCACACAGGCGGCGACCTGGGCCCGCCAGTCGTTGTAGTCCTGTATCGCCTCGCCGCCCGCCGAAAGATCGCCGTTGCTCGAATTGATGGATTGGCCTTTGTATTGCGCCTGGGAGAGCGCATCGTTGTAGGTGATCGCCGGGGTGCCTGAGGACGTGACCAGGTCCGGCGGGTAGTCCGAAGAACTGACGGGGCCGTTGTAGATACCGAAGCGCGTATTCAAGCCTTGGGAAGTAGGACCGGCTTTATTACCGGGCGCAGTCTGGACGTTGTCGCCGACACTGCGGCAAACCGAGCCACCACCGGCCAGATCCTCGCGGACTGCGCTGCCGCCTGAGCCGAAATCCAGCAATTGGAAGTTGCCCGGGCCGATGGGTGATGTGTTCCCCGCCGCCGTTTTCAAGACTTCCAGATCGCCAAACTGATACCCCCAGAAGTTGCCGGCGGCCGGGTCGTATTGAGTGGGATCGCCACAGACCATCAACGGCGCCAGATCACACGGAGAGGTGGGGCTGGGCCCCGCGGTGGCAATCGCCGCCACGCGCTTGTTGCCCAAGCCGGCGCTGCCCATCGTTTGCACGAAGCTCCAGAAAAAACCGTTCAATTGATAACTGGCCACCGACACCCGTACGTATTTGGCATCGGTAGGCCCTGGATAGGAGAACGGGCCGTAGACGCTGCTGGACAGTTCCACCACGGCAAACGCCCCCGGGTTGCCAGCAACGGCGGTTGCCAGTTCGGTGTTGCCGGCGGCGTTGGCGTTTCTGTTGAGCGTGTCCAGGGCCGCCGCGCGAGTGGTGCTGGCCATGTTGATGCTGCCACTCACCTGGCTCAGGGTCTTGGCCCCGCCCAGGGCGGCGGCATCCACCGCATTTTGCAGACGCGTCTTGTTCAGCAGCATGTGCCCGCCATCCAGGGCCAACGCCGCCATCATGGAAATCGCTACCAACGCGATCACCATCAGTACACTCACCGCCCCTCCCTGGCGCCGGATATTGGCATTCATCATCGAGCCCTCATACAACGTTTGAGGATCGGCATCGCCACGGTCCACAAGGGCCTGGCATGGAGGGTGTTACTCAGCGGACATTGATCACACTGCTTTCAGTTCCGCGGATCAGCGTGATCGCCCCGCCTTGCGGCTTGGCACTGCGCTGTACCACAGGTTTTGGCAGTGGAGCGGCCATCGCCATGACTGGCGCCGGGGCTGGCGGTGCAACGGCCACGGCCTTTTTCTCCAGGTTCAACGGGTTGCGCAAGGCCAATTGCAACTTGCCCTCGGTCTGCGCTGTGACCAGCAATTCCGCTTCGGTGGCCGACATTTCCAACGTCACAGCACGCACCACTACGGGTTGGGTCTTGTCCGTGCCTGCGGTCTGGTCCACGGCCAGTACCCGCAGGTTTTCCAGGAGGGTCCGGGACGTCGCACTGTTGCTGCCGGCACTGGTGGTCTTGGTCGCCAAGACATCGACCCGGTTGCCCGGCAGGAGGAAGCCACCCACGCCGACCACATCATCCACCCTTACCGAAATGGCGCGTTTGTCCGGTGCGATCAGCGAAGCCAGGGTGCTGCCACCCAGGTGCTCACTCAACCGCGCGCCCCGCACGATGTCGCCACGCAAAATGTCGAAGGTGGCAATCTTGCCTACGGCCTGCTCGCTGGAATCGAAGGCGTCGTCCGGAATCGTGTCCATGGGCATGCGCACGGTGGTGACCTGCTGGGCCTCGACCATTTGCCCGAAGGGGATTTCCACCGTGGCGACCACCACGCTTCGCAAGTGGTCATCGGGGGTCGCATTGAGTCGTGCGCTCAGCCAGGAGTCGGCCATCCATGCGGCACCAAGGCCCATTACCAGGGAAACGCCTATCAGGGGAAGCGTACGAGAGCTCATGTCGGTATCTCCAGATCAAAGGAAGTCGAGCTGAACGAAATAGTTGTGCCAGGCCCATTCCAACTCTTGCGGTGACAGGGGCCCGGAACCGCCCAGGTAGCGCTGGCGGTCAAGCGCCATGTTCAACAGGTCACGGGGATGGCAAGGCACCAGCGGCATGCCTTCGCCTGCGTAAAGCCGCTGCAGGACATAGCGCACCAACAGGGGGTCATACGGGATGCCCAGGCGTTCGCATTCCTGGCGCCAGATCTGTTCGTACTCCTCGGGCTTGAGGTAGCCGAACTGCACCTTGTAGCCAATGCGCCGCAGGAAGGCCTCGTCGGCCAATTCGAGGGGATTGAGGTTGGTGGAAAACACCAGCACCAGGTCGAATGGCAGCTCGCAATGCCGGCCGCCGCCCAGGTTGATGAAGTCGCGCTTCTCCTCCATGGGCACGATCCAGCGATTGAGCAACTCGGCTGGGGCCATGCGCTGGCGGCCCATGTCATCGATGATGAACAGGCCGTTGCTGGCCTTGAGCTGCAAAGCCGCCTGGTATTGCCGGGTGAACGGGTCGTAGCGCACGTCCAGCTGTTCCATGTTCAGCTCGCCGCCGGTAATGACGATCGGGCGTTTGCAGCACAGCAGCCGGCGGTCGATGCCTTCGTTGAGCATCAGGTTGTTCGATTGGCCGTGGTCATCCAGGCGCTGGTGCACCTGCGGGTCGTAGATCTCGATGACCGACTCGTTGATGACGATGGCATGGGGCACCCAGATCGCCTCGGCGAACAGCCGGATCAATCGGCTGCTGACATAGGTTTTGCCCGTGCCCGCCGGACCGTAGATCATGATCGCCCGCCCGGAATTCAGGGCGACGCCCAACTGGTCGAGCATGCCTTGGCTCAGCACCAGGCCGGCCAAGGCCTGGTGCATGTCCTTGGCGGTGATGCGGCCATGGTGAATGGTCTGGATCTTGATCAGCGAGCGATAGGTGCTGACCGGGAACGGGGCCGCGCCGATGTAGCCGCTACGGGCCAGGGCGTCACGCGCCGAACTGCGACCGCGTTCGGTCAGGCCATAGCGCAGCGTCTGTACACCCGTTTGCCCCAGCTGGCCCAGCACTTCGACACGACCGTCCTTGCGCAGGAACGCCAGGACCTCTTCCAGCACCGCGCCGGTCAGGGCCAGGCGCTCCACCAGCCGCGACATGTCCAGCACGCCGGCGTCGTGCAGATGCTTGCACACCAGCTCACCCAGGAAGCTGTCGCTCAGGCCGGTGTCGCGAATGGTGCAGGGTTGTGGCGCCAAGCGTTGGACCGCTTCCCGTTCGCTGGGGTAGGCATCGCTATCGTTGATGACGTGCATGACTAGACTCCCCAGCCGCCGGCAACCAGTTGCCAGTAAACGCTGTTCAAAGTACCGATCAGGATCGCAATCGAATAAGGAAAGGGTTTACCGGCCACTTCATCGGAAGTCGGCGCCAGATAGGCCTGGGCTCGCACCATCAACCAATAGCGCCCCAGGGTCTGGAGCAGTTGGCCACGGGCCAGGACGATCAGGAAACCGCACACACCGCCGGCGATCAGGCTGAACAGCGCCGCCCACAGTGCGTAATGAAAAGGCAGGAAGCTGCCGACCATGGTCATCAGCTTGACGTCACCGGCGGCCATGCCACCCACCGCGTACATGGGCAGGAACAACCCGAAACAGATCAGCATGCCCAATAGGCTGTCGCCCAGGCCGCCGAGCCCACCGGTATAAACCTGGCCGGCCAACCCCAGGGCAAGGCCCAACAGGACCAGCGTGTTGGGGATGCGGTGGCGAAGCAGATCGCTCACCACCGCCACACCCAGCAGTCCTACCAGCAGTACCGTCGACACCAGCAATTCCATGGACATGATGCGTCTCCCTAGTGTGGTTATTGTTAGCAGGCGACGTCGCCATTGGCGGCTCGGCACAACGCACGGATCTTGGTATCCACAACACCGCCCAGAAGGACGAATGCCGCCGCCACCAACACCGTGATCAAGCCACCCGCCACCGCGTATTCAACAATGGTCAGGCCGTCTTCATCTTTGGCGAACTTGCTGATCGAAGTTCTTATTGTCTGGAAAGTCATTTCATGAACCTCACGCTGATAAGAAGTACTGCTAAAAACCTGGTGGGAGGGGACAGCGCAAAGTCCATTTGATTTATTCGTTGTACTCACTGCAAAAGAGTCGCAAGCGTTATTCCTTGAAAGTCACCGTGTCCCCAAGCAAGTCATCGCTTATGTGCAGACAGCGCCGCCGTTGACCGCCTGGCACAGTGCACGGATCTTGGTATTCACGGCACCACCCAGAAGCACAAAGGCTGCGGCCACCAATACGGTGATCAACCCACCAGCCACCGCATATTCCACAATGGTCAGGCCGTCTTCATCTTTGGCGAACTTCAGTACCGAAGCCTTGATTGTTTGAAGAGTCATTTCGCACACCTCATCGGGGTTGTTTTTCAAGGGCAGTACATTGCGAACTGCCTGATGCAACCCTAGTCAGCAGGTGGTCATAGCCGTTAGGAGGATTTTGCACTTCGCTAGGATTTTTTTGCGGCAGGTGGGAAAGGGCCTGCCGGGTCGGAAAATCCATCCGTACCGCAGCGCAGACGGGCGCTCGCGAGCGTCTCGTGGCGGGACGGCGCTAAAAGATCGGTTTTTTATAAAAATTTATTCGGCGAAGTGATAGCACTGTGACAATACTGCTAGCTAAAGGGCAGGAAGAACCTCTGGGTAGTCGTCCTATGGCGCCAAGTCTGACTGAAAAACCAAAGCTGTTATGGTTCGATCTGACTCACGATCGGTCCACCAAGGAACTCGTCTCCCAATTCCAGGACACGTGCGACTGCACGCTGGCAAAAAACGCCATGCTGCCCAGCGCGGAACAGGTCGACATGATCTGCATCCATTTCGACCGCCCGGACACGCCGGGCCTGCGACGCCTGTTGGAGATCAAACGAACCGTACCTGGCACGCCCATCACCATGTTCACCGTGCAGCACTCCGAAGAGCTGGCGGTGTGGGCCATGCGCTCCAGCGTCTGGGAATACATGGTGCTGCCCTTGTCCGCCGCCGAGAAAAAGCGCTACCTCACGGCCGTGGTGCAACTGTGCGAGTTGCGTCGCAATACCAATGGCCGAGGAAAGACCTCGCAGATCGACCACTCCCCGACCCTGCCGGACAGCATTCGCCTGACCGCCGGGCACCAGAAGCACCAGGCCCTCAGCCACATCATGCTGTACATCGACCAGCATTTTCGCGACAGCATCGATCAGCGCGACCTGGCCAAGCGTTGCGGCATGACGACGTTTCGTTTCAGCCGGGTGTTCAAGGAAGCCAATGGCCTCGGTTTCACTGACTACGTACTGAACAAACGCATGAGCTTCGCCAAGGAACTGCTCGATAACAGCCAGATGCCCATCACCAGCATCGGCTACGAGGCCGGCTTCAAGGACCCGTCCTACTTCGCTCGCGCCTTCAAGCAATATGCCAGTTGCACGCCCAGTGAATACCGTCTTGCATACCAGATGCGCAACGCACATCCGACACCGGAGCCACCGGATGAGGCCGCCCTGGAAGCGATTGAAAACCTGGTGCACAGCCTTGAAGGGTAAAAGGTTTGTTACCGTTATTGATTAATTGCACATCGCAAGTTGTGTCCAAATAATAATATTCACCCCCCTGCCAACTTAGAAAAGACCATGCGTGGCCTGTCTTTACGGCGCCTGGCGGGCCAAGCTGAAACAACATGAATCATCGTGTCGTTATCGGTAATTCTTTTTCGACTGAAACCAACTCTGTCAGCCTTGCATAATGCCAGCCGTTTCCAAATGGATGAACCGTGCTGCACGTCCGTAGGCCGCTCCAGATACAGCAGAGCGGGTTCTCTAGTTGGCATGCTTCATCCAAAAAAATCGAATAGAGCGCTGATGGGTATATGAAAGCAATCAGTTTAGCGAGCACACGAACGTTGAGCTTGGTGAGTCACGAAGTGTCCGAAACGCTACCCGCCGATGGTATAGAAATAGACATTGTATTCTCCGGCATTTGCGGAACAGACCTGGCGGTATTGTCCGGGCGTGAAGAGGGACAGGTGGGAATCGTCCGTGGTCACGAAGCGGTCGGCGTCGTTGTCAATGTAGGGGCAGGCGTCAAACGCACGCGTAAAGGGATGCGTGTGGTGATAGACCCCAACGAATACTGCGGTAACTGCGAACATTGCAACGCCGCTAGAACCCATCTATGCAATGGCGGTTCAAATGCGGGCCTGGACATCGCCGGCGTCAACAAGCACGGTACATTTGCGGAGCGATTCATAACACGCGAGCGCTTTGTACACTGCATCCCAGACGACATGAGTTGGGAAACAGCCGTCTTGGTTGAACCCGTAGCCTGTATTTTGAACAACATTGAACAAGCCTCCATCAAAGCGGGGGAACGTGTGCTGCTTCTAGGATCGGGCCCCATGAGCCTGGTCGCACAACTACTTTTGAGCGCGATGGGCGTCCATACATGTGCTACCGATTTGAATACCTTTCGAATCGAATTCGGACACTCCCTGGGTTTGAACATTGTGCGCCCTGAGGAACTTGAGTGCCTTGGGCAAAACCAGGAAAAATACGATGTTGTCATCGATACCGTGGGTAATCAGCTCGAGACAGCCGCCAGCCGGGTTGCCCGAGGTGGCAGGATTGTCCTGTTCGGATTCAACGGGAATTATGAATATTCACTCCCTGCAAAACACTTCTTGGTCAATGCCATCAGTATCATTGCCGCAGGCGAGTACAACCAGCACTTCCCCCGGGCGCTGCGCATTGCCCACAGGCTTCCTGAACTTGGAAAGCTAGTCACCCACCGTTATCCCCTTGAAGCTTATTCAACAGCATTTGACAGTTTGTTGAATGATCCTTGCGCACCCACGATAAAAAGCGTCTTCACCCCCAATCCCAAGCACTTGTCACGCTAAAGCTAACCAGCCCTTCAAGTAGACCCCTTATGAAAGTTACTGTATTCAGCCAGATTTCCATCGATGGCAAACTGACGCTCGGCAATGAAGCCTCCAGCAAACCGCTGTTTCAGCATTTCGACGATGAAGACATGCGCTTCATTCATAAATTCCGCGGTGAAGTCGATGCCATCATGGTCGGTCGCAATACGATTATCACCGACGATCCTCAATTGACCAATCGCTATGAGTCCGGTCGTAATCCTGTGCGTATCATTCCTACGACATCGCTCAACTTCCCAGCTTCTGCGAAAATCTTCAGTTCTCCCGAACACACTATCATCGCAACGACAGAAGAAGCACGTGACCACAAGATGGTCGAGCACATCCGCGCGCATGGTAAAGAGGTTCTTTTTGCAGGAACCGCACGAGTCGACTTCAAACAGCTCTTCCCGATGCTTGAAGCTCGCGGAATAAATCACATCATGGTTGAAGGGGGTGGCCACCTGAACTGGCAGGTATTCAATCTTGATCTAGTCGACGAAATCATGCTCATGCAATTGCCTATCATCATTGGCGGCTCAGACACTACCACGCTAATAGATGGCGAAGGATTCCAAGACATTGAAATGACCAAAGCCTTCAAGCTGCATGAGTTTGAAGCACGCTCACACTATAACTTCCTGCACTTCAAGCGTGACCCTCAACAGCGGCGTGCGCATTGATGCTGGCTTTCCAGGGGTTCATTTTCGATATGGACGGTGTGCTGGTGGACAGTGAGCCGGTCTATATGAAACAGGAAAGACATTCCTATGCACGCCATGGCGTGGTGCTTGATGAGGCAGAACTGTCTCGTTTTGTAGGCACCACGCAGCGTCATATGTGGAGCGCCATCAAAACCGAATACGGGCTTGCAGAAGATCTGGACTGCCTCATGGCAGAGCATCACCGGCAGTTGATGGAAGTATTGAGTTCCGCCCCCCTGCCTCCCATGCCAGGCGTGACAGAACTTCTCGGCGCATTAAAGAGAGCGGGAATACCTTGTGCAGTCGCCTCCTCTTCACCGCGAGCACTCGTTGAGCTGATTTTACGTAACGCTGGGCTGCAGCTTTTTTTCAGTGAGATCGTGTGTGGCGATGACGTTACGCACAGCAAGCCAGATCCCGAGATTTTTCTCACGGCCGCCCAACGCCTGGGTCTCCCACCGTCATCCTGTGTGGTGATTGAAGACTCCGCTCATGGTGTGGCGGCAGCAAAAGCCGCCAGCATGTTTTGCGCGGGTTTGCTCAACCCCAATTCAGGGCAGCAGGACCTGAGCGCGGCGGATTTACGTGTTCACCACCACTGGGAAATAAACCACTGGCTTTTCGGGTAATAAACGCATGAAAAAACTGAGTATTTCAGACTGGACCTGGATTAACGTCCCCGAGCGATCGTCCATCAATGATCAGGAAATCATTATCCACACCACACCCGACACCGACTTCTGGCGAGGCACCTATTACGGCCTGGAGTATGACAATGCGCCGGCCATTGTGGTTGCCAACGAGGAACAATACTGGACATTGAAGGCCAAGGTATCTTTTGCCTCAAGTACCTACTTTGACCAATGCGGCCTGTTTATCTATCAAGATAAAAACCACTGGATGAAAAGCGGCATCGAATACCAGAACAATGGTTTCCAGCAGCTGTTCTCTGTCGTGACCAACAATGGTTTTTCAGACTGGTCCATGGCTGATTTCGATCGCGTCACCCAGACCATGTATTACCGCCTGAGCCGAAGAGGCAGCGACTTCCTTCTGGAAAACTCGGTTGACGGGACACAGTTCTGCATGATGCGTATGTTCCACCTGCTCCATGCAGAAGAACTCGTCCGGTTCGGGTTCTTTGCCAGTAGCCCGGGCGATTCATCTTTCGCGGCACACTTTTCAGAGATTGAATGGACTGAATGCTGTTGGAAAGCGCACGGCGCCCCACGTTTCTAATTTCAAGAGTTTTATACCTGATGCTGTCTGCGCCCAATCCCCATCGACACGCGCTTTACGCTTGTTATGCAGCCATGCTGTGCCTGGCCATGGCACTCAACTTCCTGCCGGTGTACCTGACGACGTTCAGTGATGCCTTTGGCCCCTCGTCAGGGCTGACCACGGAGCAACTGGGACGGATTCCGGCGGTCATGTTCCTCAGCTTTATAGTGGCCATTCTGGTCACCGGGCCATTGGCAGACCGAGGGGACGCCAGGCGGATCATTCTCTTTGGGCTGATGACCACTTCAGCAGGTCTGGCCCTTGTGGCTTTTGCCCCTTCCTATACCTTCCTGCTCTTCGCGGTTGCCATCATGGGTTTCGGTGCGGGTGTGCTGGATATGATCCTCAGCCCTATTGTCGCAGCCCTGCAACCCGAGCGCCGAAGCGCCGCCATGAACTGGCTGCATTCGTATTTCTGCATTGGCGCGGTAAGTGCCGTGCTGATCGCAAGCATCGCCCTGAGATGGGACATTTCCTGGCGCATGGTCGCCTTGGGCTTGATCGTTGCCCCGCTTGCAACCTTTCTATTGTTCCTGCGATTGCCCCTGCCACCGCTGATACAGGAGCACGTGCAACGCGAATCCATGCCCGCGCTTATCAGACAACCCTATTTCATCGCCTGCATGATCGCCATCTTTCTAGGAGGAGCTACGGAAACGGGACTGTCTCAATGGCTGCCCGCCTTCGCTGAACAAGGATTGGGCTACTCGAAAGAAGTGGGGGGGTTTGCGCTCGCCGGTTTTTCAGTGGGCATGGCCCTCGGGCGCATGGCTGCCGCTCTGCTGCAAGAACGGATACCCGCCGTTTCACTGATGCTAGGCTGCTGCGCCGTGACCGTCGTCCTGTTTTTCGTGATCAGCTTCACCCCCAGCCCCGCATTGGCGTTAACCGCTGCCATCGCCGCAGGGTTCTCAGGCAGTTGCCTATGGCCCACGATGCTCGCCATTACCGCAGATGCCTACCCTCAAGGTGGAGCAACCATGTTCTCTGTACTGACAGCCTCGGGTAATGCCGGATGCAGTCTGATTCCATGGCTTGTGGGAATTATTTCAGCGCATTCGGATTTGCACATCGGTTTACTGGCGGTCACCCTCTGCCCCGCCGCCATGATGCTATTACTCGTGTGGATGTCTCGCTGGCCACAGAAGCATCCCCACCCGTGCCAGAGCTAGACCGGACGCCCATGGCCGGGGAGCGACCTCGTCGATCGAGCACTCCCCGCCCCTGCCTGACAGGCGCCCTGACTCACGGGGCGAGCTTTCTTCTCTCGATGGGAATGGACAGGACAATGCTGGTACGCGTCTCTCCGTATGCGTTGATTTTCGCAATGATGTCCTCGATTTCAGCCATGGATCTGGCGTAGATCCGGATCAGATAGGAATCGTTTCCCGTGATGTGCAGGCATTCAACGACTTCAGGTATGTCGGTGAGCGTTGCTATTAATTTGGATTTCGCCGGCTTGAGGGTGGTGATGCCGACGACAGCTGATATGCCGTACCCCAGTTTGGTTGGATCTAACTGAGCGTGATAGCCCTTGATGACCCCTGAGTCTTCAAGTTTGCGCAACCTGTCATTGGTGGCAGGAATAGAAAGACCTGCGTGCTTGGAAAGCTCTGTGATGGAAATGCGACCACAGTCCTGTACCTTACCCAGGATTTTGACGTCTATACGATCCATGTGCGTTTTCCCCGGTTAAAAGTATAAATTTTAATGAAAAGCCCGCGTTTTTCATTAAAAAAAGCATGCACCAAAATAAAGCAGAGCGCTAGTCTATTTCCAGCCTGAAAGCCTGAGGGCAATCAATAGCCCTGCTCTTTAGCGTGACGCACTCATAATAAAATATTCTCTCCAGGGATGGTGCTCGCATGGAAGATGAGAAGATAAAGTGTGGAAAAAAGTCATACTCATTCGCTCAGTACATTGGCACGCAAGTACTAAGTTTTCGCCACTTCAAGAAGGACCAGCTCCTGATGTACTTGACGGGTGTCGGTTTCTTTTCACTGGGCGCCAAGTGCTTCATCATCAGTCAACTGGGTACCGACCCATTAGACGTCTTGATCATTTCCATCGATAAAATACTTATGCTCGGCATGGGCATTTGTTCGGCTATCGTGTCGCTCTTCTTCCTGACATGGTGGATGCTCTGGAACAAAAAATACCCGCCGATAAGTCCCTTTATTACAACAACGCTGACCGGCCTGTTGATTGATCTCTGGTCAGGGTTGGGGCTCGGAGAGTATTTGATCGCGAGAATGAATGAGTACATGTTATTGGCGACGGGACTGGTGTTATGTGCCTACTCCTCCGCGCTGATCATCATGAGCGGTATTGGAATCAGAATCATGGACCTCGTGGTCCTGACCATGGTTTCCAAGTGGGGCTGGTCATTCACCAAAGCCAAAATGATCATTGAAATCGGCATCTTTTCGAGCGGATGGCTTTTAGGCGGCCCGTTCGGCGTGGGAACGATCGCATTCCTGCTGGTGATCGGCCCGCTTATTCAACCCTTCATGAACATGAATGCCAAGCGCTTTTCTCTCAAGAACTATGGATTGATTCGCGCTTCATCCGCCTACTAACACCCATAAAGATAGTTGCCATCCATGGCAGCGGGATTGTTTCGCCTCGATTTTTTTCAACCGATGATATTGATAACAACTTCCGTGATGAGGAGTGAGAAAGATGGACACTACAAAAAATAAAAACTGGACCTTGGAAAGCAGCCCGGCAAAACTGGAAGAAATACTCCCGGGGGGCGTCGTCAAGTGTCATCTTTCCCCGCGAAACTGTGTCATACAGGAGGGCAAGGTAGGTTTTTGCAAAGTGCGCGGGAACCGAGGCGGCAGACTCGTTACATTGAACTACGGCAAAGGTGTTCACAGCACGGAAGAAACGATTGAGACCGAAGCCGTTTTCCACTTTGCTCCTGGAGAGCGGATCCTGTCCCTGGGCAATATCGGCTGCATGCTCAACTGCGGTTATTGCCACAACTGGAAGACCTCGCAGGCCAAGTACGTCACCGACAAAGACGTTTACTACTACACCCCTGAACAAGTTGTGGAAACCGCACTCAAGCACGGCATACGCGTCATTTCCTGGACGTATAACGATCCCGTTGTCTGGCATGAGTTCATCCTCGACACGGCAAGGCTGGCCAAGGAAGCGGGCCTGATCAACCTATATAAATCGGCATTCTTTATCAGTGAAGAAGCCATTGATGAATTACTGCCGGTCATCGATATTTTCTCGATTTCGCTGAAATCCATTTCCCCGGAATACTACCGCAAGGTCACCACCGGCTGGGTAGAGCCAGTCCTGGCGGGAATCAAGAAGGTCTACGACGCCGGCAAATATGTCGAGGTCAGCACCTTGATGGTGACCGACATCAGCGACGACGAGGAAACGGCCCGGAAAATCAGCCAGTGGGTATTGGATGAGCTGGGCCCGAATGTGCCGTTGCACTTCGTCAGGTTCCATCCCGATTACAAAATGAGCAACAGCATCCGTACCCCCGTGGACCGGTTGCTGAAGGCTCGGGACGTTGCTCGGAGCATGGGCGTAGAGCATGTCTATCTGGGCAACGTGAATGACGTTGAGGGAACCAACACCAGTTGCAACAACTGTAACGCCCTGCTCGTCACCCGCTATGGTTTGAACGCTGAAATCATCGGGCTGGACAGCAAGGGTTGCTGCTCTCAATGCGGGCACGATGCGCATTTCAAACTGCTGGGCGAACACCAGGCGAACGTTCCTGTCGAGCTGCGAGAGGAGGCGCTGAGCGCTTACGAGAAACGCAAGTTCGAGTGGCATGGGGATATCGTGTCGCTGCACGCTCAAGTGCTGAATACCGAAGATTTCGAACAGACCGTCTACCTGCGGCGCAACTATACGGACGGGCACAACAGCGATTGGAAATCACTGACGCTGCGGCCCCATGAAAGCTATCGATTCATTATTGCCAAGGCACGCATCGACGAAACCGGTCCTGAGGTCTGGCTCCCCAACGGGGTGAACTCGAACCTTCATGAAGTATTCGACAGGGCTCACTTTCCCACCGAATCGATTGAAGAAATTGGTATTTCGCAAAACGACATTACCCCGACCATTGGTTACGAGGGCAAGCAGAACATGTATGAACAGGTCATCAAACTGGTCAGCCAAGCATGAAAGTGTCTACTGAAATACTTCATATCAAGGTCGATGACCGGGACGCCCGACCTTCGGTCACGCCTATTTATCAGTGCAGCGCCTTCAGCGCTGACTCGGCCTTCTTCTACTCAAGGAAGGCCAATCCCAACGTGAGTGAATTGGAACAGGTTGTCGCGTCCCTGGAGGGCAGCGAATATGCCCTGGCGTACAGCACCGGGATGAGCGCCATCTACATGGTGTTGGAACTGTTGAAGCCGGGTGCTTCACTGGTCATCAACAAATACATCTATGGCTGCTCTTATAAATTGTTCCAGCGGTATGCAGCACGCATCGGCGCACACCTGACGATTCTGGATCTCACCACGCAAGACGGGTTGAATGCCTTGCCGGCGAACGTCGACATGGTCATTTTCGAAACACCGACCAACCCGTTCCTGAAAGACATTGATATTCATGCGGTCAGCCGGGCCGTCAAGCAAAACAACCCGCAAGCGCTGGTGGTGGTTGACAATACTTGGGCCACACCGATATTTCAGAAGCCGTTGAACTTTGGCGCCGACATTTCACTGTACAGCGCCACCAAATACTTCTCCGGGCATAGCGACGTCATGGGCGGCCTGGTTCTGGTCAACAGTGAAATGATTTACAACCGCCTGCTTGAGGGTCGCTTTTATTCAGGCACGATATTAACGCCCAATAGCGCATGGTTGCTTCGCAGAAGCATGCAGACGTTCAACCTGCGCATGGAAAAGCACAGCCAGACGACAGCCAGCATGCTCAACTATCTGCGCGAGCTGCCTTTTATCGAGCATGTCTATTACCCACGCATCGATGGCAAACAACTGACCGGTTACGGCGGCATTGTGTTTGTCGATATTCGACCCGACCTGGTTCCCTTCTACAAAACGTTCACCAGCACGCTCAAATGGTTTGGCACAGGCACGGGAATGGCCTGCGTGACGTCGATGGTTGCCCAACCCTTCAGTGGCAGCCATGCCTCGATGACGGATCAGGAAAAAGCGGACATGGGCATCGAGAAAGGCCTGGTTCGATTGTGCTTTGGCCTGGAGGACCTGGATGACCTCAAGGAAGACCTGCTGCAGGCATTCGAAGCCATGGAGCGCATGGTCGATCAAGAAAGCTCACTCGATCCTGCGTAGCGGGTGTTGATCATGAGCAACGGGCCTTCAATGGCTCGTTGCTTTTTTATGGAGAAGCGAAAGTGTCCAGCGCATTCGAAAGCACGATATTCGACGCCCCCATCCTGAACGTCATTCACCTACTAAACTCGATTGCCCAAGAAAACCCGGAGGCCATTTCACTGGCCTCCGGTCGACCCGATGATGAGCAGTGCGACCCTTCGCTCATCGACAGGGGCATGAGCCAATACAAAGATCACGTTGCCGGCACCGAGCAGTCACTTGCGACGCTGCTTTGCCAATATGGAAAAACCGCTGGAATCATCAATGAAATAATCGCCAGCCATCTGCAGGTGGATGAAGCGATCAACGTTGCCAACCCTGAAAGCATTGTGGTGTGCATGGGCTTTCAAGAAGCCTGCACCTTGACGCTCCTGTCCATTTTTGAAGGCGGAGGGGTTTTATTGGTACCTGATCCGGTGTTTTCCGGGATCACGGGTATCGCAAAACTGCTGGGTATAAAAGTAGTCCCCGTCCCCATGGCCGCCTTTCTTGATCCGATCGCCCTGCGCAGGTTCATCGAAGCACTGGAATCCAGAGGTGAAAGAATCAAGGCGCTTTATGCGATTCCGGACTTTAGCAATCCTACTGCCGACAGCCTTTCCCATGACGACAGGAGAGCCATGCTCTCTCTGGCCGAGGAAAAGAACTTTTTCATTCTCGAAGACACTGCCTACCGTTACTTCAGGTACGAAGGCGATGCCATTGCGTCGATGAAGTCCATCGACAGCCGTCGGGTGTTCTTGCTGGGCTCCTTTGCCAAATCGATTTTCCCGGGCTTGCGCATGGGCTATGTGGTCGCCCCAGAGGGCACTGGGGTCATGTCCTTCAGCGGTCGATTGTGCAAAGCCAAAAGCCTGATCACGGTGAACACCCCCGCCCTGTGCCAAGCGGTTGTCGCAGGCTTGCTGATCGAGCACCACTACTCGTTGAGAGAGCTGAACCAACCCAGGGTGCTGTCTTATACAAATAAAAGGAATCACATGCTTGAATGCCTTGAGCGCGAATTTCCACTCAAAGCCGGCGCTCAAAGAGCGGTCAGTTGGAATCATCCGGCAGGCGGCTTCTTCATCAATGTGCAACTGCCTTTCGTCTTTGGATATCTTGAAATGCGCGAATGCGCCAGGCTGTTCAAGGTGATTGTATTTCCCACCACGTTGTTTTCACTGATGAATGAGGCCACCACCCAGGTCAGGCTGTCATTCAGCAATGCAACCACCTCGCAAATCACCCAGGCGATAGGCCGTTTCAGGGCGTACGTCGAGTTCAGGCTGCAATAAACGTCCTGCGTGCACGTAGGGAGACACCAAGGCTTATGCCCCGCTCAGCGAGGCATAAAAGCTTGGGTCAGATTGCCGTGGCCAGCATGACGCCAGTGGCGACCTGGTAGGCCCCCAGGAGGGCGATGGTTGCCCCTGAAAAGTAGTTGATCAGCCTTAGTTTCGATTCGGCAATCCGCGCCTTGAAAATGGAGGAGAACCCACTCAACCCCAGCCACCAGGCAGCCGAGCCCAGGAAGATACCGGTCACCATCGGCAGCAAGGCGTGCTGGCCGCCTTGGTCACTGGCCATGCCATCACTCAACGCAGCAAATATCGCGATAAACGACAAAATGGTCATGGGGTTGGAAAGCGTCAGGAACAGCGTGGTCGAGTAGGCTTTGAACAGGTTGGCCCGCTCACCCGCCATGGCTGTCGCGCCGCCCTTCGATCGTATTGTCTGATAGCCAATGTAGGCGAGGAACAGCCCACCGAAAATACACAACCAAGGTTTAAAGCTGATGAGCGTCGCAATGATGGCGGTGACCCCCAGGGCACCGATGAATCCATAGATCGAATCGGCTGTGGCCGCGCCCAATCCCGTCGCGAAACCGGCTCTCCACCCAAGCATCAGACTTCGCTGTATGCACAACAGCCCAATGGGTCCTACAGGGGCTGCAATGCACAGCCCAATGACCATCGATTTAACGAAAATCAGCATAAATGCATCTCCAGAATGGGTACTGGAAGGTTAGGAGAAGTGCATTTCTTTAGGAATGAACTATTAATCTTCCTAGGCGTTTTCCCTTGAATTTTGCAGGAAGTATTCTCCACTCCCCTTCAATATTAAGGAAAATCGTCGTCAGCCCCCTCAGACAAGACGAATCGCTGGTCAAAGCCCCTTGAGCGCCGGAAACATAACCTTGGGCATTGAGATGGCCTTTTTTACGCGCAAAAAAAAACGCCGCTCAAATGAGCGGCGTTTTTTTGAATTTGGAGCGGGAAACGAGACTCGAACTCGCGACCCCGACCTTGGCAAGGTCGTGCTCTACCAACTGAGCTATTCCCGCAAATGGCGTCCCCTAGGGGACTCGAACCCCTGTTACCGCCGTGAAAGGGCGGTGTCCTAGGCCACTAGACGAAGGGGACACGCTGCCCGGAACACATGGTGTGTGTTCCAGTGCCCAGATCCGCCTCCGAAGATTTGGTTCTGGTTTCACTCAGCCCTGCCCGAAAGCAACGCTGTTTAAAATTGGAGCGGGAAACGAGACTCGAACTCGCGACCCCGACCTTGGCAAGGTCGTGCTCTACCAACTGAGCTATTCCCGCATTGGCGTCCCCTAGGGGACTCGAACCCCTGTTACCGCCGTGAAAGGGCGGTGTCCTAGGCCACTAGACGAAGGGGACACACGTACAACATTCACTGCTTACAGCGTTTGGCTGAGTGCTTTACGCTGTAAGTGGCGCGCATTCTATGGATGGATTGAAGGGTCGTCAACCCCCAGATATAAATTTATTTAAATCAATGACTTCGCCCGGTTTGGGGGCGATCCGGACATTTTACCCGCCCGGTCTCTGGCGCCTATATTCTGTCACCCGCCGAGACGCTATAGTCGAGCCCGGCAAATGATGGCAATGTGCACCCATCCGGTTATGCTTCCTATAAACAGCACGACGCCCGTCTAATCGCGTCGCTCGGACCTATGCGCTTAAAAGCCAAGCCACTACACTCATGACATGCGTACCACAATAAAGAGGTCTTACCGGTGACACCACTCATGATCACCCTGCTCGTCGTAGCCGGGATCGCCCTGTTGATCGCCATTGGCTACATGAACCACGTGGTGGAAAACAACAAGCTGGAAAAGGCCCGCACCAAGGTAGAACTCAACGACCGCATGCGTCGCTGTGGGGAGCTCACCGAAACCTTCCCCGGGCAGTTGATGACCCCTGCCCTGAAGTTGTTGATGACGCGCCTTGAGATGAACGTCTGTCAGCGCCTGCTGAACCTGGAGAAAACCAATTCTGCGGTCAAGGCACGCCTGGACGAATTGAGCGCACTGGCCGCCCAAGGTGAATCGATCCCGGTGAACAATCCACCGGCACCGATCCAGACCGAAGCCAAGGCCAAGGACGTACGTTTTCTGCTCGAGGCCTTGCACGGCCAGATCACCCGTGCCGCCCAGGACGGTTTCCTGCCGCCTAACGAAGCCAAGCGCTGGATTCGCGAAGTGCGACACATCCTGGTGCTGCTGCACATCGAGTTCTTCAACAACCTCGGCCAGCAAGCCCTGCAGCAAGAACAACCCGGGCAGGCCCGCCTGGCCTTCGAGCGCGGCGTGCAGTACCTGCGCAAGCAACAGGAACCCCAGGTCTACGCCGAACAACTGGCCTACCTGGAAAAACTCCTGGCCCGCGCCAATGCCCAGGTCCTGGCCAGCACCCAGCCGGTCGAAGGCGAAGTCAACCAGTTGACCGAAGGGCTGAAGGAAGCCGAAGTCAACGACGAGTGGAAGAAGAAGAAAGTCTACGACTGATACGGCTCCACCCTATGCGGGTGGAGTTTCTGTGGCGAGGGAGCTTGCTCCCGCTGGAGTGCGCAGCGCTCCCACGAATCTTGGGTCTGCTTCGCCGCCCAGCGGGAGCAAGCTCCGTCGCCACGGGGCTGTAAACTATGCCCGTACACCGCCAGGCAGGCAAAACTGTTGGAATGTTGGACCTGCTATCGCGGACTCACAACCTGAAATGCCCCACCATCCCCTTAAGCTCAACCCCCAACTGCGCCAGCTCGATGCTGGAAGCGGCATTGCCGCGCATCGCCAGAGAGGATTGATCGGCGCTGGCGCGAATGCTGGTGACACTGCGATTGATCTCCTCGGCCACCGAACTCTGCTGCTCGGCCGCCGCCGCGATCTGTTGGTTCATCTGTTGGATCAGCGACACCGCCGCCGCAATACTGCCCAAGGCGCTTTCGGTCTGTAGTGCATCGCTGACCGCCATCTTCACCAACTCGCCGCTGCTCTGGATCTGCTGCACGGAAGCCTGGGCCGCTGAACGCAGGGCACTCACCAGTCGCTCGATCTCCTCGGTCGACTGTTGCGTGCGCTTGGCCAACGCCCGCACCTCATCGGCCACGACCGCAAAACCCCGGCCCTGCTCCCCGGCCCGGGCCGCCTCGATAGCGGCATTGAGCGCCAGCAGGTTGGTTTGCTCGGCCACGCTCTTGATCACACTCAGCACCGTACCGATGTTCTGGATCTCGGCACTGAGGCTTTCGATACTGGAACTGGCCGACGTGGCCGAATCGGCCAGCTGTTCGATGCGCACCATACTCTGACGCACAACCTGCTGGCCGCTTTCGACCTTGTCGTCGGCAGTCTGGGCCGCTTGTGCGGCTTCTTCGGCATTGCGTGCCACGTCATGCACCGTGGCCGTCATCTGGTTCATCGCCGTGGCGACCTGCTCGGTTTCTTCTTTCTGGCTACTGACTTCCAGGTTGGTCTGCTCGGTCACGGCTGACAGCGATTGGGCCGAATTGGCCAATTGCTCGATACCGGCCTGCAGGCCGCTGACGATACTGCTCAGCCCCGCTCCCATCTGTTGCATCGCCTGCATCAACTGACCAATTTCGTCTCGGCGCGTCACCTCCACCGTGGCGCTCAAGTCACCCGACGCAATCTGCTGGGCCACGCGAATGACACTGCGCAGCGGCGTCACGATCAGCCGGGTTATGACCCACGCCGCGATCAATCCCACCAGCAACGCCAAGGCCGACGAACCGATGATCAGCAGCGAATTTTTCTTCAGTTCGGTCTGCATGGCCTGGTCTTCGGCACCGAAGGCCTGGTCAACCCGCGCCACCACTTGATCGGCCCGCTCGTGCAGTTGCTGGTAGACGACTTTTTCCTTCGCCAGCAGGCCGGTGTATTCGGCCAATTGTTCATTGAACCCGGCGATATGCCCGGCCACTTCATTCAGCACGGTCTGGTAACCCGGGTCCTTGACCGTGGTCTTGAGCACTTCGGCCTGTTTCATCGCCTGCTCGGCCTGTTCGATGCTGCCTTCTCCGGCGCCCTCGACATTGCCTTTGCGACTCTGGTCCAGGCGGACCCGCGCTTCGTTCATGGCCTGCAACATCAAGCGGGATACTTCGCTGACCTGGTTGGCCTGCTCGATGAACTCGGCCCCCTCCTTGCCCTCGGAATCTTTCAAGGTATAGGTGCCATCATCCGCCAGCCCGGCCTGCAACACATCCAGGTTATTGGCGACGCTGGACACCGACCAACTGGCCATTTCCAGCGCCAGGTCCTTGCTCTGGCTCAACCCGACAAATTCGTCGAACGCCTTGCGATACGCGCCCAGCGCCTGCTCCACGTCGTTCATCACCGGCACGTTGGCAGCCGACTGCACCTTGAGTTCGTTCGCCTGGGCCACCAGAGCGTCGACCCCCTGGCGCAACGCATCGGCGGTCTTGGGGTCGGAGCGCGAGGCGTATTCCTGCTCCAGCAGCCGGACCTTGAGCAACCCGCTGTTGAGGGACGACATCTGTTTCAGGCCATCGAAGCGATGGCTGATGGTCTGCAGGGACCAGACACCGATGGCCGCGACCACTGCGGTCAGCAACAGCACCAGGACAAATCCGATACCCAGTTTCTTTGCCATACCCAGGTTGGCAAAACGTCCTTGCACGGCGGAAATCATTGCGCTCAGTCCTCTGCCAGTGTGTGTTGATTGCAGATTCGCAACGAGACGCCCTGCAACACAAGATGCTGGCGTCGGAATAATGGCAAAAAGCTACAGCTGCGTCGTTTTCAGGACACTAGAGGTCGATCCAGAGCCGCTGCCCGGAAGAACGCCAGCGCCCTGGGGTCACGGGCATACGCCACGTTGATCCGTAGCCAGTCACTGTCGGCACCCGAAGGGCTGAATGCGCTACGCGAAGACAGCAGCACGCCAAAACGCCTGGCCAGGCGCTGTACTCCAGCGTAGTCACACAATGGCGGTCTTGCCCAGATGAAAAGCCCGCCGGCCGGTTTGCCAAAGACCTCCCAGTCGGCGTCTTCCAGTACCTGCAACAGCGCCGCCATATCGGCACCCAGACGCTGCCGCTGGCGCTGGACCAGCTTGCGATAGGCGCCATTGGCCAGGAGGCAGGCAAGGACCGACTCACAGAACCGCGATCCCCCCATGCTGGTAATGCCCTTGACCTCGCTCATGCGCGCAATGATGGAAGGTCCGGCCACCACGAAACCGACGCGCAACGAACTGCTCAGGGTTTTCGAAAAGCTGCCCACGTAGACCACCTCGGGATCCAGTGCCGCGAGCCGGGTCCGCGCCGAGCTCTGGAAATCGCCATAGGCATCGTCTTCGATCACCAGTACGCCGTGCTCCTTCGTCAATTGCAGCAGCCGTTGAGCGACGGCCGGAGCCAGGCTGGTGCCGGTCGGGTTATGGCAGGCGCTGTTGACGAATAGCGCAGTGGGCCGGTGCATCGCCAGCAGGTCTTGCAGCGCATCGACGTCCGGGCCGCGTGGGGTCCTGGGCAGTTCGATCATGTCGATGTCGTGCAACCTGAGCAGGTCGAACAGGCTGGAATAACCGGGGCTCTCCACGACCACGCGGGAACCCGGCGGCAACAGTGTCCGTACGATCAGGTCCAGCCCGTGGGTCGCCCCGGTGGTGGTCAGGATCAGGTCTTTATCGACCTCGATATTGAATTGTTTCAAGCGCCTGGACAGTTGCTCACGCAGGGCAGGCAGCCCCAACGACGTGCTGTAGTTGAACAATCCCGCCATGTCGGTGCGAGTGACCTGGCGGATCGCATAGCCCAGGTCGTCGCTTTCACGCCAGCTCTCGGGCAGCCCGCCACACCCCAGCTTCAACTCCCATTGCGAGCTGTCGCCCCCGTCGGTGAACGTGGCTTGCTGTCGATTCTGATCAGTGGGCTCGGGCCCGGGCGACGGGGGTGGAGCGACAAAAAAGCTGGAACCATGGCGGGACGCCAACAGGCCTTGGGCGACCAGGCGTTCACACGCTTCATTGACGCTGGACTGGCTGAGCAGGTTCTCCCGCGCCAGTTGGCGGACGGATGGCAGCCGAGTTCCCGGTTGTACCGCATCCTGTCGGATCCAGCCGGTCAGCGCGTCAACGATTTGCTGCACGACAGGCACCAGGGCCTGTCGGTCGATTCTCAACTCCATGAGTAACCAAGCTCCTAAGCATTTGTTTTATTTCCGGAAACAGTTAAGCACAGGCCGCAACGGGACGATGTACGACAACGTCGCCAAAACCGTCGATTCTCACCCTTTGAAACACATTGAAGGACCGTTCCGAGGTTTTTTCGAGCGCCCCACGAAAAAGCCCGCAACCAGTGCGGGCTTCGTCCTACAAGCCGAAGGGCAAGTCCTCAGAACGCCGTGACGCCGCCGTCCACCGCCAGGGAATGGCCCGTGGTGAAGGCCGCGCCGTCGCTGCACAAATACAGCACGGCGCTGGCGATTTCCTCGACTTTGCCGATACGCCCCACCGGGTGCATGGCATTGGCGAACTCACCTTTTTTCGGGTCCGCCTCATAAGCGCGACGGAACATGTCGGTGTCGATCACCGCCGGACAGACCGCATTCACGCGGATTTTCTTCTTGGCGTATTCGATGGCGGCCGATTTGGTCAGGCCGATCACGGCATGCTTGGACGCTGCATAGATGCTCATCTTCGGCGCCGCACCCAGGCCCGCCACCGAGGCCGTATTGACGATCGCGCCACCACCCTGGGCCAGCAGCAATGGCAACTGGTACTTCATGCACAGCCAGACGCCCTTCACATTGACCCCCATGATCGCGTCGAACTCATCGAGGGTACCGTCGGCCAGCTTGCCCTTCTCGATCTCGATCCCGGCGTTGTTGAAGGCGTAGTCAAGACGACCGTAGGTCTTGATCACTTCGTCCATCAGCTGCTGCACATCGTTTTCCAGCGTCACGTTGCAGCGCACGAACACCGCTTCGCCGCCCGAATCACGAATCGACTGCACCGTGCCCTCGCCACCCGCCACGTCGAGGTCCGCCACCACCACTTTCAGCCCCTCTGCCGCGAACGCCAGGGCAGTGGCCCGGCCGATGCCAGCGGCAGCGCCGGTAACCACGGCGACCTGTCCGGAAAACGTCATGCTCATTGTCTGTTCCTCGAAGAATGCGGGAGATGCCGCCAGTCTAGCCACAGGTCCCGAGGACGCGGCAGCACTATCCAACTGCCGGTTGAGCGCTCATGGGCGCCAGTGATAAGGCCCCTGGGCGAACTATCACTGCGTTGGATCGAACTGCATTCGCTGTATCAGCAGACCTTGCGGCAAATGCTTCGAAGGTCTATCAACAAGGCTTCATTCATCTTGAGTGCCCGCCATGACTGCCCAGACCAATCGCCAGTTCCTGCTCGCCAAACGCCCGGTAGGCGCGGCGACCCGCGAGACTTTCACCTATCAGCAAGTACCGGTCGGCGAACCGGCAGCCGGCCAGATCCTGGTGAAAAACGAATACCTGTCCCTGGACCCAGCCATGCGCGGCTGGATGAACGAGGGCAAGTCCTATATCCCGCCGGTCGGCATCGGCGAGGTGATGCGAGCATTGGGTGTCGGCCAGGTAATTGCCTCGAACAACCCGGGGTTCACGGTCGGGGACTACGTAAACGGTGCGTTGGGGGTGCAGGATTATTTCCTCGGCGAGCCAAGAGGTTTCTACAAGGTCGACCCGAAACTGGCACCGCTGCCACGTTATTTGTCCGCACTGGGCATGACGGGCATGACTGCCTATTTCGCCCTGCTGGACGTCGGCGCGCCCAAGGCGGGCGAGACCGTGGTGCTCTCAGGCGCCGCCGGTGCGGTGGGCAGCATCGCCGGGCAGATCGCCAAAATCAAAGGCTGTCGCGTGGTGGGCATCGCCGGCGGGGCCGATAAATGCAAGTTCCTGGTCGATGAACTGGGTTTCGACGGCGCCATCGACTACAAGAACGAAGACGTTCATGCCGGCCTCAAGCGCGAATGCCCAAAGGGCGTGGATGTGTATTTCGACAACGTCGGGGGCGACATCCTGGATGCCGTGCTCAGCCGCTTGAACCTCAAGGCCCGCGTGGTGATCTGCGGCGCCATCAGCCAGTACAACAACAAGGACGCGGTGAAGGGCCCCGCCAACTACCTGTCGCTGCTGGTCAACCGGGCGCGCATGGAAGGTTTCGTGGTCATGGACTACGCCGCACAGTTCGCCGCCGCTGGACAGGAAATGGCCGGCTGGATGGCCAAGGGACAGCTCAAGAGCAAGGAGGACATTGTCGAAGGTCTGGAGACATTCCCCGAGACACTGACCAAATTGTTCAGTGGGGAGAACTTCGGGAAGTTGGTATTGAAGGTCTGACACAAAACAACTGTGGGAGCGAGCTTGCTCCCACATTAGGGATCTTCGGTGTCAGGTCAGGCCAATTCGGCCACGACCGCCGCCAGCGCCTGAGCTGGGTCGGCGGCCTGGCTGATCGGACGGCCGATTACCAGGTAATCGGAACCGGCGTCCAGCGCCTGGCGCGGAGTCAGGATGCGACGCTGGTCGTCCTGGGCGCTGCCCGCCGGACGAATCCCCGGGGTCACCAATTGCAGCGACGGGTGAGCCGCTTTCAGGGCGCTGGCCTCCAGGGCCGAACAGACCAGACCGTCCAGGCCGGCCTTCTGCGCCAGCGCCGCCAACCGCAGCACCTGCTCCTGAGGCTCGACGTCCAGGCCGATCCCGGCCAGATCCTCGCGCTCCATGCTGGTCAGCACGGTCACGCCGATCAGCAACGGTTTCGGGCCGCTGCGCTGATCCAGCACTTCACGGCAGGCCGCCATCATGCGCAGGCCACCGGAGCAATGCACGTTGACCATCCACACGCCCATCTCCGCAGCTGCCTTGACGGCCATGGCGGTGGTGTTGGGAATATCGTGGAACTTCAGGTCCAGGAACACTTCGAAACCCTTGTCGCGCAGGGTCCCGACAATTTCCGAAGCACAACTGGTGAACAGTTCCTTGCCGACTTTGACCCGGCAAAGCTTGGGGTCCAACTGGTCGGCCAGCTTCAGGGCGGCGTCACGGGAGGGGAAATCCAGGGCGACGATAATGGGCGTCTGGCAGGCGGACATGAGCGGGCTCTCAGGCAAGTCGAAATCGGCGCGCATTGTAGCGGAACGAGCGCCCGTGCGGGACCCGATGATCGGTAAATATCATCGTCCCCCAGCAGCATGGACGATACCGGCCTTTGTGTCGAAGCCGATACATTCATGACATGCGTACAACACGTCGACACGCTACCGTCCGCCGCCGCAACCCGTCCTTTCAGCGCTTCACGCCTCGCGGTACGAAGCCTTATGCTGAGGGCTCAACCTCGCCGCCTTCTTTGCGGTTGGCAGCCTACCTGGCAGATGATGCATCCATGCAGAACACCCCTGTTGCAAATTCTGACGATCAAAAAGTACCCGACGATGACAAGCGCTGGACCACCCGCGCGCTGATCGTCGATGACGACCTGCCGATCCGCGAGCTGCTGATCGATTACCTCGCCCGCTTCAGCATACGAGCCAGCGGCGTGACCGATGGCGCGGCCATGCGCCAGGCAATGCAGGCAGAGCACTTCGACGTGATCGTGCTCGACCTGATGCTACCGGGTGAAGATGGCTTGCAGTTGTGCCGCTGGCTGCGCGCCGAATCGGACATCCCGATCCTGATGCTCACCGCCCGCTGCGAGCCCACCGACCGCATCATCGGCCTGGAGCTGGGCGCCGATGACTACATGGCCAAGCCATTCGAACCCAGGGAGCTGGTGGCGCGTATCCAGACCATCCTGCGCCGGGTGCGCGACGACCGCAGCGAACATCGGGCCAATATCCGTTTCGACAACTGGCGGCTCAACAGCGTGCTGCGCCAACTGATCTCCGCCGATGGGCTGGTGGTGCCGCTGTCCAATGCCGAGTTCCGCCTGTTGTGGGTCTTCATCGAACGACCGCGCCGGGTGCTCAGCCGCGAACAACTGCTGGACGCAGCTCGCGGGCGCTCCATCGAGGCCTTCGACCGCAGCATCGACCTGCTTGTATCACGCCTGCGCCAGAAGCTGGGCGACGACCCCAAGGCCCCGCAACTGATCAAGACCGTGCGTGGTGAAGGCTACTTGTTCGACGCGCGGGACATCGGTTGATGCAACTGCGCCTCGACTCCCTGTTCGGCCGCCTGTTTGGCGTGCTGTTGCTGGCGATTGTCCTGGCGCACCTGTTGGCGTTTGCCTGGTTTTCTCAATACGACAGGCCGCCTCCCGGGCCACCGCCGGAATTCTCCCGACAGGCCGAAAGCCCCCCGCGCTTCGGCCCGCCCCCTAACCGCCCTGCGCGCCCCTGGTTCGGCGGCCCGCTGGTGCCGCTGACCTTTCAATTCGTGTGCCTGATCGTCGCGGCCTGGTACGGCGCCAAGCTCCTGACCCGCCCCATCCAGCGCCTGAGCGATGCGGCCGAGCGCCTGAGCGAAAACCTCGACAGCCCGCCGCTGGATGAAAACGGCCCCCGTGAAGCGCGACAGGCAGCCCATACGTTCAACCTGATGCAGCAACGGATTCGCGAGCAGGTGCAGCAGCGTTCGCGCATGCTCGGCGCGGTGTCCCATGACCTGCGCACGCCGCTTTCGCGGCTCAAGCTGCGCCTGGAGCAGATCGATGACATCAAGCTGCAAGGCCAGATGCGCCAGGACCTGGACGACATGATCGGCATGCTCGATGCCACCCTCACCTACTTGCACGAACAGCGCACCAGTGAAGCGTTGCAATGGATGGACGTGCAGGCCTTGGTGGAATCGTTGAGCGAAAACGCCCAGGACCAGGGCGCCGATGTACAGGTCAGCGGGACCTGTGCACCGCTGCAGGTGCAACCGATGGCGCTGCGTTCGTGCCTCAACAACCTCATCGACAATGCCCTGCGCTACGCCGGTCATGCCTTGATTAGCCTGGAAGACCAACATAAGCAGGTGCTGATTCGTGTCATCGACCATGGTCCCGGTATTGCGGCGGACAAACGCGAGGCGGTGTTCGAGCCGTTCTTTCGCCTGGAAGGCTCACGCAACCGCAACTCCGGCGGCGTCGGCCTGGGCATGACCATCGCCCGGGAAGCCACCGAACGCCTGGGCGGGCAATTGACCCTGGAAGAGACGCCAGGGGGCGGTTTGACAGCGGTGATCAGCCTGCCTCGCACCTGAATCCCACCGATGTCCCTCTGTGGGAGCGGGCTTGCTCGCTCCCACACTCGACACTGCGCCGGGACTGAGTTTGTACACCCACCGGTACAAACTCCACACACCCCAGACAACTCCCTCGCAGAGGCTGCATAAGCCGGTGCACCCACCGGCTATCCCAGCCCAAGGAGAGCGCCCATGATCGGTAGCGTCAGCAGTTACTCCACCTATACCAGCACCAGCAGTACCGCAACCAGCAGTGCCCGCAGCCAGCAGTTTCAAAAGGAACTGCTGAGCAAGCTCGACAGTGACAGCGACGGTTCGGTCAATCAGGAAGAGTTGAGCACTGCCCTGTCGCAAAAAAGCGACGATGGCATCCTGGTCAGCCTGAGCGACAATTTCGGCGACCTGGACAGTGACGGTAGTGGTGACCTGAGCAGCGAGGAAATGGCCGCAATGGCGCCACCACCTCCGCCGCCACGGAGCCAGGCGCCGAATACCGAACTGGCCGATGCGCTGCTCAGCGTCCTGGACAGCGACGGTGATGGCTCGGTCAGCAGCGATGAGTTGAGCAACGGCCTGGCCAGCACGGACAGCGATGCCGACAGCCAGCAAGTGTTCTCGGCGTTGGACAAGAATGAAGACGGCACTGTCAGCCTCGACGAACTCTCCGCCAGCCTTGCACCACCGCCACCACCGCAACAGGCCTCCGGTGAAGAGCTGTTCAGCCAGCTCGATGCCGATGGCGACGCCACCGTCACCGCCAGCGAACTGAGCAGCGCCTTGCAGGCCGGTCGCCGCAGCGACAGTTCCACCGAACAGGCCAATGCCAGCGAAGCGTTGAACAGAATGATCGCCAACCTCAGCCGGCAGTACTCGCTGGATAACGTCGCCACTGTAGGGAAACACCTGAACGTGGCGACCTGATTCATCCGTACACACCTGGCCGCTCGGGAGCCAGGTTCGCGGTTGATTGATCGACGATAACCCTGTGGCGAGGGAGCTTGCTCCCGCTGGGCTGCGCAGCAGCCCTTAAAGCCAGACAACGCGGTGTGTCAGGTATATCGAAAAGATTGGTTTGGGGTCGCTGCGCAACCCGGCGGGAGCAAGCTCCCTCGCCACAGGGTCTTGGGCTTGCAGGGGTTACCGCGCCTGGCTTTTGCTCCAGTCCGTCAACAGGCTATACGCCACCGCCAGCAAGGTCGGGCCGATGAACAGGCCGATGAAACCGAAGGCAATCAACCCGCCGAACACCCCCAGCAGCACGATGACCAAGGGCAGGTTTCCGCCACGGCTGATCAGGTAGGGCTTGAGCACGTTGTCCACGCCACTGATGATGAACGTGCCCCAAATGCCCAGGAACACCGCCATCCCGTACTCACCCTTCCACGCCAGCCACGCCGTTGCGGGGATCCACACCAGCGGTGGCCCCATGGGGATCAGGCTCAACAGGAACGTGACGATACCCAGCACCAGCGCCCCCGGGACCCCGGCGATCAGGAAGCCGATCAGCGCCAGTACGGCCTGGGCCGCCGCGGTGCCAATCACGCCGTTGACCACCCGTTGCACCGTACCAGCCACCAGCTCGATGTAGTAACCGGCACGGTCTCCGATCAGACGCTCCAGCAACCCGTGGACGAATACCGCCAGGCGCGGGCCGTCGCGATAGAAAAAGAACACGAACACGATACTCAGGGTCAGCTCGAGTATGCCACCACCAATCTGTGCACTGCGCGCCAGCAGCCAGTTGCCGACCTGCCCCAGGTAAGGCCTGGCGGACACCATCAGCGCGGCCCCCTGCTGGTCGATGCTGTTCCAGATGCCGACCAGCCGTTCGCCCACCAGCGGTACACCGGCCAACCAGGTCGGGGCTTCGGGCAGGCCGTCGACCTGTGCGTCCTTGATGAACACGGTGGCATCACGCACATGGTCGGCCAGGTTGAAACCCAGCCACACCAGCGGCACCGCCACCAACAACATCCAGCCTACTGTCAGCAGCGCCGCCGCCAGGGATTCGCGGCCATTGACCCAGCGGGTCAGCAGGCGCATCAGCGGCCAACTGGCGAACGCCAGCACCGCCCCCCAGAACAGCGCCGACCAGAACGGCGCCATGACCCAGAGGCTTGCGCCGAACAACACCAGGAGCAGGATCTGCACCAACAGCCGATCGTTATTGATCATGTAGGGTCTCGAAAAAATGAACAGGAGCGAGGCAACGGCGTGAAACCCGCGGCCCCGAGACAGCTTAGCGCAGCAACTCCAGGTGCAATCCCGCCGCCTCGCCGCTGGCGGCCTCCATGCGCGCCGCCCGAACGCCCTGGCCCGCCAGAGCCTCGATCCAATCCTCGGCCCGGGGACCGGCGATACTGACCCGCAAGCCCGTGTCCAGGTTCAGCGCCCGGGACAACAGGCGCAACCAGGTGTCGTCTGGCTCACCGGCAAGACGCGGTAAATCCAGGACCCCAGTGTCCTTGAGCTGGCGCAGCAGCGTGGCCGACGTCGGCAGCAGGTCCCCCAGCGGTGCATTCGCCTCGAACTGCTCGACATGCAGGTAGGCCTTGCGATTGCCGCGGGTGATGGCATACAGCGCAATCAGTGTGTTGTCCGCCGGTGGAGCCAGGCGCAGCAGCAGGAAGGCCTGACCGTTGTCGGCGCCATAGAGCTTGGCGTTGCCGAAGACATCGTTGGCCCACAGGCTGCTTTCGCCGCAATCGCGGGCCTGGCACCAGAACAACAGCTCGGCGTCCTGTTTCTGCAACGCTTCGCGCGCGGCAGTAAAGGCCTGGGTGGCGGAATGTTCCGGCGGCAGTTCGTAAGTAACAGACGTGGCGTTCCCCCGGGCATCGACCTGGCCGTCGAAGCGCAACTGGCCGCTGATCTTGCGAATCGAGCCCATGGGATAGACGCGTTCCAGGTCGCTGGTTTGCCGGTAATCGACAATCTGCGCGTCGGGCATGCGCGGCACACGCTCCAGGTCGCGACTGCCTGGCACATCGACGGCGAACGACGCCGGGCTGAAGCAGGCCAGCACCAGCAGGACGAGTGAGTGAACGGATAATTTCATCGGGTCGGCTTGGCCTGGGACGCTTGGACGCAACGGGCGTCGTCGATGCACCGCGAGGCTGATAAACAGAGGTCTGTCATGGTTGTCTCCCTTTCAACCCGCCCAGCCTCGACAGTTGCCCGCCGCAAGTCAAGGAACGGTGAAGAACCGATTGAAACAGTCTGCTACAAGCGTGGCACCGACCTCGTCGTTCAGGTGTAGATGATGGCCGCCGGGCAACTGCTCATGACTGAAGGGTAGACGCTCCAGCAACTCCGGGTGCTGGGCCAGCATGCCGTCGGCGGCCACCACCAGATGCGCCGGACAAGCGACCCGCGCCACGAACGCCATGGCCTGTTCATCGGTCAGGCGCAAAGGCGATGGCAAGGTCAGGCGATTGTCGGTGCGCCAGGTATAGCCCCCGGGCACTGGCATCAGGCCGCGCTGGGCCAGCAATTCGGCGGCCTCGCGACTCACCGCCACCAGCCCCTTCATCCGTGCTTCGATGGCACGCTCGAGGGTTTTGTAGACCGGCTTGCGTTTCTGCTGCAGGTCCAACTGGGCTTGCAAGGCCATGCCCATGCGCTCGGCCGCGTTATCGCCTTTGGCTGTCGGAGGAATGACCCCGTCGATCAACCCCAGGTGCGTCACCCGCTCCGGCAGGGAGCCGGCCAGTACCAGCGAGACAATGGCTCCCATGGAGTGCCCCAGCAGGGCGAAACGCTTCAAGCCCAGTTGCTCGGCGACTTGCAGCACATCGTGGGTGTAGTCCCAGAGGGCATAACCGGCACCGAGTGGCCGATGCCCGGAGTGACCGTGGCCGGCCATGTCCAGGGCAATCACCCGCAGGCCCTCGAGCCTGGGCGCCAGGCGGGCGAAACTGTTGGCGTTGTCCAGCCAGCCGTGCAGGGCAATTACCGGCAGCCCGTCTTCCGGCCCGAACAGGTGGGCCGCCAATTCGATGTGCGGCAGGCTCAGGCGGACTTCCTCGACCACACTCATGCGCTGCGCCCTTCCCAACGCTGGAACAGGTTCTTGAGCAGGTTGGCCGTGTCCTGCGGACGTTCGAGGGGGAACATATGGCCGCCGGGCATGCTCAAGGATTCGCCATGGAGCATACGTCCCACCGAACGGGTGTGATGACGCATCACCACGCGACTCTGCCGCCCGCGCACCACGGCCAGCGGCACCTTGAGCTTACGGGGCCGCCCGGGGCTGGTGTGCGGCACGCCGCGGTAAATGCTGATTTCGGTGGCCGGGTCGAAGCGCAGCCGCAACCGGTCGCCGACTTGTTGCAGACCGTGTTGCAGGTAGGCGT
Organism: Pseudomonas sp. NFACC08-1; assembly: GCF_900106735.1. NCBI lineage: Bacteria > Pseudomonadati > Pseudomonadota > Gammaproteobacteria > Pseudomonadales > Pseudomonadaceae > Pseudomonas > Pseudomonas sp. NFACC08-1. The sequence continues at coordinate 111,465 of NZ_FNNL01000013.1, read as the reverse complement.
CGAAGCAATCCGGATCAAAGCTGCGGAACAGGGTCTTGCCGGCAAAATACTGCCGGGCCGACGCCAGGTCGGCGAACTCCTCACGCCGACCCAGGGTCCGGCCCGCTGGCGTCAGGCGGTCAATGAAGCCCAGGCGCTTGGCGGCCAGGATCACCCACTGGTCGGTACGGGTCAGCAGCGGCGAATCGAGCATGACCACGCCACGATACAGCTCGGGGCAGCGCAACGCCGCGTGCAGGTGCAGCACGCCGCCCAGGGAGTGACCGACGCCCCACACCGGCGCCGCTTGCTGCTCCAGGTGATGGATCAGTTCGTCCACCAGGTTGTGCCAATTATCGTCCACCGGAAAACGCGGGTCATGGCCGTGCAACTCCAGATGCGCGACCTGGTACTGCGGCGCCAGCGCGGCGAACAGCTTGCCGTAGGTGGCCGAGGGAAAACCGTTGGCGTGGGCGAAAAAAATCTGTTGCGACATGACAGCCGATCCATTGGGGGAACTGGGGCAGATTGTCCGCAGAACCCGATGGCACGGCAATGACCGTAACTGACAGGAATGATGACAGTCGGGCTTGGGCTATGGGGTTGCATGAGCGATGAAACCCTGTGGCGAGGGAGCTTGCTCCCGCTGGCCTGCGAAGCAGGCCCAAAACCAGGCGACGCGGTGTGCCAGGCTAACCGCGTCGATGGGTTTATGGGGGGCCGCTTCGCTGCCCAGCGGGAGCAAGCTCCCTCGCCACAAGAGCGGTCCATCAGTCACAAACCTGTATTCATGTATCACCGCGCCGGCGGTTGCTCGCCCAGCGGCACCACGGCCATGGTCAGGCGCGACACGCAGTTGACTTTGCCCTCGTCATTGACCAGGCGGATGTCCCAGACCTGGGTAGTGCGGCCCAGGTGGACCATCCGGGCCGTGGCGGTCACCCGTCCGCTGCGCACACCGCGCAGATGGTTGGCGTTGATCTCCAGGCCCACGCAATAGAACTTGCTGGCATCGACACAGAGATAGGCCGCCATGGACCCGACCGTTTCGGCCAACACCACCGAAGCACCGCCATGCAGCAGGCCGAACGGCTGGTGGGTGCGATGATCGACCACCATGCTGGCGGTCAGGGATTCGTCGTCGAAAGACTCGAAACGAATGTCCAGCATTTCGCTGATGGTATTTTTACCGGCGGCGTTCAATTGCTCGATGTTGGGGGTGGTGCGCCACAGACTCATCGTTGTCGTTCCTTTATGGTTTTACTGTGCTCAACCCTTGCTGCCAACCTGCCTATGGGTGCCGGATGCCCTTGAGCGTCATCGCTCCGGCCAGGGGCAGGTCACCTTCCAGTTCAGCCAGGCCAGCCGTTTGCACTTGCTCGGGTTTTTGCAGATGGCCGTGCTGCAACAAGCCCAGCAGGCTGCCCACCAATGGGTTATGACTGACCAGCAGTACATCGTCCTGGTCCTCCAGATGCCTTAGCACCTCCGTCGGCCGGGTCTCCGGCGTGAGCCAATCGACGGTGATCAGTTCAGGTTCGAACCCCAGTGCTTCGCGCACCAGTTGTGCGGTCTGCTGGGCCCGCACATAAGGGCTGGCGTAGATGGCCCGCAACGGCTCGCCCATCAACCGACCGGCGCTGAGCAACACCTCCTCGCGGCCGTGCACCGTCAAGACCCGTTCCGGATCGGGACGGACACCATGGGGCTCAGCCTCACCATGACGCAATACCCACAGTTTCATAGCTTCGGCTCCTCGTCCCGGGCGGGATGCGGCGCCGGCGCCACGGTGTGAGGCGCTTCACCTTCAGGCGTGCGCGGGGTCGGCCAGTCCGCGAACGGCCAGGGTTTCTGATCGCTGTGAAAGGTGCCGAAACGACCTATCTGGGCCAGGAACTGGCTCAGGCTGTCGCCGAAATTCATCAGACTGGCGCTGGGTGCGCCGTAGATCAGCCGATAGATCAATTGCACCAGCACCACGGCGCCGAGGATGAATTGCGCCACCTGCCAGACCAGCAGGTAAATCACCATCCACAGCACTCGCAGCAGGATGGATTCGTATTGGGGTTGCCCTTGCGGATCGTTCATGGCTCGCTCCTGCTTGCGGTCAATAAAGGTTCAGTTGAAACCGCTGGTGGAAATGAAATCGACGTCGGTCTTCGGTTCGCCACGCATCAACAGCTCGATCACCTGCTCAAGCGTGCGCCCCTCGAACAGAATCGCATGCAGCCCGGCGACCAGCGGCATATACACCCCCGCCTCCTGGGACTTGGCCTTGAGCACCTTGAGGGTATTGACCCCTTCGGCCACTTCACCCAGGCGCGACACGGCCTCATCGAGGCTCAAGCCTTGGCCGAGGGCAAAACCGACCTGGTAGTTGCGACTCTTGGGCGATGAACAGGTGACGATCAGGTCGCCCACGCCGGCCAACCCCAGGAAGGTCATAGGATTGGCGCCCTGGCTGACGGCAAAGCGGGTCATTTCCGCCAGCGCACGGGTGATCAGCATGCTCTTGGTGTTCTCGCCCATGCCCAGCGCCACCGCCATGCCGGCGATGATGGCATAGACATTCTTCAACGCCCCGCCCAGCTCCACACCGAAACGGTCGGCACTGGCGTAGACCCGAAAGGTGCGGCCATGCAAGGCCGCCTGGACCCGTTGGCACAGTTCCTCATCCTCACTGGCGACCACCGTGGCGGTCAGCGCATGCTCGGCGATTTCCCGCGCCAGATTCGGCCCGGAGATCACACCGATCCGAGCCTTGGGCGCGATTTCTTCGAGAATCTCGCTCATCAGCTTGAAGGTCTTGGCTTCGATGCCCTTGGTCAGGCTCACCAACAGCTTGCCGCTCAAGCGTTCCGCGTAGGGCGCCAGCACCGAACGCAAGGCGCTGGACGGCAAGGCGACGAAGAACAGGTCGCTGCCCTCCAGGGTTGCCTGCAAGTCAGTCACCGGTTCCACTTCCGGACGGATCTTGATGCCCTTGAGGTAACGCGGGTTCTCACGATTGATCCGGATGGCCTCGGCCTGTTCCGGGTCACGCATCCACTGGCGCACCGGGTGACCATTCTCGGCCAGCAGGTTAGCCACGGCGGTGCCGAAACTCCCGCCTCCCAGGACCGCAATCGGGCACTGTTCAGTCATATGCAATCCGTTCATCCATACCAAGTGGCAATGCGGGGCATTATACGGAGCGGCCAGAGCGCGACCAGCCCCGGCAACAATTACCATCCGCTGTAGGAAGCTGACCATCAATTCCTAGGAAAATGCTGTCAACGCGAATGGAAAAGTCGTTCAGCTCGGTTAACATGCCCGCCATCCACCCCATCTCAAAGGCTGTGCCGTGTCCGTTGGCCCTTCCCGTCCTGGCTCGTCCCTGCTATTGGCACTGATCATCAGCCCGCCAGTGCTGGGCGACGACCTGTTCGTGGACAGCCAGCCCATGCCCCAGGTGCTGACGGCCACGCGCCTCAAGCAATCACCAGCGGCAGTGCCAGGCAGCATGACCGTACTCGACAGCGAGTTGATCAAGGCCAGCGGCGCCCGCGACATCAGCGAACTGCTGCGCCTGGTGCCGGGCATGATGGTCGGCAACATCAGCGGCAACCAGGCTGCCGTGAACTACCATGGCACCAACGCCAGCGAAGCCCGCCGCATGCAAGTACTGATCGACGGCCGCTCGGTGTACCGCGCCGGCCTGGCCACGGTGGACTGGAGCGATATTCCGGTGGCCATGGAAGACATCGAGCGGATCGAAGTCTTCCGCGGCCCCAACACCGTCAGCTACGGCGCCAATGCGCTGATGGCGGTGGTCAACATCATCACCCGCGCGCCGGCCGACAGCCACGGCACCCGGCTGAAAATCACCCGTGGCCAGCGCGGCATCAGCGATTGGTACGCCAGCCAGGGCAGCGGTTGGGACGGCGGCGACCTGCGGTTGTCGTTGTCCGGCCAGGAGGACGATGGCTTTGACAGCGACCGCAACGGCGCCGATTACCGCGACAGCCGCCGCCTGAACCGCTTCAACCTGTCCGTCAGCCAGACGTTGAACGAGCAGCAAAGTATCGACTGGCAATTGAACGCCAAGGACGGGACCAATCAGCGGCCCTACACCTACCACCCGGTGTTCGCCGGGATTACCGCCGCTGGGGATAACTCCGACGTGATCGCCAAGGACTACGCCGGCTCACTGCGCTGGAACCTGGACCTGGACGCCGACCACAGTCTTTATGTACAGGGCTCGATCCAGCATTGGGATCGCCAGCAGACCTGGCGCGCCTGCGACGCCGAGGTGTCCTTCAGCCCGCAATTGACCGACCTGTGGCAGCTCAATCCCTACTATGCCGAGAAGCTGGCGCGCAATATCCCCAGCTACATCAGCGGCGGCGCGCCAGCCGGCACACCACAGGAACAGGCGTTGGCCAATCAGGTGCTCGACCAGTGGCGCAACGGCGCCTCGCAAACCCTGTGCGGCGATATCGACCAGAGCACCCGGGAATCGCGCTACGACCTGGAGATCCAGGACACGCTGAGCCTGTCCGACAGCCTGCGGCTGGTCACCGGCGCCAACTATCGCTATGACCGGGCCGATTCGCAGACATACTTCAACGGCACCCTGGACGACACCACTTGGCGCCTGTTCGGCCAGCTCGAATGGCGGGCCACCGAGCATTGGTTGTTGCAAGGCGGCGCGATGTTCGAGGACACCCGCCTGACCGGCAGTTCGCTGACCCCACGGGTCGCGGTCAACTACCTGATCACCCCGCGCCACGGCCTGCGCGCGGTGTACTCCGAAGCCGTGCGCTCGCCGGACATGTTCGAGAACAACGTCAACTGGAGCTATCAGGTCACCAACCTGCAACCCGCCGCCTTCGGCCAGAACAGTGCCCGTTATTTCGTCCAGACCCGCGGCCCGGGTAACCTGGAACAAGAGCACATGCGCTCCCGGGAATTGGGCTACAACGGTTATTTCGTGGACCTGGCGCTGGCGGTGGACGTCAAACTGTTCCATGACGAAATCACCGGCATGATCAGCGAACCGTTGCGCAACAATCAGTACATCGCCAGCAACAGCAACGAATCGCAATTCTCCGGGGCCGAAACCCAGGTCGACTGGCGCGTGACCAGCGCCGACCGCCTGCGCCTGACCTATGCCTATATCGACGCCCAGGCCAGCACCCCCCTCGACGAACAACTGACCGCCCGCAACAGCGGTTCGGCCGGCTGGCTACGGGATTGGGGACAAGGCTGGAACAGTGCGCTGTTCTATTACGCCGCCGACGCCCTCAATGGCTATCGCTACGAACGGGTAGACACCCGCCTCGCCCGGCGCATTTCCCTGGGCAAGGCCAGCCTGGAACTGGCGGGAGTCCTGCAACAGCGCCTGGACAACCAGCCCACCACGTTTACCGACAATCGCTACGACTCCCGCCATGTCGTGTACTTCAGCGCGGAGTTGTCTTTCTAGATGTCCCGACGCCCACCCCGCAAGACGCCATTTCATGGCCGCCTGACGCTAGCCCTATGCCTGGTGTTTGCCGGTTGGCTGGCGACCATCGAGGCCCGGGGCGCCGAAATCCTGCTGACCGGCACCGAGGACAGCCTCGGCGTGCAATCTTTTACCCAGGCCCTGAAAACCCTGCGCCCTGAAGACAGCGTGCGGTTTACGCCGCTGGCCGACCTGCCAGCGCCAGACAAACTGCCGGGCAATGTCCGCCTGATCCTGCTTGACCTGCCCAGCCTCGACTGGCGCCTGCAGGACGCCCGAGGCCCGGCCACCCTGGTGTTGCGCATCAGCCGCCAGCAAGCCCGCGATCGCCTGGGCGAAGCAACGCCCGCGCACCTGAGCCTGCTGTGGAGCGATCCACCGATGGCGCGGCAATTGCGGCTGATCCGCGCCATCCTGCCGCAGGTGCGACGGGTCGGCGTGCTCTTCGACACCCACAGCGAATTCCTGCTCAAGGACATTCAACAGGCCGCGGCACCGCTGGGCCTGACCATCGTCAGCGAACGCTGGGACGACACCAACGACAGCCGTCCCCTGCAAAACCTGCTGGGCCAGAGCGACGTGCTTCTGGGTCTCGATGACCCCGACTTGTACAACCCCAAGACAGTGAAGAACCTGTTGCTCAGCAGCTACGCCCGGCAACGCGCCCTGATCGGGCCCAGCGCCGCATTCGTCAAGGCCGGCAGCCTGGCCAGCACCTATAGCGACCAACAAGACTGGCTGGCGATTCTCGACGAGTTGCTCGACCGCCCTGCCACCACTTGGCCGCGCACCCTGTATCCGGACCGTTTCAAGGTCCTGGGCAACCGGCAGGTCTCCCGCTCGCTGGGGATCGAACCGATTGATGCCGAATCCGTCGCGGCAACGTTGGCCGAAGGAGAACACCGCCCATGACCTTGCGTCGCCGTTGGGACATCAACACCCGAACCCAGCTCATCGCCCTCGGCCCGGCGTTGCTGCTGACTGTGCTGCTGATCAGTTTCTTTACCTTCGTACGGATCCAGGACTTGCGCCAGGAACTCAATCACACCGGGCAACTGATCGCCAACCAACTGGCCCCCGCCACGGAATACGGGGTGATTTCCGGCAACAAGGAAGTGTTGGAAAGCCTGCTCACCGCCACCCTGGCGACCCCACACGTGCGCTTCCTGGAGGTCCAGGACAGCACCGACAAGGTCCTGGTGTACGTCGAACAACCCGAGCAAACCCGCAGCCATGCCCAGCAGGTCGAAGTCTTCCAGGCCCCGGTGCGCTTGCAGCGCATCGCCCTGAACAATGATTTCCTGCAGGGCAACAGCCCATCCGTGGAGGCCTCCGGCGAAGATTACCTGGGCCGCGTGATCGTCGGCATGTCCAGTGACGCCTTCAGTCAGCGGCAACAGGAGATTCTGTTCAAGGCCGCGATCCTTGCGCTGTTCGCCCTGCTGTTCACCTTCCTGGTGGCGCGCCGGCTGGCGACTAACCTGTCCCGGCCGATCCGCGACATCGGCAACGCGGTCAAGGCCATCCAGCAAGGCGACTACAGCACCCCGCTCCCCATCGTCGATGACGCCGAACTGGGGGCCTTGTCACGGCACATCAACAACCTGGCCGAGGGTTTGGGACAAGCCAGCCGCGAACAGCACCAGGCCATGGCGCAGTTGATCAAGACCCGCGAAGAAGCCGAAAAGGCCAACAGCGCCAAGTCCGAATTCCTGGCGATGATGAGCCATGAACTGCGCACGCCCATGAACGGCGTACTGGGCATGCTGCAGTTGTTGGAAACCACCCGCCTGACCGACGAGCAGCACGAGTACACGGCGCTGGCCTCGGAATCCACCGAACACCTGTTGAAGGTGATCAACGACATTCTCGATTTCTCGCGCATCGAACGCTCGGCCCTGGAGCTGGAGCACATCCCGTTCAACCTGGCAGAACTGGTGGGCAGTTGCGCGCAATCGTTCCAGCACAGCGCCGCGCAACGCAAGCTGGGCCTGGACCTGCTGGTCCCGGACGACATGCAGGCCTTGCAGGTCCAGGGCGATCCGACGCGGATACGGCAGATCCTGGTCAACCTGATCGGCAATGCACTGAAATTCACCGAGCAAGGCCGTGTCACCGTGCAATGCCAGTGGCAGGCCCTGGACCACGAACTGCTGTGGTTCACCTGCGCGGTGCGCGACAGTGGCATCGGAATCCCGGCCGAGAGCCTGGAGCGCATGTTCGATGCCTTCCAGCAGGCCGACAATTCGATCTCCCGGCGCTACGGCGGTACCGGCCTGGGTCTGCCGATCGCCCGTACCCTGGCCGAACGCATGGGCGGGACGCTGCGAGCCCAGAGCGAAGAAGGCCAGGGCTCGGTGTTCACCCTCGAAATCCCGCTGGCCCTGTCGCGCCAGACGCCACCGACCCTGGCGCCGCGCCTGCCCACCGGCAGCGGCGATGGTGAAGGCCGCAACGTATTGCTGGTGGAAGACAATCCGGTCAACCAGACAGTGGTCGAAGCCATGCTGCGCAGCCTGGGCTTCACCGTCAGCATCGCCACCGATGGCGCCCAGGCTGTACGCAGCGCCGAAAGCCTGATTTTCGAAGCGATCCTCATGGATTGCCGATTGCCCATCATCGATGGCTACGAAGCCACGCGGCAGATCCGTCAGTTGCCGGGCTGCGGCGAGGTGCCGATCATCGCCCTGACGGCCAACGCCTTGCAGGGTGACCGCGAAGCCTGCCTCGCGGCGGGCATGAACGATTACCTGGCCAAGCCGTTCAAAAGGAACGACCTGCAACAGATTCTGCAGCGCTGGGTGAATTAGAACAGGTCACCGGACCATCTGTGACTGGCGTGAAAGGCGAAAGTGCGGCAGTCTTAGGCACCCGAACAAGCCTCGATTGGGGCTTGAATAAAAATTTCAGTGCACAGGTGTACATTCATTTCCCGTGTGCTGTGACTTTCACTACAACGCAATAGTCTATGAGTAGGCTGTCGATTCGAGGCATGAACGCTTCGGTCGGCCGGGAAGATTTGCCCCACCCTGCCGCATGGGACTATTGAGGAGCTCGCATGACCAAACAAAACGCCTTTACCCGGGAAGATCTGCTGCGCTGCAGTCGCGGTGAGCTGTTCGGCCCAGGTAACGCGCAACTGCCCGCCCCGAACATGCTGATGGTGGATCGCATCACCCATATCAGCGAAGAGGGTGGCAAGTACGGCAAAGGTGAATTGGTCGCCGAGCTGGATATCACTCCGGACCTGTGGTTCTTCGCCTGCCATTTCGAAGGTGATCCGGTGATGCCGGGCTGCCTGGGCCTGGACGCCATGTGGCAACTGGTCGGTTTCTTCCTCGGCTGGCAAGGCCTGCCGGGTCGCGGTCGCGCCCTGGGTTCGGGCGAAGTGAAGTTCTTTGGTCAGGTCCTGCCGACCGCCAAGAAAATTACCTATAACATTCATATCAAACGCGTCCTCAAGGGCAAGCTGAACATGGCCATTGCCGATGGTTCGGTTGCCGTGGATGGTCGCGAGATCTACACCGCCGAAGGCCTCCGGGTCGGCGTTTTCACCTCCACTGACAACTTCTAAGGGTTATCCGCATGCGCCGCGTCGTTATCACTGGTCTGGGCATCGTTTCGTGCCTGGGCAATGACAAAGAGACCGTCTCCGCTAACCTGCGTGCAAGTCGCCCTGGCATCCGGTTCAACCCGGAATATGCCGAAATGGGTCTGCGTAGCCAGGTTTCCGGCTCCATTGACCTTCCCCTCGAAGAGCTGATCGATCGCAAGATCTACCGTTTCGTCGGCCACGCGGCGGCTTACGCCTACCTGGCCATGAAGGACGCCATCGCTGACTCCGGCCTGACCGAAGAGCAAGTGTCCAACGTACGTACCGGCCTGATCGCCGGTTCCGGCGGCGCCTCGACCTTGAACCAGATGGAAGCGCTGGACATCCTGCGCGAAAAAGGCGTCAAGCGCGTTGGCCCGTACCGCGTCACGCGGACCATGGGCAGCACCGTTTCGGCCTGCCTGGCTACCCCCTTCAAGATCAAGGGCATCAACTACTCGATCTCCTCCGCCTGCGCCACCAGTGCCCACTGCATCGGGAACGCGGTCGAGCAGATCCAGTTGGGCAAGCAGGACATCGTGTTCGCCGGTGGCGGTGAAGAAGAACATTGGAGCCAATCCTTCCTGTTCGACGCCATGGGCGCGTTGTCCAGCAAGCGCAACGACACGCCGGAAAAAGCTTCCCGTGCCTACGACGCCGACCGTGACGGCTTCGTCATCGCCGGCGGTGGCGGCATGGTCGTGGTCGAGGAACTGGAACACGCCCTGGCCCGCGGTGCGAAAATCTACGCCGAAATCGTTGGCTACGGCGCCACATCCGACGGTTACGACATGGTCGCACCAAGCGGTGAAGGCGCCGTGCGCTGCATGCAGATGGCCATGGCCAATGTCGATGCCCCGATCGACTACCTGAACACCCACGGCACCTCGACCCCAGTGGGCGACGTGATGGAAATGAAGGGCGTACGGGAAGTGTTCGGCGACAAGGCGCCAGCCATCAGCTCCACCAAGAGCCTGTCGGGTCACTCCCTGGGCGCCGCCGGTGTTCACGAAGCGATCTATTGCATCCTGATGATGGAAGGCAACTTCATGGCCGGTTCCGCCAACATCGACGAGCTGGACCCAGAAGTGGCCGATCTGCCAATCCTGACCAAGACTCGCGAAAACGCCACCATCAATACCGTGATGAGCAACAGCTTCGGCTTCGGCGGCACCAACGCCACCCTGGTACTGAAGCGCTGGCAGGGCAAGTAAGCCCCGCCGACAGCCGCACACAAAAAGCCCCGACTGGTTCGGGGCTTTTTTTTGCACCTGCTCAATTACACCACATGGGGTCTGTGGTGAATGGAATTCAGCGCACCACAAACCGCTGCTGCGTCAGCAGCCGATCGCCCTGGAACACCATGAACCGCCACTCTCCCGGCACCACTTCGTGGCTTTCGGTGAATTCGTAGGCCATGACATCCTGAGGCGCGCCGGGCACCAGTTTCTGGATGACCTCGAACTTGTCGTGGCGCACGCCATCGGGGGTACGGATACCGGGAGTGAAGTACAACAGGGTCAACGGCTGGTCATCCGCGACCTTGCCGGCCAACTGGTAGCGCATGCCGAACTTGGTGCCCAGCTTCGCCGGCACGCTCTCGGTCTGGCGGATCTGCTCATTGCTGCGTCGCAGGACCCGCTCTCCCGATTGCAGCTCGGCTTGCGGCCCTTCGAAAACACCGTACTCCACCGGGCCTTCGACACGGACTTCGGCCTGTGCCAGGCCGCAGGTCAACCACAGCGCGACCAGTGCGCTTGAACGGGTGAGGTGCATAGTGCGCTCCTTGATTGAGATGAGCGCGAGGGTATGACGCGGGAGTGACAGGCTGATGACAAACCCTGCCCACCGATAATCCCGTGGCGAGGGAGCTTGCTCCCGCTCGACTGCGCAGCAGTCGCCAGATTTGGGGCTACTGCGTAGCCCAGCGGGAGCAAGCTCCCTCGCCACAAAAGCGGACTTAGCGGGCCACTGAGCGCGGCAATACCGAAAGAAAGTTATCCCGCGCCACCTTCCGCGCCACGTCTTCGGGCAAGGCATCGAGGAACGGATCGAAACCGCGCAACTCCTTGCCAAGCGTGTTGAAACGTCCTACCACGTCCGACCCCACCATGAAGCGCTCCGGAAAGCGCTCTACCAGGCGTACCCACTCCTGCCGAGGCTCACCCGCCTCGTCCAGCAAGTACGGCGTGAGCACGCTCCAGGACAGGTCTATGTACAGATTTGGATAGGCCTCGAGCATGCGGGTCAGGGTCGGCAACAGAAAATCCAAGCGGGTCTGGTGGCGATGGATTTCCATGCTGGTACCGGCGTGGGCCCAGATGAAGCGCGTGTGCGGATGATTGCGCAACGGCTCCTCGATTTCCGCCAGGTACAGCGGATTTTTCTCACGCTTGGAAGTGATGTTGGAATGCAGCATCACCGGCAGGTCGTTCTCGGCCGCCAAGTGATAGATCCGCGTCATGGCTTCGTTGTTGGCCCGCGGGGTGTCGCCCGAGGTCAGCGCAGTCAGGTCGTCATGGCGGGTGAACACCTCACCGATGCCTTGCCACAGCCCCGGGTACAGGTCGAGCATGCGCTGGATATGCGCGGCGGAGTTCTTGTCGTTGGGATTGAAGCCCGACAGGAATGGATGAAAGTGCCGGCGCTGCTCGTCGGTCAGCTTGCTCACCGCCGCGGCGACAATCACGTCGGTGGCGCTGTACCAATAGGCATCCGCATCGTCACCGGCGTAATAGCGAGGACGCTTGGGCTCGTCTTCGTGCCATTTCTTGGCCACTGGCACACCGGAAATCATCACATGCTCGATGCGATTGTCCGCCATCGCCTGGAGCAACTTGGGCATGCCGGCGGTTTCCTGGAAAAAATCGACGTAATGCAGGTGCGCATCGCTGTAGGCATATTCGCGAGCCGCGGCACCGCTACTCGAAACAACCAGCAGCCAGGCAAAGATCAAACGGGTCAAAGGCACAGGCAGTCTCCAGAAGCCATGAGCAACATAGACCCCCACCGTCCCGCTGGGGTTCAAGGCGTATCTGCCGCGCCTGCCGACGACGGGTTATGCTTCATGCAACCGTTGTTCAACCTGGAAAACAACATGACCACTCCCCTGACCGTTCGCCCCCGCGCCGAAGATGTCGAAGGCCAGCCGATTCTTCGCCCGCTGCCGTCCGCCAAATGCCGCAGCGTCGGGCCTTTCGTGTTCTTCGATCACATGCTGCAAACCACCTACCCGGCGGGCAAAGGCATGAACATCCGCCAACATCCGCATATCGGCCTGTCCACCCTCACCTACCTGTTCGAAGGAAAACTCCAGCACAAGGACAGCCTGGGTTCCGACCAGGTGGTGGACGCCGGGGATGTCAGTTGGATGACCGCAGGCAGCGCCATCGCCCATGTCGAGCGCACCCCCGAGTCATTGCTGGGCAACGCGTTCGTCATGCACGGCTTGCAAGTCTGGCTGGCCTCGCCCAAGGCCCACGAACAAGGCCCCGGGCACTACAGCCATCACCCGGCACACAGCCTGCCCGTCAGCGAGAACCTGGGGGTCGGCATCCGGATGATCGCCGGGTCGGGCTTTTGCCTGGAATCACCGGTGCCGGTGCTGTCGCCGACGCTTTACGCCGAACTGAACCTGCTGACCGCGACGACCTTGCTGATTCCCACCGAGCATGCAGAGCGGGCGCTGTATGTCTTGAACGGCGAGGCGTCGCTGGACGGTGAGCCGGTGGAACCCCACTCGTTGGTGATACTGCCAAGCGGGGAAGAAATGACGCTGTTTGCAGAGAGCGACTGCCATGCCGTGCTGTTCGGCGGCGCACCGCTGGACGGGCCGCGACGGATCAACTGGAATTTCGTCTCCAGCGACCCGGCACGGATCGACGATGCCCGTCGACGCTGGGCAGCCGGAGACTGGCCGACCGTGCCAGGGGAAAGTGAGCGGATCGAGTTGCCCTAGACTCACAACATCCCGTGGCGAGGGAGCTTGCTCCCGCTCGGTTGCGCAGCAACCGCAGAAAAAACGGGGCCGCTACGCAGCCCAGCGGGAGCAAGCTCCCTCGCCACGGGGTTTGCTTGAAGCACTCAGCCCTTGAACACTTCATCCAACAGGTTATGCATCGACCGGAACGCCCGCCCGGCGACCTTGGCGTTGTACATCATCTTGCCCGGCACATTGGCCTGCGGGTCGGTGAACGAGTGCACCGCACCGCCGTAGCTCAGCAATTGCCAATCCACCCCAGCCGCGTTCATTTCATCTTCGAAAGCCGGGAGCTGCTCTTTGGGCACCAGCGGGTCCGAGGCGCCGTGCATCACCAACACCGCCCCCTTGATGTTCTGCGCATCCGCCGGGTTCGGTGTATCCAGGGTGCCGTGGAAGGAAATGGCGGCCTTCAGCGGCGCACCGCTACGGGCCAGTTCCAGGGCGCAGCAACCCCCGAAGCAGAAGCCGAACGTGGCCAGCCTGGAAGTATCGACCTGCGCTTCGTCCTGGCTCTGCAGTTGCTCGAGCGCCGCCTGCATGCGCTTGCGCAACAACGCCCGGTCGTTCTTGAGGGGCATCATCGCCGCTCCCGCCTCATCGGCATTGCTCGGGCGGACCGTCTGCCCGTACAGGTCAGCGATCAACACCACATAACCGTTGGCCGCCACCGATCTGGCGATGTCCTCGGCCCCCGCCCCTACGCCCATCCAATTCGGCGCCATCAGCAACCCCGGGCGCGAGCCCTGCTGGCTAATGTCGAAGGCCAGGCGGCCTTCATAGGTTTGACCTTCAATCTGATAGACCAGCGAACGAACCGTAACCTGACTCATGACGGACTCCTCTTCAATCGGAACACCAGAAATGAAAAAACCCGCCGAAGCGGGTTTTTCCTGCACTTGATTAAGCTGACAGTTCAACCAACAGCTTGTTCAGGCGGCGTACATACGCCGCCGGGTCCTTCAAGCTGTCGCCAGCCGCCAGGGCCGCTTGGTCGAACAGGATGTGCGACAGATCGCCGAAACGCTCTTCGCTCTGCTCGTTGTCGAGTTTTTCCACCAGCGGGTGGGCCGGGTTGAATTCGAAGATCGGCTTGGAGTCCGGGACTTTCTGGCCGCTGGCTTCGAGGATCTGGCGCATTTGCAGGCCCAGGTCCTGCTCACCGATGGCCAGGATCGCCGGGGAATCGGTCAGGCGGTGCGAGACGCGCACTTCACTGACAGCATCGCCCAGGGCGGTCTTGATCCGCTCGACCAGGCCTTCCTTGCTCTTGGCGACTTCTTCGGCGGCTTTCTTGTCTTCTTCCGAATCCAGGTTGCCGAGGTCCAGGTCACCACGGGCCACGTCGACAAAGCTCTTGCCGTCGAACTCGTTGAGGTAGCTCATCAGCCACTCGTCGATGCGGTCGGTCAGCAGCAGCACTTCGATGCCTTTCTTGCGGAAGACTTCCAGGTGCGGGCTGTTCTTGACCTGTGCATACGTTTCACCGGTCAGGTAGTAGATCTTGTCCTGGCCTTCCTTGGCGCGGGCCAGGTAATCGGCCAAGCCTACGACTTGTTCGCCATCGTCACCCTGGGTCGACGCAAAGCGCAGCAGGCCGGCGATTTTTTCTTTGTTGGCGAAGTCTTCGGCCGGGCCCTCTTTCATGACCTGGCCGAAGTTCTTCCAGAAGCTCTTGTACTGCTCGGGCTCGTTCTTCGCCAGTTTTTCCAGCATGTCCAACACACGCTTGGTCAGCGCCGACTTCATGGAGTCGATGATCGGATCTTTCTGCAGGATTTCCCGCGACACGTTCAGCGACAGGTCGTTGGAATCCACCACCCCCTTGATGAAACGCAGGTACAGCGGCAGGAACGACTCGGCCTGGTCCATCACGAACACACGCTGGACATACAGCTTCAGGCCGCGTGGCGCTTCGCGCTGGTACAGGTCGAACGGCGCACGGGCCGGCACGTACAGCAGCGAGTTGTATTCCAGCTTGCCTTCGACCTTGTTGTGGCTCCAGCTCAGCGGGTTCTCGAAGTCGTGGGCGATGTGCTTGTAGAACTCCTGGTATTCCTCGTCTTTCACTTCGGTGCGCGGACGGGTCCACAGGGCACTGGCGCGGTTGACGGTTTCCCATTCCACTTCAGGCTTTTCTTCGCCTTCGGCAGCGGTGACTTCCTTCGGCAGCTCAATCGGCAGCGCGATATGGTCGGAGTACTTCTTGATGATGTTGCGCAGGCGCCAGCCATCGGCGAACTCGTCTTCGCCGGACTTGAGGTGCAGCACAATGCGGGTGCCGCGATCGGCCTTGTCGACGGTGGCGACTTCAAACTCGCCCTCGCCCTTGGACGACCAGTGCACGCCTTCGCTCGCAGCGAGGCCGGCACGGCGGCTGAACACTTCGACCTGGTCGGCCACGATGAACGCGGAATAGAAACCGACGCCGAACTGGCCGATCAGGTGGGAGTCTTTCTTCTGGTCGCCGGACAGGTTCTTCATGAAGTCGGCGGTGCCGGACTTGGCGATGGTGCCCAGGTGCGTGATCACCTCTTCGCGGCTCATGCCGATGCCGTTATCTTCGAGGGTGACGGTTTTTGCGTCCTTGTCGAAGCTCACACGGATTTTCAGCTCAGCGCCGCCTTCCAGCAATTCAGGCTTGGAAAGGGCTTCGAAACGTAATTTGTCGACAGCGTCAGAGGCGTTCGAAATCAACTCGCGAAGGAAAATTTCCTTATTGGAATACAGCGAGTGAATCATCAGGTGCAGCAGTTGCTTCACCTCGGTCTGGAAGCCCAGGGTTTCCTTTTGAGTTTCCACGCTCATGGTCATCAAACTCCAAGTGGATGGTGGTGTCCGCCTCGCTGAGATTGGCGGCGGGATGTCCTCAAGGTGGGGGCAACGCTGATGATTTCAAGGGCGATCCGGTTTTGACGGTTCCTGGATCTTGAAATGGGCCCGGGCAGTGGCGATGGGTTCGGCCTCGACGTCTTGCCAGGCGGTGATCGCGACGTTGGCGACCCGCCTCTGGCGCCTGGCCGGGTACTGACGAAATGCGTTGCGAAGAAATTGCCTGAGCCACGGATAATCGCTGCTTTAATACCCGGCGGCGGTTCACGAAGAACAATGGCCGAATAAAAAGGAGCGTCAATGCATCAGGTAAAGCTGCCATTAGGTGGAGCATTATGGATGGCAGCAAGCCTGCTTTCATTCATAGGCATGGCTGTCGCGGCGCGAGAGCTTTCCAAGTTCATGTCGATCTTCGAGATCCTGTTTTTCAGGTCCTTGGTTGGACTGATCATTGTTTTTCCGGTTATTTACCAACAGCGCGCCAAGCTCAAACAAGCCCGTGACCTGGGTCTACAGATTGGCAGGAACGCGGTTCACTTCGCCGGACAATATGCCTGGACCATTGGCGTGGCATCACTTCCGTTGGTTAAGGTCTTTGCCCTGGAGTTCACCACCCCGATATGGGTCTCCCTCCTGGCGTTTTTATTCTTGAAGGAAAAACTCTCCACCGCTAGGGTATTCGCCGCCATCGGCGGTTTCCTGGGTGTCCTGGTCGTTCTAAGGCCCGGCCTTGATAGCATTGAACCCGCCGCGTTCATCGTTCTTCTGGCCGCCATGGGCTACGCAACATCCATCATCATGGTGAAAAAACTGACGTTGACCAGCAGTCCCGCCATCATCGTGATCTGGATGGTGCTTCTACAATTGCCCTTGGGCCTTGGTCTGTCCCTGGCACAATGGCGTACCCCTACGCTCGCCTGCATCCCCTGGATCCTGCTGTTGGGTATAACGGGTTTAAGTGCGCACTTCGCCATGGCCAAGGCGCTGAGCGTCATGGAAGCTTCCATTGCCATCCCGATTGATTTTTTCAGGGTGCCACTCATTGCCGTCGTTGGTTTTCTTCTCTACGGTGAGCCTCTTGAAATCTGGGTATTGGTCGGCGCAGTGATTATCTTCGCCTCAAACTATCTGACCTTCCGGATCGAACAAAAGAAAATGCCATCGTCAACTTCGCCAAGCTCCGAGTGATCAGCTCAAGGGCGATCCGGTTTCGACGGTTCCTGGATCTTGAAATGGGCCCGGGCAGTGGCGATGGGTTCGGCCTCGACGTCTTGCCAGGCGGTGATCGCGACGTTGGCGACCCGCCGGCCCTGGCGCCAGACCTGGCATTTGGCGTAGGTGTCGCGAAACTGTCCGGTGCGCAGGTAATCCAGGGAGAAATCGATGATTTTCGGTATGCCCGACGTACCAGTGGCGATCAACAAATGCACGGCAGCGGCCAGCTCCATGAAACCGGCGATGACCCCACCGTGGATGGCCGGCAGTAAAGGGTTACCAATGTTGTCTTTGTTGGCCGGCAGGCGAAACAACAAGTCGTCGCCTTGGCGCGTGCATTCGACGCCGATGAGTTGGGCATAGGGAATCGAGGCGAGCAGCAGCGCGTAGTCGCCCTGCTCGCAGGCGCGGCGCAGTTGTTCCTGGAGGATATCGGTCATGGCTGGCCCACAGCGGTCATCGGACCGCCCTTCCCCATTCCCCTGGCATGCTGGCCCAGGCGCATGAAGGTGCCCACCACATGGGCGATGGGTTGCTCGGGATCGTCCTGGTAGGCGAAACCCCGGGTGAAGATCACGTCCGGGGTCACCCGATAGCATTGGGCGAAGCCGTAGACATCCTTGTGGGGCTCGGCAGCGTGCATGTAGTCGATCCGCAGGTCGAGGGTGGGACAGACTTCGAATTGCGGCAGCACACACAGGGTCGACATACCACAGGCGGTGTCCATCAATGAGGTCAACGCCCCGCCATGGATGATGCCCGTCAGGGGATTGCCGACGATTTGCGGGCTGAACGGCAGGATGACCGTCAGCCCGTCACGACTGGCACTGTGCAACTTCAAGCCCAGCACCTGGCAATGCCTGAGTGCGGATAAAAAACGTGTGGCACGCTCAAAAACGGGGTCTTCGGCCATTCGATCAACGCTCCAATGAGTGACGAGACCTGGCAACAGGCGCGATGCACAAAGTTCCATTGCAGGGCAAAGTTATATATCTGTTACACAACAGGAACTTAATCCGAGGGGTGGCGTTCAAAAGGCCAGTAGTTATTTCCATAAGGAGAAACACCCCATGCGTAAGACTTTTGCTATTGCCTTGATGTTGGCCGCTTCCCTCGGCCTCGCTGCCTGCGATAAAAAATCCGAGGACAAAGCTCAAGATGCCAACCAACACTCCCAAGAAGCCCAGCAGAAAATGGGCGAAGCACAGGATAAAGTGAACGAAGCGGCGAAAGAAAACGCCGAAGCCGCCAAAGCTCAGTCTGAATCGAACAGTGCCGCCCAGCAGGAAGCACCTGCTACCGCGCCTAAAACCAACTGATACGGTTTTAGCAGTGAAGGAAAACCCGCCTGATGCGGGTTTTCTTTTGCCTGCGATTTGGCGGCACGCTTGTCAGGCCGCCTCCTTGCCCACCTCGGACACTGGCGCTTCGGTGGGGGTATAGACCATCACGTCCAGCACATCGGAGTGAAACTCGCGCTGATACAGCACGAACACCACGCCGGCACTCATCAACATGAATAACCAGGGGCTGACGAACCACGCCAACATGGTCATGCCGAAATAATAGGAACGCAGGCCAAAGTTGAACTGGTTGGCGGCCATGGAAATGACCCGCGCAGCCCTTAGTGCAAAGGCCTTGCGCTCCTGCTCCGACACATGCCGCTCACCAATCATCGGCGCTGAGCCAATCAGGACTGCCGCGAAGTTGTACTGGCGCATGCACCAACTGAACGTGAAGAACGCATACACGAACACCAGTGCCAGGCACAGCAACTTGACCTCCGCCATGCCCTGGGACGCCTGCTGCACCAAGGGTATGTCCGCCAGCAACGACACCGCCCGATCGGACGCCCCGAGTACCGTCAGGATACCGGCCAGGATGATCAATGTGCTGGAGGCGAAGAAGGATGCGTTGCGCTCCAGGTTGCCGATCACGCTGGCATCGGCGATACGGTTCTCACGCAGCAGCATGCGGCGCATCCAGTCTTCGCGGTACAGGTGCATCACGCTGGCCAGGCACGCCGTGTCGCGCGCCTTCCAGGTGGCATAACGGGTGTAGCCCGCCCAGCAGATAATGAACCAGGCGGCGGCAAGCAGGTGGATCAGGTTGGCTTGGATGAATGACATTCGATTTCCTGTATGTCTAAAAACATGACGTCTAAAGCCAGACTTGCCTTGAAATGCCGACCTGTGGGAGCAAGCTCCCACAAGGTTTTGTGCAAGCCTTTCAAGACACTGCTTCGACGTTAGCCCACGGAAAAAGACACTGCACTCAAAAAAAAAGCCCCGTATCGATTGATACGGGGCATTTCGATTCTTGCCGATGAATCTGCCTGTAGCCGCTTAAGCCAACGCTTCGCTGCGCTTGCCCAGCAGGCGATCACACACCACCGCGACCGCCAGGGTCATCACCGAAGGTACTAGCCAGGCCAAGCCCTGCTCGCTGAGCGGCAGGTGGGCCAGTTGCGTCGGCATCCAGTCTGCCAGGCCGGCGCCCTTGAGCGCGTCGATCAGGCCAAACAGGAACGACACCAGCATCACCGGGCCAACGATGCGCCCCTGCTCGTGCCAGAAGTCCTTGCAGAAGCTCAGGGCCACCAGGGCGATGCACGGTGGATAGATCGCGGTAAGAACCGGAATCGAGAACGCGATCAGCTTGGTCAGGCCCAGGTTGGACACCAGCAGCGAAAACGCCGCCAGGATCACCACCAGGGTCTTGTAGGACAGCGGCAGGACACGGCTGAAGTATTCGGCGCAGGCGCAGGTCAGGCCGACTGCGGTCACCAGGCACGCCAGGGAGATCAACACGGCAAGGAAACCGCTGCCCAGGCTGCCGAAGGTGTGTTGCACGTAGGCATGCAGCACAGCGGCGCCGTTGGTCGCCCCTGCGGCCACCTCATGGCTGCCGGAACCGAGGCGGAACAGGCTGACGTAGACCAGCGCCAGGCCCACCCCGGCGATCAGCCCGGCGATGATCGCGTAGCGGGTGATCAAGGCCGGCGACTCGACGCCCCGGGAACGGATCGCGTTGACGATGACAATGCCGAACACCAAGGCGCCCAGGGTATCCATGGTCAGGTAGCCGTTGATGAATCCTTGGGAGAACGGCGCCGCGATGTACTCGGGGGTCGCCACGCCGATATCACCCGCGGGCAAGGCAAACGCCGCGATGCCGAGCACGGCCAGGGCGATGATCTTCAGTGGCGCGAGAAAGCGCCCGACGGTGTCCAGCAGGCGGCCCGGGTAGAGCGAGATGAAAAACACCAGCAGGAAATACGCGGCGCTATACAGGAACAGCGCCAGCGGGCTTTCGCCAGTCAATGGCGCCAAGCCGACTTCGAACGAAACGGTGGCGGTACGCGGTGTGGCGAACAACGGGCCAACGGCCAGGTAGCACACCGCCGCCAGCAACCCACCGGCGACTTTGCCGATGGGGCTGCTCAAGGCATCCATTGCCCCGCCCACCTTGGCCAGTGCAACGACCGTGATGACCGGCAGCCCGACCGCCGTGATCAAAAAGCCCAGCGCCGCCATCCAGACATGAGGCCCGGACTGCAAACCGACGATAGGCGGGAAGATGATGTTGCCGGCCCCGACGAACAGGGCAAATGTCATGAAACCAAGCGCCAGGATGTCCTGGCCTTTCAACACTTTCATTAAGGAAACCACACTACTGAATCGGAATTTAGAGAGGGATTTCCCTTATGGATGAGGGAAATGCTGCCGATCCGTATGGGACCGACCCGTTTAGCGCGGCGCTTCCTTGTGGGCAGCGGTCGCAAAAATGGCTGCTAGCCTAACGAATTTAGCGAGAAAACGCACTGTTAAGGGGCGAACTATCCGATACGCGACATTCCAGCGTCGCGTTTACGTATCTATTTTTCGGCTCGCGGCGGAATTTTCAGGAGCCAGCCCCCCGTGGCGAGGGAGCTTGCTCCCGCTGGGCTGCGAAGCAGCCCCCATACAGGCGACCGTATTCATTCAGACAAAATGCGTTGCCTGGTTTACGACTGCTTCGCAGCCGAGCGGGAGCAAGCTCCCTCGCCACAAGAGCCGCCGCCACAACACATGAATTCTCAAGGGCCAGAAACGACAAAGGCCACCCGAGGGTGGCCTTTGTTGCTGGAACAAAAAGTCAGCCGAAGCTTACTTCTTCATTTCCCAGCCAGTCAGCTCGGCCAGGGCCTTGCCGATGTCTGCCAGCGAACGCACGGTTTTCACGCCTGCGTCTTGCAGTGCAGCGAACTTCTCGTCTGCAGTGCCTTTGCCGCCAGAGATGATTGCGCCAGCATGGCCCATGCGCTTGCCCGGAGGAGCAGTCACACCAGCGATGTAGGAAACAACCGGCTTGGTCACGTTGGCCTTGATGTAGGCTGCCGCTTCTTCTTCAGCCGAACCGCCGATCTCACCGATCATGACGATCGCTTCGGTCTTCGGGTCTTCCTGGAACAGCTTCAGGATGTCGATGAAGTTCGAACCCGGGATCGGGTCACCGCCGATGCCGACGCAAGTCGACTGACCGAAACCGGCGTCAGTGGTCTGCTTCACAGCTTCGTAGGTCAGGGTGCCGGAACGGGAAACGATACCGACCTTGCCTGGCAAGTGAATGTGACCTGGCATGATGCCGATCTTGCATTCGCCTGGAGTGATCACGCCTGGGCAGTTAGGGCCGATCAGGGTGATACCCAGCTCGTCGCACTTGACCTTGGCTTCCAGCATGTCGATGGTCGGGATGCCTTCGGTGATGCAGACGATCAGCTTGATGCCGCCGAACGCTGCTTCAAGGATGGAGTCCTTGCAGAAAGGAGCTGGAACGTAGATCACGCTGGCGGTGGCGCCAGTTGCGGCTACAGCGTCTTTCACGGTGTTGAACACTGGCAGGCCCAGGTGCTCGGTGCCGCCCTTGCCTGGTGTTACGCCGCCAACCATCTTGGTGCCGTATTCGATGGCTTGCTGGGTGTGGAAACTACCTTGCGAACCGGTAATGCCCTGGCAGATAACCTTGGTGTCTTTATTGATCAGGACGCTCATTATTTGCCCTCCGCAGCTTTAACGACTTGTTGAGCAGCGTCGGTCAGGCTGGTAGCAGCGATGATGTTCAAACCGCTTTCTGCCAGTACTTTAGCGCCCAGCTCAGCGTTGTTGCCTTCGAGGCGAACAACAACCGGGATTTTCACGCCGACTTCTTTCACGGCGCCGATGATGCCTTCGGCAATCATGTCGCAGCGAACGATGCCGCCGAAGATGTTGACCAGTACTGCAGCGACGTTAGTGTCGGACAGGATGATCTTGAACGCTTCGGTTACGCGTTCCTTGGTAGCACCACCGCCCACGTCGAGGAAGTTGGCTGGCTTGCCGCCATGCAGGTTGACGATGTCCATGGTACCCATGGCCAGGCCGGCACCGTTGACCATGCAGCCGATGTTGCCTTCCAGGGCTACGTAGTTCAGTTCGAACTTGGCAGCGTGCGCTTCGCGCGGATCGTCTTGCGACGGATCGTGGAAAGTCTTCAGCTTAGGCTGACGGTACATGGCGTTGGCGTCGATGTTGATCTTGGCATCGAGGCAGTGCAGGTCGCCGTCGGCCTTGATCACCAGCGGGTTCACTTCCAGCAGTGCCAGGTCGTGGTCCTGGAACAGCTTGGCCAGACCTACGAAGATCTTGGCGAATTGAGTGACCTGCTTGCCTTCCAGACCCAGCTGGAATGCCAGCTCGCGACCCTGGAATGGCTGTGCGCCAACCAGTGGATCGATGGTGGCCTTGAGGATTTTCTCAGGGGTATCGTGAGCGATTTTCTCGATGTCCACGCCACCTTCGGTGGAAGCCATGAACACGATGCGGCGGCTCGAACGATCAACGACAGCGCCCAGGTACAGCTCTTTAGCGATATCAGTGCACGATTCAACCAGGATCTTGGTGACTGGCTGACCGTTGGCGTCAGTCTGGTAAGTCACCAGACGCTTGCCCAGCCACTGCTGTGCGAAGGCTTTGGCGTCTTCTTTGCTGCGAACCAGCTTGACGCCGCCCGCTTTACCGCGACCACCGGCGTGAACCTGGGCTTTGACAACCCATTCGCTGCCGCCGATTTTGTCGCAAGCTTCTGCTGCCGCTTCCGGGGTGTCTACCGCGTAACCGGTGGATACTGGCAGGCCGTACTCAGCGAACAGCTGCTTACCCTGATACTCGTGAAGATTCATGCTTATTACCGTCTTCGTTAGGTACTGCGCATTCGGTGCTGCACCGTTCTGGTGCCGCACCACCTGTGACTGCTGCTTGCGTAGCTTTCCAGTTAACCGGTGCAGCTACGCAAGGCTGCGTCCAGCGGATATTCCGCGGTGAGTCTTGCTCGCAAGGCTCACGACGGGCCATACCGCCGTGGTTTCTTATTGTCTATTAACGCTTCTTGCGGTTGGCCACGTGGATGGCGCCGCCATTTACGGCCAGGGCCGCTTCGTGCAAGGCTTCGGACAGGGTCGGATGGGAGAAGACCATCATGCCCAGATCTTCAGCGCTGGTGCCGAATTCCATGCCGATCGCGCCTTGCTGTACCAGCTCGGCAGCGCTCGGGCCAATGACGTGAACGCCCAATACGCGATCCGTCTTGGCATCGGCGATGACTTTCACGAAACCACCGGTATCGTTGGCTGCCATGGCACGGCCACTGGCTGCAAACGGGAAGGTGCCGACGTTAACTTCAACGCCTTCGGCTTTCAAGGCCTGCTCGGTCTTGCCGACCCATGCGATTTCCGGGTGGGTGTAGATAACCGAAGGGATCAGGTCGTAGTTCATCTGGGCTTTGTGGCCCTTGATGCGCTCGACGACCATGATGCCTTCCTCGGACGCCTTGTGCGCCAGCATCATGCCGCGAACCACGTCACCGATGGCGAAGACGCCCGGTACGGTGGTGGCGCAGAAATCATCAACCTTGATGAAACCGCGTTCGTCGAGGTCCACGCCGCTATCGGCAGCCAGCAGATCGGTGGTCACCGGACGACGGCCGACCGCAACGATCAGCTTGTCGAAAGTGATGGTCTGTTCGCCATTGGCGTCGGTGTAGTTGACCACGACTTCTTCGCCGTTGACCTTCGAACCGGTCACGCGAGCGCCCAGCTTGATGTCCAGGCCCTGTTTGGTCAGGGTTTTCAGCGCTTCCTTGGAGACCGCGGCATCGGCGGCCATCAGGAAGGTGTCGAGGGCTTCCAGGACGGTCACTTGCGCGCCCAGGCGCGACCATACCGAACCCAGCTCGAGGCCGATCACGCCGGCGCCGATCACGCCCAGGCGTTTTGGCACGCTCTGGAATTCCAGGGCACCGGTGGAATCGACGATCACGTTCTGGTCGACCGGAGCCGGCGGAATGTCGATCGGACGCGAGCCTGGCGCCAGGATGACGTTCTCGGCTTCGATCACTTCAACCGAGCCGTCTGGCTTGGTCACTTCGACTTTCTTGCCCATCAGCAGCTTGCCGTGGCCCTGGATCGAAGTCACGCCGTTGGCCTTGAACAGGGTGGCAACACCCGAGGTCAGGCCTTTGACGATGTTGGCTTTGCGGCCAACCATGGCAGGCACGTCAATGGTGACATTTTCGCGGTTGACACCGCCAATACCGTGAATGGCCAAGCCGTCTTGCGCTTCGTGGAACTTCCAGGAGCTGTCCAGCAGCGCCTTGGAGGGAATGCAACCGACGTTCAGGCAAGTACCGCCAAGGGCCAGCTTGCCCTCTTTGTCGGTGTATTTCTCGATGCAGGCAGTGGTGAGGCCCAGTTGCGCAGCCTTGATGGCCGCTACGTAGCCGCCAGGGCCCGCACCAATCACTACCACGTCGAATTTCTGAGTCATGAGTCATTCCTTTTCGAATCAAACCGAACGGTCACTTGTGGTGACCGTCGTGGGACGAAACCGGTTGTTTCAGCAAGAGGCCGGTCACAACAGACCGGCCCTCGCGGCGAAAATCAGATATCCAGCAGCAAACGAGCCGGATCTTCAAGCAGGTTCTTGATGGTTACCAGGAACGTCACGGCTTCTTTACCGTCGATCAGGCGGTGATCGTAGGACAGTGCCAGGTACATCATCGGACGAATCACGACCTGACCATTGATCGCCATAGGACGCTGCAGAATGTTGTGCATGCCCAGGATAGCCGCTTGCGGCGGGTTGACGATCGGGGTCGACATCATCGAACCGAATGTACCACCGTTGGTGATGGTGAACGTACCGCCGGTCATCTCTTCGATGGACAGCTTGCCGTCACGGGCCTTCTTGCCGAAGGTGGCGATGCCGCCTTCGATTTCGGCCAGGCTCATCAGTTCGGCGTTACGCAGTACTGGAACCACCAGGCCACGGTCGCTGGAAACAGCAACACCGATATCGGCGTAGCCGTGGTAGACGATGTCCGAACCGTCGATCGACGCGTTGACGGCCGGGAAGCGTTTCAGCGCTTCGGTGGCAGCCTTGACGAAGAACGACATGAAACCCAGGCGTACGCCGTTGTGGGACTTCTCGAACAGATCCTTGTACTTCGAACGCAGGGCCATGACTTCGGTCATGTCGACTTCGTTGAAGGTGGTCAGCATCGCCATGTTCGACTGGGCTTCGACCAGACGCTTGGCCACGGTAGCGCGAACGCGGGTCATCGGAACGCGTTTTTCAACACGGTCACCGGCAGCGAACACTGGCGCGGCAGCGGCAGGCGCAGCAGCCTTGACCGGAGCAGCGGCTGGCGCGGCTTTCTTGGCGGCAACGGCGGCAACCACGTCTTCCTTGGTCACGCGACCACCCTTGCCGGTGCCGGCAACGGAGGCGATGTTGATGCCGTTCTCTTCGGCGATCTTGCGCGCGGCCGGGGCAGCGACTGGATCGTCTTCGCCATCGGCAGCTGGAGCAGCGGCCTGGGCAGCGGCAGGCGCAGCGGCGGCGGCCGGAGCAGCGGCAGCAGCGCCGCCCTCTTCGATCGAGCCCAGTACCTGGTTGGACAGGACGGTAGCGCCCTCTTCGGCAACGATTGCGCCAAGCACGCCGTCAGCTTCGGCCAACACTTCCAGAACGACTTTGTCGGTCTCGATGTCGACGATCAGGTCGTCACGCTTTACAGCTTCGCCTGGTTTCTTGTGCCAGGTGGCAACGGTGCCATCGGCAACCGATTCCGGGAATGACGGGGCTTTGATTTCGATAGCCATTATCTGTGGGTCCTTAAAATTCGGTTTCAGTCAGCACGAAGGCTTAAACAGTGAAAGCATCTTGCAGCAGTTTTTCCTGCTGCTCGGCGTGCATCGACGCATAACCACACGCAGGTGCAGCGGACGCATCACGGCCGGCATATTCAAGACCCAGGGCCTTGTTATGGTTGCCGATGCTGCGACGCAGGTGATGCTGGCTGCTGTACCACGCGCCTTGGTTCATCGGTTCTTCCTGACACCACACCACATGGGTGAGGTTGGTGTAAGGCGCGATGGCCTCCATCAGGTCTTCTTCCGGGAACGGGTAAAGCTGCTCGATACGCACGATGGCGATGTCTTCGCGGCCTTCGGCACGACGTTTTTCCAGCAGGTCGTAGTAGACCTTGCCGCTGCACAGGACCAGGCGAGTGACCTTCGCCGCGTCCAGCGTGTCGATTTCCGAAATAACGGTCTGGAACGAGCCTTCGGCCAGGTCCTCGAGCGTGGAGATCGCCAGCTTGTGACGCAGCAGCGACTTCGGTGTCAGCACGATCAGCGGCTTGCGCAGCGGACGGATGACCTGACGACGCAGCAGGTGGTAGATCTGTGCCGGCGTGGTCGGTACGCAGACCTGGACGTTGTGCTCGGCACACAGTTGCAGGTAACGCTCCAGACGTGCCGAAGAGTGCTCCGGCCCCTGCCCTTCATAACCGTGTGGCAACAGCATGGTCAGACCGCAGAGACGGCCCCACTTGTGCTCGCCGCTGGTGATGAACTGGTCGACCACCACCTGGGCACCGTTGGCGAAGTCGCCGAACTGGGCTTCCCAGATCACCAGCGCATTCGGCTCGGTGGTGGAGTAGCCATATTCGAACGCCAGGACGGCTTCCTCGGACAGCAACGAATCGTACAGGTCGAAACGTGGCTGGCCCTTGTACAGGTGTTGCAGCGGGATGTAGGTGCTGGCGTCTTTCTGGTTGTGCAGCGCCGCGTGGCGGTGCGAGAAAGTGCCGCGGCCTACGTCCTGGCCGGTGATGCGAACCGGGTGGCCTTCGAACGCCAGGGTCGCGTACGCCATGGTTTCGGCATAACCCCAGTTGATCGGCAGGCCGCCGGCTTGCATCTTCTGCCGGTCTTCGTAGATTTTCGCGACCTGGCGCTGAACCACGAAGCCGTCCGGGATTTCCAGCAGCTTGGCGGACAGTTCCTGCAGGGTCTTGAGGTCGAAGCGGGTGTCGTGACGCGCGGTCCAGGCGTGGCCCAGGTATGGACGCCAGTCCACGAACAGCTCTTTGTTCGGCTCTTTGACCAGGCTTTTTACAACGTGCAGGCCATTGTCCAGGGCGTTGCGGTATTCATCGACTTTTTCCTGGACGCGCTCGGCATCCAGAACACCGCCCTGGGTCAGGCGCTCGGCATACAGCTCACGGGTGGTGCGCTGCTTGGCGATCTGCTGGTACATCAACGGCTGGGTGCCGCTTGGCTCGTCGGCCTCGTTGTGGCCGCGACGACGGTAGCAGACCAGGTCGATGACCACGTCGCGCTTGTACTGCATGCGGTAGTCGATGGCCAACTGGGTCACGAACAGTACGGCTTCCGGGTCATCGCCATTCACATGGAGAATCGGCGCCTGGATCATTTTCGCAACGTCGGTCGCGTACTCGGTGGAACGCGAGTCTTCCGGGTTGCTGATGGTGAAACCGACCTGGTTGTTGATCACGATGTGCACGGTGCCGCCGGTCTTGAAACCGCGGGTCTGCGACATCTGGAAGGTTTCCATGACCACGCCCTGACCGGCGAATGCCGCGTCACCGTGGATGGAAATCGGCAGCACCTTCTCGCCGGTCGGATCGTTGCGACGATCCTGGCGAGCGCGGACCGAACCCTCGACCACCGGGGAAACGATTTCCAGGTGAGACGGGTTGAACGCCATGGCCAGGTGGACTTCGCCACCTGTGGTCATCACGTTGGACGAGAAGCCCTGGTGGTATTTCACGTCACCGGAACCCAACTCGACCTTCTTCTTGCCTTCGAACTCGTCGAACAGCTCGCGCGGGTTCTTGCCGAAGGTGTTGACCAGTACGTTCAGGCGGCCACGGTGGGCCATGCCGATGACGACTTCCTTGGTGCCGTAGGAACCGGAACGCTGGATCAGCTCGTCGAGCATCGGAATCAGGCTTTCGCCGCCTTCCAGGCCGAAACGCTTGGTACCCGGGTACTTGGTGCCCAGGTATTTCTCCAGGCCTTCACCGGCGGTAACGCGCTCGAGCAAGTGGCTCTTGATGTCGGCGGAGTACGTCGGACGGCCACGAACGCTTTCCAGACGCTGCTGGAACCACTGGCGCTGCTCGGAATCGGTGATGTGCGTAAATTCAGCGCCGATGGTGCGGCAATATGTCTGCTGCAACGCTTCGTGAATTTCGCGTAGGCTCGCTTCCTCTTTGCCGATGAACAGGTCGCCGGCACGGAAGGTCGTATCAAGGTCGGCATTGGTCAAGCCGTAATGAGTGATCGACAGGTCTGCAGGTGCAGGACGCTGCCACAGCCCCAGCGGGTCAAGCTGGGCTGCCTGGTGGCCACGCATCCGGTAGGCCTGGATCAGTCGCAATACTTCAACTTGCTTCTTCTCGTGTTCGGAGCTCACGCTGCCGGCAGACACCGGTTGAGCGCGGCGCTGGTTCTTTGCCAGCAACACGAAATGATCGCGAATCGTCGAGTGCGAAACATCAGTGGCAGAATTACCGTCGGCCGGTAGCTTCTGAAAGTAGGTGCGCCATTCTTCTGGCACAGCGTTAGGGTCGTGCAGGTAGAGCTCGTAAAGCTCTTCCACATAGGCAGCGTTACCACCGGAAAGGTGGGCACTGTTCCACATGCGCTGCATCACGCTTTCTTGCATGCTTGGTCACCCTCGATTAGGGGAACACCACCGGCGAAAACACCGAGCAAACTTGCAGAAGTCCGAGTGCAGCGACTAAAACAAGCCACTTAGGATCACGCTGATAGTCCGGGTACCAGCCCGGATGCCCCTGCTTGTCTCATTTCTTCAAAATAAGAACTGCCGCTTTGTGAGCGGCTGTTCTGGTTATAGCCATGACGCGGGTTGAAGCCCGCGCCCTGGCCTTTACGGGTACAACGGTCCTACGGGTACAGCAGCTGAATCACACGCCGCTTTGCAGCAGCATGTTACGAATGTGACCGATGGCCTTAGTCGGGTTCAGGCCTTTCGGGCAGACGTTGACGCAGTTCATGATCCCGCGGCAGCGGAATACGCTAAACGGGTCATCCAACGAAGCCAGACGCTCGGACGTCTTGGTGTCACGGCTGTCTGCCAGGAAGCGGTACGCTTGCAGCAGGGCGGCCGGGCCCAGGAACTTGTCCGGGTTCCACCAGAACGATGGGCACGAGGTCGAGCAGCAAGCGCACAGGATGCACTCGTACAGACCGTCGAGCTTCTCACGCTCTTCAGGAGTCTGCAGACGCTCGATGGCCGGAGCCGGCGTGTCGTTCTGCAGGAATGGCTTCACCTTCTCGTATTGCTTGTAGAAGATGCTCATATCGACGACCAGGTCACGGATAACCGGCAAACCTGGCAGCGGACGAACGATCAGCTTGTTGCCCTTGACCACGGCCGACAGCGGCGTGATGCAGGCCAGGCCGTTCTTGCCGTTGATGTTCATGCCGTCGGAGCCGCAAACGCCCTCACGGCAGGAACGACGGTAGGAGAAACCTTCGTCCTGTTCCTTGATCAGGGCCAGCACGTCCAGCACCATCAGGTCTTTACCACCGGTATCGACCTGGAAGTCCTGCATGAACGGCGCAGCGTCCTGATCAGGGTTGTAGCGATAAACACTGACTTGCAACATAGCGGTCACCCTTAATAAGTCCGGACTTTTGGTTCGAAAGTCGGAACAGTCTTCGGCGAGAAGTTCACGGCACGCTTGGCGACGCGTTTTTCACCCGGGAAGTACAAGGTGTGGCACAGCCAGTTTTCGTCGTCACGGTCTTCGAAGTCTTCGCGGGCGTGGGCGCCACGGGACTCTTTACGCACTTCTGCGGCGATGGCGGTGGCTTCGGCCACTTCCAGCAGGTTCTGCAACTCCAGCGCTTCGATACGGGCAGTGTTGAACGCCTGCGACTTATCGTTGATCTTCACGTTGGCGATTCGTTCACGCAATTGCGCCAGCTGGGCAATACCCTTCTGCATGTATTCGCCGGTACGGAATACACCGAAGTAGTTCTGCATGCAGTTTTGCAACTCGCGACGCAGGGTCGCCACGTCTTCGCCTTCGGTACGCTCGTTCAGGGCGGACAGACGCGCCAAGGCGGCTTCGATGTTGGCGTCGGTGGCATCGTCATATTCGATACCGTCGGACAGGGCTTTTTCCAGGTGCAGGCCGGCAGCGCGACCGAAGACCACCAGGTCGAGCAACGAGTTGCCGCCCAGGCGGTTGGCACCGTGGACCGATACGCAAGCCACTTCACCCACTGCGAACAGGCCAGGGATGATTTCGTCCACGCCTTCGGCGTTCTGGGTGATTGCCTGGCCGTGAATGTTGGTGGCAACGCCGCCCATCATATAGTGGCAGGTTGGAACCACCGGAACCGGCGCAACGACTGGATCGACGTGAGCGAAGGTCTTGGACAGTTCGCAGATGCCTGGCAGACGGCTGTGCAGCACTTCCTCGCCCAGGTGGTCGAGCTTGAGCATCACGTGGTCGCCATTCGGACCGCAACCGTTGCCAGCGATGATCTCTTTAACCATCGAACGGGCAACCACGTCACGACCGGCAAGGTCCTTGGCGTTCGGAGCATAGCGCTCCATGAAACGCTCGCCGTGCTTGTTGATCAGGTAACCACCTTCGCCACGGCAACCTTCGGTCACCAGTACACCGGCGCCGGCGATGCCGGTTGGGTGGAACTGCCACATTTCGATGTCTTGCACCGGCACGCCAGCACGCAGGGCCATGCCGACGCCGTCACCGGTGTTGATCAGGGCATTGGTGGTGGATGCGTAGATACGGCCTGCACCGCCGGTCGCCAGTACGGTGGCCTTGGCGCGGATGTAGGTGGTTTCGCCGGTTTCGATGCAGATCGCGATCACACCGACGAAGGCGCCGTCCTGGTTCTTCACCAGGTCAACGGCGTAGTACTCGTTCAGGAACGTGGTACCGGCTTTCAGGTTGCCCTGGTACAGGGTGTGCAGCAGCGCGTGACCGGTACGGTCGGACGCCGCGCAAGTACGCGCAGCCTGGCCGCCCTTGCCGTAGTCCTTGGACTGGCCACCGAACGGACGCTGATAGATACGACCTTGCTCGGTACGCGAGAATGGCATACCCATGTGGTCCAGTTCGAACACCGCGGCCGGGCCTTCCTGACACATGTATTCGATAGCGTCCTGGTCACCGATGTAGTCGGAACCCTTGACGGTATCGTACATGTGCCAGCGCCAGTCATCGTTCGGGTCGGCCGAAGCGATGGCGCAGGTGATGCCGCCCTGGGCGGAAACAGTGTGCGAACGGGTCGGGAAAACCTTGGTGATCACGGCAGTCTTGTGACCGCCCTGTGCCAGCTGCAGCGCTGCGCGCATGCCGGCACCGCCGCCACCAATGATGATAGCGTCGAAAGAAATCGTTGGAATGTTAGCCATGGATCAGATACCCCAGAGAATCTGCACACCCCAGACGAAGTAAGCGAACATCGCAACGCCGCATACTGCCTGGAAGAGGAAACGTACGGCAGTCGCCGACTTGCCGAACGCCATTGGCGTCAGGTAGTCGGTCGCGATGGTCCACATGCCGACCCAGGCGTGAGCGCCTAGTGCGACAAGTGCCAGCAGACTGAAGATACGCATCCAGTTGTTTGCGAACAGTTCATGCCATTGGGCGTAGCCCAGGCCTGGGTTTGCTACGACATATCCGATCAGGAAGATGAAGTAAGCCGCGAGAACGACCGCAGACACACGCTGGGCCATCCAGTCATAGAGGCCCGAACGCGAAAGGTTCGTGACGTTGGTTACCATATCCAAACTCCTGCCAGAACGATTACCACCACGGAAACGGCGATAACGATTTTCGAGCCCAGCTTGCCGCCTTCCAGCGTCTCACCGATGCCCATGTCCATGATCAAGTGGCGCACACCGGCAACCAAGTGATACAGCAAGGCGGACAGGATGCCCCAAATCACTAGCTTGGCTAGCGGACTGGTCAGACACGCTTTCACCTGACCGAAGCCTTCTTCCGAATCGAGCGACTTGTCCAATGCATAAAGCATGATGGCCAGGCTGACGAAGAGGATGACACCGGAAATACGGTGAAGAATGGACGTGTAAGCAGTGACTGGGAGTTTGATGGTCCTTAGGTCTAGGTTTACAGGTCGTTGGCTTTTCACGGCTTTTTTTTCACACTGAAGAGCCCCTAACAATCAGGGCAAAGTTGTTGGGGCGCGCACTGGTCAGGTACTCACCACCCAGGGAGTGACGACCCCCAAGAAAGCAGGCCCAAAAGCCCCTGGCGGTCGGTGGCCGAGTATAGACAGTTAGGCTACTAATGACAACGCGTTCACCTTCCCCTAATAGCGCATTGCACATACGGCGCAAAAGGCGTAAACGGCAGGTAATTTCGCGGAAAAAGTCCGGTTAAAGCCTTCTGGAGCAAGACTTTAGGCAAATTGACATTCGGATTTATCTCACTATAGTGGTGCGGGCCCTGCGTGGGGGGTCTGTCTGATGATTCCAAGCATTAATAGGAGGCCACATGGCTGACAAAAAAGCGCAGTTGATCATCGAGGGCGCAGCCCCCGTCGAGCTGCCCATTTTAACCGGCACCGTTGGTCCCGATGTAATCGACGTACGGGGCCTGACGGCCACGGGCCGTTTCACCTTTGACCCAGGTTTCATGTCGACCGCCTCGTGCGAGTCGAAAATCACCTATATCGACGGCGACAACGGCATCCTGCTGCACCGCGGCTACCCGATCGAGCAACTGGCTGAAAAATCGGACTACCTGGAAACCTGCTACCTGCTGCTCAATGGCGAGCTGCCAACCGCAGAGCAAAAGGCCCAGTTCGTCAGCACCGTGAAGAACCACACCATGGTTCACGAACAGTTGAAGACCTTCTTCAACGGCTTCCGTCGCGATGCCCACCCGATGGCCGTCATGTGCGGCGTTGTCGGCGCCCTCTCGGCTTTCTACCACGACTCCCTGGACATCAATAACCCCCAGCATCGCGAAATCTCCGCGATCCGCCTGGTGGCGAAGATGCCGACCCTGGCAGCCATGGTCTACAAGTACTCCATGGGCCAGCCCATGATGTACCCGCGCAACGACCTGACCTATGCAGAGAACTTCCTGCATATGATGTTCAACACCCCGTGCGAGATCAAACCGATCAGCCCGGTGCTCGCCAAGGCCATGGACCGGATCTTCATCCTCCATGCCGACCACGAGCAGAACGCCTCCACGTCCACCGTGCGCCTGGCGGGTTCCTCGGGCGCCAACCCGTTCGCCTGTATAGCCGCCGGTATCGCCGCACTCTGGGGCCCAGCCCACGGCGGTGCCAACGAAGCGGTACTGACCATGCTCGATGAAATCGGCGATGTCTCGAACATCGACAAGTTCATCGCCAAGGCCAAGGACAAGAACGATCCGTTCAAGCTGATGGGCTTCGGTCACCGGGTCTACAAGAACCGCGACCCACGCGCCACCGTCATGAAGCAGACCTGCGACGAAGTGCTCAAGGAACTGGGGATCACGAACGATCCGCAACTCGAACTGGCCATGCGCCTGGAAGAGATCGCCCTGACCGACCCATACTTCATCGAACGCTCGCTGTACCCGAACGTCGACTTCTACTCGGGGATCATCCTCAAGGCGATCGGCATTCCAACCAGCATGTTCACCGTGATCTTCGCCCTGGCGCGGACCGTGGGCTGGATCTCCCACTGGAAGGAAATGCTCTCCAGCCCGTACAAGATCGGCCGCCCACGCCAGCTGTACACCGGCTACGAGTCGCGTGATATCACCAAGCTGGAAGATCGCAAGTAAGACCTGCCTTTGCAACAAGGTCTCAAGCTGCACCGAAACGGCCCCTGCTTCTTATATAAGAGCGGGGGCTGTTTTGTTTGTGCCTCTTTTCATCTGATCCAGAAGCGGCATTGATAGGCCCGACGCCATCGCGAGCAAGCTCGCTCCCACAGTTGACCTGTTGTGAACACAGAACCCGTGCTCACTGGAGATTCCCTGTGGGAGCGAGCTTGCTCGCGATGGCGGCAGCCCTGCCCCCCCTTAAACCCGGCACAAAAAAATACCCCAGCCTCTCGACCGGGGTATTTCTTCAAGCACTACGCTTACAACTTACCGTATCAGTGGTTAACCGCCCCACTCGCCCCCAAACCAGTCTGCGAACGCACGAACTGCGGGAAGAACAGCGCCCGCTCGTTTGCACCTTCAGCCGACTTGTCGGTAATGGAGAAGAACCAGATGCCGACGAAGGCGATGGCCATCGAGAACAGCGCAGGGTATTCATACGGGAAGATCGCCTTCTCGTGACCCATGATCTGCACCCAGATGGTCGGGCCGAGGATCATCAGGCCCACGGCACTGACCAGGCCCAGCCAGCCGCCAATCATGGCGCCACGGGTGGTCAGCTTCTTCCAGTACATCGAAAGCAGCAGTACCGGGAAGTTGCAGCTCGCCGCGATGGAGAACGCCAGGCCGACCATGAACGCGATGTTCTGCTTCTCGAACAGGATACCCAGGGTGATCGCCAGCACCGCCAGGGCAATGGTGGTGATTTTCGAGACGCGGATCTCATCCTTCTCGTTGACCCTGCCTTTCCTGATCACGCTGGCATACAGGTCATGGGACACCGCCGAGGCACCGGCCAAGGTCAGACCCGCGACTACCGCCAGGATGGTGGCAAAGGCTACCGCCGAGATGAAGCCGAGGAAGATGCTGCCGCCCACGGCATTGGCCAGGTGCACCGCCGCCATGTTGTTACCGCCGAGCAAGGCACCTGCCGCGTCCTTGAAGGCCGGGTTGGTGCTGACCAGCAGGATCGCGCCGAAGCCGATGATGAAGGTCAGGATGTAGAAGTAACCGATGAAGCCGGTGGCATACAGCACGCTCTTGCGCGCTTCCTTGGCGTCGCTCACGGTGAAGAAGCGCATCAGGATGTGTGGCAGGCCAGCGGTACCGAACATCAGCGCCAGACCGAGGGAGAAGGCCGAGATCGGATCCTTCACCAGGCCGCCAGGGCTCATGATCGCCTCACCCTTAGGGTGAACCTTGACCGCTTCGGCAAACAGCATGTTGAAGTCAAAGTTGACGTGCTTCATCACCATCAGCGCCATGAACGAAGCACCCGACAGCAACAGCACCGCCTTGATGATCTGTACCCAGGTGGTGGCCAGCATGCCGCCGAACAACACGTAGAGGCACATCAGGATGCCCACCAGGATCACCGCAACGTGGTAGTCCAGGCCGAACAGCAGCTGGATCAGCTTGCCGGCACCGACCATTTGCGCGATCAGGTAGAACGCCACCACCACCAGCGAGCCGCTGGCGGACAGACTACGGATCTGGGTTTGCCCGAGGCGATAGGACGCCACGTCGGCAAAAGTGTATTTACCCAGGTTACGCAGGCGCTCAGCGATCAGGAACAGAATGATCGGCCAGCCCACCAGGAACCCGATGGAGTAGATCAGACCGTCATAACCGGAGGTGAACACCAGCGCGGAAATGCCCAGGAAAGACGCCGCCGACATGTAGTCGCCAGCAATTGCCAGGCCGTTCTGGAAGCCGGTGATCTTGCCGCCGGCCGCATAGTAGTCGGCCGCCGAGTTGTTTTTCTTGGACGCCCAGTAGGTGATGTACAAAGTCGCGCCGACGAAGGCAACGAACATCAGGATCGCCGCGACGTTAAGGGGTTGCTTCTGCACGGCACCGGTCAGGGCTTCAGCCGCCCAGGCGCCCGGGGCGAACGCTGCGATGCTCAATAGGGCCAATAGACGCCGGATCATTGCTGAGCCTCCTTGAGAATCGCATTGTTCAGGTCGTCGAACTCGCCGTTGGCGCGCCGTACGTAGATTGCAGTCAGAACGAAAGCCGAGAGAATCAGGCCGACACCGATGGGAATCCCCCAGGTCATGGTGGACTCAGGCGTGATCTTGGCCCCGAGAATGTGTGGCCCGTAGGCGATCAGAAGAATGAAGCCGGAATACAACCCAAGCATGATCGCCGAGAGAATCCAGGCGAACTTTTCTCTTTTTCGAACCAGCTCCTTGAAGCGCGGGCTGTTTTGAATCGAGAGGTAAATGCTGTCGTTCATTGTTTTTATCCTCGCAGCACAGATTTAATTGGAACAGCCCTACTCTATGCGGCTCAAGGCCAGGTTCCAGACGACCTTAGTATTAGAACGACATGACGCTTTACCAGTTTCCCGCGTTTACTTGTGCCCCCCCTATGGGAGCGAGCCCCTGTGGGAGCAAGGCTTGCCCGCGATGCAGGCACCTCGATTGAACTTGAGACCTAGGCGATGCTATCGCGGGCAAGCCTTGCTCCCACAGACCTTGCTCCCACCGGGCTCGGTGTAGAACTCAGGAATTGCGGGCACAAAAAAACCGCATGACACAACGCCATGCGGTTTTCGAGCCAGCTAAACCCGGTGAGTTACTTGCCGGTCCACTCTTTTACACGGTCCGGGTGCTTGGCGACCCAGTCCTTGGCCGCTGCGTCCGGCTTAGCCCCTTCCTGGATCGCCAGCATGACTTCGCCGATCTCGTCTTTCGAAGCCCACTGGAACTTCTTCAGGAACTCGGCCACTTCCGGCGCCTTCGCGCCCAGTTCCTTGCTGCCGATGCTGTTTACAGTCTCAGCCGCGCCGTAGACGCCTTTCGGGTCTTCCAGGAAGCGCAGTTTCCACTTGGCGAACATCCAGTGCGGTACCCAACCGGTGACCGCGATGGATTCGTTTTTCTTCTCGGCACGGGTCAGCTCGGCAATCATGCCGGCACCGGAACTGGCCTTGAGTTGATAACCGGTCAGGTCGTAGTCCTTGATTGCCTGTTCGGTCTTGAGCATCACGCCTGAACC
Source organism: Pseudomonas sp. NFACC08-1 (assembly GCF_900106735.1). NCBI lineage: Bacteria > Pseudomonadati > Pseudomonadota > Gammaproteobacteria > Pseudomonadales > Pseudomonadaceae > Pseudomonas > Pseudomonas sp. NFACC08-1. Next base: position 74,133 of record NZ_FNNL01000013.1, on the reverse strand, counting down.
GGCATCGATGCCGACGATGCGCTTCTTGAAGGAGTCGTCGGTCTTGAGATCTTCGAGCGACTTGGCCTTGACGTACTCCGGCACGATCAGGCCGATTTTGGCGTCCTTGAAGTTCGGGCCATAATCGACCACTTGGTCCTTGTTCTTGGTCCAATAATCGCCGTGAGTCACCGGCAGCCAAGCCGAAAGCATCGCGTCGAGTTTGCCGGTGGCCACGCCTTGCCACATGATCCCGGTCGCGACCGCTTGCAGCTTCACGTCATAACCGAGTTTCTGCTTGATCACTTCGGCGGCCACGTGAGTGGTCGCGACGCTGTCGGACCAGCCGTCAACGTAACCGATGCTCAGGGTTTTGGTTTCGGCGCTAGCCAGTGTGGAGCTGATCGCCAGTACCAGTGCGGCACCTGCGCCCAAGAGTCGTCGCATCTTCATCGTTACTTCCCCGAAAGTGCTGCGCCCGGCGGATGCCGAGCGGCGTCAACGTATAGTTATGGTGGCAGCGCCCCCATCACGCCCGCTTAGAAACCGGCTCGAACGTCAGTGGAGTACTGACCTGTCGATCATCAACCCGCGCCGATCTGGAACCTGCTCTGCCTGCGACGTCGAGGCAACGAGAAACGACATCAGAACGCCAGCTCTCAGTTCCGGGCATTTGTAGCTCCATCACACATGAGATTTAGCAGTCAAATCCGGCAAACGCCAGATAACTAGCCGCCAGCACGCACGACCGTGTATCGTCCCGCTACTATCGCACCCCGTCCGTGCCTGTTTTGTGCCCGTCATGGCACTTGGCTCCGCTTCGGTGGTCATAGCCTGCGAACCTCATTCGGCACCTTCCTCTAAGGGATCCAGTCATGCTCCGTTCCTTGCGCTTCGCTGCCCTTCTCGGCGGCCTTATCCTGAGTGCGTCCGCGCTGGCGGCAGACATTGACGCCGCCAGCTATGGCTACCCCTTGACCAACCCGTTCGAAGCGACCATCGCCACCACTCCGCCGGACCTGCGCCCGGAGCTGCCGCTGATCGAAGACATCAATCAGGCGGACCACAGCCTGACCCTGCGCCCGGAACGCGAGTTCATCCTGCCGGACAACTTCTGGCCGGTGAAAAGCCTCACTTACCGCATGGCCACCCAGGACAAACCCGCGCCGCTGATCTTCCTCATCGCCGGCACCGGTGCGCGCTTTGACAGTAGCATTAATGAATACCTCAAGCGCCTCTACTACAAGGCCGGCTACCACGTGGTGCAGTTGTCCTCGCCCACCAGCTTCGACTTCATGAGCGCCGCCTCACGCTTTGCCACCCCGGGCATCAGCAAGGAAGACGCCGAAGACATGTACCGGGTGATGCAAGCCGTGCGCGCGCAGAACCCCAAGCTGCCAGTGACCGAGTATTACCTGACCGGCTACAGCCTCGGCGCCCTGGACGCGGCCTTCGTCGCACACCTGGACGAAACCCGGCGCAGCTTCAATTTCAAGAAAGTGCTGTTGCTCAACCCACCGGTGAACCTCTACACCTCGATCACCAACCTGGACAAACTGGTCCAGACCGAGGTCAAGGGCATCAACAGCACCACCACGTTCTACGAACTGGTACTGAACAAGCTGACGCGCTACTTCCAGCAAAAAGGCTACATCGACCTCAACGATGCGCTGCTCTATGACTTCCAGCAGTCCAAGCAACACTTGAGCAACGAGCAGATGGCCATGCTGATCGGCACCTCGTTCCGTTTCTCGGCGGCCGACATCGCGTTCACTTCGGACCTGATCAATCGGCGCGGGCTGATCATCCCGCCCAAGTTCCCGATTACCGAAAGCACCAGCCTGACGCCGTTCCTCAAGCGTGCGCTGCAATGCGATTTCGACTGTTACCTCACCGAGCAGGTGATTCCGATGTGGCGCGCGCGCACTGACGGCGGCAGCCTGTTGCAACTGGTCGACCAGGTCAGCCTGTACGCGCTGAAGGATTACCTGCACGACAGCCCGAAGATCTCCGTCATGCACAACGCTGACGACGTGATCCTCGGCCCGGGTGACCTGGGCTTCCTGCGCAAGACCTTTGGCGACCGCTTGACGGTTTATCCACTGGGCGGCCATTGCGGCAACATTAATTACCGCGTCAACAGCGACGCGATGCTGGAGTTCTTCCGTGGCTAAATATCTCCTGCTTATCGCTGCGTTAATGAGTGCTGGCCTGGTCCAGGCCGATAACAGCAAGGCCAATGCGCCTGTGGTGGTGGACTCCGACGGTTTCAAGGAGCCGTTGAGCAAGCTCAAGTTCAACCCGGGGCTGGACCAGCGTGAGTTCGAGCGCTCGACGCTCAATGCCTTGAACGTCTATGACCCGCTGGAATCCTGGAACCGCCGCGTCTACCACTTCAACTACCGCTTCGACCAATGGGTCTTCCTGCCGGTGGTCGATGGCTACCGCTACGTCACGCCCAGCTTCGTGCGCACCGGCGTCAGCAACTTCTTCAACAACCTGGGGGATGTGCCGAACCTGATGAACAGCCTGCTGCAATTCAAGGGCAAGCGTTCGATGGAAACCACAGCGCGCCTGCTGCTCAACACCACCGTCGGCATCGCCGGCCTGTGGGACCCGGCCACCGCCATGGGCCTGCCGCGCCAGAGCGAAGACTTCGGCCAGACCCTGGGCTTCTACGGCGTCCCTGGCGGCGCGTACTTCGTATTGCCGATCTTCGGCCCTTCGAACCTGCGCGACACCTCAGGCTTGTTGGTGGACTACACGGCCGAATCAGCGATCAACTACCTCAATGTCGCCGAAGTCAGCGCCAACCACCCGGAATTGCTGCTTCTGCGCGGCGTCGACAAACGCTACCAGACCAGCTTCCGCTACGGGCAACTGAACTCGCCGTTCGAGTATGAGAAGGTGCGCTACGTGTACACCGAGTCGCGCAAGTTGCAGATTTCCGAGTAATCCTTAAGGCCAACACGCCTGAATCCGGCGTGTTGGCTGCTGTATCCCTGCGCAATGCCCCCTCCCGCCGACCTAATTTCTTCTGGTTCAACTTCGTTTAATGAAGACAACATGTGCGCGATTGCAGCGTCATGAGGTGCTCAACGACAGCAAATGTTCGATTGTGAATTTTTTATTAACATTTTGTGACACGTCGTGTAGGATTGGATCCAAAGAAAGGATGCAATACCGTGTTTAAGATCAAGGATCGATATGAAAAAATTCCTCTCCCCTCGCTGTGCATCACCAGATGCTTCGATCGGCAAACTTCGGTACACGCCTGCGCTTACTAAATAAAGTGACTGAGCACAACTGGCTCAGGAAACACTCTACAGCGCCTGCCCTTCGTTAAACTCCAGACACTCAAGTCTCGTCGTTTGCGTTTCGTTACCTCATTGTCATGCGCCAAGCATTACATCCAATGTGATTATTTATGCTCGCCTTCCAACTTGTCCGTTTTAAATACTATTTCTCATCGCTGCCATTCTTTATATGGATGCTGTTCATTGGCACCTTTCTGACGCGCGCTACGTCAATGATGGTTTGGCCATTCATTTCGATTGTTCTCTATACGCGGTTCGGTTTCAGCACTTCGACCATCGGCCTGATTCTGACTTGCTCTATCGCCCTCTCTTCGCTGGTCAGCTTCTACAGCGGGTATCTTTCCGACAAGATCGGGCGCCTCAAGATCATCCTGGTCGGTTGCGTAGTGGCGATGGTCTCCTACTTGCTACTGGGTATCAGCACGCATGCCGAGGGCTACATCGCCGGAACACTGTTGGCCAATCTCTCCTGGGCCCTGGTCAACAATCCAATCAAGACGGTCATCGGTGATGTCATCGAGTCCTGTTCTCTGGTGGAACGTGCCATGCACCTGCGCTATTTCTTTCTCAATGCTGGGGCCGCCGTGGGCCCTTACTTCGGGCTCAAGCTTGGCATTTCCACGGATTCCCTGTCCTTTGTGCTGGTGACGGCCTCCTACCTGGCCCTGCTGGCGGGCGTCATGGTGTTCGGTCGCGGTATTACCCTGAAGGCCATCAACACCACCTCCTTGCGAAGTACCTTGCAGATCCTCTCCCGGGATCATGTGTTCCTCCTGCTCGTGATCAACAACATCGTCATGATGTTCATCTTCGGCAGCTTTGATTCCAGCGTGCCTCAATTGATGGCTTCGCTCGCGTTCGAGGGGTACCTGCCCTTTGTCGCCAATCTGATCGTGCTGCATGCCACCGTGATCGTGCTGCTTCAACTGCCACTGGCCAGGGTTCTGGCACAGGCAACATTAGAGACCAAGATCCATATCGGTTCTGTATTGCTGGTTTTAAGTCAGGCCGGCATGACACTGGCGGCACACTTTTATCAAGTGCAACTATTGTGGTACGGCGCGGTGCTGCTGCTGAGCCTTAGCCAGGCCCTACTGTTTCCATGTTTGAATCTTTTTGTCGACAGCCTGGCACCTCGAAACCTGAGAGGCGCTTACTTTGGCGCCGCGTCGCTTTACAGCATTGGCTTTTCCATGGCGCCCATTGTCGGAGGCTTTTTCATACAAGCGCTGAGCGGAACAGCGCTGTTTGTTTTCCTGACGGTGACCAGTCTCGTCATGGCCTTTACCTTCGCCGCTATTTTCACCCGACTGCACCACCGCAACTTAACTAACGACAAACAGGGAACCCGCAGCACCGGCCAGGAACTCCCTATCGGCCAATAACGCCTGACGCATGCACCCGCCATTCTATTGAGGTCACTCACAATGACATCAGGCCTTTCTGCGCCTTGAAATTATGTTTTTAACTATGCAGCGCTCAACTGGAGTAAGAATGAACAAGGACGACTACGACATTATTTTATGTGGTGCGGGCCCGGCAAACATTTCATTGTTGCCTGACCTCATACAGAAGGAAGATATCCATCGGTGTTTGATTCTGGAGAAATCCAACACCTTGGGCAGCGGTGCGATCGGACAGTACCGCATTACCGCCAACTCTCTGGGCGGCGTTTTCCTGGAAAAGTTCCAGGGCAAGCAGGATGAACTCAGCCGATACATGCGTACCACGGCGGAATGGGCGTATTTCAGCGAACGACGTGACGAGGCGGTCGAGTTGCGCTACGTAGGACAGTTTCTGGAACACATCGGCGCCTTCGTCCAACAGCACAAGACGCTGTACAAGCGCTTCGAAGTATCGACCTTGTCCACCGTCGAAGAAATCCAACTGACCGGCGATGGGCGCTATACCGTGCGCTATACCGTTGACGGCCAAACCCGAGAGGCGCTGTGCAGGAAAGTCATGGTCAACCTGGGTGGACAAGTCAACAACGTCGCCTTGCCACACCCGAATGCCATCAATAGCGACGCCATGCTCAAAGGCCAATATGACGAGCAAATCAAGGCAGGCCAATACCCAAGCATTGCAATTCTGGGCTCATCCCATAGCGCCGTTTCCTGCCTGATCCGCCTGATTGAACAATTGGATTTTCAAGGCCCTATCCAACTGCTGGTCAAGCGTAACTTCAAGCTTTTCTTTGACTCCCCACAAGCGGCACTGGCTCAGGGCTACCCTTTTGTCGATGCGGATGTTTGCCAGGCCAGCCAACGTGTCAATCGCTACTCTGGCCTTCGGTATGACTCGCTCGCGTTTGCTCGCAAGATCCAACGGGGAGAAATCCCCAACCTGACCGTTGTGAACATCAGCGCCGAGGGTCCCGAGACACTGCGCAAGCGCCTTGAATCGGTCGATCTGACGATCAAATGCACCGGTTTCAGCGCAACGCCAGTCCGACTGCTCGATATCGACGGCTCCCCTATCACGCTGCGCCAGGACGCCCACGGCCTGATCGTGGATCACCGGCTGAATCCCACCACGATATCGGATCGAACGCTAGAGAACTTCCACGCCTTCGGCTTGGGCGCCGGCATCAAGACCGGGGGTGACAGCGGCGGCGAGGAAAGCTTCAGCGGCCGGATAGACGGCGTGTGGATTTACCAGCACGTGGTGCCCCGACTCGCTTTTCATTAATAAGGACATTCAATGAACACTGGAACAGCCATTATTCTCTGCGCCGGACGCGGCAGCCGCTTGGCCAATCGCACCCGTCATATGCCCAAACCTCTGGTCAAGACCAACGACATCGCATTTATAGATAACGCGTTGAGCAATCTTCAACTGCATGGCGTCAAGCGGGTCGTGGTGGTAGTGGGTTATCAAGCCGAGATCATTACCGGGCACCTGAACAGCCTGGAGACCCTGCTGGATATCGAGTATGTGAATAACCCGGACTGGGAGACGACCAACAACATCTATTCGTTGTATCTGGCTCGCCAACACATCGGTCAGGACACACTCATCGTTGAAGGTGACATCTTTTTCTCCGAAGCCTGCCTGGAAAAACTGCTGCGAACGTCAAGCGATCTGGTTGCACTGGTCTCGCCGCTGGGGAAAAACATGGAGGGTACCTACGCCAACCTTTATGAGGGACAGCTCCAGAGTTTCGGCTCGACTAAAGATAGCGGTCATCAGGCGCAGGAGGAACAGTACAAGACCGTCAACTTATATCGGATAGGCTCCCCGCTGTTCGCCCAACACGTGCGCGAGCAACTCGAAGCCGAGGTTGCAGAAGGCAACCTGAACGCCTATTACGAAGACGTTTTCAAACAAGCATGCAAGACCGGAAAGTGGGACATCGAGGCCGCGGTGGTGCCTTCGACCGAATGGTACGAGGTCGACAACTATTATGACCTGACAGTGTGCAATTACATTTCCAGTCGGGATCGCCTAGCGTTTCTCCAGAGCCGCCACGGTGGCTACTGGCGCTACCCGGTCCTCGATTTCGCCCTGATCTATAATTTCCACTTTCCCCCCCAGCAGATGAAAGACCGGATCAAGGAAAACTTCGACGATATTCTCCTCAACTATCCTGGCGGCCGGAAACTCATTGAAGAGTCGCTGAGCGAATTCATAAGCGTCCCCGCCCGACACCTTTGCGTGGCCAATGGCGCAGCGGAAATCATCAAATTATTGCCCTCTGTGTATCCAGGCAAAGTGTTGGTCACTGTTCCGTCCTTCAACGAATACGCCAATGTTTTCGGTGAGGAGCGCACGCTCAGTCATCACACCCAGGCAGACCAAGGCTTCAATATCGATCTGGATGCCTTGTTGCAGACCTGTAGGAAAGAGCGCCCATCGGTCGTCGTCATCGAGTCGCCGAATAATCCGACCGGCTGCCTCACGCCAGCCGCAGCGCTCTCGGAACTGGCGAGCCAACTGGCTGAACTGGATATCGCGCTGATTGTCGACGAGTCGTTCCTGGACTTTTCGCCCAGCGCCGCAAACACCCTGCTGTCTTCGCTGGACCAGCACGCGAACCTTGTCGTTATTCGCAGCATGAGCAAGACATTCGGCATCGGGGGGATCCGTATCGGTTACCTCGCCAGTGCAAATCACGGCTTATTGGCACAGATCAACTCGCTACTGCCCATTTGGAATCTCAATGGCTTTGCCGAGGAAGTGTTGCTGCATCTGCCGCAATACAAACAGGAATACCTGGACAGCTGCCAGCAGGTCATCCGTGACACCCAGGCATTGCGCCAGGCGCTGGACGAAATCGAAGGCATCACAGCTTTTGCAACCGACTCCAACTTTGTGTATTGCCAGACCGAGCAGGTCCCGGCTCAAACCTTGTGCCGCCTTTTGCTTGAGCACAACCTTTACGTCAAGGAATGCTCTGGCAAGCGCAACACCGACTCCGACCACTACCTGAGAATTTCCTGCCGCACCCGCCAGGAAAACGCCCAACTCATAAGCGCCTTGAAATCGACCATGCAGGCACTGACGACACCGAGAAGTACACGCATGAAGAAGGAACTGTCCCATGCCTAAAAATGTAGTGATCTGCGGTAAGGGTGAACTGGCGATTTTTGCCTGTGAATACTTCAATGCCTCGTCCGAACACATCGTCGCTTATGTGGTTGCGGATCCGTTCGAGCCAGTGAGCAGCGAGCTCACGTTGATCCAGTACTGCCGTAACAAGAACATTCCCCTCATTGAAAGCGGCAAGATAGAAGACTTGCCTGGCTACAAGGAAGGTCTCTTTTCATGCGACCTGTGCCTGGTGATCTTCCACAAACGAATACTGCCTCGGGCCTACATCGACTGCTGCAAGCGCATCGTCAACCTGCACTTGTCGTACCTGCCCCATTATCGTGGGGTGCGGCCCGTCAACTGGGCGTTAAAGAACAACGAGCGCCAACATGGGGTGACCCTTCATGAAATCAATGAAGGCATCGACGACGGCCCGATTCTCAACCAGGTGTCGTTCTGTATTTACCCAGAGTTCGAAGAAGTCATCGACACCTACAATCGGGCAATCGGCTACGCCCGCCAGTTGCTGATCGACACGCTGCCGTTGCTCGACAGGATTATCCCTGTTGAGCAACGTCACGAAGAGATGAGCATCTATTTCGAGAAGGATAACGCCCGATTGGAAGAACGGATGACGTTCACCCGCGAGCAGTCGCTGAAAATGCTTGGCCGACGTTGATCTACCGTGCCGAGCCACAGCCTTTGGTTGTGGCTCGGCAGCCTATTCGAGGAACACCATGTATTCATTGATTGCTACGGACCTGGACGGGACCTTGCTGATGCCCGGCGATACGCTGGGCAACTACACCCGGACGGTGATGCGCCATCTTTACGATGCCGGCCTGCATGTGGTGTTGGCAACAGGTCGCCAACAGGCCGACGTCGAGACGTTGCTCGACGACAGCTCGCCTCCCTTGCATCTGATCACCTCCAACGGCGCCAAGATCAGCAGCGCCTGTGGCGGATTGATGCGTTGCGAAGCGCTGCCTGACGACGTTGTCCAAGGGCTGATTGAAGAAGCCCGCCACAGCCCTGACCTGATCATCAACCTGTACGGTCCTTGCGGCTGGTTAATCGGCTGTGAGCATGATGTCAGCGACTTTAATCGCAACCCGCATTTCCAACCGACCGTGATCCGACCCGACACGTGGCCCACGGAAAACGTCGAAAAGGTGTTTTTCTTTCAGAAGGAAAAAGATCACCAGGCTTTACTGGCTTTGCAGAAGCGGCTGGAGCGGAAATTCGGAAACCGCATCAGCACGGTGTTCTCGTTTACCTGGTGCCTGGAAGTCATGGCCAGCGACGTTTGCAAGGGCCACGCCCTGAAACAGCTGGCCGCGTTTCTTGATGTCCCCATTGGCGCGTGCATCGCCTTTGGTGACGGCATGAATGACATTGGCATGCTCTCAGTGGCAGGCAAGGCGGTCATCATGGGAACCGCTCATCAAGACGTCACCCAGGCGCTGCCTGATGCGCAGATCATTGGCGCCTGCTGTGACGAAGCCGTGGCCCGATACCTCTCGAAACATGTGCTGCTGCCAATTCAATCGGTAACGCAATCCTGAGGTTCAGGATCGTACCGCTTTCCAAAGCTTGGCCACGGCCATGACGCCCAGCAACACCACGCCACCGGCGACAATACCCGCCACCGCATTGAGCAACATCGGCACGATAAACCCGGCACCGCCGACACTGGCAGCCACGCCTTCGATCCAGTGATGCACCACCGGCACGCCATGGGTCAGGATGCCACCGCCCACCAGGAACATCGCCGCCGTGCCGATCACCGACAGACTTTTCATCATGTAGGGCGCTGCACTCAGGATGGCGCCGCCGATGCTTTTTGCGGCCTGCCCTGGTTTCTGGGTCAACCAAAGCCCCAAGTCATCGAGCTTGACGATGCCGGCCACCAGGCCATAGACGCCAATGGTCATGACGATGGCGATGCCCGACAGGACGATCACCTGCTGGGTCAGTGCGGCGTCGGCAACGGTGCCGAGGGTGATGGCGATGATTTCCGCTGAAAGAATGAAATCGGTGCGTACCGCACCCTTGATCTTGTCCTTTTCAAAGGCCACCAGATCGACCGCCGGATCCGCCACGGCCTCGACCAGTTGCGCATGTTCAGCCTGGTCTTCGGCCGGGCTGTGGAGGAACTTGTGGGCCAGCTTTTCGAACCCTTCGAAACACAGGTAGGCGCCGCCCACCATCAACAGCGGCGTCACCAGCCAGGGCACAAAGGCGCTGATCGCCAGCGCCGACGGCACCAGGATCAGCTTATTGACGAACGATCCCTTGGCCACTGCCCAGACTACCGGCAGTTCCCGCTCGGCACGCACACCCGAGACTTGCTGGGCATTGAGCGCCAGGTCATCGCCGAGCACGCCGGCGGTTTTCTTGGCGGCCATCTTGGTCATCAGCGCGACATCGTCAAGCACGGTGGCGATATCGTCGATCAGTACCAGCAAACTGCTTCCAGCCATGGAGTGGGCTCCTTGAATAATAATGCCGTGCAGCATACCGCGAGCCGCGGCGCCTTGGGCATTCTTGAGCGCCGCGCGAGGCCGGTGCTACCATGCGCCACCGCCAGAACAGGCAAGGAACCCCTGGGTTTATGAGCACTATCCGCGAGCGCAACAAAGAATTGATCCTGCGTGCCGCCAGCGAAGAGTTTGCCGACAAGGGCTTCGCCGCGACCAAGACCAGCGACATCGCGGCCAAGGCGGGCCTGCCCAAACCCAACGTCTACTACTACTTCAAATCCAAGGAAAACCTCTACCGCGAGGTACTGGAAAGCATCATCGAGCCGATTCTCCAGGCTTCGACACCGTTCAATGCCGACGGTGTGCCCGGCGAGGTACTGAGTCATTACATCCGCTCCAAGATCCGCATTTCCCGCGACCTGCCCTTCGCCTCGAAAGTCTTCGCCAGCGAAATCATGCACGGCGCCCCCCACCTGAGCCCCGACCTAGTGGAACAACTCAACGCCCAGGCCCGGCACAACATCGACTGCATCCAGACCTGGATCGACCGTGGCCAGATCGCCCCCATCGACCCCAACCACCTGATGTTCAGCATCTGGGCCGCCACCCAGACCTATGCCGATTTCGACTGGCAGATCAGCGCCGTGACCGGCAAGGCCAAGCTGGATGAAGCGGATTACGAAGCGGCGGCGCAGACGATTATTCGGTTGGTGTTGAAGGGATGTGAGCCAGACTGAAGGCCGAGTCGCCTTCAATCGCAGCAAGCCCGCTCCCACACTGGGTTTGCGGTATTTAGACATTATGTGTCCAGCATCAAATCTGTGTGCGAGCTTGCTCGCGATGGCGCCAGTCAATTCACCAAAAAATCAAGCAACCACCCCCACATCCGCCCTCAACCGCAGCGCCTCCACCGCCCTGACCGCCACCTGCTCATCCACATCCGAAACATCACCACTGACCCCCATCGCCCCCAGCACCTTCCCATCCTGATCCCTGATCAATACCCCACCCGGGGCCGGTACCACGTTGCCCTGTCCTAACCCATTCAAAGCGGCAAAGAACGCCGGGCGTTGCTGGGCGTCCTGGGCGAGCAGGCGCGAGCCTTTACCCAGGGCGATGGCGCCCCAGGCCTTGCCGATGGCGATCTGCGGGCGAAGCAGGCTGGCGCCGTCTTCGCGCTGCAAGGCAACCAGGTGCCCGCCGCTGTCCAGGACCGCGACGGCCAGGGGTGCAGCGCTGATTTCACGACCGACGGCAAGGGCTTGCTCGGCCAGGTTAACGGCGATTTTCAAGGTTAGAACGCTCATGGGTACTGTCCTTCTTCTGTTATGGGAGAACCTTTCGGGCTTCACTTTCAGCAAAACCGAACACAACAAATAGAACACAACAATACATATTTTTGTATACAATAATTTCTCAAAAGGCACTTTAATCGATGAAGACCGCAGCAAAACCTGGCCTTCCGACGAATGAAACAGATGCTTGAGGAAATGGATTGACCTGCGCCATTTCCCGTGAATACACTCTTCACACAGCCACTTGTATACAATTACAAAACGTAAGAGGCACAAATAATGAGCAAAATGAGAGCAATCGAAGCCGCCGTTCTGGTAATGCGCCGTGAAGGCGTGGACACCGCCTTCGGTATCCCGGGTGCCGCGATCAACCCGCTGTACTCCGCCCTGCAGAAGGTGGGTGGCATCGATCACGTCCTTGCTCGCCATGTTGAAGGCGCCTCCCACATGGCCGAGGGCTACACCCGCACCAAGGCCGGCAATATCGGTGTGTGCATCGGCACCTCGGGCCCGGCCGGCACCGACATGGTGACAGGGCTCTACAGCGCCTCGGCCGACTCGATCCCGATCCTGTGCATCACCGGGCAAGCCCCTCGCGCCCGTCTGCACAAGGAAGACTTCCAGGCTGTGGATATCACCAGCATCGTCAAACCCGTGACCAAATGGGCAACCACCGTGCTCGAGCCGGGCCAGGTGCCGTATGCCTTCCAGAAGGCGTTCTTCGAGATGCGCTCCGGCCGTCCAGGCCCGGTGCTGATCGACCTGCCGTTCGACGTGCAGATGGCCGAGATCGAATTCGATATCGACGCCTACCAGCCACTGCCCCTGGCCAAACCCGCGGCCAACCGCCTGCAGATCGAGAAAGCCCTGGCGATGCTCAATCAGGCTGAGCGTCCATTGCTGGTGGCTGGCGGCGGCATCATCAACGCCGATGCCAGCGAACTGCTGGTGGCGTTCGCCGAACTGACTGGCATCCCCGTTATCCCAACCTTGATGGGCTGGGGCACCATCCCCGACGATCACCCGCTGATGGTCGGCATGGTCGGCCTGCAAACCTCCCATCGCTATGGCAACGCAACCTTGCTCAAGTCGGACGTGGTGCTGGGCATCGGCAACCGCTGGGCCAACCGTCACACCGGTTCGGTGGATGTCTATACCGAAGGCCGCACGTTCATTCACGTGGACATCGAGCCGACCCAGATCGGCCGCGTGTTCACTCCCGACCTGGGCATCGTTTCCGATGCCGCCTCGGCCCTGACGGTGTTCATCGAAGTGGCCCGTGAATGGCAAGCCGCCGGTAAGCTGAAAAACCGCGACGCCTGGTTGCAAGACTGCCAGCAACGCAAGGCCAGCCTGCAACGCAAGACGCACTTCGACAACGTGCCGGTCAAGCCACAACGTGTGTACGAAGAAATGAACCAGGTATTCGGCAAGGACACCTGCTACGTCAGCACCATTGGCCTGTCACAGATCGCCGGGGCGCAGTTCCTCCACGTCTACAAGCCACGCCATTGGATCAACTGTGGCCAGGCCGGTCCTTTGGGCTGGACCATTCCGGCCGCGCTGGGGGTGGTCAAGGCCGATCCGAGCCGCAAGGTCGTGGCGCTGTCGGGCGACTATGACTTCCAGTTCATGATCGAAGAGCTGGCGGTGGGTGCGCAGTTCAAGCTGCCGTACATCCATGTGGTGGTGAACAACTCTTACCTGGGGCTGATCCGCCAGGCCCAGCGCGGGTTCGACATGGATTACTGCGTGCAGCTGTCCTTCGACAACCTCAACGCACCGGAGCTCAACGGCTATGGCGTGGACCACATTGCCGTGGCCGAAGGCCTGGGGTGCAAGGCGCTACGGGTGTTCGAACCGAGTCAGATCGCACCGGCACTGCGCCAGGCCGAGAAAATGATCGAGGAGTTCAAGGTGCCGGTGATCGTCGAGATTATCCTGGAGCGGGTGACTAACATTTCCATGGGCACCGAGATCAACGCCGTCAATGAGTTTGAAGATCTGGCGCTGGTGGGCAACGATGCACCGACCGCCATTTCGTTGCTCGACTAGTACTGAGGCTTTCACAGGCAATACTGTTCATCAAGGAAATCACCGGACCTGTGGCGAGGGAGCTTGCTCCCGCTGGCTGCGCAGCAGCCCATTTTTTGAGTGCTTCGCACTCGAGCGGGAGCAAGCTCCCTCGCCACAAGGGGCCTCTACTCGTCCATAGGAGACTGTCATGCCGCGTTTCGCCGCCAACCTGTCCATGCTGTTCACCGAGCAGGATTTCCTCGCCCGTTTCGAAGCCGCCGCCAAGGCCGGGTTCAGTGGCGTCGAATACCTGTTCCCCTACGACTACAGCTCCTCCGAACTCAAGGCCCTGCTCGACGCCAACGGCCTGACCCAGGTGCTGTTCAACCTGCCGGCCGGTGACTGGGCCAAGGGCGAGCGCGGCATAGCCTGCCTGCCGGACCGGGTCGAGGAATTCCGCGCCGGTGTCGACCTGGCCATCGCCTACGCCCAGGTGCTGGGCAACACCCAGGTCAACTGCCTGTCGGGGATTCGCCCGCAGAACTGCAGTGAAACCCTGGTGGAAAAAACCTTCGTCGCCAACCTGAAATACGCCGCCGAAAAGCTGCAGGCCAAAGGCATCAAGCTGGTGATGGAAGCCATCAACACCCGCGACATTCCCGGCTTCTACCTGAACAACACTGCCCAGGCCCTGTCGATCCGCGAGCAGGTGGGCAGCGCCAACCTGTTCCTGCAATACGACATCTACCACATGCAGATCATGGAAGGTGACCTGGCCCGGACCCTGTCGGCGCACCTGGGCGAGATCAACCACGTGCAACTGGCGGACAACCCGGGGCGCAACGAGCCGGGTACAGGCGAGATCAACTACCGCTTCCTGTTCGAACACCTGGACCGCATTGGCTACCAGGGTTGGATCGGCTGTGAATACAAGCCGCTGACCACCACCGAAGCCGGCCTGGGCTGGCTTAAAACCCATAACGTGATCTGATCCCGCGCGAGCTTTTGTGGCGAGGGAGCTTGCTCCCGCTCGGCTGCGAAGCAGATGCATGATTTTACCCGGCACGATTTCTGGGACCGCTTCGCGCCCCAGCGGGAGCAAGCTCCCTCGCCACAGGGACACCGAACCCAGAGACACCGGGACATCTAACAACAAGAGGATTTTTTTCATGGCTAAAATCGGATTCATCGGCACCGGCATCATGGGCCACCCCATGGCCCTGAACCTGCAAAAGGCCGGGCACAACCTGTTCCTGTCCCAGCACCACGACGCGGCCCCGGCCGACCTGCTGGCCGGTGGCGCGGTGGCTTTGGCCAACCCGAAGGAAGTGGCCCAGGAAGCCGAGTTCATCATCGTCATGGTCCCGGACACCCCGCAGGTCGACGACGTGCTGTTCCGCACCGACGGCGTGGCGGCGGGCGTGGGCGCGGGCGCGGGCAAGGTGGTGATCGACATGAGCTCGATCTCCCCCACAGCCACCAAGGCCTTCGCGGCGAAGATCAATGAAAAAGGCGCGCAGTACCTCGATGCCCCGGTCTCCGGCGGTGAAGTCGGCGCCAAGGCCGCGACGCTGAGCATCATGGTCGGTGGCGACAGCAACGCCTTCGAGCGGGCCTTGCCGCTGTTCCAGGCCATGGGCAAGAACATCACCCTGGTGGGTGGCAACGGCGATGGCCAGACCGCCAAAGTGGCAAACCAGATCATCGTTGCCCTGAACATCCAGGCGGTGGCCGAAGCGTTGCTGTTCGCCTCGAAAAACGGTGCCGACCCGGCCAAGGTCCGTGAAGCACTGATGGGCGGTTTCGCTTCGTCGAAGATCCTCGAAGTGCACGGCGAACGCATGATCAAGGGCACCTTCGACCCGGGCTTTCGCATCAGCCTGCACCAGAAGGACCTGAACCTGGCCCTGCAAGGCGCCAGGGAACTGAACATCAACCTGCCCAACACCGCCAATGCCCAGCAAGTGTTCAGCACCTGCGCGGCCATCGGTGGCAGCAACTGGGATCACTCGGCGTTGATCAAGGGGTTGGAGCATATGGCCAATTTCTCCATTCGCGACAAATAAGCCCTGCATTCCCCTTGTGGGAGCGAGCTTGCTCGCTCCCACAGATAACCGAGTCGCTTCAGCCAATAATAAAAACCGGGAGCCCGCCATGTCGGTCGATCCGCAACAACTGCTGCGCGAGCTGTTTGCCACAGCCATCGACGCGGCCCATCCGCAACACGTCCTTGAACGCTACCTGCCCGGCGATCGCAGCGGCCGGGTGATCGTCATCGGTGCCGGCAAGGCCGCGGCGGCCATGGCGCAAGTGGTCGAGCGCTGCTGGCAAGGCGAAGTGTCTGGCCTGGTGGTGACCCGCTACGGCCATGGCGCGCCCTGTCAGAAAATCGAAGTAGTGGAAGCCGCCCACCCGGTGCCTGACGCCGCCGGCTTGGCCGTGGCCCAGCGGGTGCTGGAAATGGTCAGCAACCTCAGCGAAGACGACCGGGTAATCTTCCTGCTGTCCGGCGGCGGTTCTGCCCTGCTGGCCCTGCCCGCCGAAGGCATCACCCTGGCCGACAAGCAATCGATCAACAAAGCCCTGCTCAAATCCGGCGCGACCATCGGCGAGATGAATTGCGTGCGCAAGCACCTCTCGGCGATCAAGGGCGGGCGCCTGGGCAAGGCCTGCTGGCCGGCGACGGTGTACACCTACGCGATTTCCGACGTCCCCGGGGATCTTGCCACGGTCATCGCCTCCGGCCCCACCGTGGCAGACCCCAGCACCTCGGCCGAAGCCCTGGCGATTCTCCAACGCTACCAGATCGAGGTGCCGCCCTCGGTCCGCAACTGGTTGCACAACCCGGCATCGGAAACCGTCAAGCCCGGCGACCCGAGCCTGGCCCGCAGCCACTTCCAATTGATCGCCCGCCCCCAGCAATCCCTGGAAGCGGCAGCGGTAAAGGCGCGCCAGGCCGGCTTCAGCCCGTTGATCCTCGGCGACCTGGAAGGCGAATCCCGGGAGGTGGCGAAAGTCCACGCCGGCATTGCCCGGCAAATCGCCCTGCACGGCCAGCCGCTGGCAGCACCGTGTGTGATCCTCTCCGGTGGCGAAACCACCGTCACCGTGCGCGGCAATGGCCGGGGCGGGCGCAATGCAGAATTCCTGCTGAGCCTGACCGACAGCCTCAAGGGTCATCCTGGCATCTATGCGCTGGCCGGCGACACCGACGGCATCGACGGCTCCGAAGACAACGCCGGCGCCCTCATGACCCCGGACAGTTATCGCCGCGCCGCCGCGCTGGGCCTGTGCGCCAGCGACGAGTTGGACAACAACAATGGCTACGGCTACTTCGCCGCCCTGGATGCGCTGATCGTCACCGAACCAACCCGCACCAACGTCAACGACTTTCGCGCCATCCTGATCCTCGAGCCCCCCAAACATGACGCTTGATAAGGCCCGAAGCTGCGGGTCGGTCGATTCGCTGCGCATTGAGACGTTGATCTAATTTTCTGTGGCGAGGGAGCTTGCTCCCGCTGGGCTGCGCAGCGGCCCCTCTTTTTGACGGTCGCTACGCAGCCGAGCGGGAGCAAGCTCCCTCGCCACAGCGCTCTCTTATCTCCGATCCATCATGCCCAACCATTTCTCCAACACCCACTGCCCCGACTGGGCCACCGCCCTGCTCAACGGCTTCAGCCAAGTCTTCCTCCAGCGCCATCCGTTGTGCGGCCTGCTGTGCCTGCTGGCGATCCTGCTCACTGCGCCGGCCCTGTTCGGCGGCGCGTTACTGGGCGGGGTGGCCGGGTTGCTCACGGCCCAGCGACGCGGTTACGCCAAGGCCGACCGACAAGCCGGGCTGTTTAGCTACAACGGCATCCTGCTGGGCTTGCTGCTGAGCCTCGCGTTGCCCTGGTCCGTCCTGTTGCCGCCATTGATCATCGCCGCAGGCGGTCTCAGCGCGATGCTGACCCAGCAATGGCTCAAGCGCAGCCGAGGCCCTCGATGCCTGCCCGCCTACACTGCGCCTTTTGTAGGGTTGGCTTGGCTGCTGATGAGTTTCACCCTGCCGCCGCCCTCAACCAACTCGATTGAAATGACAGTACCTAACCTGCTGGCCGCGCATTTGAGCGGACTGGGCCAGGTCATGTTTCTCGGCCATCCAGCGGCCGGTGCGCTGATCGCCGCCGGTCTGCTGCTGGCCAACCGGCGCGCCGGCGCTTGGGCATTGGTCGGTTCCGCCGCCGGCCTGGCCTTCACCTTGTCGCAACATGAAAACGCAACCGCCCTTTGCGGGCTGGGTGGCTACAACCCGGTGTTGGTGGCGCTGGCCCTCAGCCAACAGCGCCGCCAAACCTGGCTGCCACTGGCGGGCATTCTCCTGGCGGTCATGCTTACCCCTGGTTTTATCGCCCTCGGCCTGCCTCCCCTGACGGCACCGTTCATCCTCGCGTGCTGGTTGATCCAGGCCACCGGCCGGGCGTGGCGCCAGGCCAGCCTCGACAGCACGCCTTGCGCTCTGCAGGGCAATCGCCCTAGGCTTCGCTGATTCCGGTTCAGGCGACGATTATGCAAAGCAGCAACAACTGGCGCGAACGCCTCTACGTGATCATTTTCCAGTCCGACACCGTCGCCGGTCGGCGCTTCGATAGCACCCTGCTGTTGATCATCCTGGCCAGCCTGGTGATCGTGATGCTCGACAGCATCGACAGCGTGCATAAAAACTACGCGGCCCTGCTGGCCGGTATCGAGTGGGGCTTCACCTTCGTCTTCATCGTCGAGTACGGCCTGCGCCTGTACTGCTCTCCCAAGCCGCTACGCTATGCCTTCAGTTTCTACGGGCTGGTGGACCTGCTGGCGATCGTGCCGGGGATCCTGGCGCTGTACTACAGCGATGCCCAATACCTGTTGATCATTCGGATCATCCGCATGCTGCGGATTTTCCGCGTGCTCAAGCTCAGTCCTTACCTCAAGCAAGCCAACTACCTGATGGCGGCGCTGCGCGGGAGCAAACAGAAAATCATCGTGTTCCTGGTCAGCGTCTCGACCCTGGTGACCGTCTTCGGCACGCTGATGTACGTCATCGAAGGCCCCGAGCATGGCTTTACCAGCATTCCCAAGGGCATCTATTGGGCGATCGTGACACTCACCACCGTGGGCTTCGGCGACATCGTGCCCAAGACGCCGCTGGGCCAGGTGGTGTCATCCCTGGTAATGATTACCGGCTATTCGATCATCGCTGTGCCGACGGGTATTTTCACGGCTGAACTGGCCACCGCCATGCGCGGGGACCAGCTCAAGCACGATTGCCCGGTGTGCAGCAAAAACAACCACGAACACGGTGCCGCTTTCTGCTCCCGTTGTGGCAATGCGCTGTTTAAGAAATTGGAATAAGCAAAGCACTTTTTGATGCTTGAAGGTCTATAGGCTTGCAGCTAGTGTGCTGGCTAATTGCCCGGAACCCCCGTTGATAAAAAGGAATTCGCAGTGAAGAACTTCTTTGGCGCCTCCCTTCTCGCCGCCGGCCTGACTTTTGGCAGCCTGGCCCATGCCGCCCCGACCCTGCTCAACGTTTCCTACGACGTGATGCGCGATTTCTACAAGGACTACAACACCGCTTTCCAGAAGCACTGGCAGGCCGAGCACAACGAAAACATCACCGTGCAGATGTCGTTCGGCGGCTCCAGCAAGCAGGCGCGCTCGGTGATCGACGGGCTGCCAGCGGATGTCATCACCATGAACATGGCCACCGACATCAATGCCCTGGCGGACAACGGCAAACTGGTGCCCGAGAACTGGGCCACCCGCCTGCCGAACAACAGCGCGCCATTCACCTCGGCCACGGTGTTCATCGTGCGCAAAGGCAACCCGAAAGCCTTGAAAGACTGGCCCGACCTGCTCAAGGACGGTGTGCAGGTGATCGTGCCCAACCCGAAAACCTCCGGCAACGGTCGCTACACCTACCTGTCGGCCTGGGGTTACGTGCTGAAAAATGGCGGTGACGAGAACAAGGCCAAGGCCTTCGTCGGCAAACTGTTCAAGCAGGCGCCGGTACTGGACACCGGCGGCCGCGCCGCGACGACCACTTTCATGACCAACCAGATCGGCGACGTGCTGGTGACCTTTGAAAACGAAGCGGAAATGATTGCCCGCGAATTCGGCCGCGACCAGTTCGAAGTGATCTACCCGAGCGTTTCCGCCGAGGCCGAGCCACCGGTCAGCGTGGTCGACAAGGTTGTCGAGAAAAAAGGCTCCCGCGAAGCCGCCGAGGCCTACCTCAAGTACCTGTGGTCGCCCGAAGGCCAGGAAATCGCCGCCGCCAACTATCTGCGCCCACGGGACCCGGCGGTACTGGCCAAATACACCGACCGCTTCCCGAAAGTGGACTTCCTGTCGGTGGAAAAAACCTTCGGCGACTGGCGCACGGTGCAGAAGACTCACTTCAATGACGGTGGGATTTTCGACCAGGTCTACAGCGGGCAATAAATCGCTGCCGATCCCCTGTGGCGAGGGAGCTTGCTCCCGCTGGGCAGCGCAGCCGCCCCAATAAAGCAGAATGCGGTCGGCCTGAAACACCTCGATGGCCGACCCAAGGGGCTGCTACGCAGCCCAGCGGGAGCAAGCTCCCTCGCCACAAAGGCCACCCTGCCTCCGCTCCAAACAAGGCGCTCGCTGCAACCATTAACGGCAAGCATGACCGCTATCAACCACAAAGCCTGTCGCAACATCCGGGAACACTTTAGCCTCACGCCATCCTTTCAATTGATCGACGAGATTGCCATGAGTGCTCATTCACCTACCTCGCCCGGCAGCCCCCTGACCCGCGGCATGGTCCTGCTCTTCGCCTTCTGCTGCGGCGCCATCGTCGCCAACATCTACTACGCCCAACCCATCATCGAACTGATCGCACCCGACGTCGGCTTGAGCAGCACCATGGCCAGCCTGATCGTCTCGCTGACCCAGATCGGTTATGCCTTGGGCCTGTTTTTCCTGGTGCCACTGGGGGACTTGCTGGAAAACCGTCGGCTGATGATCATCACTACCGTGGTGGCGATCGCCAGTTTGTTAGGGGCAGCGTTCACCGATCAACCGAACGTATTCCTGCTGGTTTCGCTGTTGGTGGGGTTCAGCTCGGTGTCGGTGCAAGTCCTGATTCCGCTGGCCGCACACCTGGCGCCGGAGCAGACCCGGGGTCGGGTCGTGGGTGGGATCATGGGTGGCCTGCTGCTGGGAATCCTGCTGGCGCGGCCGGTCTCCAGCATCGTGGCCGATCACTTCGGCTGGCGGGCCATGTTCATCATCGCCGCCGCGTTGATGGCCGCCATCAGCATCGTCCTGGCACTGACCGTGCCCAAGCGCCAGCCCGACCACAGCGCCTCTTATGGCCAACTGCTGGGTTCGCTCGGCACCCTGCTGCGCCAACAACCGCTGTTGCGGCAACGGGCGTTCTACCAGGCCTGCATGTTTGCCACGTTCAGTCTGTTCTGGACCGCCGTGCCGCTGGAACTGTCACGCAACCATGGCCTGTCCCAGACTGAAATCGCCTTGTTCGCCCTGGTCGGTGCCATTGGCGCCATTGCCGCGCCCATCGCCGGTCGCCTGGCGGATGCCGGCCATACCCGCATCGCCTCGCTGCTGGCGATGCTGTTCGCCAGCCTGAGTTTCCTGCCGACATTCATCCATCCGTTCTACAGCGTGATCGGCCTGGCGGTGACCGGCGTGGTCCTGGATTTCTGTGTGCAGATGAACCTGGTCCTGGGCCAGCGCACCATCTATGCCCTCGATGCCAAGAGTCGCAGCCGGCTGAATGCGCTGTACATGACCAGCATCTTCGTCGGTGGCGCCTTCGGCTCATCGATTGCCAGTGCGGTGTACGAACACGGCGGCTGGTTGTGGGTGGTGATCGTCGGCAGTGCCTTCCCCCTGTTGGCCTTGCTGCGCTTCTTGAGCACCTCGCGCAAGCGGTCCCTGGCTACGGCCTGAATACCCCACGCATAAAAAAGCCCGGTCGCCGTCAGCGCCCGGGCTTTTTGGTGGAGCGTGTCAAATCCGCACGTTGCCACGCGGCCCGGCAATCGCCCAGATGATCAGGCCCAGTACCGGCAACAGCAGGATCAGCAACACCCAGAGGATTTTCATCCCGGTTTCCGCGCCACTCTTGAGTACGTTGATAATCGCCCAGATATCGAGCGCCAGGATGATCAGGCCGACCAGGCCGTTGAAAGTGGAACCCATGGTGTCGCTCCCAAATGGTGATGTGCACACTTAGGATAGCGGGCCCCTGGCAAGGGTTCCGTTTTATTGCTTCAGACGTGGACCGCGACCTTGAGGGCTTCCAGGGAGGGCGCGGCGGCGATGCCGACTTCAGCACACAGTTCCAGCACACGCGGTACATCGTTGCCGTACACCAACACCATTTGCAATTCATCGTCGAGCAATTGGCTGAAGTTCATCAGCACGTAGCCGCCGTTTTCCTTGTTCAGGCTGCTCATCTGGATCTGGATGCGGTTGAGCGCGGTCAGGGCTTCGGTTTTCGCCAATTGCTTGGGCTTGAGGTTGAACGCCACGCCGGGGCCGAACGAGGCGACGATCTGTTCGAACAGGTCCACGTAGGTGTCGGCCTGGAACAGCACGGTGTCCGGCAGGCTGCCCACCACTACCCACTCACCCAACGGGATCGGGAACGTGTCGTCGTAGTTGATATCGGGATTGGCCCCCAGGAAAGCCGTCGGATCGGCGTAGGCCTGGGCCGCTTCGTCAGCGATTTTCGCAATGTCCGCCTCGCCGAGGCAGCCGGAGCTGATTTTGCTGATGAGTTCGACGAGTGCGGCTTTCATGGGGTGGATCCTGTGGCGAAGGGTGTCTTGAGGGCGGGCAGGATAGCGCATCACATCGGTCGAGTCAGGAACCTGTGGCCCCGGAGCTTTTGTGGCGAGGGGATTTATCCCCGCTGGGCTGCGAAGCAGCCCTAAAGACAGCTTGCCACACCGAGTTGTCAGGTTTTAGGGCCGCTTCGCGCCCCAGCGGGGATAAATCCCCTCGCCACAAGAGCAATGTCACTCCAGGATCACGGCCCCGGAGGAAGATCAGCCCAACATCTTTTCCAACTGCGCCGTGGTGTCCACCGCGCCCATGGTCCTGGCGGCATCCAGAGCCGAGACACCGTTGGCATCCTTGGCTTTCGGGTCGGCGCCTTTGCCGATCAGGTAGTCGACGATTTCCACGCGGTTGAACATCGCCGCCATCATCAGCGCAGTACGACCATCGAAGGAGGCACCTTCCACTTGCGCGCCGCCATCCACCAACGCCGAAACCACTGCCAGGTCGCCCTTGAACGCCGCACCGGCAATCGGGCTCTGGCCGTTGTCGTTGCGGATTTCCGGATCGGCCTTGTGCTCCAGCAACACTTTCACCGTTTCCACATGCCCGTGGTAAGCGGCCAGCATCAACAAGGTGTCGCCCTTGTGGTTACGCAGATTGGGCGGCAGGCCCTTGCTCAGCAACGCAGCCATCATGGCCGCATCGCCCTGGCGTGCGACGTTGAACACTTGCTCGGCAAACTCCGCAGCCTCTTCCGGGGTCATCTGGCGGCTTGTATCGGACATGGGAAACTCCACTCGGCTCTTCGCAAAGCGGCTAGTTTCCCGAGGGACCCGGGCGCTGTCATCCCTTTTTTCACTGTGCCTGTCATAGCCAGAATCAATAACGCAATTGTCCGCCCTGAATCCGAACTGCCAGCTGCCGATCCACCCGCACGTAAGTATCGGTGCCCGGCAGCCAGGCGTAGACCGGCTCATCCCCGGTAACGCATGGGTCGAATGCTTCGGCCTTGAGTCGAGTCTTCTGGTACTTGAAGGTGCCGGTGGTGTCCATTTTCACCTTGATACGCAGGAACAGCGGCACGGCATAGGCAGGTAGCTTGCCTTGCAAAAACTGCAACAACTCGCTGAAGTCCAGGGTCGCCAGGGATTCGGACGGGGTGATTGCCGCCATGCCGGCACGACCATTGGTGCCATTGATCTCCACGCCATAAGCCACCGCCTCGGCCACCTGCGGATGTTGCAGCAGCACATTTTCGACTTCTGTGGTGGAGACGTTTTCGCCTTTCCAGCGATAGGTGTCGCCGAGGCGATCAACGAACTGCCCATGCCCGAAACCAATGTTGCGCAGCAGGTCTCCGGTGTTGAAGTAACGGTCCCCCGGCACGAAGACATCCCGGCAGATGGTTTTTTCGGTCAAGGCTTGCTCGGTGTAGCCATCCAGTGGCGCCTTCTCGTCGATGCGCGCCAGCAACAGGCCCGGTTGGCCCTTGGGCACTTTTTGCATGCGACCTTGCAGGTTGCGCAACGGCAGGCCGCTGGCATGGTCGTACTGCACCAGCTCCCAGCCCATCAGGGAAAACCCGATGGTGTTGTCGAAATTCAGGATGTTGGTGAAACCGATATTGCCGTCGCTGGCGGCATACAGCTCACAGATATGGTCGATGCCAAACCGGGTCTTGAAGGTCGACCAGGCCCCGGGCCGCAGACCGTTGCCGATCATTTTCTTCACACCGTGGTGACGGTCATCGGCAGCGGCAGGCTGGTCGATCAGGTAGCGGCACAACTCACCGACATACCCCAGCGTGGTCGCCCGGTAGCGGCGCACGTCGCTCCAGAACTGACTGGCGCTGAACTTGCGCCGAATCGCGAACCCCGATGCCCCACAGATCGCCGCGCCCCAGCACACGCACAGGCCGGTGGCGTGGTACAGCGGCAATGTGCAATACACGACGTCGTCGGGCTGCATGTCCAAGGCGATCAGGCCGAAGCTGGTGGACGTGCGCATCCAGCGACCATGGCGAAACACCCCAGCCTTGGGCAGGCCGGTGGTACCCGAGGTGTAGAGATAAAAACACGGGTCGTTGCAGAAAACCTGTTGGCTGCATGCCGGGTTATCGCTTGGGTAATCCTCGCTGCCCGCCATCAGGTCGATGAAACCGGACGGTGCATGGGACGGGGTATCGGCGCAGTCCTGATCCGCCAGCCACCAGGTCCTGCTGCTCGACAGAGTGGTTCGCGCTCGTATGTCGTTGAAGGCCGCGCCCCGTTCATCCCCGACCACCACCGCGACCGGGTTGACCAAGGCCAGGCTATGCACCAGCGCATCGCCGGTTTGCGAGGTGTTGAGCATGGCACTGACCGCGCCAACCTTGGCCATCGCCAGCACGCTGATCAGCAGCTGCGGCCGGTTCTCGATGAATATCGCCACGCAATCGCCCTTGCCGATGCCTTGGGCCAGCAGGTAATGGGCGATGCGATTGGCCTGCGCGTTGACCTGTGCATAACTCAACACCGTCTCGCCATACAGCAGTGCCGGGCCCTGGGGATTGCGTTGCGTGGCCTGTTCGAAGCACCAGCCCAGGCCGCAAGGCTGGGTCGGGTCCTGGACGTTGGCCTGCTTCATGCCTTTGACGATCCGGGGGACGGCTTTGGCAATGGCAGGCAGCTTGCGCAGCATCATGCCCCAGGTAATCGCGTCGCTGGGTGTACGACTCATGGTGATCTTCCCCGTTCGACCTCGTGGTCTCGGTTCTTGTTATCGGGCAGCAGATGATTTGGCTCGAAAGTACGCCGGCGATTGCGGCGCTGTACATGCGGTTTTTGCAATGTTTTGTATCCGCTGCCCGAGACAGGCGAAGCGTGAGCGCCGCAAAACGATTTGGTTCCAAAAATCATTGCCCGACCACGCAAAATGCAGGATGCACGATGGCTATTCATGCAAGATGCACGAAATCAAAAATACAGTAAAAACATAACTACCTGTTTTTAAAGGACTTTATATAAAGCCAAATGCTGGCACAGACAGTGCAACTTCCCCTCCACGGTTTGCCATACCATGGAGCAGTCAACTATGAACATGATTCAAGAAAAGTTTGCGTCCCTGTTTTCCAACTACGAAGTGACCACCCAGCCCCGCCCCGATGGCGGCATTCTGCTGACCTTGCGTAATAGCGACGGCAAGCTGTTCAAACGCACGATTTCCTATGCTCAACTGCACGCTGGGGATCAGTTGTCCTGGGCGATCAGCGCGATTCGTCGTGACCTGGCTGAACAGGCTAGCGAGTTGCCACAGATCACCTTGTTGCAGAGCCAGCATCGGTTTGCTTTGCCGACTTACCATAGCGCTTGAGCCTGCTGGCAAAACGCGATGCTGCTTGCTTGAAAAAACGGCGCTTCTTTCAGAAATGGGAAGCGCCGTTTTTTTTGGGGCTTCTTTTGGGCGAGTCCGCTTTTGGTTCTGGTCTGTATATCCGTTTCTTCGGTAATGGCTGCTGACGGTTGCGCAGCAACGGATATACACACCCAAAAAACCTCACGGCACCACCCGCGCAGGTCAGTCTTCCAGGCGAGGAAACCGGCGAGCAATATCATCCCCTGTAACCTCAGCAACCAACCCCTGCAAATCACCAGACAAGCGAATCGTAACGAAATGCGGCCGCTCCCCCATGTCAAACCAATGCGGCATACCAGCCGGCACCGTTATCAAGTCGCTCCTTTCACACAGCACCGCATAGACATAATCCCCAACGTGCAGGTTAAACAAGCCACGACCAGCAACGAAAAATCGCACTTCATCCTGGCTATGGCGATACTCATCGAGCTCCCCAGCCTGTTCCGGCTGATCACTGCTGACACTGACAACATCGACCTCAACATAACCCCGCTCAGTCATCAACCCATCGATCTGAGCCTGGTAAGCCGCAATGATGTCCTCCTCACTGGCACCCGGCTGAATTTTCACCGCCGCTTCCCAATGGGCAAAGTGAATACCTTGTTCAGCCAGGGTCGCGGCAATGTCCTCGACGTGGGTCAACACTTTGTTCGGGATGTCAGGGCTCGAAACGTGATAGACGGACAGGCTGCTCATGACAAAGGCTCCAGCAAATTAACGGTTCGAAG
The DNA here is from genome assembly GCF_900106735.1 of Pseudomonas sp. NFACC08-1. NCBI lineage: Bacteria > Pseudomonadati > Pseudomonadota > Gammaproteobacteria > Pseudomonadales > Pseudomonadaceae > Pseudomonas > Pseudomonas sp. NFACC08-1. The sequence continues at coordinate 47,590 of NZ_FNNL01000013.1, read as the reverse complement.
GCTCATGGCCGGTCCTCTTGCATACGTGTGGCAATGATAACGGCTGCCGCGAAAGCCGCGAGGCTGGCGAGACTGAACGTCCAACTGGCACCCAAGGCGTTCCAGCTATAGCCGGAATACAATGCGCCCAGGGCCCCGCCCGTACCGGCCAACGCCGCATACAGCGCCTGCCCCTGGCCTTGCTGGCGAGGCCCGAAACTGCGTTGCACGAAATGGATGGCAGCGGCGTGAAAGCTGCCGAAGGTCGCCGCGTGCAGCACCTGGGCGAACAACAATACCCAGAGAAACTCGGCCAGCGAGCCCAGCAACAGCCAGCGCAACGCCGCCAGCAGGAAGCTCGCAAGCAGCACCCGGCGCACGGAAAACCGCGTCAGGATCCGGCTCATCAGCAGGAAGACCAGAACTTCCGCCACCACGCCGAGGGCCCAGAGCAGGCCGATCAACCCGCGACTGTAGCCCAGGTGTTCGAGGTGCAAGGTCAGGAAGGTGTAATACGGCCCGTGACTCACCTGCATCAGGCCCACACAGGTATAGAACGCCAACACGCCAGGGTTGCGCAGTTGCCGTAGGAACCCCTCCCCCGCGATGCGCGGCCCCTGCAATGGCTGGGCATTGGGCACCCAGAAGCTGGCGAGCACGATGCCGGCCATGATCAGCACCAGCGCCACCGGATAGATGTCCAGGCTCAGCCATTCGAACAAGCGGCCGAGCACGACCACGGTGATGATAAAACCGATGGAACCCCACAGGCGGATCTGGCTGTAGCGCGAGGCCTGCCCGCCCAGATGGGCCAGGGTAATGACTTCGAACTGCGGCAACACCGCGTGCCAGAAGAACGCATGCAGCGCCATGACCATCGCCAGCCAGGCGTAGCTTTTATCGATGAAGATCAGCGAGAAGGCCAGCAGCGTGCAGATCGCGCCAAAACGCACGATCGCCAGGCGCCGGCCGGTGTAATCCCCCAGCCAGCCCCAGATGTTCGGCGCCACACAGCGCATCAGCATGGGAATCGCCACCAGCTCGCCGATGCGCGCCGCATTGAACCCCAGGTGATCGAAATACAGCGCCAGGAACGGCGCCGTCGAACCGAGCAGCGCGAAATAGAACAGATAGAAACTGGAGAGCCGCCAGTACGGCAGTGCCGCCATGGTCGTCAGGCCACGGCGGTCGGCAGGCCAACCATCAAAGCTGCCCCAGCACCGGGGTGCTGACGCGGACGTCGGCGTTCTGGCCGCGATGACGCAGCAGGTGATCCATCAACACGATCGCCATCATCGCCTCGGCGATGGGCGTGGCACGGATGCCGACGCACGGGTCATGACGGCCCTTGGTGATGACGTCCACCGGGTTGCCATGGATGTCGATGGAGCGGCCCGGCGTGGTGATGCTGGACGTCGGTTTCAAGGCCAGGTGCGCCACGATTGGCTGGCCCGAGGAAATGCCGCCGAGGATACCGCCGGCATTGTTGCTGAGGAAACCTTGCGGAGTCAGTTCGTCACGGTGCTCGGTGCCGCGCTGGGCGACACAGGCGAAACCGGCGCCGATCTCCACGCCCTTCACCGCGTTGATGCTCATCAGCGCGTGGGCCAGCTCGGCGTCGAGGCGGTCGAAGATCGGCTCGCCAAGGCCCGGCATCACCCCTTCGGCGACCACGGTGATCTTCGCGCCGACCGAATCCTGGTCCCGGCGTAGTTGGTCCATGTAGGCCTCGAGTTCCGGCACCTTGTCCGGGTCGGGGCAGAAGAAGGCGTTCTGTTCCACCGAGTCCCAGGTCTTGAACGGGATTTCGATGGGGCCCAACTGGCTCATGTAGCCACGAATCACGATGCCCTGGCTGGCCAGGTACTTCTTGGCAATCGCCCCGGCCGCCACGCGCATGGCGGTTTCCCGCGCCGAGCTGCGACCGCCGCCACGGTAGTCGCGCTCGCCGTATTTGTGATGGTAGGTGTAGTCGGCGTGGGCCGGGCGGAACAGATCCTTGATCGCCGAGTAGTCCTTGGACTTCTGGTCGGTGTTGCGGATCAACAGGCCGATGGCGCAGCCAGTGGTGCGCCCTTCGAACACGCCGGAAAGGATTTCGACTTCATCGGCTTCCTGGCGCTGGGTGGTGTGGCGGCTGGTGCCGGGCTTGCGGCGGTCCAGGTCACGCTGCAGGTCGTCCAGGGAAATCTCCAGGCCCGGCGGGCAGCCGTCGACAATGGCGACCAACGCCGGGCCATGGCTTTCGCCCGCGGTGGTGACAGTGAACAGCTTGCCGTAGGTATTGCCGGACATGCAGGGTGCTCCGTGAAATCGCTGAGAGACTCAACCTTGGATTCGTAATGCGCGCCAGTATACGCAGGCTCCCCGCGTAGTTCATCCTCGAACCTTATCGACGGCCACCAGTCCAACCGGCACCTTCGCAACTAATGGCGTGATGATGTTAAAACTGCTTGTCTTAAGCCTTACCTTGTTCACCGGCCTGCTTTCCGGCGTGGCCCAGGCCACGGTGCTGCAACGCCCCATCAGCCTCGATACAGGCAACGGTGAGCTTTTCGGTACCTTGTTGCTGCCCAAGTCCGACACGCCGGTGCCGGTTGTCCTGATCATCTCCGGGTCAGGTCCTACGGATCGCGACGGAAACAACCCCGACGGCGGACGCAACGACAGCCTCAAGCGCCTGGCCTGGGTGCTGGCCAGGCACAATATCGCCAGCGTGCGCTATGACAAGCGTGGGGTAGCGGCCAGCCTCGCGGCGACCCCGGACGAGCGCAACCTGAGCGTCGAGGCCTATGTGGCCGATGCCGTGGCCTGGAGCCACAAGCTCGCCGCCGATCCGCGCCTGGGCCCATTGATCCTGCTGGGCCACAGCGAAGGCGCGTTGATCGCCAGCCTCGCCGCGCCCCAGGCCAACGCGGCGGCGGTGATTTCACTGTCTGGCAGCGCCAGGCCGATCGACCAGGTGCTGCGTCAACAATTGAGCAACCGCTTGCCACCGCCGCTGATGTTGCGCAGCAACGAGCTGCTCGACAGCCTCAAGGCCGGTCGGCCCGACGATAACGTGCCGGCACAACTGCTGGTCATTTTCCGCCCCAGCGTACAGCCCTACCTGATCTCGTTGTTCCGCCAGGACCCGGCCCGGGCCTTTGCGGCATTGAAGATGCCAGCCTTGATCATCCAGGGCAGCAACGATATCCAGGTCAGCGTCGATGACGCCAGGCAGTTGAAAGCCGCCAAGCCCGACGCTGAATTGGCGCTGATCGAGGGCATGAACCACGTGATGCGCATCGTGCCCAACGACGTGAAACGGCAACTGGCCTCCTACAAGGATCCCAACCTACCCCTGGCGGCCGAGCTGGGTACGCGGATTTTGCGTTTTATTGACTCGTTAGCCGCCCGTTAGGCGGTTTTAGTCGATTTAGCTTCAGTACTGGCAAAAACAGCCGATAACCCGGTGTCGGATAGCGCAATGGCTACCGACCCGCCGGCCTGGACAGGATTTTTGCCGTTATGACTGAAACTCAAGCTTCCCCCGACACCGCTGCCGAAGCCCCCGCCTCGTCTGCGGTGGAACTGCCGTGGGCCGACGTGCATACCGAGCATCACAAGATGCTCCGCCTGGCGCCGCTCAAGACCGACCGCGCCACCGGTGCGCGGCCATTGCGGTTTGTCGAGTTCAGCTATGCCGAGCGCCACAGCAAGGAACGCAGCCTGCTGCGCATGAGCATCCAGTTGCCGAACCAGCGTGTGCGCAAGGAACAGAATCACTTGGACGTCTGGGCGGACCACGTCGAGAAACGCCTGTTTTTTTCCCCGGACAACCTGCAAGTCGAGCCGTCCAACCGTGGCATCGGCCGTTTCCTGGCGGCCCAGGGCATTACCTGGGCCAAGAAACGCTGGTCGGCCTACCAGGTGCACGGCACCGACCTGGATAACAAAGACGCCCTGAACGAAGACACTCGCCTGCGCCGCGACCGCTTTCTCAAAGCCCAGGGTTTCGAGGTGGTCTACGCCGACGCCCAGCACCTCAAGGGCAGCGTCAAGCCAACCCACGTTGGTGATCTGCTCGGGGACTGGAACACCGAGAAGCTGCAGTTCGTGGAAATCCTTGAAGCGGCGCAGATGCTGCAACAGGCCGAGCAGAACCTGGCGGAACAGGAAGTCAAACTCAAGCAGCAGGAAGAAAAGGTCACCAAGTTCAAGCGCGAAGACGCCGGCCTGCGCTTCACCATCACCTGCCTGGTGGCCTTTGCCATGTTCCAGGCGGGGTTGCTGATCTGGATTGCGACGCGGCACTGATTGCCAGCGGCTTGCCCACACACCCCTGTGGCGAGGGAGCTTGCTCCCGCTCGGCTGCGCAGCAGCCGTAAATCCGCCGGATGCGACTGGCCTGAAAAATCACGATGCACGGGTTTCGGGGCTGCTGCGCAGCCCAGCGGGAGCAAGCTCCCTCGCCACAAAAGCCGCTCACCATCGATCTGATCAAACCCGCGAAGCAAACAACCCCTGGTGCTGGCGGCACTGCTCGGCGCTGAGCATGAACACGCCATGACCACCGCGTTCGAAGTCGAGCCAGGCGAAATCGACTTCCGGGTACAACGCCTCGACGTGCACCTGGCTGTTGCCCACCTCGACAATCAATAATCCCTTCTCGGTCAGATGATCGGCCGCCTCGGCCAGCATCCGGCGAACCAGGTTCAAGCCATCATCGCCACAGGCCAGGCCCAGCTCCGGTTCGTGCTGGTACTCCTGCGGCATGTCGGCGAAATCTTCCGCATCGACGTAAGGCGGGTTCGACACGATCAAGTCGAAACGTTGCCCCGGCAGACCGTCGAAGCCATCGCCCTGGACCGTGAACACGCGCTCGTCGACGCCATGGCGCTCGATGTTCTGGTTGGCCACTTCCAGCGCTTCGAACGACAGGTCGGCCAGCACCACCTCGGCCTCCGGGAACTCATAGGCACAGGCAATGCCGATGCAGCCGGAACCGGTGCACAGATCAAGAATTCGTGCCGGTTCCTGGCCCAGCCACGGCTCGAAATGCTTTTCGATCAGTTCGCCGATGGGCGAGCGCGGAATGAGCACGCGCTCGTCGACGATGAACGACATCCCGCAGAACCAGGCCTCACCCAACAAATAGGCGGTTGGCACACGCTCTGTGATACGCCGGCGCAGCAGGCGCTGCACATGAACCAATTCTTCGTCTTCAAGACGGCAGTCCAGGTAGCTGTCGGCAATTTCCCATGGCAGGTGCAATGCGCCCAACACCAGTTGCCGGGCTTCATCCCACGCATTGTCGGTGCCATGGCCGAAAAACAGATCCTCCCCATGGAAACGGCTGACGGCCCAACGGATATGGTCGCGCAGGGTACGGAGACGAGAAGTGATCACGGCGGCAAACTCCAGAAAAATCGACGGGCGAGTCTACCAGTCAAACGCGACCCCACCCAAACACGCCCCGATAACGAACGAAAAACCCCGGACCAATCGTAGGAATTATCCGTTTTTTGATCAGCCTATTGAACAAGATGAGCATCTTGACAAGGCTGTAGGCCAGCAACGGCGGCCCTTGCGATGGAAGCGATTCACAGAACCGCTCAGCCAGAGGACAATGTCGCAAAAGCCCCACTCGAAGGAGCCCCAGAATGTCCGTTCCAAAAACGATGTTTCAACTCAGCGGCCGTGGTTATGCAGCGGCCAATCTGAGTCAAGCGACCCTGATCATCATCGATGCCCAGAAAGAATACCTCGCCGGCCCCCTGGCCCTGAGCGGCATGGATGCAGCCGTCGCGAACATCAAGCAATTGCTCGGCGCGGCCCGTGCAGCCGGTCGGCCAATCGTGCATGTGCGCCACCTGGGCACCCATGGCGGGCTGTTCGATCCACAAGGCGAGCGCGGGGAGTTCATTCCCGGCCTCGAACCCCAGGCCGACGAAACCGTGATCGAAAAGCTACTGCCCAGCGCCTTCCACGGCACCGAGTTGAAAAAGCGCCTGGAAGACTTCGGCCCCCTGGACCTGATCGTGTGCGGGTTCATGAGCCACTCCAGCGTCAGCACCACCGTGCGCGCCGCCAAGAACCTGGGCTTTCGCTGTACCCTGGTGGAAGACGCCTGCGCCACTCGCGACCTGCCGTACAAGGGCGGCGTCCTCAGCGCCGAACACGTTCAGCAGACCGAAATGGCGATCATGGCGGACAACTTCGCCACCCTGGCGTTGACCCGTGACTTCATCTGATTCGCCTTGATGAGCGGCCACTTTCGCCGCTCATCCGCAAAAGCCTCGCATTTGCCGCAATTGCCCTACCTTCAGGAACAACCCGAACATCTTCCGGTCGAAGGGCCGATACCCATTGAGGAAGGTCGGAATGAAGTTATCCGATGGTTTTGACGCACGTCGCTTGCGGCCCAAGGGCCCGAGTAACTGGCGGTTTCGTTTTGGCGCGGCAATCGCCGCGCTACTGGCAACACTCGGTGTGTTGCTGGCCATGGCCGGTGCGGCCAGCCTGCTGGGCCGCCCGCCCGCTCTGGGCGAATTGAATGCCACCCCACTGGGTTCGGCGATCATCCTGGCGATCGGTCTTTTCGTGTTGTTGCTGGGCGTCTGGCTCTGGCGCCGCTGCCGCCGTCGCGCCCGCCAATCCCTGGAGCTGGCCATGGCTCCGCACCTGATGAAAAAGCACGACTGACCCGCCATCCGACGTTTTGTCGCGCCTGATCCCGCCAGAGTTGGGTAAACTGGTCGGCTTCGCGGAGGCTGACATGCAAGACGACGACTTTTCCCTGTTCAAAAGTGCGATCCAGGGCGTAAAACCGATCAAGCACGACCGCGCCGAGACCGGCAAGCCCAAGGCTGATCGCGCACAAATCGCCAAGCTGCGCCAGGCCGCTACCGTGCGCACCGACGCCACGACCGTGGATGGCTTGTCCGATCAGTTCGTGATCGACGTCGGGCCGGAAGACGAGTTGATGTGGGCACGCGACGGTGTCCAGGAAAGCCAGATGCGCAAGCTGAAGGTCGGCCAGATCCCCTTCGAAGGCAGCCTCGACCTGCACGGCATGACCGTGGAAAAGGCCCGGGAAACTCTTTGGGCGTTCCTGGCCGAAGCCACGAAATTCGAAATCCGCTGCGTGCGCGTCACCCATGGCAAAGCCGTGCGCCTGGACGGTAAGCGGCCGATGATCAAGAGCCACGTCAACACCTGGCTGCGCCAGCACCCGCAAGTGCTGGGCTTCACCTCCTGCCAGGCAAAACACGGCGGCGCCGGAGCGGTGTACGTGATGCTCAAGCGCACCATGATGGAAGGTCGCGACGAATAGCCCTCGATTGCCGAGCTTGCAGCGCCGTGTCCGCCACCGTACCCTTGCCCTTTGCGTAAAATCCCACAGGTAGTTTCATGTCTCTGGAACAGAATTATTCCGCGATCCTCGGCCAATTGGGCGAGGACGTTTCCCGCGAGGGCCTGCTCGACACGCCCAAGCGTGCTGCCAAGGCCATGCAGTACCTCTGCCGCGGTTATGAACAGACCCTTGAAGAAGTCACCAACGGTGCCTTGTTCAGCTCCGACAACAGCGAGATGGTGCTGGTCAAGGACATCGAGTTGTACTCGTTGTGCGAGCACCACCTGCTGCCTTTCATCGGCAAGGCTCACGTGGCCTACATCCCGAGCGGCAAGGTGCTGGGTCTGTCGAAAGTCGCGCGCATCGTCGACATGTATGCCCGTCGCCTGCAGATCCAGGAGAACCTCAGCCGCCAGATCGCCGACGCGGTCCAGCAAGTGACCGGTGCCTTGGGCGTGGCGGTGGTGATCGAGGCCAAGCACATGTGCATGATGATGCGCGGTGTGGAAAAGCAGAATTCCTCGATGATCACCTCGGTGATGCTCGGCGAGTTCCGGGAAAACGCCGCCACTCGCAGCGAATTCCTCAGCCTCATCAAGTAATCCGCCGCATGAAGAAAACCGGCATTGATCGCCGGTTTTTTTTCGCCTGTGAAAAATCAGGTAAGCTGCGCGCCCTCTTCTTCCCTGCCGCGAGGCTTAATACCGTGATCGTCAAAGCGCTTCGGGTTGGCTTGGGCCAGCTCATCATCTTCATCGACTTCATCACCCGCCCGGGCAAGAAAAAGCGCCCAGCCGAGGCCCAGGCGCAGGTCGAGCAGGCCGCTCGCAGCCTGACGCTGTATCAGTTCCACGCCTGCCCGTTCTGCGTGAAAACCCGCCGCACCCTGCGCCGCCTCAACGTACCGGTGGCCCTGCGCGATGCGAAAAACAACGCGCAGGATCGCCAGACACTGCTGGAACAAGGCGGCCGGATCAAGGTGCCGTGCCTGCGGATTGAAGAAAATGGCGAGACCACCTGGATGTATGAGTCCAAGGTGATCATTGAGTATCTGGACAAGCGGTTCTCGGCAGCCTGACCATTTTCCACCGTGACGACTGGCCCCATCGTGAGCTTGCTCGCGATGGGGCCCGGACAGCCACCGCAGAATCCTGATATCAAGCCGCTTTTGCCGCCAACGCCTCCCGCACCACCCCCGCCAAGCGCTTGAGCCCTTCATCCAGCCGCGCCGGGTCGATGTGGCTGAAATTCAAACGCAAGTGCCCCGGGTGCTGGTCCGGCTCGGGGAAAAAGGGCTCCCCCGGCATGAACGCCACGTCGGCAGCCAGTGCGGCGGCGAGCAAGGTGCGGGTGTCCAGCGGTTGCTTGAGGGTCAGCCAGAAGAACAGCCCGCCCTCGGGCACGTTCCAGTCCGCGAGGTCGGTGAAATGCTTCTCCAGCGCGGCCTGGAACCGATCGCGGCGGTCCCGGTAAAAATCCCTCAGCTCACTCAAATGGCGACGGTACCGCTCGGTGCCGATCCATTGCAACGCCTGCCATTGGCCGATGCGATTGGTGTGCAGGTCCGCTGACTGCTTGAGTCGCAGCAGATGCGGGAACAGATCCGGACTGGCAATCAAATAGCCTACCCGTAGCCCCGGCAACAGGGTTTTCGACACGGTGCCGGTGTAGATCCAACTGGCCTTCTTCAAGCGACTGACGATCGGCGTGGCGCTGCCGCCATCGAACGTCAGCTCGCGGTAGGGTTCGTCCTCGATCAGGGTCACGCCAAACTCATCCAGCAGCGCCGCCACGGCATCGCGCTTGGTCTCGCTGTAGCGCACCGCCGAGGGGTTCTGGAAGGTCGGAATCAGGTAGATGAACGCCGGCCGATGCCGCTCCAGCCGAGCCCGTAACGCTTTCAGGTCCGGACCGTCGGCTTCCAGGGGCACCGTGATGCAATCGGCGCCAAACAGCTGGAAAATCTGCAACGCCGCCAGGTAAGTGGGCGCTTCCAACATCACTTCAGTCCCAACGTCGATGTGCAGCTTGGCCGCCAGGTCAAGGGTTTGCTGGGAGCCGCTGACCACCAGCACCTGACTCGCCTCACAGGCCACACCCAGCGCCCGCGCCTGGGCCGCCAGGGCTTCGCGCAGGGCGGGTTCGCCTTCGCTCATGCCGTACTGGCCCATGGACAAGGGCATGGCCGCCCATTCCACTTTCGGCAGCATGGCTTCGGCCGGCAGGCCGCCGGCGAACGACATCACTTCAGGGCGCTGCGCCGCCGCGAGGATTTCTCGAATCAAAGAACTTTTGAGGCGCGAGACACGTTCGGAAAAAGCCATGGGGTCACCTGTAGCGGGGCACGGGAGGAATGAGTCAAACTGGTTGACCGAAATTACGCCGACCCGTGTGGATACGTCAATATGCTTGACCTTAAAAACCCAACTTCCCAACAAATGGCCATGGAAGCGTTCTTCTTCGGTTACCAGGCGTTCACCGCCAAGGCCGATGAAATGCTCGAGCGCCGCGGGTTGAGCCGGGTGCACCAGCGAATCGTTTTTTTCATCGCCCGCTACCCGTCCCTGAGCGTGAAGGAGTTGCTGGCGGTTCTTGGCGTGAGCAAGCAAGCGCTGAACATGCCGTTGCGGCAGCTGATGGAAATGCACCTGGTGAACAGCGTCGCGTCCGAGACCGACAAGCGTAAACGGCTGCTGGAACTGACGGCCGAGGGCGAGCGGTTCGAACAGGCGTTGCGGCGTGAGCAGGTGAAATTGCTGGAGCGGGTGTTTACCGAGGCTGGGGAGGCGGCGGTGAATGGCTGGTTAGCGGTAAACCTGGCACTGGGGAAGGGACAGGTGGCTGTCGACTGAGTTTCCTCCGCAAGCTGTGTATTGCCCGGTCTATCGCCATCGCGGGCAAGCCTTGCTCCCACGGAGGGTCTCAGCGGACGCTCGCTGTGGGAGCAAAGCGTGCTCGCGATAGCGCCCGCAACGGCGATATATCCCTATCGCCCGACATTTCGTCGACAACACAGAAAACATTATTTGCATTATTTGTATACAAAAGCATAATTCGCTTCGTGCGAGTTCCTGACCAATAGGTCAACATACTTCGCCAGCCTTACCTGCCTCAGCGCATCGCAACCACCCCCAGGGCGTATGCGGTGCTGGAAATAACAATAAGACTCTTGAGGAGTACTCGCTGTGGAAAGCCGCAAACCCGAAGCCCGGACGCTGGACCTCTCGCCGCCGCTACGCAGTGGCTGGCTGGAGCGCATCTTCAAACTCAGCTTGCATGGCACCACGGTGAAGACCGAGCTGATTGCCGGCCTGACGACCTTCATCACCATGGCCTACATCATCTTCGTCAACCCCAACATCATGGCCGACGCCGGCATCGATCACGGCGCCGCCTTCGTCGCCACCTGCATCGCCGCGGCCCTGGGTTGCCTGCTGATGGGACTGTACGCCAACTGGCCGGTGGGCCTGGCGCCAGGCATGGGTTTGAACGCGTTCTTCACCTACACCGTGGTCGGGACCATGGGCTACAACTGGGAAACCGCGTTGGGCGCGGTGTTCATTTCCGGTGTGCTGTTCATGATCCTGACCCTGTCACGGGTGCGCGAGTGGCTGCTCAACAGCATTCCAGTGAGCCTGCGGTTCGCCATGGGCGCGGGGGTCGGCTTGTTCCTCGGACTGATCGGCCTGAAAACCGCCGGGATCATCGTCGACAGCCCCGCGACCCTGATCAAGCTCGGCTCGTTGCGTGAGCCCGGTCCATTGTTGGCCGCGGTGTGCTTCCTGATGATCGCCGTGCTCAGTTATCACCGCGTGTTCGGCGCGATCCTGATCAGCATCATCGCGGTGACCCTGGCCGGTTGGGGCCTGGGATTGGTGCAGTACAACGGCGTCATGTCGACACCACCGAGCCTGGCTCCCACCTGGATGGCGATGGACGTAGCCGGTGTGTTCAACGTCAGCATGATCAGCGTGGTGCTGGCCTTCCTGTTCGTGCACATGTTCGACACCGCCGGCACCCTGATGGGCGTTGCCCAGCGCGCCGGCCTGGTGAAAGCCGACGGCAAGATCGAGAACCTGTCCCGCGCCTTGAAAGCCGACAGCGCCTCCAGTGTATTCGGCGCCATGGTTGGCGTGCCGCCGGTGACCAGCTACGTGGAAAGCGCCGCCGGTGTAGCGGCGGGTGGCCGGACGGGGCTTACCGCCGTGACCGTCGGTGTGCTATTTATTGCCGCCATGTTCTTCGCACCGCTGGCCGGGATGATCCCGGCCTACGCCACGGCCGGCGCGTTGATCTACGTCGCCATGCTGATGATGGGCGGCATGGCCCATATCGAATGGGACGAGGCGACCGACAGTATCCCGGCCATCGTCACGGCCATCATGATGCCCCTGACGTTTTCGGTCGCCGACGGTATCGCCCTGGGTTTCATCACCTATGTGGTGCTCAAGGCCGGCACCGGTAAACACAAGGAAATCTCCGTCAGCCTGTGGGTGCTCTGCGCGATCTTCATCGCCAAGTTCATCTTCTTGTAAGCGATACACCTAGCCACCCGCCTCATCCCTTGGATGAGGCTTTTGCACCTGAGGACCCACGCAATGAATCTGGAAACCTGGCTGTTGTTCAGCGGCGCCGCCTTGGTGGTGATCCTCATCCCCGGCCCTCTGTCGCTGTTGATGATCGGCAATAGCCTGAACTACGGCCTGCGCCGCTCGTACCCGGCGTTCCTCGGCGGCGTAATCGCCTCGATCTGCCTGTTGAGCGCATCGGCGCTGGGGCTCGGTGCGTTGTTGATGGCCTCGGAGCAACTGTTCAGCGCCCTGAAGATCGTTGGTGCGCTGTACCTTTTTTATCTAGCCTGGCAGAGCTGGCAGCAGTCGCGCCAACCCGCCCAAGGCGCCGAAGTGCCCCAGGCCGCAGCCGTCCCACGCTTTGGCGCCCTCTTCGGCCGGGCGTTCGTGCTGGGCGCCAGCAACCCGAAGGACATCCTGTTCTTCGCCGCGTTCCTGCCGCAATTCTTGAGCGCCGAGCAAGCGTTCCTGCCGCAACTGTTGATCATGATCGCCACCTGGACCGTACTCGACCTGCTGTGCAAGCTGGCCTACGGTCTCGGCGCCCACGGCGCGGCGCGGTATTTGCGTACGGGGAAAGGCCAGAACTGGTTCAACCGCATCAGCGCAGGATTATTTAGCGGCGCGGGCGCAGCCTCTTTACTGTCCAGTCACTGAACCCGTCGTTTTTCATGTCGGGCTTTCGCAAAACACCGCAACAACCAATCGATGTACACCCTTCAGGAAAACACCTTAGATAGAGGGCCATTCACATCATCGTTGAACAAGGACGTTCACAATGACCAAGGTTTTCTATCCCTCCCCTGTTTCTGACGAGCACGCCGTAGTCATTACGGACCTGGGCTTTCATGCCAATGAGCACACCGTCGAAACACTCGATTTCAGGGTGGCCGATGAGACGCCGCTCAGCGCCGAACACAAGCATCGGCAGGCCCAACTCGATGTCGTGGATAAACTTTATGGCCCACTCTCTATCGGCACCGTGAAGGTGACCCGTTCAGCCCTGGATGCGTTGGGCGCCACGACCGATGGACAACCGCTGACAGGGGACAATACTTTTTTCCGCACCCCCAATCGCTTTTTCTTGAACTCGCTGCAGTTCAGCGCCGTTGACATCGAAACGCGTATGACGATCACCAGCGATGTGGACGACTATCGGTTACCCACTTTGCTTTTCGAAATGGCGAGTCAACGTTCGCCCACGGCGCGCCCCTTGTTGAAAGAAAGTCCTGATACACAGGCTGAACCAACCGGGTATCGAAGCACGCTTGAAAAGCTTTTGAACGCCGCCCAGAGACTCAACCTCCATGCGCTCTCGCAAACCATGAGTTGGGTGAGCCAAGCGAAGAGCAACCTCCTCATCCCAACGGGCCTTGGCCTCCAGGCCTTCGGCATCTACAGCGGTCTGCGAGGCCTGCAGGACGCCATCCAGAACAAGGACGCTTACCAGACGGTCTTCAACGGGGCCGGCGTGGCGGCCGAGATGGCCTCGATCGGTGTCGAGGCAGCGGTGACCCGACAAGCCACTCAGATGATCAAGGCCGGCCAGAGCGCCCTCAGGGATTTCGCCAAAACAGGCTTCGCCATAAGGCTCGCCCGTGGAAGCAGCCTGATCGCCAGCGTACTGACACTGCCTTTCGATATCATCGCCGCTGTCGACTCTTTCAAGGCCGCCGCCCGCGCCACCGGCAAGGAAGCCACCGACCACTACGTCAGCGCCGCCTTGAGCGTCACCAGTGCGGCCATGAGCTTGACCCTCGGCATCGCCGCACTGGCAGGCTTCAGTTCAGCCGGACCCGTGGGCCTTGCCGCAGGGCTTATCCTGGTGGTGGGATCACAAATCTGGGGCGCGATTCGTCAAGTCGATGAAATCGACGACTATATCGAACTCACCGCGCACGAGCGCCTGCGCACCGGTTGGCTCGCTTTCTGGGCAATCAGCCCTGATAAAGACATCCAGGATCGCTACACCCTCGCCAAGGCGACCGCCGAACATACCAAGCGGCTGCGGGCCAATGCCTTGTACTTGCTCAAGGGCCCATTGAAAGACAGCACTGAGGCGATCGTAAACGGAGCATTCACCGTAGAACTCGAACCGGTGACCTACACCACTTGGAATTGGTGGACGGGAGAACAATACCAGGCGACCACAGTACGTCCCAGGATCAAGGACAGCGACGACTGGATCGACGCGCGAAGTGGCGTTACTGCTCAGACGCCCGGCGCAGTCATTGAAACGTCGGCGGAAGATAAAGGCATCCATTGGTATATCGGCGGTGGCGACGACACGGTTCTAGGCGTTGAAAACCAGCCAAATGTCTTCCATTACGGGGCGGGCGTTAAAAAACTGACCGGCGGCGTGAAAGATGACGTTTTCATCTTCGAGGGCTCGGCAGAGTCTCTCAGTGGAGGACAAACAACGAATACCCTGGTGGGAGGCCTAGGCAACGATACGCTCATCTTATCAGGTCGCACCCGCAATAGTCAGGAGCCGCGCCTGGGCTATCAGGTCGACCTGGAGGCCGGGCACGTATCCGTCATCACTCAAGCCAGTCATCAAACAGAGAGCGAACACACTCCCCATGCGCGCCTTGAAGGCATTGAAAATGTCGAAGTCCCCGAGGGCGGTGCCAACGTCATCAAGGGTAGCGCCGGCCCGAACATTATTAAATCCCGCGGCAATGACTCAATCGAGGCCGGCGCGGGAAATGACCGGATTTTTCTCCTGAATGGAAACAACCGTAACGCAGACGGTGGACCTGGCGATGACGTCTATGCCATCGCGCATAAACCCGGTTGTGTCTCCATCAGCGAAGATGGCGTAGGCAACAGCGTCATCGCTCTGGACTGGAGAGCGGACCTGATTGAAAGCTGGCGGATAGAAGAAGGTCATTTGGTTCTGACGTCCTGCTTCGATGCCAACGACTGGGCGCTTCGAAAAGTCATCATCAGGAACGTCTATGAAGACACCGATTATCCAAGCCCCCTACAAAACAATAGGCTGACGTTCATCACCCAGGATGGCTACCATTTGGTACCCGACCTGCCTGACACGATCGAGCACCGCGGTCCGCTGGACATTGAAGCCATCGTGGTGCAGGCAGGAACACCACGAAACCCGGCCATTCTCAATGGACGAAGCGAGCAGCAGATCGCCCATGACAAAGACACGAGTTTTTATGTTTCGCGCATCAATGAACTCACCCGGCTCAAGGTCAAGCAAAAAAGCAAATTCTCCACCACCCTCCATTTGGACTATAGCGACGCTGAACTGACCCGTATCGAAGCCCATTACAGCGCCCACGCCACTCAGGAAGCCGAAGGGGATACCGTGAAATACGGCGAATGTGGCCTGACATTACACTTTGGCGTTCGCCGAGTCGTCTTGAAGAACCTGGCAAGTTCCGATGAACGTTATAGCGCGCAAAACCCGCAGACAGGGCGGCGTGCATTTTCCGCCTTGGGTTCGCATCACACGTTCATTCTGGTCATGAACGACGGCTCATCCTACCGTCTGGTCCAACCCTCGCCTGACTATGATCTGTTGCTGGACAAAACATTCATCGGTAAAGAGCCGGTCGAGTGGAAAACAGAAGCGCCACGGGCACTCACACCGACGAGAAAGCACTACGCCTACCTACAGCCCTTGGACAAGCATCCCCACTACATGCGCAGTTGGGCAGCCTGCGCCCTGCTCACATCCCCTACCGAACAGACAGGCATCGAAGTCCTGATTGGCGAAGGCGCCACCTACCTTGTTCACTTGAGCCCGGACATGACGCTACGCCTGTCCACGCCGGGCGCGCTGGCCGGCGCCAATCCTCGACTCCCCCGGGCCTCGCTATGGGAACTCGACGCCCGGCACCTCGGGCCAGTTGAGATCACGTTTTCTTCCAACCTGCTGCGGATCGGCACAGCAATCATTCATCTTCCAGTCCATGAAGCTGGAGACCTTGTCGACCAGATACGCGTCATCACCGCACGAGGCGTTGTCCATGCTGTCGACAGTCTGTTCGAGCGAGTTTATGTAGAAGCGCTCGATGGCCGGTACTTTGTCCCACTCGCCGATCCCAGCGCAGTGTTGCCCAGCGAACTGTCCAGCCTGGCATCCGAAGAACTGAAGGTCCTTCACATTGCTGTCAAGGATGGGTCTCCCGGCAACTTGAGCTATAACCTCAAAACCCGCCAATGGATCCTCGACACCGATAAGTCCCGAGTCATTGAGACGGCGGACCTGAAAAAAACAGACCTGTGTGAACACGCCCTCCAGATCTATCAGGACCTGGCCCGCGATGGCCTCAGCCAGACCCCACCCATGGGGGATGAAGCCCTGCGTTCGTTGCGTGGCAAGTGCGTGGAATTGATGGAGAGCGTCACATTGGCACACTCGGTGATGTTTGCCCGGGCGCTAGCCCTGAGCGCGGTCTTCGGCATCAGGCTTTCGCAAATGGGCTGGCTCCTCTCATTGGCTGAGCCCTCTCCCGAACAGATATAGGCTTCAGGCATCTTTTCGAAGTTTTTTCCAGACGCCATACATATGTACCGCATCTGCCTGTTGGTTTTCCACGAACATTCTCAAGCCCTGGGCCTGCCCGCTATGCGACAGGCCGCTCGCTTCATGGCCGCATGAATCAACACTATTTTTCAAACTCAAGAACAGGCATTTTCAATGAGTCCAAGACAAAACACCCGGCCCAAGCCGCCAAAGTCGCCCCCCGATACACCTCACTCCAGCCGCGATACGACAGCGGAAACAACGCTCGCAAACCCAGTGAGGGGAGAGGGAATCGATCCACCATCCGTCTCGCCAACCGAGCACGCGATCGAAACGCCTGAATCTTTGCTCTCGACCATTCAGATATCCGAAATGGCATCACCGGCCACCATCCGTGAAGCCCCTGCCTCGGTATCGCTGGACGACTACTACCTTTCACCCGAGCTGGTGCCCATGTTATCGGAGCCGGACGCAACGTCTGGGATCCGGACGTTCAGGACACGCACTTACGTCGAGCTTTCAGAGGGTGGGACGGTGCTGCTTGGACGCGATTCCGAACAGAACTACAGGGCCCGATCAGGCATCGAACTCGTCGCTTCCGGACCACGCCTGGAGCAAGTGGAAGGCAGCCACCTATGGCGTCAGATTCCGCACCGAGAGGCGATGCACGACGATGATTCCGATCTTGCTTCCACGCCCCATAGGCTATCGGATGATGAGGCGTCGCCAGTGACCGCGCCTAAGCGTCAGCGCGCGACGACCTCACAAAGCGAAGCACCTGGGCAAAGCGCCCCGGTATTCAGTAAGAATTGGGGGATCGACCCAAGATTCATGGTGTCCGAGTTCATCACCCTGGACAACGTCCACTACAAGGTGGTGACACGCAGCGACGCGCGAGAACATCCGATCGCCTACGTTCAGCCGCCCACTCATCCCACCTATGATTTTGACCTGTTGGAAGCTACCCTCCGGCATACGCCTGACGAGCAGCCCCGAGGCGCAATGCAAATCCCACCGGATAACCAGTGGGAAATTGACGCCCGGCTTCCCTTTGAAAAACCACTGACGGCTTACGTCAGGGATTGTTTTCCAGAAGTCACGACAGTCACCTTGGAAAACATCGCAAGAAAGCAATTCGAACTCGCCAATAACGGACCGTTCGCCGATGCCGCGGGCTTGACCGCCCTGCGCCAGATTTTCAACGGCTGGAAAAACGCCAACCTCGCGCCGCATCCGCAATGGTCCGATCCGCTCTTGATGCTGCCAACGCTTGCGACCACGGCCTCCTCCAGAGGGGCTGCCCGCTCGATAACCCTGCCCGCCCCATTTTCGACGGGGACGCTGGAGCGGCTGGATTTTGATCCCATGCGGTTCCAGCGACAGTGGCTTTCTTTCCAGTCGACGTACACACCCGTGGAGTTCAAACGCTTTATGGCCGCCCTTCTGACCCGCAACGGCTACACGGTCATGGAGCCAAGCTCCTACAATAGTTTCCCGGCATTGGTATTCCAACGCGCCGAGCATGACCATGTATTTTTCATGAGCCTGCATCGCACCAGGATCCCAAAGATTTCCCTGCCAACGTACCTGGACCCCAATACAGCCGGCGTCCTCCTGGAAAACCAGCTCGGCGAAGCCGCGGCGAAAGTCGTCAGGGACGCCCACGCTGCCAACAAAATCATCTGGCTCAAAGGCGGTACTGAAATCCGTCCAGGCATTGCCGACACGGTCTTCATCATCCGGGATGACAATTCCAGGCTGTAAATACGCCGCGCAAAAAAAGCCCGCAGTGTGAGCGGGCGAAAAACCAAAGAAGCTTTATGCGCAGTGGCTTCCAGGACCAGGCAGTTGCTTGGGGGCTCAACTGCCTCGATAGGTTGAATAGGCGTAAGGCGAAATCAGCAGGGGCACGTGGTAATGCTCCTGCTCGGCCGAAATGCCGAAGCGCAGCACCACCACATCCAGGAACGCCGGCTCGGACAACTGGACACCACGGGCGCGGTAGTAATCGCCGGCATGGAATTGAATCTGATAGACGCCCGAACGGTAGTTATCCCCTTGCAGCAGCGGCGCGTCGCAGCGACCGTCGCTGTTAGTCAGCGCGCTGGCGACCAGCTGCAGTTGCGAACCTTCCACCCGGTACAACTCGACCTTGATCGAGCTGCCCGGGCAGCCGTGTGCAGCATCCAAAACGTGAGTAGTCAAACATCCCATTGATTGTGCGTGCCTCGCTGCTGGGCAGTCCGGCGCGACGCCTCCTGAATCAGTTGAAAGACAGGCCGCACCGTTTCGGAGCACGAAACACTACGGCGATGAGCGAATTAAGACACTTTAAAAGAAAATTGTACACAATAAAAAACAGATATTCAGTCGGCACTCGTCCCGACAAAGGTTCCCGCCCAATCTTAAGCCAAACCAACGGATACGCCATTCTTCCAACCATTAATTGACCATATGGGCAGGTTTCTTGCAGTGTAGACAAACCCGGGACAGCGGTGAAAAATGCAAAAAACCAGGCTTACAAATCGCATATAAAGTTGTATACAATCACTCCATCGTCGTGACGCCAGCCTATGATCCATCGCCAGGGCGCCACCCACATGGTTCGAACAAGAAGGAAAACTGCAGTGAGCGCTGACTACCCACGCGACCTGATCGGTTACGGCAATAACCCTCCCCATCCGCAGTGGCCGGGCAATGCCCGTATCGCCCTGTCCTTCGTGCTCAATTACGAAGAAGGCGGCGAGCGCAACATCCTGCATGGCGACAAGGAATCCGAGGCGTTCCTCTCGGAGATGGTCGCGGCACAACCGCTGCAGGGCGAACGCAACATGAGCATGGAATCGCTGTACGAGTATGGCAGCCGTGCCGGGGTCTGGCGGGTCCTCAAGCTGTTCAAGGCATTCGATATCCCGCTGACCATTTTCGCCGTGGCCATGGCCGCCCAGCGCCATCCGGAGGTGATCCGTGCCATGGTCGCCGCCGGTCACGAAATCTGCAGCCACGGCTATCGCTGGATCGACTACCAATACATGGATGAGGCCCAGGAGCGCGAGCACATGCTCGAAGCGATCCGCATCCTCACCGAAATCACTGGCGAGCGCCCGCTGGGTTGGTACACCGGTCGCACCGGCCCCAATACCCGCCGGCTGGTCATGGAGGAAGGCGGTTTTCTCTATGACAGCGACACCTACGACGACGACCTGCCCTACTGGGAACCGAACACGCCCAATGGCAAACCGCATCTGGTGATCCCCTACACCCTCGACACCAACGACATGCGCTTCACCCAGGTGCAGGGTTTCAACAAGGGCGATGATTTCTTCCAATACCTCAAGGACGCCTTCGACGTGCTGTATGCCGAAGGCGCCGAAGCCCCCAAGATGCTCTCCATAGGCTTGCATTGCCGCCTGATCGGCCGCCCTGCCCGCCTGGCGTCCCTCAAGCGTTTCCTCGAATACGTCAAAGGCCATGAACACGTCTGGTTCAGTCGTCGTGTCGACATTGCGCGTCACTGGCAGCAGACCCATCCGTATCAAGGGGCTTCGAAACCAGGAGCGTCGAAATGAGCGCCTTCCAGACCCTCAAGCCCTCGACCTTGAGCCGTGAAGCCTTCATCCGGGCTTTTGCCGACATCTACGAACATTCGCCATGGGTCGCCGAAAAGGCTTTCGACCTGGGCCAGGACCCGTCGATCGACCAGATCGAAACCCTGCACCTGCGCATGAGCGATATCCTGTTGAGCGCCGATCACGCCAGCCAGTTGGCCCTGATCAACGCTCACCCGGACTTGGCCGGCAAAGCCGCCGTCCAGGGCCAACTGACCGAAGCCAGCACGAATGAACAAGCTGGCGCCGGTATTCA
This sequence comes from Pseudomonas sp. NFACC08-1, assembly GCF_900106735.1. NCBI lineage: Bacteria > Pseudomonadati > Pseudomonadota > Gammaproteobacteria > Pseudomonadales > Pseudomonadaceae > Pseudomonas > Pseudomonas sp. NFACC08-1. The sequence continues at coordinate 27,342 of NZ_FNNL01000013.1, read as the reverse complement.
CCAATGCACGGCCGAAGAGTTCCAACGCTTCACCGAGCTGAACGACGCCTACAAGGCCAAGTTCAAGTTTCCCTTCATCATGGCGGTAAAAGGCAGCAACCGGCATCAGATCCTCGCGGCGTTCGAAACGCGCATCCATCACTCGGTAGACACCGAATTCAAATGCGCGCTGGCAGAGATCAACAAGATCGCGTTGTTCCGACTACTGACCCTTTAGCGAGCAGCCTCCTGCAAGCATCCCCAGCCAACTTATTAAAGGCAGACAAGAAGAATGAAAGCTTACGCCGTACCTTTCGAGAAGTTCGTCAACCTGGCCGACGCCCGCCTCGGCACCAAGATCATCTCGGTCACCGATGACTGGTTCGCCGACGCCAACCGTCTGTTCCAGCCGACCCCGGCCGTGTGGAAGGAGGGCGTGTTCGACGACAACGGCAAGTGGATGGACGGCTGGGAATCGCGGCGCAAGCGCTTCGAAGGCTACGACAGCGCAGTGATCCGCCTGGGCGTGGCGGGTTCGATCAAAGGCGTGGACATCGACACCTCATTCTTCACCGGTAACTATCCCCCGTCGGCCTCCCTCGAAGCCTGCTTCCTGACTGAAGGCGAGCCAGACGAAAACACCCAATGGACTGAAGTGCTGTCGGCCGTCGAGTTGCAAGGCAACAGCCACCACTATCACGAAATCAACAACGACCAGGCCTTCAGCCATCTGCGTTTCAATATTTACCCCGATGGCGGCGTGGCTCGGTTGCGGGTCTACGGCATTCCGTACCGCGACTGGTCGGCCGTGGGCGACAACGAACAGATCGACCTGGCCGCAGCCCTCAACGGAGGCCGTGCCCTGGCCTGCTCCGATGAACACTTCGGCCGCATGAGCAACATCCTCAACCCGGGTCGTGGCGTCAACATGGGTGATGGCTGGGAAACCGCCCGTCGTCGCACCCCGGGCAATGACTGGGTCATCGTCGCCCTGGGCCACGCCGGCATCGTTGAGCAAGTCATCGTCGACACCCTGCACTTCAAGGGCAACTACCCCGACAGTTGCTCGATCCAGGGCGCGTTCGTCAAGGGCGGCACCGACAGCCAGATCGAAACCCAATCGCTGTTCTGGCGCGAGCTGCTGCCGAGCCAGAAACTGGAAATGCACGCCGAACACACCTTCGCCGAGCAGATCAAGGTCCTGGGACCGATCACCCACATTCGCCTGAACGTGTTCCCGGATGGTGGCGTGAGTCGTCTGCGGGTGCTGGGCAAGATAGCGAAGTAGACACCGCACCTGTGGCGAGGGAGCTTGCTCCCGCTGGACTGCGCAGCAGTCCCATTTCGAGGGCCGCTTCGCGACCCAGCGGGAGCAAGCTCCCTCGCCACAAAAGCTGAACAAACGACACAGAATTTTTTGGATAAGAAGACCAGCATGCGCACACTCAAGATCGAACCGTTGACCAAAGAAGCCTTCGCCCCGTTCGGTGACGTGATCGAAACCGATGGCAGCGATCACTTCATGATCAACAACGGCTCGACCATGCGCTTCCATCGCCTGGCAACGGTGCAAACCGCCACGCCGGACGATCAGGCGATCATCAGCATCTTCCGCGCCGACGCGTTGGAGATGCCGTTGACCGTGCGCATGCTGGAGCGCCATCCGCTGGGCAGCCAGGCGTTCATTCCGCTGCTCGGCAACCCCTTTCTGATCGTGGTCGCGCCACTTGGCGATGCACCTGTATCAGGCTTGGTCCGCGCCTTCGTCACCAACGGCAGGCAGGGCATTAATTACCATCGCGGCGTCTGGCACCACCCGGTGCTGACGATCGAAAAGCGGGATGACTTCCTGGTGGTTGATCGCAGTGGCACAGGCAATAACTGCGATGAGCATTTTTTCCAAGAGGATGAATTTCTAATCCTCGCCCCCCACCAATAAGAGAAGGTCCGATCACGCGCAGACAAGCGTGACGGGCGAGAGGTAAAGACTGTGGAAGCACATATGCTGGAATGGCTGAACCTGAGCGTGCGCTGGGTTCATATGATCACTGGCGTGGCCTGGATCGGCGCGTCGTTCTACTTCGTCTGGCTGGAAAACAACCTCAATCGCGTCAATCCAAAAAGTGGTCTGGCTGGTGACTTGTGGGCCATCCACGGTGGCGGCATCTACCACCTGGAAAAATACAAACTCGCGCCACCGTCCATGCCGGACAACCTGCACTGGTTCAAGTGGGAAGCGTATTTCACCTGGATGTCGGGTGTCGCGCTGCTGTGCGTGGTGTTCTATTGGAACCCGACCCTATACCTGCTGGCCCCCGGCAGCAGCCTCAGCGGCCCCGAAGGCGTGGCGCTGGGTATCGGCTCGTTGTTCGTCGGCTGGTTCGTCTATTCCTTTCTCTGCGACTCGGCCCTGGGCAAGCGCCCCGCCCTGCTCGGTTTGATCCTGTTTGTGCTGTTGATCGCCGCCGCCTATGGGTTCAGCAAGGTGTTCAGCGGTCGCGGTGCCTACCTGCACGTCGGGGCGGTCATCGGCACGATCATGGTCGGCAACGTGTTCCGCATCATCATGCCAGCCCAACGTGCGCTGGTGGCGGCCATCGCCGAGAACCGCACGCCCGATCCGGCGTTGCCGGCCAAGGGTTTGCTGCGTTCGCGCCACAACAACTACTTCACCCTGCCGGTGCTGTTCATCATGATCAGCAACCATTTCCCGAGCACCTACGGCAGCCAGTACAACTGGCTGATCCTGGCCGGGATCGCCGTGGCGGCGGTGTTGGTGCGGCATTACTTCAACACGCGCCATGACAGCAACCGGTTTGCCTGGACGCTGCCAGTCGGTGCTTTGGCGATGATCTGCCTGGCTTATGTCACGGGGCCCAAGCCCATGCCCACCACGCCGGAAGTAGCCAAGGTACCTGGCGTGATCGAGTACCAACCGTTGCCGGAAACGGCAGTGGGTGGCGGCGCGAAACCGGCAACCGCCCCGGCCGCACCGGCATCGGCACCCACTCAGGCCGCCAACGCTCAGGGCCCATCGTTCGAGAAGGTCCACAGCGTGATCCAGGAGCGCTGTTCGGTCTGCCATTCGGCCAAGCCCACCAGCCCGTTGTTCAGCGCCGCGCCAGGTGGGGTGATGTTCGATACACCAGAGCAGATCCAGCAACAGGCTGCGCGCATCCAGGCCCAGGCCGTGGCCACCCAGATCATGCCCTTGGGCAACATCACCCAGATGACCCAGCAGGAACGCGACCTGATCGGCGCGTGGATCAACCAGGGCGCGCGGACCAACTGAGCCGCGCCCCAAATTCGCCGCGAATGCGCCGTTGCAGGGCACTTGATCCCACCAGGACAAGCCCGTACCCTGCGCGGCCGTTCACACCCGGGCAGCGTAAAAAAATCATCGAATCCTGACCGAAACGCCAGCTTATCCCGGCATCACGGGGGATATCGGACGTCCCCGGAAAACATCTTTTTCGACTGTTCCAAATAGCTGGACGAGCTTTTTTCGGGTTTGGCTCAGCTCTTGCTATCAGCATCTGCCACGAGCAAAAAGCTGACCGAACGGATGTTTTTATCCGTAGAAAAAAGCGCCAAATCAAGAGCGCTGATCAAAAAAAATGGCGGTACCACTTACCTTTGGGAGCAAACCGAATGAAACGTACATGCACCAGCCTGATACTCGCAGGCGCCTTGTTGGTCGCAGGCCAAGCGATGGCCGATGACCTGTTCCAATGGCAGAACAATAGTCTGACCTACCTGTACGGCAAGGATTTCCAGGTCAACCCGCGCATCCAGCAGACCGTGACCTTCGAACACGCCGATGCCTGGAAATACGGCGACAACTTCTTCTTCCTCGACCGGATCTTCTACAACGGCCAGGATGACAGCCAATCCGGCCCGAACACCTACTACGGTGAGTTCAGCCCACGCCTGTCGTTCGGCAAGATCTTCGACCAGAAGCTGGAACTGGGTCCGATCAAGGATGTGCTGCTGGCCATGACGTATGAATTCGGCGAAGGCGACAACGAGTCCTACCTGATCGGCCCGGGTTTCGACCTGGCGATTCCCGGCTTCGACTACTTCCAGCTGAACTTCTACAACCGCCAGACCGAAGGTCCACGCGCCGGCGACAACGTCTGGCAGATCACCCCGACCTGGGCCTACACCATCCCCATGGGCTCATCCGACCTCCTGATCGACGGTTTCATCGACTGGGTGGTGGACAATGACACCAACTCCAAGGGCACCTACCACGCCAACCTGCACATCAACCCGCAGATCAAATATGACCTGGGCAAGGCGTTGAAGCTCGGTGCCAAGCAGTTGTATGTGGGCGTGGAGTACGACTACTGGAAGAACAAGTACGGGATCGAAGACAGCGACGGGTTCAAGACCAACCAGAGCAATACCAGCTTCTTGCTCAAGTACCATTTCTGATCCGACCCAGTCTCAGGCCCGCCACAGATCCTTGTGGGAGCGGGCTTGCTCGCGAAGACGACTGAACATTCAATATCAGTGCAAGCTGATCCACCGCTTTCGCGAGCAAGCCCGTTCCCACAGGGGCTCGAGATGGACTCATCCCTGAGCCAACCCCAAAAACCGACTCAACGCCTCACGCTGCGCCAGTGCATCCTGGCGTCCCAGCTCGATCAGTTCGCTGCAATAGCCCGACTCGAACAACAGATAACTCAGCACCCCCGCGCCGCTGGTCTTGGTCGCGCCCGGCCCGCGCAAGAATAACCGCAGCGCACGGGGCAGTTCCTGCCGATGGCGGGCGGCGATTTCATCAATGGGCTGGCTGGGCGAAATTACCAGCACGTCCACCGGAGCCGCGCCGAGGGCGTGGGCCGGCACGTCGGCGGGCAGCAGGTGACTGAACCCGTTCAGGCGCTCAAGCAACTCGATGTCGCTTTCCAGGCTGTCAATGAACGTGCTGTTGAGCATATGGCCGCCGATCTGCGCCAGGGTCGGTTGCAGGCCGGTGTAGCTGCGCTCGGCGGGATCCTGACCACCCGCGCCACGGGGATTGCCGCTGACGCCGATCACCAGCACCCGATTGGCCCCCAGGTGCAAGGCCGGGCTGATGGGCGCCGATTGCCGTACCGCGCCGTCACCGAAGTATTGCGGGCCGATCCTGACCGGCGCGAACAACAAGGGAATCGCCGAGCTGGCCAGCAGGTGCTCCACCGATAACTGCGTCGGCACCCCAATACGTCGATGTCGCAGCCAGGCATCGATGGTCCCGCGCCCTTGGTAGAAGGTGACGGCCTGGCCGGATTCATAACCGAACGCCGTCACTGCCACGGCGCGCAGTTGCTGCTCGACGATGGCCTGCTCGATACCCGAGGCGTGGAATTGGGCCTGGAGCAGTTCGCGCAACGGCGAACTGTCGATCAGCGCCACGGGCAACTTGGCCCCCAGGCCCAACAGGCTGTGGGTAATGAAACGCGTCGCCTGGGCGATCACGCCTCGCCAGTCGCTGCGCATGACCTGATGGCTGCGCACCGCTTGCCAGAACGCCGTCAGCCGCTCGATGGCGGTCTTGAAGTCCATCGCCCCGCTCGCCAGGCTGACGGCGTTGATTGCCCCGGCCGACGTACCGACGATCACCGGGAACGGGTTGTCCGCACCGTCTGGCAACAATTCGGCGATGGCCGCCAGCACGCCTACTTGATACGCCGCTCGAGCCCCACCGCCGGAAAGAATCAAACCTGTAACCGGTTCAGCTGGGGTCATCGCAATGCTCCGTGCTCAAGGTGCTGAAAATGGCGGATATTGGCTCAACCGCGTTTGTCGTACAGCTTCGGCTCGCCCGGTGGACGGCTCTTGAAGCGCCGGTGGGCCCAGAGGTATTGCTCAGGACAATCACTCACCGACTGCTCGACCCACTGGTTGATTCGGATGCAATCGGCTTCCTCGGTCTCGCCCGGAAAATCCGTCAGCGGGGCCTGGATCACCAGGCGATAACCGCTGCCGTCGGCCAGGCGTTCCTGGATGAAGGGCACCACCAGCGCCTTGCCCAAGCGGGCGAACTTGCTGGTGGCGGTGACCGTCGCGGCCTGGATGCCGAACAGCGGCACGAACACGCTCTGCTTGGGGCCGTAATCCTGGTCCGGCGCATACCAGATCGCCCGCCCGGCGCGCAGCAGCTTGAGCATGCCGCGCACGTCGTCACGCTCCACGGCCAGGGAGTCGAGGTTGTGCCGCTCGCGGCCGCGGCGCTGGATGTAGTCGAACAGCGGGTTCTTGTGCTCGCGGTACATGCCATCGATGGTGTGCTGCTGGCCGAGCAACGCCGCGCCGATTTCCAGGGTGGTGAAATGCAGCGCCATCAGGATCACGCCCTTGCCCTCGCGCTGGGCCTGCTTGAGATGCTCCAGCCCTTCGACATGGGCCAGTTTCGCCAAACGCGAACGCGACCACCACCAGCTCATGGCCATTTCGAAAAAAGCGATGCCGGTGGAGGCAAAGTTTTCCTTGAGCAGACGCTTGCGCTCGACGGCGGACTTTTGCGGGAAACACAGTTCCAGATTGCGCCGGGCGATGCGCCGTCGGTCGCCGGCTACTCGATACATCAGCGCGCCCAGTGCGCGACCGACCCGCAGCAACAACGGATAAGGCAATTGAACGATCAGCCACAGCAGGCCCAGGCCGCACCACAGCAGCCAGAAACGCGGATGAAAAAATGCAGCTCGAAAACGCGGGCGATCCATTACAGCTTCCATTAAGACATGGGCCGCGCATTCTACATTGTTCGACCCGGGTTGCGGCTGGCGGACGATCTCGTTATAAGTCTCGGCACTTTTAGTGACAAGCCGTTGTACGCCGACCATGAGCCAAACCGAACCGCTAGACCAAGATCCCGTGTTCCAGTTGAAGGGCAGCATGCTCGCCATTACGGTGCTGGAGCTGGCCCGCAACGACCTGGAAGGCCTTGACCGGCAGTTGGCGGCCAAAGTCGCCCAGGCGCCGAACTTCTTCAGCAATGCACCGCTGGTGCTGGCCCTGGACAAGCTGCCGGCCGGCGAAGGCGCGGTGGACCTGCCAGGCCTGATGCGCGTTTGCCGCCAGCACGGCCTGCGCACCCTGGCGATCCGCGCCAGCCGCATCGAAGACATCGCCGCGGCCATCGCCGTGGACATTCCGGTGCTGCCGCCGTCCGGCGCCCGGGAGCGCGTGCTGGAACTGAGCCCGGTCGAAGCCAGGAAAGTCCCGGAAAAACCACCAGAGCCCACCATCAAGCCGACGCGCGTGATCACCTCGCCAGTACGCGGCGGGCAGCAGATCTATGCCCAGGGTGGCGATCTGGTCGTGGTGTCCTCGGTCAGCCCGGGCGCGGAACTTCTGGCCGATGGCAACATCCATGTATACGGCCCGATGCGCGGCCGCGCGCTGGCCGGCGTCAAGGGGGATACGAAAGCCAGGATCTTCTGTCAGCAATTGAGCGCTGAACTGGTCTCCATCGCCGGGCAGTACAAGGTCTCCGAGGATTTGCGCCGCGATCCGTTGTGGGGGGCGGGCGTTCAGATCAGCCTGTCGGGCGACGTGTTGAACATCATTCGGCTTTAACGGATACTGCCGCATTTTCCAAGCATCTCTAAAACGAGCGAAAACGGCTTAAACGACGTAGGAAAAAGGATCAGGCAGTGTTTACCGGAGGTAGACCCCGTCCGACATCCGATTCCAGCCAAGCCTGTCCAATTGCAGCCGTTTTCCAGAGATGTTTTTCAGGGGCTGAAAAAGTCCTTTTTCCTTAGGGGTGAAACACCTTGGCCAAGATTCTCGTGGTTACATCCGGCAAGGGTGGTGTGGGTAAGACCACCACCAGCGCCGCTATCGGTACCGGTCTCGCTCTGCGCGGCCACAAGACAGTCATCGTCGACTTCGACGTCGGCCTGCGTAACCTGGACCTGATCATGGGTTGCGAGCGTCGCGTGGTCTATGACTTCGTCAACGTCGTCAACGGTGAAGCGAACCTGCAACAAGCCCTGATCAAGGACAAGCGCCTTGAGAACCTCTACGTGCTGGCCGCCAGCCAGACCCGCGACAAAGACGCGCTGACCCAGGAAGGCGTGGAAAAAGTCCTGATGCAACTCAAGGAAGACTTCGAGTTCGTGGTCTGCGACTCCCCGGCCGGTATCGAGAAAGGTGCCCACCTGGCCATGTACTTCGCCGATGAGGCGATTGTCGTGACCAACCCGGAAGTGTCGTCGGTCCGCGACTCCGACCGCATGCTGGGCCTGCTGGCAAGCAAATCCCGCCGCGCCGAAAAGGGCGAAGAGCCGATCAAGGAACACCTGCTGCTGACTCGCTATAACCCACAACGGGTCAGCGACGGCGAAATGCTCGGCGTCGAAGACGTCAAGGAAATCCTCGCGGTCACCCTGCTGGGCGTCATTCCCGAATCCCAAGCGGTACTCAAGGCCTCCAACTCCGGCGTGCCGGTGATTCTCGACGACCAGAGCGACGCCGGCCAGGCATATAGCGATGCCGTCGATCGCCTGCTGGGCAAAACCGTAGCGCATCGATTCCTCGATGTAACGAAGAAGGGTTTCTTCGAGCGCCTGTTTGGAGGTAGGTAATGAACCTTTTTGACTTCTTTCGTGCCAACAAAAAGCCCAGTACCGCCTCGGTCGCGAAAGAGCGTCTACAGATCATCGTGGCGCACGAACGCGGCCAACGCAGCACCCCTGACTACCTGCCGGCCTTGCAGAAGGAACTGGTGGAAGTGATCCGCAAATACGTCAACATCGGTAGCGATGACGTGCACGTGGCACTGGAAAGCCAGGGCAGTTGCTCGATCCTGGAACTCAACATCACCCTGCCGGATCGCTGATCGCGCCGGCGGGAGCCACGGCGGCTCGGGTCCTTCTCCTCCCATTCGTGGGCTTGAGAAGGGCCCGCGCCGCCGTTGGCGTTTGTAACGAGACTGTTTTCAATGCCCCTGTCCAACATCCGCATCATTCATCAGGACGCCGCTGTCCTGGTGGTCGACAAGCCGACCCTGTTGCTCTCCGTGCCCGGCCGGGCCGACGACAACAAGGACTGCCTGATCACCCGCCTGCAGGAAAACGGCTATCCGGAAGCCCGAATCGTGCACCGACTGGACTGGGAAACCTCCGGCATCATCCTGTTGGCCCGCGACCCGGACACTCATCGCGAACTGTCCCGGCAATTTCATGATCGCGAAACCGAAAAAGCCTACACGGCGTTGTGCTGGGGCCAACCGGAACTGGAGAGCGGCAGCATCGACCTGCCCTTGCGCTACGACCCGCCGACCAAACCCCGGCATGTGGTGGACCATGAGCACGGCAAACACGCCCTGACCTTCTGGCGCGTACTGGAACGTTGCGGCGATTGGTGCCGGGTCGAACTCACGCCGATTACCGGGCGCTCGCACCAGTTGCGCGTGCACATGCTGTCCATCGGTCATCCGCTGCTGGGCGACGGACTCTACGCCCACCCGCAGGCCCTCGCTGCCTGGCCACGCCTGTGCCTGCACGCCAGCATGCTGAGCTTCACTCATCCGCAAAGCGGCGAGCGCCTGCGCTTCGAGTGCCCGGCACCGTTCTAAGAGACACCACCGATCCCTGTGGTGAGGGGATTTATCCCCGCTGGGCCGCGAAGCGGCCCTAAAGACTGACACCTCGGAAAGTCTGCTTGGGTTGCTGCTGTTGGGGCTGCTGCGCAGCCCAGCGGGAGCAAGCTCCCTCGCCACAGGCCCACTCCGAGTCACTCACATATCCACGCCGCACCCTCCCCAGCGACCACCAATACGGTAAACTGCCGCCCATTGCTGTCTGGAGTTTCTTATGCGCGCAGAGTTGAACCAGGGCCTGATCGACTTTCTCAAGGCCTCCCCTACCCCGTTCCATGCCACCGCCAGCCTTGCCAAGCGCCTGGAAGCGGCTGGCTATCAGCGTCTTGACGAACGCGAGACCTGGGCCACCGAGGCCAACGGTCGCTATTACGTCACGCGCAACGACTCCTCGATCATCGCCTTCAAGCTCGGCCGCAACTCACCGTTGCACGATGGCATCCGCCTGGTCGGTGCCCACACCGACAGCCCCTGCCTGCGGGTCAAACCGCAGCCGGAACTGCAACGCCACGGGTTCTGGCAACTGGGCGTGGAAGTCTACGGCGGCGCGTTGCTGGCGCCGTGGTTCGACCGCGACCTGTCACTGGCCGGGCGCGTGACTTTCCGCCGTGATGGCAAGGTTGAAAGCCAGTTGATCGACTTCAAGGCGCCGATCGCTACGATTCCGAACCTGGCCATCCACCTCAATCGCGAAGCCAACCAGGGTTGGGCCATCAACCCGCAGAATGAACTGCCGCCGATCCTTGCCCAGTTCGCCGGGGACGAGCGCGTCGATTTCCGTGCCGTGCTCACCGATCAACTGGCCCGCGAACACGGCCTGAACGCCGACGTGGTACTCGATTACGAGTTGAGTTTCTACGACACACAAAGCGCTGCGGTCATTGGCCTGCACGGCGATTTCATCGCCGGTGCGCGCCTGGACAACCTGCTGTCGTGCTACGCCGGCCTGCAAGCGTTGCTGAACGCCGATACCGAAGAAACCTGCGTGCTGGTATGCAACGATCACGAGGAGGTCGGTTCGTGCTCGGCCTGTGGTGCCGACGGCCCGATGCTGGAGCAAACCCTGCGTCGCCTGCTGCCTGAAGGTGAAGAGTTCGTCCGCACCATTCAGAAATCCTTGCTGGTGTCGGCGGACAACGCCCACGGCGTGCATCCCAACTATGCCGACAAGCACGACGCCAACCACGGTCCCAAGCTCAACGCCGGCCCGGTGATCAAGGTCAACAGCAACCAGCGCTACGCCACCAACAGCGAAACCGCCGGGTTCTTCCGCCACCTGTGCATGGCTGAAGAAGTGCCGGTGCAGAGCTTCGTAGTGCGCAGCGACATGGGCTGCGGTTCGACCATCGGCCCGATCACCGCCAGCCAACTGGGCGTGCGCACCGTGGACATCGGTCTACCGACCTTCGCCATGCATTCGATCCGCGAACTGTGCGGCAGCCATGACCTGGCGCATCTGGTGAAGGTACTGAGCGCGTTTTATGCCTGTCGTGAGTTGCCATAACCGCTAAACCTATTTGGACCGGAGACATGCAGGCTCTTGTGGCGAGGGGATTTATCCCCGCTGGACTGCGAAGCAGTCCCAGAATTCACCAACCACCGCGATTATCCGGTAGGCGTAGGGGGTTGCTGCGCAACCCAGCGGGGATAAATCCCCTCGCCACAAGAGTGTTCACCTCGGGATCGCGGGGGATGTGACCCACATCATCACATCCTGGGAAAACCCCAACTAGACTGACCTTATCCCCCCCGACAAGGCTGTCTCCATGGTTTCCATATCTTCGTTCAACGCCATGCTGGTGCCCATCATTGCCGGCATGATCCTGCTGGCCATCGGCTTCAACTTCCGTGACAAGAGCGTCGGGGTCTTTGCCATGTGGATCGGCATGTTGCTGATCCTCGCCACGGTGGTGATCAAGATCCTGAGCAAGCTCAACGAGTCGCTCTGAGCCTGCCTCAGGCTGCGGGCGATTGTTCCGGTACCGGTTGCTCCGGCACATCCACGCCGACATGGATAGCATCGTGTCGCCAGAATTCCAGGTCGCAATCGATCAGCCGCTGGTGCTGGTCATAGTTGACCCGTGCGATGCGAAGCCCGGGGCTGCCCACCGAAACCTTCAACGCCGCTGCCGCTTCCGGCTGTAACGAGGTGGGCACGATTTCAAACTTCACCCGGCCGTAGTGCAGGTCGTAATGGCGGGCGTACAGTTCGGTGATGGATTGGTTGAGGTCGAACCCCAGGATGTCCGGAAAATACTGCGGGTTCAGGTAGTGCTCGACGTACAGCACCAGCCGCTCGTCGATACGCCGCACGCGGCAGATCTGGATCACGCTGGACAACGCCGGCAGTTGCAACCAGGCACATACCGCCGCCGAGGCCGGTTGCAGGCGCGCCGAGATCACTTGGGTAGAAGGCACACGCCCTTGGGCTGCGACCATGGCGTGGAAATGGCTGCGTTGCATCAGGTTGTAGGCCAGGCGCGGCGGCGAAACGAACCAGCCCCGGCGCTCCTCCCGATAAATCTGCCCCTGGGCTTCGAGCTGCAACAACGCCTCACGCACGGTAATCCGCGTGGTCCCGAACAACTCACTGAGCTTGCGCTCGGCCGGCAATTTGCTGCCGGGCGCCAGCAACCCGTGGTCGAGCTGCTCTTGCAGGACCTGTCCGATGGCTGTCACCGCTTTGGTTGCATCGATGCGCATCAACGTTACCTATCTGGACTAGACCAGCACTGTTTCGGGGCAAGATCGACTGTCCATCGATCCGCTTCTTGGTCCAGCAAGCCTAGGCACTGCACATGACTGGCAGATGACAGAGCCGCCGAACGGTCGTTTTGCAAGCGTGCAAATTAACGGCCAAGTCCTTTCAGATCAGCTGTTTAACCATGGTCTACGCTTAATTCGCAGCCAACCTCCACGAGCCGGGCATTTCCTGAAGCCTCCACCACCGACATCAAAATGTCACAGGGCTCGCCTACATTGGCTCAGGTATTGCTGACCTAGACCAACACAACCGCAATCGCAGCGTTGAAAACGCCCATAGGAGCTTCGGATGAAACAGCTTTTCCTGGCATCACTGTTAGGCTCGACCATTGCCATGTGCACCGCCGCCATGGCCGCTGACACCGATCTGAAAACATTGGAAGCCGCTGCGAAAGCGGAAGGCGCCGTGAACAGCGTCGGCATGCCCGATGACTGGGCAAACTGGAAAGGCACCTGGGACGACCTGGCCAAGGTCTACGGCCTGAAACACATCGACACCGACATGAGTTCGGCCCAGGAAATCGCCAAGTTCGCCGCCGAGAAAGACAACGCCAGCGCCGACATCGGCGACGTCGGTGCAGCGTTCGGCCCGATCGCGGTCAAGCAGGGCGTAGTGCAACCCTACAAGCCAAGCACCTGGGAACAAGTACCTGCCTGGGCCAAGGACAAGGACGGCAACTGGGCATTGGCCTACACCGGTACCATCGCGTTCATCGTCAACAAGAAGCTGCTGCACGGTTCCGAAGTGCCGACCAAATGGGCTGACCTGAAAACCGGTAAGTACAAAGTCTCCATTGGTGACGTGAGCACCGCGGCCCAGGCGGCCAACGGCGTGCTGGCTGCCGCCCTGGCCAACGGCGGCGACGAGAAAAACCTGCAACCGGCGCTGTTGATGTTCGCCGAGATCGCCAAGCAAGGGCGCCTGTCCATGGCCAACCCGACCATCGCCACGATGGAGAAAGGTGAAGTCGAAGTCGGTGTGGTCTGGGACTTCAACGGCCTGAGCTACAAGGCCAAGATGGCCAACCCGGATGACTACGTCGTGCTGATTCCGTCCGACGGCTCGGTCATCTCCGGCTACACCACCATCATCAACAAATACGCCAAGCACCCGAACGCCGCCAAGCTGGCTCGCGAGTACATCTTCAGCGACGCCGGCCAGATCAACCTGGCCAAGGGCAACGCCCGGCCCATCCGCGCCGAGCACCTGACACTGCCGGAAGAGGTCAAGGCCAAGCTGCTGCCGAATGAGCAGTACAAAGGCGTGACGCCGATCAAGGATGCCGATGCGTGGGAAAAAACCTCCAAGGCTCTGCCGCAGAAATGGCAGGAAGAAGTGATCATCAATATGCAGTGAGGCGCTAGCTCTCGCTCGGATATCCAATGGAAATCCAATTGTGGGAGTGAGCAATCTCGCTCCCACATTGGACCTGCGGTGAATCCGAGTTTTCTGGTTCCCATCCGGAGTCTTGGTATCCATGAAGCACAACGTCATCCTGGTGGTGCTCGACGGCCTCAACCATGAGGTCGCCCGGCATGCCATGGGGCATTTGCAGGCTTACGTCGGCGCAGGACGCGCGGCCCTCTACAAACTGGAATGTGAGTTGCCCGCCCTGTCCCGCCCGCTCTATGAATGCATCCTCACTGGCGTCGTGCCCATCGACAGCGGGATCGTGCACAACAACGTCTCGCGCCTGTCGAATCAGCGCAGCATTTTCCACTACGCCACCCAGGCCGGCTTGAGTACGGCGGCCGCGGCGTATCACTGGGTCAGCGAGCTCTACAACGTCTCACCCTTCGTGGCCGGTCGAGATCGTCATACCGACAACCCCGATTTGCCGATCCAGTACGGGCATTTCTATTGGAATGACCACTACCCCGATTCCCATCTGTTCGCCGACGCCGAACACCTGCGCCAGCGCTACTTGCCGAACTTCCTGCTGGTGCACCCGATGAACATCGACGACGCCGGCCACAAGCACGGCCTCGACACCCCGCAATACCGCAACAGCGCCCGCTCGGCCGACATCAACCTGGCGGTCTACCTGCAAGGCTGGCTCGACGCCGGTTACCAGGTGCTGGTGACGTCCGACCACGGCATGAACAACGATCGCTCCCATAACGGTCTGTTGGCCGAAGAACGGGAAGTGCCGCTGTTTGTCCTGGGTGACGGCTTCAGTCTCGATCCCGCGGCCGCGCCCCGGCAGACCGAACTGTGCGGCACCATTTGCCAATTGCTCGGCGTCGACCACGACAAACCCTATTGCCAGGAGTTACTCAAGTGAACGCCATGACGCGCGGCAAATGGCTGGCAGCGTTGTGCCTGGTGCCCTTCGCGATTTTCTTCATCGTGTTCCAGATCGCCCCGCTGCTGTGGGTGCTGGTCAACAGCCTGGAATCGGAAGAGTTCGGCTGGGGCCTGGCCAACTTCAGCAAGATCTTCAGTTCCAAGTTCTACCTGCAAGCGATCCAGCACAGCCTGGAGATCAGCTTCTGGTCCAGTGTGTTCGGCATCGTCATCGCCGTACTCGGCAGCTACTCCCTGCGCCGGGTGGATTCGCGGTTGCGCAACTTCGTCAACGCGTTCGCCAACATGACCAGCAACTTCGCTGGCGTGCCCCTGGCCTTCGCCTTCATCATTTTGCTCGGGTTCAACGGCAGCATCACGATCATGCTCAAACAGGCGGGGATCATCGAGGATTTCAACCTGTATTCGAAAACCGGGCTGATCATTCTCTACACCTACTTCCAGATTCCCCTGGGTGTGCTGCTGCTCTATCCGGCCTTCGACGCCCTGCGCGAAGACTGGCGCGAATCCGCCGAACTGCTGGGGGCCAGCGGTTGGCAGTTCTGGCGGCACATCGGCTTGCCGGTGCTGACCCCGGCGCTGCTGGGCACCTTCGTGATCCTGCTGGCCAACGCCCTCGGCGCCTATGCCACGGTCTATGCGCTGACCACCGGCAACTTCAACGTGCTGCCAATTCGCATCGCCGCCATGGTTTCCGGCGACATTTCCCTCGACCCGAACCTGGCCAGCGCCCTGGCCGTGGTGTTGGTGGCGTTGATGACCGTCGTGACCATCGTCCACCAGTTGCTGCTCAAGAGGAGCTACCATGTCTCGCGCTGAACCGGGCTCCGCCGGGCTCTATCATCGGGCGGTGGTGTACCTGCTGTTCGCCATCCTGCTGCTGCCCCTGGCGGGCACGCTCGTCTACTCCATCGCCAGCAGTTGGTCGGCCACCGTGCTGCCCAGCGGCTTCACGTTAAAATGGTATGTGCAGTTGTGGAGCGATCCGCGCTTTCTCCACGCCTTCGGCCAATCGCTGTTGGTCTGCGTCGGTGCGCTGGTGCTCTCGGTGGTGTTGATCCTGCCGTTGCTGTTCGTAGTGCATTACCACTTCCCCAGGCTCGACGCGCTGATGAACATCCTCATCCTGCTGCCCTTCGCGGTGCCGCCGGTGGTGTCGTCGGTGGGGCTGTTGCAACTCTATGGCTCCGGACCGCTGGCGATGGTCGGCACGCCGTGGATCCTGATCGGCTGCTACTTCACCGTCGCCCTGCCGTTCATGTACCGGGCGATCACCAACAACCTGCAAGCCATCAACCTGCGCGACCTGATGGACGCCGCCCAACTGCTCGGCGCCAGCACCTTTCAGGCCGCGTTCCTGGTCGTACTGCCGAACCTGCGCAAGGGCTTGATGGTGGCGTTGCTGCTGTCCTTCTCGTTCCTGTTCGGCGAATTCGTGTTTGCCAACATCCTCGTCGGCACGCGCTATGAAACCCTGCAGGTCTACCTGAACAACATGCGCAACAGCAGCGGCCACTTCACCAGTGCCCTGGTGATTTCCTACTTCTTCTTCGTACTGGTCCTGACCTGGGCGGCCAACATCTTGAACAAGGACAAAAGCCAATGAGCTACGTCAGCGTCCAACACCTGCAAAAAAGCTACGCCGGCACGCCGGTGTTCAGCGACATCAATTGCGAGATCAGCAAAGGCGAGTTCGTCACCCTCCTCGGCCCTTCCGGTTGCGGCAAGTCCACACTGCTGCGCTGCATTGCCGGCCTGACCGCAGTGGATGCTGGCCAGATCATCCTGGACGGGCAAGACATCGTCCCGTTGAGCCCGCAGAAACGCGGCATCGGCATGGTCTTCCAGAGCTACGCCTTGTTCCCCAACATGACCGTGGAACAGAACGTCGCCTTCGGCCTGCGCATGCAAAAAGTCGACGCCTCGGACAGCCACAAGCGTGTGCTGGAGATCCTGCGCCTGGTGGAGCTGCATGATTTTGCCGGCCGCTATCCCCATCAACTCTCCGGCGGCCAATGCCAGCGCGTCGCCCTCGCCCGCTCCCTGGTGACCCGGCCGCGCCTGTTGCTGCTGGACGAGCCGCTGTCGGCCCTGGATGCGCGGATTCGCAAACACCTGCGCGAACAGATCCGTCAGATCCAGCGCGAACTGGGCCTGACCACGATCTTCGTCACACACGACCAGGAAGAAGCCCTGACGATGTCTGATCGGATTTTCCTGATGAACCAGGGAAAGATCGTACAAAGCGGCGATGCCGAAACCCTTTACACTGCGCCGGTCGACGTCTTTGCCGCCGGGTTCATCGGCAACTACAACCTGCTGGACGCCGACAGTGCCAGCCGGCTGCTGCAACGCCCGGTGAACGGCCGCATCGCCATTCGCCCGGAAGCCATCGAGCTGAGTCGCGGTGGCGAAGCCGATGCGCTGATCCGCAGCCACAGCCTGTTGGGCAACGTGATTCGCTACCGGGTCGAGGCCCGTGGCGTGGAACTGGTGGTGGATGTACTCAATCGCTCGGCCGCCGACCTGCACCCCGATGGCGCACGGTTGTCACTTTCCATCGATCCGTCGGCGCTGTGTGAGGTAGCCTGATGGCTTTATCGATTTTGAAGTTGATCTTGAAGAGGAAAACGCGCTGATGGCCCTGGCAATTTTTGATCTGGACGAAACCCTGATCCACGGCGACTGCGCCACCCTCTGGAGCGAACAGATGGGACGCCTGGGCTGGGTCGATCCCGAGTCGTTCATGCAACGCAACAACGCGCTGATGGACGCCTACAGCCACGGCAAACTGAGCATGGAAGAGTACATGGACTTCAGCCTGGAACCGATGATCGGCCGCACACCGGAAGAAATCGAACACTTGGTAGGGCCTTGGGTGGAAGACTTCATCGAACCGATCATCTTCAGCGACGCCACCAAGACCATCGCCGAACACCGCAAGGCCGGCGACCGGATCCTGGTGATCTCGGCTTCGGGCACGCACCTGGTCAAGCCGATTGCCGAACGCCTGGGCATCGACGAGATCCTGGCGATCAACCTTGAAGTGGCCCATGGCGTCTACAGCGGCAAGACCGTAGGCACCCTGACCTACCGCGAAGGCAAGATCGCGCGGTTGCTGGACTGGCTGGATGCCGAGGAAGAAAACCTGGAGGGCGCCAGTTTCTATTCCGACTCGCGCAATGACCTGCCGTTGTTGCTGCGGGTGGATTTCCCCCACGTGGTCAACCCGGATCCCGTGCTGAAGGCCCATGCCGAATCGGCCGGGTGGCCAATCCATACCTGGAAATGAACACTGAACAGCCCCAGGAAGAATACCCAGGCTTGTGTGGCGAGGGAGCTTGCTCCCGCTCGGCTGCGAAGCAGTCATAAAAACGGTTGACGCGATCTGCCTGGGCAATTGCGTCGTCTCGATTGGGGCGGCTACGCCACCCAGCGGGAGCAAGCTCCCTCGCCACGGGGCACGAGTGCGTCGGTAAGTTCCTGGCAATAAGGCACACTCGCTCCCACAGGTTCAGCCCAGCAGCAACCACAGGCTCCAGCCGAGCAACAACACACCGCAGACACGGCTGAACCAGAGTCCCTGCGGCAGGTTTTTCTCCAGCAAAATAAAGGCACCGATCACTGCCACCCAGAGCAGGTTCATCACGCCGACCACGAACAGCAGGCCCATCAGGGCCCAGCAGCAGCCCAGGCAGTAAGCGCCATGGGCCAGCCCCATGCGCCAGCCCCCGAGCACGTCGGGGCGCCAGTAGCTGAGCAGAAAATGCAGCGGCCCGCGACAATGCTCAAGGCAGGCCGCCTTGCCTGGCAGCCACTGATAGACGCCTGCGACCAACAGCAGGCCGGCGCCCAGCGCGGTACTGGTGCTACGCATCCCCGGACTGAGCAGGGCGAGCTGCTCGAGCGCCCATTGCAGCGCCGTGGCGCCCAGGGCGAAACCGGCCCAGACCAAAACATAGGCGCTGCCGAACAGCAGCAGGGCCAGGTGTCGCCGCGGTGCCGGCATGCGCTTGCGCAGCATCTGCTGGTAGATCAACAGCATGGGCAAGGTGCTGGGCAGCATCATGCCGACCATCATCACCACCCACATGGCGAACATCAGCAGCGCATCGGCCACGCCCCAAGGCATGAGCATGCCGCCCATTGCCGCATCAGCCATGCCGCCCGGCGCACTCATGTCGCGAGCCACCTCCAGCAACATCAGCCAGGCCAGGGCAGTCAGCGCGAGCAGGCAGAGCAGGAGCAGTAACTGCTCGCCTGTCAGTCGCTTGCTCGGCGTCGCCGCCTGAGGTTCTGCCATTACGGCTCTATGCCATGGCCGGTGAAGTGCACGTGGGCGAGGTGGCTATGACTGCCCTGGGATTGTAGTTTGAGGGCTGAATGCGTCTGGTAGCTGCCGCTGGCCACTTCGGCCTCACGGAACTCGAAGCCGTTGGGCAGGGACAGGCGGGCTCGATGAGGTGAACCGTCGATCGGGCTGCGGATCGGCTCGCCGCTGGCCTGCAGCACGCCTGGAATGTCCAGGTGCGCCAAGCGCTGATCGACATCGATGGAAAGAGTGATGGGCACGAACAGCGGTTCGAACGCTTCACTCATGGTGCTGCTGAACACCTGAAACACGTTGGCCCCAGGGTCGCTCTCCAAGCCAGAAAGAATGGTCAACAGGGCCTGGCGTTGCGCCTCATCGGCGCGTTCATCGATGAACACCTGGCAACTGCCGTTGCCCTCATGGATGGCACCCGGCCAAGCGAAGGTGGCGGCCCAGCACAAACCGTCCAGCGTGACCTGATTGAAATATCCGTGTTCCACTCGCATCGACGCCACCGCCTGGCAGTGACCATGGGTCGGTGGTGCATTGAATTGACAGGGGCAGCCCCAATTGCAGTTGCAGGCAATGAATTCGACGCCCTGCATGCGCCATTCGGCGATGGCCATGATCAACCTCTTCACCTGGCGGGTGAAATGAAAGCTGCGGTTACCCCATCCCCCATTAGTTAACGCTAGCAGGGCCCGCGCATCGGATACGGGCTGCCGACCGAAGGTCAGCTTGCCCGTGGTCGCCGGTCAAAGGTGAAAGCCACCGTCGATATCACCTTGTCGCTGCCACTGGCCGCACCTGCACTGTGCTGGTGAGTCTGCGAAACGGCAACAGGCACTAGAGCTAGAGCCCGCAATACACCTGCATCGCATTCAGGGCCGTATCATCCCCATTGCCCTGATCGGGTTCCACCTTGGTCCGAAACCCCCTCACTTTCTTTGCACCGAGGCCATCGAGGCAGCTATAGAATCCGGTCCATTCTCCCCATGCGGCTGGCGGGTCACCTATCAGGGTTTCCGACCCACAATTCATCTTGATATTGCCGGCGGCAGTATCGTCCTTCGAGCCCTTTTCCTTGTTCCGCCCCTGAAACCGCTCCACCTGAATGGCAAACGCTATGACGGGATGCTCACGACAAACGTAGTCCTTGCCCCAATTACCCCACTTTCCTTCAAGGCTTCGGATGTAAGTTGCCGTTCCGTTGACTCCGCTCTTGCATATAAGCTGGACCGCATTTAATGCACTATCGTCGCCACTGCCCTGATCGGGTTCACTTTTGAGTCGGAATCCCCAGACATATTGTCCCTGAGGGCAGTATGCAGCCGCGCCCCAATCTCCCCATGGCCCTTGTTCTGACGTGTCTGAAGGCACTTGTGCTTGGGCAGCTTCAACGAGTACCCATGAAAGTGCACAAACCAGCGCGTGTAGAACGACATGATCAGACATGCCAGTGCCCTACTTGAACTTGGAAAAGGCTTTTGCCAGATCCAGAATTGCTTTTTCGTCTTGCCTGTCCATGTCGCCGTCGCCATCAGCGTCGGTTTTGACATTGACGGTATCGTAGGGGCCGTTCTTTTTCGACGCAGAGACAAAAGTCGCGAACAGCAACTTCTTGCCCTTATAGATCTCCAGGACAACGTCGGGCGATCTGTTGTCGTCAACATATTCCTGGGTCATGCGGAGCTCTTTCGTAGCCATCACAGCACCTCTTCTGTCAGTGGACACTAAACAGAGAGACATCTATTACTCTCAAACCCACTCTAGAGTGACTTTCTTCGTGGTGTCTACTGTCAGACTTGACAGGGTGTATCCCTATCTAGCCCTTTGCAAATTCCAGCGAGCGCGGGAGCGAGCACTTACTACAGGACACTCAAATTCCTCTGTCGAGCAAGCTTGCTCGACAGAGGAACCGCAGCTGTACTGCTTGCGCGACTAGCTCAGACTCTCGTCGATCACCAACACCAACTTCCCTGACACCTGGTTGGTCGCCAACTCCGCAAACGCCGCTTCGGCATCCTTGATCGCGAAGGTCTTGGCCAGTTGCGGGCTCAGGCGCTTGTCGGCAAACAGCGGCCACACCTGTTGGCCCAGCTCGCTGATCAGGTCGGCCTTGAACTGCTCGTCACGGCTGCGCAAGGTCGAACCGAGCAATTGGATACGCTTGCCCAGCACCTGTGCCAGATCGAGTTCGGTCGAGCGCCCCCCCATCAGGCCGATCAACACCCAGCGGCCGTCAACTGACAAAAGTTTCACGTTGAGTTTGGCGTAGCTGCCGCCCACCGGATCGAGAATCACGTCGAACGGACCGAGATCGTTCAAACTCTCCAGGCCATCGGTGCGTACCACGCCACCCTGGGCGCCCAGGGCCTCGCAATAGGCCAGCCGCTCGGTCGAACCGACACTGACCCAGCATGGGTTGCCGAACGCCTTGCACAGCTGGATCGCGGCCGAGCCGACGCCGCTGGCCCCAGCGTGCAACAGTACTTTTTCACCCGGCTTGAGCGCCGCCAGCTGGAACAGGTTCAGCCACGCAGTGCCGTAGACCTCCGGCAGCGCGGCCGCCTCAGTCAATGACAGGCCCTCCGGCACCGGCAATACATGCCGGCCATCGACCACCACCTCCTCGGCCATCCCACCGCCGGCCAGCAACGCGCAAACGCGGTCGCCCACCTGCCAGGACGAGCCCGGCCCGACCTCGCTGATCACCCCGGCGCACTCCAGCCCCAACACCTGGCTGGCGCCGGGCGGCGGCGGGTAAAGTCCGGCTTTTTGCAGCAAATCGGCCCGATTCAGGCCGGCGGCTGCCACACGAATACGAACTTGCCCGACATCACACGCCGGGCTCGGCTCATCTGCCCATACCACTTGGCCTTCAACGCCTTGCAATGCTTTCACGGTGCCTCCATAGTGAGTCTCGACTGGGCCCGCTGCTTCAACGCCGGGCTTTCTTGCATTATGCGCCCGGGCCACATGGAACCGGCGACTTCAAAGACGGCCTAATATGCGTTATCAATTGTCCCTGCGTCGAATCAGCATGAAGCATCTGTTCCCCAGTACCGCCCTCGCGCTAGTCATTGGCCTCGGCCTGTTACCGCTGTCGAACGATACGTTCGCAGCCAACAGCTGGGACAAGCTTCAGCCCGATCGTGACGAGGTGATTGCCAGCCTTAACGTGGTCGAGTTGCTCAAGCGCCATCACTACAGCAAGCCGCCACTCGATGATGCGCGCTCGATCATCATCTACGACAGCTACCTGAAGCTGCTCGATCCGTCGCGCAGTTACTTCCTGGCCAGCGACATCGCTGAATTCGACAAATGGAAGACCCAGTTCGACGACTTCCTCAAGAGCGGCGACCTGAACGCCGGGTTCACCATCTACAAGCGCTACCTGGACCGCGTGAAGGCGCGTCTGGACTACGCCCTGGCCGAGCTGAACAAAGGCGTCGACAAAATCGATTTCAATACCAAGGAAACCTTGCTGGTCGACCGCAAGGACGCCCCCTGGCTCAAAAGCACAGCCGAACTCGATGACCTGTGGCGCAAGCGCGTCAAGGACGAAGTGCTGCGCATGAAGATCGCCGGCAAGGATTCCAAGCAGATCCAGGAAACCCTGGCCAAGCGCTACAAGAACCAATTGGCTCGCCTGGACCAGACTCGCGCCGAAGACGTTTTCCAGGCGTACATCAACACCTTCGCCATGTCCTACGACCCGCACACCAATTATCTGTCGCCGGATAACGCGGAAAACTTCGACATCAACATGAGCCTGTCCCTGGAAGGCATCGGTGCGGTGCTGCAGAGCGACAACGACCAGGTGAAAATCGTGCGCCTGGTCCCGGCGGGCCCGGCGGACAAGACCAAACAGGTCAGCCCGGCGGACAAGATCATCGGCGTCGCCCAAGGCAACAAGGAAATGGTCGACGTGGTCGGCTGGCGCCTGGACGAAGTGGTCAAGCTGATCCGTGGTCCGAAAGGCTCGGTGGTGCGCCTGGAAGTCATCCCGGCCAGCAATGCGCCGAACGACCAGACCAGCAAGATCGTGTCCATCACCCGTGAAGCGGTGAAGCTGGAAGAACAGGCAGCGAAGAAATCGGTCCTCAACCTCAAGCAGGACGGCAAGGACTACAAGCTCGGCATCATCGAGATCCCGGCCTTCTATCTGGACTTCAAGGCCTTCCGCGCCGGGGATCCGGACTACAAGAGCACCACGCGCGACGTCAAGAAGCTGCTGACCGAGCTGCAGAAGGAAAAAGTCGACGGCGTGGTCATCGACTTGCGCAACAACGGCGGCGGCTCCCTGCAGGAAGCCACCGAGCTGACCAGCCTGTTCATCGACAAGGGCCCGACCGTGCTCGTGCGTAACGCCGATGGTCGAGTGGATGTGCTGGAAGACGAAAACCCCGGTGCGTTCTACAAGGGGCCAATGGCCTTGCTGGTCAATCGCCTGTCCGCTTCCGCCTCGGAGATTTTCGCCGGCGCCATGCAGGACTATCACCGTGCGCTGATCATCGGCGGCCAGACCTTCGGCAAAGGCACCGTGCAGACCATCCAGCCCCTCAACCATGGCGAACTGAAGCTGACCCTGGCGAAGTTCTACCGGGTTTCCGGCCAGAGCACCCAGCATCAGGGCGTACTGCCTGACATCGACTACCCGTCGATCATCGACACCAAGGAAATCGGCGAAAGCGCCCTGCCCGAAGCGATGCCGTGGGACACCATCCGCCCGGCGATCAAGCCGGCGGTGGATCCGTTCAAGCCGTTCCTGGCCCAGCTCAAGTCCGAGCATGACACCCGCACGGCCCAGGATGCAGAGTTTGTCTTCATCCGCGACAAGCTGGCCCTGGCGCAGAAGTTGATGATGGAGAAAACCGTCACCCTCAACGAAGCCGACCGTCGCGCGCAGCATGCCGACATCGAGGCCAAGCAACTGACCATGGAAAACCTGCGTCGCAAGGCCAAGGGCGAAGAACCGCTCAAAGAACTGAAGAAAGAGGACGAAGACCTGATCACCGAGCCGGAGAAAACCAAGCCGGAAGACGATGCCTACCTGAGCGAGACCGGGCGGATCCTGCTGGATTACCTGAAACTCAACACAGCGATCGCCAAGCACTAGGATGATGGCCATTTAATGGTGATGCTCGTCTGAGTGTCATCAAACTGACATCAGTCTGTCGTGAAATACAGGACTGGGTGCCACGCACCCGGTCCTTTTTTTATCGCCAGAGATTGCCATGACCACGACAGAACAGCTGAGTGCCTTGAGTTCGATCCTGGCTCAAAGCGGTTTGCACAGCCTGTTCCAACCGATCATCTGCCTTTCCGAACGGCGCATCGTGGGTTATGAAGCCTTGACCCGCGGCCCCTCCAACAGCCCGTTGCACTCCCCCATCGCGCTACTCTCCGTGGCGCGCCAGGCCGGCCGCCTCAGCGAACTAGAGTTGGCCTGCCGCCGCAGCGCCTGCCAGCGCTTCAATGAGCAAAAGCTCCCGGGCAAGCTGTTTCTCAACGTCTCGCCCGAGTCGCTGCTGGAGTCCGCGCACCAGACCGGGCGCACCCTGCAACTGCTGCAGGACCTCGGCATTGCCCCCAGCCAAGTCGTGATCGAACTGACTGAACAAACCCCTATCGATGACTTCCAGCTCCTGCAAACCGCGCTGCATCATTATCGTGCGATGGGTTTCTCGATTGCCCTGGACGACCTGGGCGCCGGCTATTCGAGCCTGCGGCTGTGGTCTGAATTGCGACCCGATTATGTGAAGATCGACCGGCATTTCATCGACGGCATCCACCAGGACGCCCTCAAGCGCGAGTTCGTGGGCTCGATCCTGAAAATCGCCCGGGCCTCCCGCGCCCAGGTGATTGCCGAGGGAATCGAACTGCCGGAAGAATTGGCGGTGCTGATCGAAATGGGCGTCGACCTGGTCCAGGGCTATCTGCTGGCCCGGCCTCAGGAACAACCGTCACGCGATGCCAGGGCGCTGATGCCCAAGCAGGACAGCGGCGTGGCGGCGTTGAGCGATGAGGTCAACGACCTCGGTGCGCTACTCAACGAACAACCGGCAGTGGCCCACAACACGCCGACAGCCACCGTGCTGGAAGCCTTTCGTCGCCAGGCCAACCTCAACTCCCTGGCGGTGCTGGATGATCAAGGGCAGCCCTGCGGCATCGTTCATCGCCATTCGCTCTCGGATGCCTTGCTCAAACCCTTCGCCACCGACCTGTTCGCCCGCAAACCCATCAGCCGCTTGATGAGCGACGACTTTCTCGCAGTGGAGTTGAACCAGTCGTTGCAACAAGTCAGCCGCCTGATCACCAGCCGCGCCCGACAACGCATCGAAGAGGACTTCATCATCACCCTCAACGGCAGCTACATGGGCCTGGGCCGGGTGATCGATGTGCTCAAGCTCATCACTGAACTGAAAATCCAACAGGCCCGCTACGCTAACCCACTGACGCTGCTACCGGGCAACGTACCGATCCAGCAATGCCTCACGCGCCTGCTGCAGCAGCGGCAGGAGTCGGTGATCTGCTACGTGGACATCGACAGTTTCAAACCCTTCAACGACATCTACGGCTACGGTCGCGGCGACGAAGTCCTGCTGTGCCTGGCCCAATGCCTGAACGAACGTATCGACCCCAGCCGCGACTTCGTCGGTCATATCGGCGGCGACGACTTCCTGCTGGTCCTCGGCCCGGAAGACTGGCGCAGACGCCTGGACCAGCTACTCAGCGACTTCCAGACCCACTGCCGTCGCTTCTACCGCCCCGAACACCTGGAGGTTGGATGCTTTACAGCGTTGAACCGACAGGGCGTTCGACAGGAGTTCGCGTTGTTGTCGCTGTCGATTGGCGTGGTGCACCTGCGCGCCGAGGCCTGTGAGGAATTGGACGCCAGCCAGTTGGCGGAACTGGCTTCCCAGGCCAAGCATCATGCCAAGGAGATTTTGGGAGGGAGTGTGTATTTGGTGGAGGGTTTGGCGGAGCGGGAGTCTGGGGTAACGTTGGGTTTGTCGGTGTAAGCGGATTCCCCACTCACCACAGCCCGAACGCCTGTGGCGAGGGAGCTTGCTCCCGCTGGGCTGCGTAGCAGCCCCCCTCTTCTGACCAACGCCACGGTGTATCTGGCTGACCGAGTTAGTTGTTTTTAGGGCTGCTGCGCAACCCAGCGGGAGCAAGCTCCCTCGCCACGAAAAGCGGTTTGGTGGTGCAGCAGGGGGCCGCTCTGCGTTCCGCTTCTGAAGGTGACGCAGAGCGTCACGGGATGCATTCCCACGCGGAGCGTGGGGACGATCAAGTGTCAGGAAGATTGAGTTCGCCGCTTTAGGCGGATTCTCTATTCACCACAGCCCAAACGCCTGGCGCTAACCCTGTGGCGAGGGAGCTTGCTCCCGCTGGGCTGCGTAGCAGCCCCCCTCTTCTGACCAACGCCACGGTGTATCTGGCTGACCGAGTTAGTTGTTTTTAGGGCCGCTTCGCAGCCCAGCGGGAGCAAGCTCCCTCGCCACAAAAGCGGTTCGAAAAATCAGAGCTAATACCAACCAACGCCTATGTTGCAGGGTTGCCCTGCAACATAGAATCTCCCACATTGGGGCTTCAATGTTCATGAACAAGAGAACGAAGGCCTCAGTTTCAGCGATCAACTCTAGAACTCAGCCTACGGGCAATATGACTTAACCATTCCTCGCCCGTGTCCCATGCTATCCAGTAGCTGTAATAACAACTCAGCTCCCTCAATAAATAAGCCCTCAATTCCGACTCATCTTTCCTCCGTTCAATTAGGTCGTTGAGTTCTTGTTGAATAGCCCTCAAATCATCAACATCAGACTCTGCCAGGAAGGCGTCGAGGACTTCCTCAGCCGTTCCATGCTCATCAGGCCAATCCTGGTGAAAATAAGCCCCAAAAAAATCATGTAATTCAGGAAATTCTGTACTCATACTTCCGGGAATCCTGTTAGCACAAAGTACCCCAAGGGTCTTCGTTCGTCTTTTTTCAAGACCAATAAAATTTTTGATGCCGGCAGATAGTCGGTACGGCCATTTAGCAAGCTGATCCCCACGGGATGGGTAAAAGTATGATTAATAGTCGTCTTATCTTTCTTACTAGCTAAGAATTTTTCAATTTTCTTTTCATTCGCCGCCAATGCCCTTGCTGCCGTCAACTCAGCAGTAGGCCGGTCAGGGAACGTGGAGGCCGCTGGGATATGTGGCTCCGCCTCTAGCCTTTGGGCTAGCTGTGCATCTGTTCTACCAATATGTTTTTCAATCAAATGTCCTCCTTGAGCCTCATGCGCAGCCAACCCTCCCCCCGGCACAATCTCGCTGAACGGCCCATCAGCCTCGATATCACCCGGGCACTTGCACGCCAACCCCAAC
>NZ_FNNL01000014.1:138152-180172 GCF_900106735.1 Pseudomonas sp. NFACC08-1 | reverse complement strand
CTTGGCGTTGTCGTAGCTGGAGTTGTAGCTGTCGTTGGCCAGGGTGCCGCCGCTGGTGCCGTTGACGCGCATCCAGGCATCATCGCCGCCGACTTTCTGCAGGCCGACATAAAAGGTGTTGCCGCCGTACTTGGCCGAGAGCATGGCGAACGCGGTTTTGTTGTCCAGGTCGCCGGCCAGGGCACTGCCGTTTTCCTTGCCGGTGAAGTAGCCGAGGTTGGCGCCCAGGGTCCAGTCGCCGATGGGCTGGCTGTGGGTCAGGTTGAAATATTGTTGCTGGTAGATGTCGGACAGTTCCGCGTACCACACGCCGACCTGGGTGCGTTTTTCGTTGAAGGCGTATTCACCGCCGCCGAAGTTGAAACGGTCGGAGGTGAACGCGCCGCGGCCGTTCATGGACATGTCTTCCATGCTCGCGTCGTTGCGCGGGCTGTTGGCGCGGAACTGGCCACCGTACAGCGTCAGGCCGCTGATTTCGGTGGAGGTCACCTGGCCCCCACGGAAGGTTTGCGGCAGGGAACGGCCGTCGTCGGAGCGCAGGATCGGCAGCACCGGCATCCATTCGCCGACCTTCAATTCGGTCTTCGACACCTTGGCCTTGAGGGCCACGCCCAGGCGACCGAAGTCATCGGCGGGGCGACCGTCGTCATGCACCGGCAGCAGTTGCGTGCCGGTGGTGCCGCGCCCGCCGTCGAGCTTGAGCGAGTACGTGCCGAGCACGTCCACGCCGAAACCGACCACGCCCTGGGTGAAACCGGACTTGGCGTCGAGGATGAAACTCTGGGTCCATTCCTCGGCTTTGCCTTGGGCATTGTTCGGGTTGGTGAAGTTACGGTTGAAATAGGCGTTGCGCAGGTTCAGCGTGGCTTTGGCATCATCGACGAAGCCTTCGGCGCTGGCGGTCATCGGGAGAAACAGAGACAGGCTGCTGCAACCGAGCAGGATCAGTGCAGGGCTGGTGTTGAGAAGGGTACGGTGGTTTGGACGGTGCTCGGGCGAAAAACGGACACGTGTGCTCACTATGACGCTCCCTACTTTTTTGTTGTTTTTATTTGTTATACGTCGTCGTACAACATGAGGGCGATTATTTGGAAGCCGCACGTCGTTGTCAACTGGCCATTATCGGAATTATCCAAGCCGAGGGTGCTTCAAAATGAGGCGTTTCGATGGTTGCAGGTGAGCGAAATGAAGATAGAAGGCTTTGACGCCAGGCCTGTACGGGACTCTGAAAACAGTTGTGCGGGGTGTAGTTGTGCGATGACTGGTCTAAGACATTAGTCGAATGCCCACGATCTAATGGATGCAGAAGTCTCCTGTGGCGAGGGAGCTTGCTCCCGCTGGACTGCGAAGCAGGCCCAAGTTCTTTGTTTCAGCACAAATTTTTGGGGCGGCTTCGCCACCCAGCGGGAGCAAGCTCCCTCGCCACAGGTGTGCTGTTGACCCTATTCCCAGTCCAAACAGGGCAGTGTTTATCCGAATGTAGGATCCTTCTGGATCGGGCTACGTTGTCTTGCGCCATTGCCTACACCTGCGCCAGAATCCGCCGGCTTGTGCGCCTGGCGGTCGGGTTTTATCGTTTCCGGGTCGCTGAGGAATCAGCGATCGGGTTTGGTAGCCCTGGTGTCGGTGCATAGCGTCATCTCTTGCAAGTGCAATCATGCACTTCGCTTTTTGGTGGCCATGCGCAGGGTCTCTTCGGAGGCGCCGGCTCCGATGCCCGGTCTACCAACCTTCGTATGGCCGCCACCCTAATTCGTTTGGTAGCGAGAGGGTGTTGGCTCCCTTACTACAGCATCGGAGCTTCAACTATGTTCAAAGTAACCCCCAACCCACCGGACACCGACCCGACTCCACCACGCAAAAAAACCAAGAAACTCGACGAAGCCGCCGAGCGCGTACTCGACTATTACCTGAACCCCAAGCCGGACAAGCCCGAAGCCGAGGCTGCGCCCGTCCAACTCTTCACCGTCATCCAAAACGTCGACACCGAAAGCCTGCTCGCCAACCTCAGCGAAACCCTGGCCTCGGCCAATGTCATGGTCAACGACCTGGCTTTCGACCTGGATGGTTCACGCCGGCATTTCCTCCTGGGCATCCAACAACTGATCGAACTGGGCAGCCTGCTGGCAAACCGTGCACTGGACAACATCGAAACCCGTCAGCCGACATAACCCCCCGTGGCGAGGGAGCTTGCTCCCGCTGGGTGGCGAAGCCGCCCCAAAAAAATTGTGCTGAAACAAAGAACCTGGGTCTGCTTCGCAGTCCAGCGGGAGCAAGCTCCCTCGCCACAAGGGCACTGTGCACATCCGCCTGAACATGCACGGTCAAATAGGGAGCGAGCCCCCAGTGTTATCGAAAGTGAGTGAATGCTAACCTTGGCCAACGCTGTCCCCAGGGAGCCCTCATGGGCAATCACAAGATCGAGATTCGTCGCAGTAACGTCGAGAAAATCCTGCTGGCCGCCGAGAAGGTCTTTGCCGAAAAAGGCTTCGGCAGCACCGCCATGGCCGACATCGCCGCCGAAGTGCAATTGCCCCGTTCCAACCTGCACTATTACTTCAGCACCAAGAGCGAACTCTACAGCGCCGTGCTTTTCGACCTGCTGGAGGTCTGGAAGCAGGACGCCTTGTGCTTCGAAATGTTCGACGACCCCCGGGTGGTGCTCAGCAGCTACATCCGCGCCAAGATGAACCACTCCCGCAGCCGCCCCTATGGCTCGAAAGTCTGGGCCAACGAAATCATCCACGGCGCCCCGACCCTAGGCCAGGCCTTGGACGCCAGTCTCTACGACTGGGCCAAGATGAAGGAAGCGAAGATCCGCCAGTGGGTGGAAGACAAACGCATCCTCCCGATAGAACCCTCAAGCCTGCTCTACATGATCTGGGCCTCGACCCAGCACTACGCCGACTTCGACCACCAGATCAACATCCTCAACGACCACCAGCCGCTGTCGGACATGCAGTTCGAACGGGCGGTGCAGACGGTGACGAGTGTGATTTTGCGGGGGATTGGGTTGGAGCCCTGAGGTTTTATGCTGTGGCTTAGGGCCTCATCGCGAGCTTGCTCGCGATGGCGTCAGCCCAGGCACCTCAACTTTCAAACCGCCACATGATAGGGATTACGCGGATCATGGTTCCAATCCAGGAACGGCTTGCCCGTGTCCACCGTCACCATTTCGATGCAGTCCTGCACCGGGCAGGTGATCTGGCACAGGTTGCAGCCCACGCATTCTTCATCGATCACTTCATATTTACGCGTGCCGTCTGCTTGCTTGAGGCTGGCGATGGCCTGGTGTGAGGTGTCTTCGCAGGCGATGTGGCAGCGACCGCAGCCGATGCAGGCCTCCTGGTCGATTTTCGCGATGACCTGGTAGTTGATGTCCAGGTACTTCCAGTCGGTGGTGTTGCCCACCGCGCGCCCGGAGAAGGCCTGGAGGTTGGCGTGGCCGTGCTCGTCCATCCAGCGTGACAGGCCGTCCTTCATTTCTTCGACGATACGAAAGCCATGCAGCATTGCGGCGGTGCAGACTTGCACCGCGCCGCTGCCCAAGGCGATGAATTCCGCCGCGTCGCGCCAACTGCCGATGCCCCCTATGCCGCAGATCGGCAAGCCGTGGGTCTGTGGGTCGCGGGCGATTTCGGCGACCATGTTCAGGGCGATGGGCTTGACCGCCGAGCCGCAATAACCGCCATGGGTGCTCTGGCTGCCGACGCTGGGCAGGGCGACCATGCGGTCGAGGTCGACGCTGGTGATGGAGTTGATGGTGTTGATCAACGACACCGCGTCCGCACCGCCGCGATGGGCGGCCCGGGCGGCGACGCGGATGTCGGTGATGTTCGGCGTGAGCTTGACGATCACCGGCAACGAGCAATAGGTCTTGCACCAGCGGGTCACTTGCTCGACGTACTCCGGCACCTGGCCGACCGCCGCGCCCATGCCGCGTTCCGGCATGCCGTGGGGGCAGCCGAAGTTCAGTTCGATGCCGTCGGCGCCGGTGGCCTCCACCAGGGGCAGGATGCGTTTCCAGGATTCTTCGACGCAGGGCACCATCAGCGACACGATCAACGCCCGGTCTGGCCAATCCTTTTTCACCTGGGTGATTTCCCGCAGGTTGATCTCCAGGGAACGGTCGGTGATCAGCTCGATGTTGTTGATGCCCAACACCTCGCGATTGGCGCCGTAATGGGCCGAATAACGCGAGGACACATTCACGGCCGCTGGATCCTCACCGAGGGTTTTCCAGACCACGCCACCCCAGCCGGCCTCGAAGGCGCGGACCACGTTATAGGCCTTGTCGGTGGGCGGCGCGGAGGCCAGCCAGAACGGATTGGGGGCTTTGATACCGGCGAAGACAATCGACAGATCGGCCATTTACGCAGCCTCCACGTTGAGCATGAGTTGAGCGTTGATCGCCTCGGCGGCGAGCTTGCCGTGCTGCACGGCCTGCACGGTGAGGTCCTGGTCCAGGCTGGTGCAATCGCCGCCGGCGTAGACACCGGGAATGCTGGTGCGCAGGTGTTCGTCCACCAGGATTCGTCCGTCCTGGCGCTTGAGCTCCCGGGCCAGCGGGTCCACCAGTGCGTTGTCATCGAAGGCTTGGCCGATGGCTTTGAAAATGGCGTCGGCGGGCAGGTCGAAGGTGTCGGTGCCGATGACCAGCCGACCGTTTTCCAGATGGGTGCGGGAGAAACGCATGCCGCGTACCTTCCCCGCGTCATCGAGCAACACCTGTTGCGGCTGCGCCCACGTCAACAGGCGCACCTGATTGGCCTTGGCGATGTCCTGTTCATGGCCGGTGGCGCCCATGTCTTCCAAGCCTCGGCGGTACACCAGGCTAACGTCCCGGGCGCCGAGGCGAGCCATTTGCACGGCCATGTCGATGGCGGTGTTGCCGGCGCCGAGCACGATGCAGCGGTCGGCCAGGGGCAACTGGCTGAGGTCGTCGGCCTGGCGCAGTTCGCGGATGTAGTCGGTGGCGGCCAGCAGCCCCGGCGCCTGTTCGTCGCTCAGGCCTAGTTGTTTGCTGGCCGCCAGGCCGAGGCCGAGGAACACCGCGTCAAACTGCTGGTGCAGGTCGCTCAGGCTCAGGTTCTCGCCGAGTTTTTGGCCGTGACGGATTTCGATGCCGCCGATCTCTAACAGGAAGTCCAGTTCACGTTGGGCGTAGTCGTCCACCAGTTTGTACTTGGCGATCCCGTATTCGTTGAGGCCGCCGGCTTTTTCACGGGCTTCGAAAACCACCACGTCATGGCCGTGCATTGCGCTGCGATGGGCGCAGGACAAGCCCGCCGGGCCGGCCCCGACCACGGCGATGCGCTTGCCAGTGGTGGCGGCACGCTTGAACGGGTGTTCGCTGAAATGGGCGTTATCCACGGCGTAGCGTTGCAGCTGGCCGATCAATACCGGCGCGCATTCATGGACGTTGTTGCGCACGCAGGCTTGCTGGCAAAGGATCTCCGTGGGGCAGACCCGGGCACAACTGCCGCCGAGGATGTTGGCCGAGAGGATTTTCTGGGCCGCGCCTTGGACGTTGTCCTGGTGGATGTTGCGGATGAATGAAGGGATATCGATTTCGCTTGGACAGGCGTTCACGCACGGTGCGTCGTAGCAATACAGGCACCGGGAGGCTTCCAGGTGGGCCTGGCGCGCATTGAGCGGTGGCGCCAGGTCGCTGAAGCGGGCGGCGAGGGTGGCCGGGTCTTCCTGGGAATGGGGGAGGTGACTCAAGGGCTGGATCATGGAGTGGGCCTCACGGTGTTTGAGGTGCTGCCTCTGGTGGGCAGTGGTTTTTTTCGTTGCCTTGATCGTTCCCGCGCTCTGCGTGGGAATGCCTCTGGGGACGCTCCGCGTTCCGCTCTGGGACGCAGAGCGTCCCGGGCTGCATTCCCACGCGGAGCGTGGGAACGTTCAAAGGCCCGGGTTTCAGCGTTTCACGGCGGTTGGCTTGTTCAACTCCGCCCGCTTGCTCAGCAAATCGAACACCGCCGGATACGCCGGCCGCTCGATATAGCGCCCCGCGCCGCGCTCGGCCCGCAGGTCGCCGTCGGCCCACACCAGCCGGCCCTGGCTGATGGTGTGGCTGGGCACGCCGCGCACGGTCTTGCCTTCGAAGATGTTGAAGTCCACCTGCTGATGGTGGGCTTTGGCGGAAATCGTGCGGCTGCCTTGCGGGTCCCAGAGCACCAGGTCGGCATCGGCGCCGACGCGGATCGCCCCTTTGCGCGGGTAGAGGTTGAAGATCTTCGCGGTGTTGGTGGAGGTGAGGGCGACGAAGTCGTGCATCGACAATTTTCCGCTGTTGACCCCCTCGTCCCAGAGCACGGCCATGCGGTCTTCGATACCGGCGGTGCCGTTGGGGATCTTGCTGAAGTCGTCGCGGCCGGCAGCCTTCTGTTCGGCGCAGAAGCAACAGTGGTCGGTGGCGGTGGTGTGCAGATTGCCGGACTGCAAGCCGTGCCAGAGAGCCTCTTGATGCCCGCGTGGGCGAAAGGGTGGGCTCATCACGTAGCCGGCGGCGGTCTGCCAGTCGGGGTCGCGATAAACACTGTCGTCCAGCAACAGATGCCCGGCCAGTACTTCACCGTAGACCGGTTGGCCCTTGCTGCGGGCGTAGGTGATTTCGTCCAGGGCCTCTTTGGTCGACACATGCACCAGGTACAGCGGTGTGCCCAGGGTTTCGGCGATGCGGATGGCCCGGCTCGCGGCTTCGCCTTCCACTTGCGAAGGACGCGACAACGGATGGGCCTCCGGCCCGGTGATGCCCTGGGCCAGCAACTTGCGTTGCAGGTGATAGACCAGTTCGCCGTTTTCGGCGTGCACGGTGGGCACCGCGCCCAGTTCCAGGCAGCGCTCGAAGCTTGCGACCAAGGTGTCGTCGGCCGCCATGATCGCATTCTTGTAGGCCATGAAATGCTTGAAGCTGTTCACCCCATGATGGCTGACCAGCTCGGCCATTTCTTCGCGGACCTGTTCGCTCCACCAGGTGATTGCCACGTGAAAACCGTAGTCGCTGGCACTTTTCTCGGCCCAGCCACGCCATTGGTGAAAGGCTTCCATCAACGATTGCTGGGGGTTGGGAATCACGAAATCGATGATCGAGGTGGTGCCCCCGGCCAGACCTGCCGCCGTGCCGCTGAAGAAGTCCTCGCTGGCGACCGTGCCCATGAATGGCAACTGCATATGCGTATGGGGATCGATGCCGCCGGGCATCAGGTATTGGCCGCCGCCATCGAGCACTTCGACAGCGGCCGGAACATCCAGGTTGTCACCGATGGCCTTGATCACGCCGTCGGCGCAAAACACATCGGCGCGATAACTTTCATCATGGGTAATAACGGTGGCGCCACGGATTAACAGAGACATTCCGAGTTCCTCGCAGGCATGACCGACTGTTGCCGGTTCTTTATGTTTTATCGATCACGGTAGGTAAAGTCGTGGCGGTTTATATTCTTGTCACGACTGTCAGGATTAGACGCTAGCTGGAGTTTATGAAATGAGCAAGATTATTTTTTATAAGCTTATGCGTTAATTAACTTATTGAAATTAAAGTATTAATTTATAAATTCACCAAAATGGTGAGCCTGCTCACCATTTTGACGCACTTGACAGGATCGTTATTTGAGCGAGATTTGTCATGGTAAATCAGCGGCTTGAAAGCGTTGCAAGTGCGGTCTAGACACCTTGCGTTGATCCGGGGTGCACCACTTTGAATCTCCCCCTCGACAGGGCGTGAAGGTCATCTAGCCTCAAGGGCGGTAAGCAGGGAGTGAAACAAGGCAACAACGTGGCTTTAAAACGTTAAACATCAAAAGGTTGAAAGGGTTATATCGATCATCCGGTCAGCTCAGCGCATTATCCGGCACGGTTATTGAGTGCCGTCGTGGGTCTGGCGGGGTGGTCGGTAGCACGCGTGCAAGTACTCCGGCCATCGCCCGTCGATGAGCAAAAATAATGAAAACAGTGGAGCGGACATGACCAGATCAACAGTGACCGAGCGCGACGGATTGTTCGAGCTTGAAGCCGGCAGCGACGTCCTCGACAGCCCCCGTTATAACCACGACATCGCGCCGACCAAGGTGCATGAGCGAACCTGGAACAAATGGCACATCACTGCACTGTGGGTGGGCATGGCGATTTGCGTGCCGACCTACACCCTCGGTGGCGTGCTCACCGCCTATTTCGGCCTGACGGTGGGCGAGGCGCTGCTGGCGATTCTGTTTGCCAACATCATCGTGCTGATCCCCCTGACCCTGAATGCCTTTGCCGGAACCAAGTACGGCATTCCGTTTCCGGTGCTTTTGCGCTCATCCTTCGGCGTGATTGGTTCCAACGTGCCGTGCCTGATCCGCGCCCTGGTGGCCTGTGGCTGGTTCGGGATCCAGACCATGTTCGGCGGGCTGGCGATCCACCTGTTTCTCGGCTCGGTGTTCGAAGGCTGGAAGAGCCTGGGTGGCACCGGCGAAGTGATCGGCTTCATGGTGTTCTGGGTCATCAACCTGTGGGTGGTGCTGCGCGGTGCCGAGTCGATCAAGTGGCTGGAAACCTTGTCAGCGCCGCTGCTGGTGCTGGTGGGCGTCGGTCTGTTGGTGTGGGCATTGCCCAACGTTTCATTGACTGAACTGATGGCGGTCCCGGCCAAGCGTCCCGAAGGCGCCGGCGTGACCAGCTACTTCCTTGCCGGCCTGACGGCCATGGTCGGTTTCTGGGCCACGCTGTCGTTGAACATTCCTGACTTCAGCCGTTATGCCAGGAGTCAGAAAGACCAGATCGTGGGGCAGATCATTGGCCTGCCATTGACCATGTTCCTGTTCGCCTCCCTCGGCGTGGTCATGACCGCCGCCTCGGAAAAACTGGTGGGGGTGACCGTCTCCGACCCGGTGACCTTGATCGGGCACATCCAGAGCCCGGTATGGGTGGCCCTGGCCATGGTGCTGATTATTGTCGCCACGCTCTCGACCAACACCGCCGCCAACATCGTCTCGCCCACCAACGACTTCCAGAACCTGGCGCCGAAACTGATCGGCCGCACCAAGGCGGTGATGCTCACCGGGTTGGTGGGGCTGGCGCTGATGGCCCACGAACTGCTGAAGAAGCTTGGCCTGATTGTGTCCGAGGTCAGCCTGGAGTCGGTCTATTCCAATTGGCTGCTGGGTTATTCGAGCCTGCTGGGGCCGATTGCCGGGATCATGGTGGTGGATTATTTCCTGATCAAGAAACAGCAACTGGACCTGGCCGGGTTGTACCGCGACGACACTTACCCGGCGTGGAACTGGAATGGCTTCATCGCCTTTGGCGTGCCGGTGGTGCTGACGCTGCTGTCCCTGGGCAGCGATGCGTTCAGTTGGTTCTACAGCTACGGCTGGTTCACCGGCTCGGCGCTGGGCGGGGTGATTTATTACGGGTTGTGCAGTATGCGAGCGAGCCCGTCCGTCGCTAAAACCGCGGTGTGAGGGAGGGCCTCATCGCGAGCAAGCACACCAAAAACATGCCTGAAAAAATGGAGATCCCCATGAACGCAGCCATCGACGTCCTGCAATCCACCCACCCGCACATCAATCGCGATCGCCTGTGGCAATCGCTCATGGACCTGGCCCAGCTCGGTGCCACGGTCAAGGGCGGTGTGTGTCGGCTGGCCCTGACCGACCTCGACCGCCAGGCCCGCGACCTGTTCGTGCAATGGACCCAGGCGG
This sequence comes from Pseudomonas sp. NFACC08-1, assembly GCF_900106735.1. Taxonomy (NCBI): domain Bacteria; kingdom Pseudomonadati; phylum Pseudomonadota; class Gammaproteobacteria; order Pseudomonadales; family Pseudomonadaceae; genus Pseudomonas; species Pseudomonas sp. NFACC08-1. Next base: position 170,483 of record NZ_FNNL01000014.1, on the reverse strand, counting down.
CGGGCTGCACCGTCAGCATCGATGCGGTGGGCAACATCTTCGCCCGTCGTCCGGGGCGCAATCCGAACCTGCCACCGGTGATGACCGGCAGCCACATCGACACCCAGCCCACCGGTGGCAAGTTCGACGGCTGCTTTGGCGTGCTCTCCGGGCTGGAGGTGCTGCGCACCCTCAATGACCTGAACATTGAGACCGAAGCACCGTTGGAGGTGGTGGTCTGGACCAACGAAGAAGGCTCGCGTTTCGCCCCGTGCATGATGGGCTCCGGCGTGTTCGCGGAAAAATTCACCCTCGAAGAAACCCTCGCCAAGGTCGACGCCGAGGGCATCAGCGTGGGCCAGGCGCTCAATGCCATCGGCTATGCCGGCCCGCGCCCGGTCAGCGGGCATCCGGTGGGGGCGTATTTCGAGGCGCACATCGAACAGGGGCCGATCCTCGAAGACGAGGGCAAGACCATCGGCGTGGTGATGGGCGCATTGGGGCAGAAGTGGTTCGACCTGACCTTGCGCGGCGTCGAAGCCCACGCCGGCCCGACCCCGATGCACCTGCGCAAGGACGCCCTGGTGGGCGCCTCGATCATCGTTGGCGCCGTCAACCGCGCCGCCCTCGGTCATCAACCCCATGCCTGCGGCACGGTCGGGTGCCTGCAAGCTTATCCGGGGTCGCGCAATGTCATCCCCGGCGAAGTGCGCATGACCCTGGACTTTCGTCACCTGGAACCGGCGCGGCTGGATTCGATGATCGCCGAGGTCAAGCAGGTGATCGAAGACACCTGCCAGCAGCACGGCCTGACCTTCGATTTGAAACCCACGGCCGATTTCCCGCCGCTGTATTTCGACAAAGGCTGCGTCGACGCCGTACGCGGCGCTGCCCAAGGGCTGGGCCTGTCCCACCTGGACATCGTCAGCGGTGCCGGTCATGACGCGATCTTCCTCGCCGAACTGGGCCCGGCCGGGATGATCTTCGTGCCTTGCGAAGGAGGTATCAGCCACAACGAAATCGAAAACGCCGCCCCGGACGACCTCGCCGCCGGTTGCGCAGTGCTGCTGCGAGCGATGCTGGCCGCCTCACAAGCGATTGCCGAGGGGCGCATGGCGGCTTGAAGGGCCGATGCACTATTGCAAACCCATGTGGTCGTAACCTTCAACGCATCCATGCTTGAAACCTACTGACCACATGGAGACCCAATGAATCAGCAAGTCCCGACCACCGATACCAACCGTCGTCAATTGCTGCAGATCATTGCCGGGCTGTCCGACGGGGTGATGTTGATCGAGGTCGACCAGACCATTGCCTGGGCCAACGCAGCGGCCTTGGCGATGCACGGGGTCAAGGATCTCAGTGAGCTGGGCACCACGGCCAGGCAATACGCCCGGCGTTTCAATTTGCGTTATCGCAACAATCACCCGCTGAGCGACGACAACTACCCCATCGCCCGGGTTGCCCGTGGCGATGAGTTCAGCGATGTGCTGGTGGAAGTCACGCCCCAGGCCGACCCGGATCGGACCTGGGTGCATCGGATCCGCAGCATGGTGCTGGCCGACCGCAACGGCGAGCCGGAGCTTCTCGTGCTGATCCTCAGCGATGCCACCGAATGGGCCAGCGCCGAGCAGCGCTTCGAGAAAACCTTCGGGGCCAACCCGGCACCGGCGGTGATCTGTCGCCTCAGTGACCTGCGTTACATCAAGGTCAATCCGGGATTCCTGGAGATGACCGGCTACAGTCGCGAGCAGGTGATTGGGCGTTCGGTCTATGAGCTTGACGTGCTTGAAGCCGCCGAAAGACGCGACCTGGCCATCGAACGCCTGGGGCAGGGCGCGACCATTCCGCAAATGCAGGCCGAGTTGAAATTGCCTGACGGCACCTGCAAACAGGTGATCGTCGCCGGCCAGCCGCTGGACCTGCACGACGAAGACTGCATGCTGTTTTCCTTCATGGACATGGAGCCGCGACGCAAGGCAGAAACGGCCCTGCGCCAGAGCGAGGAGCGCTTTGCCAAGTCGTTCCGCCTGTCGCCCGTACCCACGCTGGTGTGCAGCGCTGAACAGCAGTTGTTGGAAATCAACGAGGCGTTTCTCCAGACCACCGGTTACGCCAGCGAAGAGCTGTTGGGAAAAACCGTGGAGGAAATCGGCTTTCTCGACAAGGACGCCAGCGCCGCGCTGTTTGCCCGGCTGGAAAAGGCTGCCGCTGTCTCGAGTATCGACGTCAAGGTGCACAAGAAGGGCGGCGAACTCATCGACTGTGAGGTCGCCGCCGATACGGTGCTCATCCAGGACAAACCTTGCTATCTGTTGGTGCTGATGAACATCACCGAGCGCAAACGCTCGGAGCTGGAGCTGGTGGCGGCTATCGAAGAGGTGATGAAAGATGCGTCCTGGTTCAGTCGGACCCTGATTGAAAAATTGGCTAACGTGAAGAGCATCAACGCCCAGGTGCCCAGTGTGTCATTCACCGAGCTGACGGCCCGGGAGCGCGACGTGCTGGGGCTGATTTGCGAAGGCTTGGCGGACAAGGAAATCGCCGCGCGCCTGAAGCTGGCGCCCAATACCGTGCGCAATCACGTGGCTACGCTGTATTCGAAACTGGATGTCCATAGCCGCAGCGAGGCGATTGTCTGGGCGCGGGAGCGGGGGTTATTCGCAAACGAATGGCGAATGAAGGCACCATGATAGCCAGTGCAAATGCACCGGGCATGCTGGTGCAAATTCGGGTTTTGCATGGGGGGGCGGTTCCTTAGGCTGTCAGTGTGCGACATCGTCTGTGATGTCGCGTCCCCACGAAACAGTCAAGGAATACGCCACAATGTGCAGTGAACTAACCCAGTATGAGAGCGACAGGATGCCTATGCGGACCAGGAGGTCGGTGCTGTCCACCGTTCATTTGTGCCCCCAGGGCTGAGGTGCATCTCATGACCCATCTGGCCCCCTTGCGCACCCGCCTGGAAGAAAGCTTTACGCCGCTGGCCTGCGAATGCAGCCTCAATGGTGACGGCACCCTCACTGTACGCCTGTATCACCGTGAAAGCGGCGAGGTGGACCTGGTGGTGAGCGGCATGAGTGTCGACAGCGTCCGCTCGGAAGAGAGCATCGCCAAGTTGATCGAAGAGCTGCGCTATGAGCTGGAAAATATCCCGCTGCATCGCAGTGACCCGGTATAAATAATCAGGACAGGCTAATCACCAAAGTTCAGGCACCGCACACCGCGTGGCGAGGGAGCTTGCTCCCGCTGGGGCGCGCAGCGGCCCTGAAGCCCGGCGACGCGGTGGATCAGGTCGATTGAGCGAGCTTGAGAGGGGGGCTGCTGCGCAGCCCAGCGGGAGCAAGCTCCCTCGCCACGAAAGCTCAAGAGCTCAAAAGCTCAAAAGCTCAAAAGCTCAAAAGCTCAAAAGCTCAAAAGCTCAAAAGCATCCCGGTCGACCAACCGATTTGCTCTTGAAACTAACACTGATTCGAGGCATTCCCTTAACCCGCGCCATGCCCAATTCCCCGTGGCGAGGGAGCTTGCTCCCGCTGGGGCGCGAAGCGGCCCTGGAACCCGGCGACGCGGTGGATCAGGTTGATTGAGTGAGCTTGAGAGGGGCTGCTGCGCAACCCAGCGGGAGCAAGCTCCCTCGCCACAAAAGCTTAAAAGCTCAAGAGCTCAAAAGCTCAAAAGCATCCCGGTCGACCAACCGATTTGCTCTTGAAACTGACACTGATTCGAGGCATTCCCTTAACCCGCGCCATGCCCAATTCCCCGTGGCGAGGGAGCTTGCTCCCGCTGGGCCGCGAAGCGGCCCTAGAACCCGGCGACGCGGTGGATCAGGTTGATTGAGTGAGCTTGAGAGGGGGGCTGCTGCGCAACCCAGCGGGAGCAAGCTCCCTCGCCATAAAAGCTCAAGAGCCACAGGTGCAGTGTTCCCTGCAGCAACACAGGTGCGGTTTCCCTACAATAGTGTCCCCCGGCAATCGAGCACCAACCGCGCGCCGCCATGTTCGCTGCTACCCACCTCCAGCGTGAACCCATGCAGATTGACGATCGCCGCGACGATCGACAGGCCCAGGCCGAATCCGCCGTGCTGGCTGCTGCCCTCGGCACGGTAGAAACGGCGAAACACGGCCTTGCGCTCCGCCTCGGGGATGCCCGGGCCCGAATCGAGCACTTCGATGCGGGTGCTGTCGCCCTGATCGACCCCACGCAGGATCACTGTGCCTCCCGGCGGAGTGAATTTGATGGAGTTGCTCAGCAGGTTCGAGACGGCCTCGAACAATAATGCCCGGTCGCCGTTGAGCAGGGGCAGCGCATCAGGCACCTCGAGGATGAAGGTCAGCTCGCCTTCCTCGGCCAGCGGCAGGTAAAAGTCATGCAGCTCCTGCAATAACTGCAACGGGTCGAGGCGCACGAAACCCGAGCGCCGCTGCTGGTCTTCCAGCTCGGAAATCCGCAACAACCCCCGAAACCGTGCCATCAGGGTGTCGGTCTCGGCGATCACCTGATCCATTTGCAAGGCCTCGGGCGAGCCGTCCGGCGCCTGTTGCTGGATGCGATAAAGTTGCGCACGCAGACGCGTCAAGGGGGTGCGCAGGTCATGGGCGATGTTGTCGCACACGCCCTTGACCTCATTCATCAAGCGCTCGATACGCTCGAGCATGGCATTGACGATTGCCGCCAGCATGTCCAGCTCGTCGCGCCGGCTCGACAGCGGCAGGCGATGGGTCAGGTCGCCGGCAACGATGGCTTCGGCGCTGGCCTGCAACAGGCGAATCCGTCGTAGCGGTCGGCGGCGCAGCAGGTGCCAGCCAGCGATGCCCGGCAGGACGGTCAGCGATACGCCCCAGAACAGCGCGTGCAGGATGATCCGTGTCACCGCGAACAGCGAGCCGTTGTCCCGGGCCAGGACCAGCCAGCGACCGTCCTGGGTCCGGGTCGCCACCGCGTCGCAGCTGTCGGAAGGCACGCCGGGGTCATCGGAATCGACGCAGCCGCCGAGCATGTGGATCTTGCCGTCAAGGGGCAGGTCGGCGGGCACGCGCAGGATCGGCCCGCTCAAATGGCGCAGTTGCGGATCGAACAGCCCGTAGGCGTCAACGCCGCGCTCGTCCAGCGTCAGGCTGGCCATGAGCGCATCTTCCAGTTGATCGCCATGGATCCGGGCGAACAGGTGCTGGCGCTGCATCAGGGAGTGCTTGGCCAGGCTGTCGAGGTAGCCAAACACTTCGTAATACATGACCCCCATCAGGATCGCGCTCCAGATCACGAACAGCGAACTGTACAGCGCCAGCAGACGGCTGCTGGAGGAGCGCCAGCCTTTAGCGGGGTTCAGCAATGACATAGCCGGAACCCCGTACCGTGCGAATCAGCGGTTCCAGGCCCGGCGGGTCGATTTTCTTGCGCAGGCGGCCAATGTGCACGTCGATCAGGTTGGTGCCAGGGTCGAAGTGATAGCCCCAGACTTCCTCGAAAATCATCATGCGCGAGAGGATCTGCCCGCTGTTGCGCATCAGGAATTCGAGCAGCTTGTATTCGGTGGGCAGCAGGCTGAGCAGTTGCCCGTTGCGGCTGGCTTCGCGGCTGATCAGGTTCAGTTCCAGATCGGCCACCCGTAGCGCGGTTTCCGGTTCGCGGGCGCCATTGTTGCGCCGCAGCAGCACTTCGACCCGGGCGGCCATTTCGTCGGTGGCGAACGGTTTGGTCAGGTAATCGTCGCCGCCGGCCCGCAGGCCACGGACCCGCTCGTCCACGTCGGAGAGGGCGCTGATCATCAGGATCGGCGTGGCCACGCCCATGGTGCGCAGCGTGGTGACGATCACCAGGCCGTCGAGCTCGGGCAGCATGCGGTCGAGGGTGATCAGGTCGTAGTCGCCGCTCACCGCCCGTTCCAGGCCTTCGCGGCCGTTGTCGACCCAATCGACGTCCAGGCCGTTGCGGGTCAGCTCGGCGACGATTTCACGGGCGGTCACGGCGTCGTCTTCGATGGTCAGGATGCGGTTCATGGGCGGTACCGTGTGGGGAAGTCGGTGCTATTGCGCAGCATTCTGCCAAAGAATACCTGTCGGCTTTCTGAAAAAAAGTTCATGAGCCGAAAAGCGGATTCACTGGCGTGGATCAACAACTGGTCACAAATAACTCCTAACATAAATCGGCGCGATCCAGCATGTTGTATCTGTTGCCCTGTGGTAGTGCGCTGTCGCTGCCAGGTACTGATACTCGTGGTGTGCCGCAAGGAGCCCGCCCCACAGAACTTTCAAGGAAGAGCAATATGATTCAACCTCAAGACCTTCTACGCCGAAAATTTGATATCCAGCCGCTGACCCAGGCCGACATGACGGTGCACCTGGACGGGCAGGCCGTCAGTGCCGCCCACGGTGAAACCGTCCTCACCGTCATCCAGTCCTTGGGTCAACGGCAGGTGGCCCGCAACGACCACGACCAGATCAGCGGTGCCTATTGCGGCATGGGTGTATGCCAATGCTGCCTGGTCAAGATCGATGGCCGTCACAAGCGCCGCGCCTGCCAGACCCTGGTACGCCCCGGCATGCAGATCGAAACCCGGGTCAACCGCATCACCGAGACGGAGGCGCCATGAACCTCGATCCGGTGATTGTCGGCGGTGGGCCGGCGGGGATGGCCGCAGCCATCGAACTGGCCTCCCACGGCGTGCGCTGCACCTTGCTCGAAGAAGCGCCGCGCCTGGGGGGCGTGGTGTATCGCGGACCGTTGCGCGATGGCGTGCGCCTGGATTACCTCGGCCCGCGCTACAGCGAAGCCCTGGAGAAACTCCACGGTGAATTCCAGCAACACGCCGGCCTGATCGACGTGCGATTGAGCAGCCGTGTCATGGGTGCCGAAGGCTTCCGGGCGCTGGTGCTGCTGGATGCCGACGAGCGCCTGGGCGAGGTCGCCTATTCCCATCTGGTGCTGGCGGCCGGTTGTCACGAACGCAGCGTGCCGTTTCCGGGCTGGACCCTGCCGGGCGTGATGATGCTCGGGGGCCTGCAATTGCAGATCAAGAGCGGTGTGGTCAAGCCGCCGAGCCCGGTGGTGATCGCTGGCACCGGTCCGTTGTTGCCACTGGTGGCTTGTCAACTGCACGCATCGGGCGTGGCGGTGGCGGGTGTGTATGAGGCCTGTGCGTTCGGCCGGATCGCCAAGGAAAGCCTGGCGTTGCTGAACAAGCCGCAACTGTTCCTCGACGGCCTGAGCATGTTGGCCTACCTCAAGCTCAATCGCATTCCCGTGCGCTATGGCTGGGGCGTGGTGCAGGCTGACGGCGAGGGAGAGTTGAGCGTCGTTACCGTCGCGCCTTACTCCACAAGCTGGGAACCCGACCTCAAACGCGCTGAACAGCTCCCGGCCCAGACGCTGGCGGTCGGCTACGGGTTTATCCCGCGGACTCAATTGAGCCAGCAGATGGGCCTGGAGCACGGTTTCAGCGACGATGGCTATTTGCGGGCCGTGTCCGATGCCTGGCAACAGAGCAGCGAAGCGCACATTCACCTGGCCGGCGACATGGGCGGGATTCGCGGTGGTGAAGCGGCCATGCTGAGCGGACGCATCGCGGCGCTGTCGATCCTGATGCAACGCAATGTGCTGGATCCGTCCACGGCCCTGGCGCGCCGCGAACGCTACCAGGCGCAACTGGAGCGGATCATTCGCTTTCGCGCCGCCGTGGATCGCTACACCCAGCGCGGCGCCGGGCAAACCGCGTTGCCGGCCGCCGATACGGTGATCTGTCGCTGCGAGCACACCACCCGCGCCGACATCGACCGGGCGCTGGAGCAAGGCGTGCAAGACATGGCCAGTCTGAAGATGCGCACCCGCGTGAGCATGGGCGATTGCCAGGGGCGGATGTGTGTCGGCTATTGCAGCGACCGCTTGCGCGAAGCCACCGGGCGTGCCGATGTGGGCTGGCTGCGACCACGTTTCCCCATCGATCCGATTCCCTTTTCAGCGTTCCAGAACCTTGGCACGGAGGCCGTTTCCCATGATTAAGCACTATGACGTGGTCATCGCCGGTGGCGGTGTGATCGGCGCCTCCTGTGCCTATCAACTGTCCAAGCGCAAACACCTGAAAGTCGCGCTGATCGACGCCAAGCGCCCCGGCAACGCGACCCGCGCTTCGGCGGGCGGACTGTGGGCCATTGGTGAGTCGGTGGGCCTGGGCTGCGGGGTGATCTTCTTTCGCATGATGTCGGCCAACCGCAAGCGCCAGACCCAGGGCGCCGCGGTGGCGGTGGACGCTAGCACGCCGCACATCCTGCCCCAGTCGTTCTTTGATTTCGCCTTGCAATCCAACGCGATGTATCCGCAGTTGCACCGCGAGTTGATCGACAACCATGGCATGGATTTCAAGTTCGAGCAGACCGGGCTCAAGTTCGTGATCTACGACGACGAAGACCGTTTGTACGCGGAGCACATCGTTGCCTGCATTCCTCATCTGGCCGATCAGGTGCGCTGGCTCGACCAGGCCGCCCTGCGTGAGGCGGAGCCGAATGTCAGCCATGAAGCCTTGGGAGCGCTGGAGTTTCTCTGCGATCACCAGGTCAGTCCGTTCCGCCTGGCCGATGCCTACACTGAAGGCGCCCGGCAGAACGGTGTCGACCTGTTCTTCAACACCAGCGTGACCGAGGTGCTGCGCAGCGGCACGCGGGTGACAGGCGTGAAAACCGCCGAGGCGGGGACATTCAACTGCCGGACCCTGATCAACGCGGCCGGTGCCTGGGCGGCGGACCTGAGTGAGCAGGCCACAGGCGTGCGGATTCCGGTCAAACCGGTCAAGGGGCAGATCCTGTTGACCGAGCGCATGCCGAAAATCCTCAACGGCTGCCTGACCACCAGCGACTGCTACGTGGCGCAGAAAGACAACGGTGAGATCCTCATTGGCAGCACCACCGAAGACAAAGGCTTCGACGTGACCACAACCTATCCGGAGATCGAAGGGTTGGTGCAAGGCGCGGTGCGGTGTATCCCGCAATTGGTCGACATCAACCTGAAACGAACCTGGGCCGGCCTGCGCCCGGGGTCACCTGATGAACTGCCGATCCTGGGGCCGATGCGCGGGGTAGAGGGGTACCTCAACGCCTGCGGTCATTTCCGCACCGGCATCCTGACCTCGGCCATCACCGGGGTGCTGCTGGACAAGCTGGTGAACAACGAACCGCTGCCGCTGGACCTCACGCCGTTCCTGGCGGATCGCTTCGAAGTGGCACCGAGTGTCGTCGAGCCGAAGGACGTGGAGCTGGCCTGAAGGAGACCCATGAAGGAGCTGAGGTGAACACCTATCCCACAGTTACCTGCAAATAACTGTGGGAACATGCACGAATCTGCCCATCGCCACCGTCCCCAGTGGCGAGGGAGCTTGCTCCCGCTGGGGTGCGAAGCGGCCCTGAGACCTGGCGATTCGGTGTGTCAGGCAAATGGTTGTGGCTGCTGCGCAGCCCAGCGGGAGCAAGCTCCCTCGCCACAAGGGATTGGCTGGATACACAATCGAATACACCGCCGAATCCCACAGAAACCACACCCATCCGTTATTCCATCGGCGTACTGACAAACGCCTCCAACCCTTCGGCATAGGCGGTGAACGCGCTGATCAACGGGAAAGCTTTGCCCTGCACCTGGTCCGGCACCACCAGGTTGGTGAAGCTCCAGGCCACCGCGACAGTGATGCCGGCCTGATCGAGTTTGCCATCAGTGCTCAACGGCTGTTTTTCCAGTTCCTGCTCCAGCATTCCATAAGCCGCCGCCAGTTGGCCTTCTACGCGTTCAACCCAAGGCGCGTGCTGGATCTCCCGCAGGTTGCGTTCGTAGTAGATCTGCACCGACTTCTCACAGGCCGCCAAGGCCAAACCAATCAGGCGCAGTGATCGCAGCCGCTGCCCAAGGTCGGCCGGCATCAAGCTTTTCCCCGGAGCAGCCAAGGCCTCCAGGTAATCGATGATCAACGTGGAGTCCATTAGCACCGAGCCATCGTCCAGCACCAGGGTCGGGGCCTTGACCACCGGGTTGATGCGCTGGAACTGTTCGAAATGCCTGAACACCGAAACGGAATCGTGCTCCAGGGCAACCCCCAGGCACTTGGCGGAAATGGCGACGCGTCTTACATAGGGCGAATCCAGCATGCCGATCAGTTTCATGACTTCTCCTTGAGTAATTCCTTGCGGGCGTTAATCCTCGAACCCGACCTGTTCATGGATTTCATCGACCTTGAGTTCCAGTCGGTAAGCCACGGCGATGAACAATGCCTGGCACAGGCACAACGTGGCGCTCAACGAACGGAAGGCGAACGAACTGCCTTCGTTGACCAGCAACACCGCGTTGGCCCGTTTGGCCAGGGGCGACAGATTGCTGTCGGTGATGATCAGGGTCTTGGCCTGATGGTGCTGGGCAATGCGCAGGCAGTGCTGGGTTTCCTTGCCATAGGGCGTGAAGCTGATGGCGATGACCAGGTCGTTGGCGCGCACGCTGCGCATCTGCTCGCGGTAACTGCCCCCCAGGCCGGACACCAGGTGAATGCGTTTATTGGTGTGTTGCAGGTTGTAGACCAGGTAATCGGCCACCGCGAACGAGCGGCGCACACCCACCACATAGATATTGTCGGCGTTGACCACCAGGTCTACGGCCTTTTCGAACGCCTGGTCATCCAGCTCCAACCCCAGCCGCTCGATGCCCGACAGGGTCGCGTTGACGCACTCACGGGCCAGGTCGCCGCCGCTGGCTTTCTGCGACTTGTTGGCGATCATGCTGCGGATGCGCTGCTGGTAGTTCTGCACCGGCGTGGTCTTGTGGGTGTAGGCCTCGCGGAACAACGCCTGCATTTCGCTGAACCCGCTGAAACCGAAACGCTGGGAAAACCTGACGATGGCCGAGGGGTGCACTTCGCACTCCCGTGCGATGTCGCTGATGCGGTCGACCATGATCCGGTCGCTCTGCTGGCTCATGTAGCTGGCGATGCGTTTGAGCTGGCGCGGCAGGCTTTCGTATTCATCGGTGATCAGTTGCAGCAGGCGCTCGGCATTGATCGGTGGGCTCGGGAGGGCGGTTTCGGACGCGCTCTCGGACGGCGCCGGCAGATCATCGGGGCGGGTCATAGAAAATCCTTCTGGCTTGTTCTTATAGGGCGGCCCGAAAAAGGGCCGGCCCTCGACAATAGGTTGGCTGGTCGCAGTCTACAGCGTAGGCGCAGGGAAAATCATGGGCGGACAAATGTTGCGGCAACTGCTGAAACGATGCACTGCGTCTGGTCCGGTTCGGGTATAGCGTATTGGAAAAAATATTCCACGTAAAAAATTTATAGAATAATTATTGATTATTGCCCGTCGCTCGTTTTAGTCTGCATTCACCAACAGCGCTGGCGTCGGTTTTGGCGACAAGCGCAGGCTGATAAAAATAACAGGAGCCAGCATGGGCCAGACTCGTTTTGCCAGTGGGCGTCAATTGGATGTGATCTGCCTGGGACGCCTGGGCGTCGACCTTTACGCGCAGCAAGTCGGCGCGCGCCTGGAAGATGTCGCAAGCTTCGCCAAGTATCTGGGCGGTTCGTCGGCCAACATCGCTTTCGGCACGGCACGCCTGGGGCTCCGGTCGGCGATGCTGAGCCGGGTAGGGGACGATCACATGGGCCGCTTCCTGGTGGAATCCCTGGCACGTGAAGGCTGCGACGTCAGCGGCATCAAGGTCGATCCCGAGCGCCTGACGGCCATGGTCCTGCTGGGTATCAAGGACCGGGAAACCTTTCCCCTGGTGTTCTACCGGGAAAATTGCGCCGACATGGCGTTGCGCGCCGAAGACATCGACGAAACCTTCATTGCCTCCAGTAAGGCGTTGCTGATCACCGGCACGCATTTCTCGACCGAAAGCGTCTACAAGGCCAGTACCCAGGCACTGGATTACGCTGAGAAGCACAACGTCAAATGCGTGTTGGACATCGATTATCGGCCGGTGCTCTGGGGTCTGGCGGGCAAGGCTGATGGGGAAACCCGTTTTGTCGCCGACCAGAAAGTCAGCCAGCATGTACAAGGCATCCTGCCGCGTTTCGATCTCATCGTTGGCACTGAAGAAGAATTCCTGATCGCCGGCGGCTGCGAAGACCTGCTGAGCGCCTTGCGCACCGTGCGCTCGCTGACGGCGGCGACCCTGGTGGTCAAGCTTGGCGCGCAAGGTTGCACGGTGATTCATGGCGCCATTCCGGTCCGCCTTGAAGACGGCGCCCTTTACCCTGGTGTCCGGGTCGAGGTCTTGAATGTACTGGGCGCCGGTGATGCATTCATGTCGGGGTTCCTCGCCGGTTGGCTGGAGGACGCCAGCGATGAGCGCTGCTGTCAGTTGGCCAATGCCTGCGGCGGCCTGGTGGTGTCGCGCCATGCCTGTGCCCCGGCGATGCCGACCCGGGCCGAGCTCGACTACTTATTCAAGAGTCCGGTGCTGATTACCCGGCCGGACCAGGATGCGGTGCTGCAACGGCTGCATCAGGTCAGCGTGCCGCGCAAGACCTGGAAACAATTGTTCATCTTTGCCTTCGACCATCGCTGGCAACTGGTGGAGCTGGCCCAGAAAGGCGGTCGCGACCTGAACTGCATTGGTGACCTCAAGCAACTGTTCATCCAGGCGGTGGAGCGGGTTGAAGCCGACCTGCAGCGCCAAGGCATCGAGGCCGACGTCGGTCTGCTGGCCGACCAACGCTTCGGCCAGGACTCGCTGAACGCTGCCACCGGACGTGGCTGGTGGGTGGCGCGCCCGGTGGAGGTACAGAATTCGCGGCCACTGGCGTTCGAGCATGGGCGCTCCATTGGCAGCAACCTGATCGCCTGGCCGCAGGAACAGATCATCAAGTGCCTGGTGCAATTTCACCCTGATGACGAACCACTGCTGCGCCTGGAGCAGGAAGCGCAATTGATGGGGCTGTACAAGGCTTCCCAGGTCAGCGGCCATGAATTGCTGCTGGAAGTCATTCCGCCCAAGGATCATCCGTCACCCCACCCGGAGGTGCTCTATCGCGCGCTCAAGCGCCTCTACAACCTGGGTATTTTCCCTGCGTGGTGGAAGATCGAGGCCCAGAGCGCTCAGGAGTGGAAACAGCTTGATGAGCTGATCCAGCAACGCGACCCGTATTGCCGCGGCGTGGTCCTGCTGGGCCTCAACGCCCCGGCCGCTGCCCTGGCCGAAGGCTTTCGCCAGGCCAGCCAGAGCACCACCTGCCGCGGTTTCGCCGTGGGTCGGACGATTTTCCAGGAACCGAGCCGGGCTTGGCTGGCCGGGGAAATCGATGATGAAACGCTGATCCGGCAGGTGCAGGGCCGGTTTGTGGAATTGATCGAGGCCTGGCGCAGTGCCCGTGCTTGATGGCAATGCAGGGCTTTTTGTGGCGAGGGAGCTTGCTCCCGCTGGACTGCGAAGCAGTCCCGATCAGCCAGCCCCGGTTCGACAGGCAAACCGCATCCACAGGTTGACGACTGCTTCGCAGCCGAGCGGGAGCAAGCTCCCTCGCCACAGGTGATCGGTTGAACATTTAGAGACAACAATAAAAGGTGCAGCCATGCCCGCTATTCGAATTGGCATCAACCCGATTTCCTGGAGCAACGATGACTTGCCGTCGTTGGGCGGCGAGACGCCGTTGAGCACGGCGCTGAGCGAGGGCAAGGAAATCGGCTACGAAGGTTTTGAACTCAACGGCAAATTCCCCAAGGACGCCAAGGGTGTCGGCGATGTGCTGCGTCCTTATGACCTGGCGCTGGTCTCCGGTTGGTATTCCAGCCGCCTGGCCCGGCGTTCGGCGGCCGAGGAGATCGACGCCATCGCCAGCCACGTCGAGCTGCTGGCACAGAACGGCGCGACGGTGCTGGTGTACGGGGAAGTCGCCGACTCCATCCAGGGCCAGCGGATTGCGCTGATCGAACGCCCGCGTTTCCATACGGATGAAGCCTGGCAAGCCTACGCCGACAAACTCACTGAACTTGCGCGCTTCACCTTGTCCCAAGGCGTACGCCTGGCCTATCACCACCACATGGGCGCCTATGTCGAGTCACCCGCGGACATCGACAAGTTGATGGCCCTGACCGGCAGCGAAGTCGGCCTGCTGTTCGACTCGGGCCACTGCTACATGGGCGGTGGCGAACCGTTGCAGGTGCTGCGCAAACACATCGAGCGGGTCTGCCATGTGCACTTCAAGGACGTGCGCAAACCTGTAGTGCAACTGGCGCGCAATAACCTGTGGAGCTTCCCCGACTGCATCATCAACGGCACCTTCACCGTGCCGGGGGACGGTGACATCGACTTCGCCGCGTTGCTCGACGTGCTGCTGGCCGCCGATTACCAAGGCTGGCTGGTGGTGGAAGCCGAGCAGGACCCTGCCGTGGCGCCGAGTTATGCCTACGCCAAGAAAGGCTACGACACCCTGCGTGCCTTGCTGCAGGAAAGGAGTCCGTCATGAGCCTGTTGATCAAGAGCCATTCCAGCGGTCGAACCATGGTCCAGTTGCCGGCAGGTGAGCTGGAATATGTCGGATTCGCCGCCTACCGCCTGAGCCTGGGCGAAACCCTGCCGGTCGCCGCCGATGACAAGGAATTGTGCCTGGTGCTGCTCAGCGGGCGCATCAGCCTCAAGGGCGAAGCGCCGGGGCAAGGGGCCTTCGATTGGGACAACGTCGGTGATCGCCAGTCGGTGTTCGAGGACAAATCACCCTATGCCGCCTACCTGCCGCCCGGCAGCCAGGCCCAGGTCACCGCGCTGAGCGATGTACAGATTGCCGTGTGTGCCGCACCGGGGTCTACGCAGAACAGTTATGGCCCACGGTTGATCCGTCCGGACAGCATGAAGCGCAGTGTGCGCGGCAAGGGCGCCAATACCCGTTATGTCTGCGACATCCTGCCGGACAGCGAACCGGCCCATTCGCTGTTGGTGGTGGAAGTGCGCACACCGTCGGGGCACTCCTCGAGCTACCCGCCGCACAAGCACGACACCGACGACCTGCCGCACCAGAGCTTCCTGGAGGAAACCTATTACCACCAGGTCAACCCGTCCCAGGGCTTCGTGTTCCAGCGGGTCTACACCGATGACCGCAGCATTGACCAGGCCATGGCCGTGGAGAACAGCGACCTGGTGGTGGTGCCCAAGGGTTACCACCCGGTCAGCGTGCCCTACGGGTACGAGTCGTATTACCTGAACGTCATGGCCGGCCCGAAGCGGGTCTGGCAGTTCCATAACGATCCGCAGCACAGCTGGTTGCTGGACCTCTGATTTCCAACATTCGTACGGAGAACAAGAACAATGAGTGACGCCCCGGTAGTAGGCCATTACCTCAACGGCCAGGTGCAGGACCACGACAGCACGCGGTTCAGCAATGTCTTCAACCCGGCCACCGGTGCAGTGCAGGCCCGGGTGGCCCTGGCCGAGCCGGGCACCGTCGACGCGGCAGTGGCCTCGGCGCTGGCGGCGTTTCCGGCCTGGTCCGAGCAGTCGTCATTGCGTCGTTCGCGGGTGATGTTCAAGTTCAAGGAACTGCTGGACCGGCACCACGACGAGCTGGCGCAAATCATCAGTCGCGAACACGGCAAGGTGCTGTCTGACGCCCACGGCGAAGTCACCCGCGGCATCGAGATCGTCGAGTACGCCTGCGGTGCGCCAAACCTGCTCAAGACCGATTTCAGCGACAACATCGGCGGCGGCATCGACAACTGGAACCTGCGTCAGCCCTTGGGCGTTTGCGCCGGGGTCACGCCGTTCAACTTCCCAGTGATGGTGCCGTTGTGGATGATTCCCCTGGCGCTGGTCGCCGGCAACTGCTTCATCCTCAAGCCTTCGGAGCGCGATCCGTCCGCCAGCCTGCTGATGGCCCGGTTACTGACCGAAGCCGGCCTGCCGGACGGTGTGTTCAACGTGGTCCAGGGCGACAAGGTGGCGGTGGATGCGCTGTTGCAGCACCCGGACATCGAGGCGATTTCCTTTGTCGGCTCCACGCCGATTGCCGAATACATCCATCAGCAGGGCACGGCGCACGGCAAACGTGTGCAGGCCCTGGGCGGGGCGAAGAACCACATGATCGTCATGCCCGACGCCGACCTTGACCAGGCGGCGGATGCGTTGATCGGTGCCGCTTACGGCTCGGCCGGTGAGCGCTGCATGGCGATTTCCATTGCCGTGGCAGTGGGTGACGTGGGCGATGAATTGATTGCCAAGCTGTTGCCCCGCATCGACCAACTGAAGATCGGTAACGGTCAGCAGCCTGGCACCGACATGGGGCCGCTGGTCACCGCCGAGCACAAGGCCAAGGTCGAAGGCTTCATCGACGCCGGCGTGGCCGAGGGCGCTCGGCTGATCGTCGATGGCCGTGGTTTCAAGGTGCCCGGGGCCGAGCAGGGATTCTTTGTCGGCGCGACGCTGTTCGACCAGGTCACCGCCGAGATGAGCATCTACCAGCAAGAAATTTTTGGCCCGGTGCTGGGGATCGTTCGCGTACCGGATTTCGCCACGGCGGTGGCGCTGATCAACGCCCATGAGTTCGGCAACGGCGTGTCCTGTTTCACCCGTGACGGCGGCATCGCCCGGGCGTTCGCCCGCAGCATCAAGGTCGGCATGGTGGGCATCAACGTGCCGATTCCGGTGCCCATGGCCTGGCATTCCTTTGGTGGCTGGAAGCGTTCGTTGTTCGGCGATCACCATGCCTACGGTGAAGAAGGCCTGCGTTTCTACAGCCGCTACAAAAGCGTGATGCAACGCTGGCCCGACAGCATTGCCAAGGGGCCTGAGTTCAGCATGCCGACTGCTCAATAACTCACTTTTGAATGACTGCCGGAGGGAGAATAACAATGAACAAGCCCCTGCGTTTTGCCTTGAACCGAATGGTTGCGCCACGCCTGTCACTGCCCGCTTTCATTGATTTGGCCCTGGCGTTGAAAACCGATGCCATCGAGATCCGCAACGATCTGAAGGGCGTCGAGATCGAAGACGGCATGCCGCCGGCCCGCGTGCGCGAGTTGTGCGAGGCGCGCGGCATCAAGGTACTGTCGATCAACGCCCTGTACCCCTTTGATGTGTGGAACGAGGAGCGCCGCGCCCAGGCCGTGCGGTTGGCCGACTACGCCCGCGAATGCGGCGCCGAGGGCCTGGTGATGTGCCCGCTCAATGACCGCGCCGACCCACGCAGCGAGGCTGAGCGCGCGGCTGGGCTGCGTACGGCCCTCAGCGAACTGGCGCCGATTCTGCGCGCCTTTGGCATCTACGGGTTCATCGAGCCCCTGGGTTTCGAAGAGTGCGCGCTGCGCCGCAAGCGCACGGCGGTGGAAGCGATCAAGAGCATTGGCGGGCTGGATGTATTCCGCCTGGTGCATGACACCTTTCACCATCATTTGGCCGGTGAACAGGAATTCTTCCCCGAGCTGACCGCTCTGGTGCACATCTCCGGCGTCGAGGATGCCCAGGCGCCGCTGGCGACGATCCGTGACGGCCATCGGGTGCTGGTGGGCGAGGCCGACATCCTGGGCAATGCCGTGCAGATCGAGGCGCTACGGGCCGGTGGCTACGAGGGCTACCTGTCCTTCGAGCCGTTCGCCGAGAGCGTCCATGAACTGGCCGACATCCGCCAGGCGTTGGGGGCGAGCATGGACCATTTACAGAATCCGCAGGCCTGACACAGTCATCAAAATGATGATGCCCCCTTGTGGGTGCGAGTCAGCCGCAATTTGCATTCCAGACAAGGTGCAAGCATGACCACAACACGACTGACCATGGCCCAGGCCCTGGTGAAATTCCTCGATAACCAGTACATCGAAGTCGATGGCGTCCAGAGCAAGTTCGTCGCCGGGGTCTTTACCATTTTCGGCCACGGCAACGTGCTGGGCCTGGGTCAGGCGCTGGAGCAGGACAGCGGCGACCTGGTGGTCCACCAGGGCCGCAACGAACAGGGCATGGCCCATGCCGCTATCGGTTTTGCCAAGCAGCATCTGCGGCGCAAGATCTACGCTTGCAGCTCGTCGGTCGGCCCCGGGGCGGCGAACATGCTGACGGCGGCGGCCACCGCGACGGCCAACCGGATCCCGTTGCTGTTGTTGCCCGGCGATGTCTACGCCAGTCGCCAGCCGGACCCGGTGCTGCAGCAGATCGAGCAGTTCCATGACCTGAGCATCAGCACCAACGATGCCTTCAAGGCCGTGAGCAAATACTGGGATCGCATCAACCGCCCCGAGCAACTGATGACCGCCGCGATCCATGCCATGCGCGTGTTGACCGACCCGGCCGAAACCGGCGCGGTGACCCTGGCCTTGCCCCAGGACGTACAGGCCGAAGCCTACGATTACCCGGATTACTTCCTGCAAAAACGTGTCCATCGCATTGACCGTCGCCCGGCCACTGAAGCGATGCTCGGTGATGCCCTGGCGCTGCTCAAGGGCAAGCGCCAGCCGTTGATCATCTGTGGCGGCGGCGTGCGCTACGCCGGTGCCAACGCTGCGCTGCTGGCCTTTGCCGAGCGCTTCGACATTCCATTCGCCGAGACCCAGGCGGGCAAGAGCGCGGTGGTGTCCAGCCATCCGCTGAACGTTGGCGGTGTCGGTGAAACCGGTTGCCTGGCGGCGAACCTGCTGGCCAAGAAAGCCGACCTGATCATCGGTATAGGCACCCGCTACAGCGATTTCACCACGGCATCGAAATGGCTGTTCCAGCACCCGGATGTGCAGTTCCTCAATCTCAACATCAGCCCGTGCGATGCCTTGAAGCTCGACGGCGTGCAGCTGCTGGCCGACGCCCGTTCGGGGCTGGAGGCACTGTCAGCGGCGATGGGCGACTATCGTGCCGAATGGGGAGGACAGATCGCCGATGCCAAGGCCCAGCTGGACGCCGAAGTGGACCGGATTTATCAGGCGGACTTCCAGGCCGAGGATTTCGTCCCGGAGATCAACGACCACATGGACCCGGCGGTGTTTCGCGAATTCATCGAACTCACCGGTTCCTGCCTGACCCAGAGCCGCGTGCTCGGCACCCTCAACCAGACCCTGGCGGATGACGCCATCATCGTCGCCGCCGCCGGCAGCCTGCCCGGCGACTTGCAGCGCAGCTGGCGCAGCAAGGGCGTGAATACCTATCACGTCGAGTACGGTTATTCGTGCATGGGCTACGAGGTGAATGCGGCGCTGGGGGTGAAACTGGCCGAGCCCGACAAAGAGGTCTACGCCCTGGTGGGCGATGGTTCCTACATGATGCTGCACTCGGAGCTGGCGACCTCGATCCAGGAACGCCGCAAGATCAATGTGGTGCTGCTGGATAACATGACCTTCGGTTGCATCAACAACCTGCAAATGGAACACGGCATGGACAGCTTCGGCACCGAGTTCCGCTTCCGCAACCCGGACACCGGCAAGCTCGACGGCGGTTTTGTGCCGGTGGACTTCGCCATGAGCGCCGCGGCCTACGGTTGCAAGACCTACAAGGTCAAGACTCTCGACGAACTGCAGGCGGCCCTGGCCGATGCGCGGCGCCAGAGCGTCTCGACGCTGATCGACATCAAGGTCCTGCCCAAGACCATGATCCACAAATACCTGTCGTGGTGGCGGGTCGGCGTGGCGCAGGTGTCCACCAGCGCCCGCACCGATGCGGTCGCCAAGACCCTCAACGAACGGCTGGCCAAGGCCCGTCAATACTGATTGCCCCAACAATACGAAAGGAGTTCTCTACATGTCTTTGAAGCTGGGCGTCATCGGCACCGGGGCCATCGGCCAGGACCATATCCGTCGTTGCAGCCAGACCTTGCTCAACAGCCAGGTGGTGGCGGTGACCGACATCAACCTGCAACAAGCGGCCAAGGTCGTTGCCGATCTCAAGCTGACCGCCGAGGTCTACCCCGACGGTCATGCATTGATCAAGGCGCCTGACGTGGAGGCGATCCTCGTCACCTCCTGGGGCCCGAGCCACGAAGAGTTCGTGCTGGCGGCGATTGCGGCGGGCAAACCGGTGTTCTGTGAAAAGCCGCTGGCCGTCACGGCCGAAGGCTGCCGCAAGATCGTCGAGGCTGAAATCGCCCACGGCAAGCGCCTGGTGCAGGTAGGCTTCATGCGCCCTTACGATGAAGGTTATCGCGCACTCAAGGCGGTGATCGACAGCGGCCAGATCGGTGAACCGCTGATGCTGCATTGCGCGCACCGCAACCCGAGCGTGGGCGAAAACTACAAGACCGACATGGCGATCACCGACACCCTGATCCATGAGCTGGATGTGTTGCGCTGGCTGCTGGCCGATGACTACGTGTCGGTGCAGGTGGTGTTTCCGCGCAAGTCCAGCAAGGCCCTGGCCCATTTGCGCGACCCGCAGATCGTCCTGCTGGAAACCGCCCGGGGCACGCGCATCGACGTCGAAGTGTTCGTCAACTGCCAGTACGGCTACGACATCCAGTGCGAAGTGGTGGGGGAGACCGGCATCGCCAAGCTGCCGGAACCGTCCCAGGTGCAACTGCGCAGCGGCGCCAAGCTGTCGAATGCGATCCTGATGGATTGGAAGGACCGTTTCATCGCGGCCTACGACGTCGAATTGCAGGCCTTCATCGACGGCGTGCGCACCGGGCAGGTGGGCGGGCCGTCGGCCTGGGACGGCTTCGCCGCAGCGGTGGCGGCGGATGCCTGTATCCAGGCGCAGCAGAGTGGGCAGATCATCAAGGTTGACCTGCCCGAGCGCCCGCGTTTCTACGGCTAACCCACAGGGTGCATTCCAACCGTGACCTAAGGAGCTTTCATGCGAATCGGACTAGTGGGCTATGGCAAGGGCGGACGATTTTTTCATGCGCCGCTGATCAGCAGCCTGCCGGGGGCTACGTTTGTTGGCGTGGTGACCCGGTCCGTCGAGCGACGCGAGCAACTGGCGAGTGATTACCCGCACGTCCAGGCCTTCGACACGCTCGAACAACTGGTAGCGGCCGGCGTCGATGCGGTGGTGGTCTCTACGCCGCTGGACGGCCGCCCGACCGTGGTGATGGAAGCCATCGAACGGGGCGTGGCCGTGGTCAGCGATAAACCGTTTGCCCGCGATGCCGCCGAAGCCGAAGCGATGGTGCTGGCGGCCGAGCGGCGCAATGTGCCGCTTTGCGTGTACCAGAACCGTCGCTGGGATTCGGATTTCCTGACCCTGCGCAAACTGCTGGCGTCCGGCGCCCTGGGCGAGGTCATTCGTTTTGAATCCAGTGTCGAGCGCTATTCACCGACGTCGGTGGGGAAGGGCAGCGGCGGTGGATTCCTGCGGGACCTGGGCAGCCATCTGGTGGACCAGGCGCTGCAGTTGTTCGGGCCGGTGGTGCGGGTCTACGCCGAGCTGGACTACCGGCAGCCGGACCAAGTGTTCGACAACGGCTTCTTCATGTCCTTGACCCACGCCAGCGGCGTGATTTCCCACTTGAGCGGCAATTGCGTGCAAAACGCAGCGCGCCCGCGCTTTCGGGTCAACGGCACCCAGGGCTGCTATACCGTCGAAGGCCTGGACGGGCAGGAAGCCCAGGCATTGGCGGGCTTGAGCCCGGCGTCCGAGGGCGAACGCTGGGGCGCTGAAGAGCATCGGCGCTGGGGCTGGTTCGAACATGGCACCGAGCGCGAGCGGGTGACCTCGGAGCGTGGCTGCTGGCTGGCGTTCTACCAACACCTGCAAACCGCATTGCACGGCGCTGGCCCGCTGCCGGTGGAGGCCCGTGATGCACTGGCGACCACGCGCATCCTTGATGCTGCCAGGCAGAGTGCCGAGCAGGGCGAAGTGGTGCGGTTGTCCACGCCTGTCGGTCATGGAATAAAAAACGAATAAAATTCTAAAATCAGTTGATATGGAAAATATTTTCCAATAAAGTCGATTCCAGGTTACCGACAATCCTGTCCGCCTCCCGCCAAGCCAGCCTTGAACGGATGAAGGACGAAACAAAAACAAGAAACACAGCTAGGTACCGTCGATGAAAACCTTCAGCCGTTCTGCGTTTCACCTGTCACCTCTGCTGCGCCTGTCCGCAATCCTTCCCCTGTTCGAATCCCTGTGCATCCAGCGCAAGGGCGCCGTTGTGTGTTGCATGCCCGGCGCGCCCATCGTGCGTTTGCCCCGTTCCTGATCCGCTACGCCTTATCCATAAAACCAACAACAAAGTGGAGAAAGACCGTTCATGAAGACCAAGACCCGTATCGCCTCGCTGGCCCTGTCGTTGATGCTCACCAGCGGCGCTGCCCTGGCGGACTTGAAGATCGGTGTCAGCATGTCCCAGTTCGATGACACCTGGTTGACTTACCTGCGTGAATCCATGGACAAGAAAGCCAAGTCCCTGCCGGACGGCGTCACCCTGCAGTTCGAAGACGCCCGCAGCGACGTGGTCAAGCAACTGAGCCAGGTGGAAAGCTTCATCAGCCAGAAGGTCGACGCGATCATCGTCAACCCCGTGGACACCGCCGCGACCCAACGCATCACCAAGTCCGCCGTGGCCGCCGGTATTCCGCTGGTCTACGTCAATCGCCGTCCCGACGACCTGAAACTGCCGGCGGGCGTGGTCACCGTTGCCTCCGACGACCTGGAAGCCGGCCACATGCAAATGCAATATCTGGCCGAGAAGATGGGTGGCAAGGGCAACATCGTGATCCTGCTGGGTGACCTCGCCAACAACTCCACCGCCAACCGCACCAAGGGTGTCAAGGACGTGCTGGCCAAGTACCCCAACATCAAGATCGAGCAGGAGCAGACCGGCACTTGGTCGCGGGACAAGGGCATGACCCTGGTCAACGACTGGCTGACCCAGGGGCGCGAGTTCCAGGCGGTGGTGGCCAACAACGACGAGATGGCCATCGGCGCCGCGATGGCCCTCAAGCAAGCGGGCACCAAGAAAGGCAGCGTATTGATTGCCGGGGTCGATGGTACACCGGACGGCTTGAACGCGATCAAGAAGGGCGACATGGCCGTCTCGGTGTTCCAGGACGCCAAGGGCCAGGCCGATGGCTCGATAGACACGGCGGTGAAAATGGTCAAGAAACAGCCGGTCGAACAATCCGTCTGGGTGCCGTACCGCCTGATCACGCCGGAAAACGTCGGTCAGTTCAAGTGACGCTTGGCGCACCGGTCCCACCACAACAATAAACAGGCAAGGTTGCCACGCTGACCTTGCCGAGGGAGTACCTGATCATGTTCGCTTCAGCGACTGCTTCGAGCGCCCCGGCGATGACTTTCCGGCCGGACGTAATACCTGATGAACCGTATCTGCTGGAAGTCGTCAATGTCAGCAAAGGCTTTCCCGGCGTGGTGGCCCTGTCCGATGTACAGCTGCGGGTACGCCCCGGTTCCGTTCTGGCCCTGATGGGCGAGAATGGCGCGGGCAAATCCACCTTGATGAAAATCATCGCCGGTATCTACCAGCCGGACGCCGGCGAACTGCGTCTGCGCGGTAAACCGGTGACGTTCGACACGCCGCTCGCGGCGTTGCAGGCCGGCATCGCGATGATCCATCAGGAGCTGAACCTGATGCCCCACATGAGCATCGCCGAAAACATCTGGATCGGTCGCGAGCAGCTCAATGGCCTGCACATGGTCGACCATGGCGAGATGCATCGCTGCACCGCCCGCCTGCTGGAGCGCCTGCGCATCAAGCTCGACCCTGAGGAGCAGGTGGGCAACCTGAGCATCGCCGAGCGGCAGATGGTGGAGATTGCCAAGGCCGTCTCCTATGACTCCGACATCCTGATCATGGACGAGCCGACCTCGGCCATTACCGAGACCGAAGTCGCCCACCTGTTTTCGATCATTGCCGACCTCAAGTCCCAGGGTAAGGGCATTATCTACATCACCCACAAAATGAACGAGGTGTTTGCCATCGCCGATGAAGTGGCGGTGTTCCGCGACGGCGCCTACATCGGCCTGCAACGGGCCGACAGCATGGACGGCGACAGCCTGATTTCGATGATGGTCGGGCGCGAACTGAGCCAGTTGTTCCCGGTGCGGGAGCAACCCATCGGCGATTTGGTGCTGTCGGTGCGCGACCTGAGCCTGGAGGGCATTTTCAAAGGCGTTTCCTTTGACCTGCATGCCGGGGAGATCCTGGGCATCGCCGGGTTGATGGGTTCGGGCCGGACCAACGTGGCCGAGGCGATTTTCGGCGTGACCCCGAGTACCGGCGGCGAAATCCTGCTGGACGGCCAACCGGTGCGCATCAGCGACCCGCACATGGCCATCGAGAAAGGCTTCGCGCTGTTGACCGAGGACCGCAAGCTCAGTGGCCTGTTCCCGTGCCTGTCGGTGCTGGAAAACATGGAGATGGCCGTGCTGCCCCATTACGTGGGCAACGGCTTCATCCAGCAAAAAGCCCTGCGTGCCTTGTGTGAGGACATGTGCAAGAAGCTGCGTGTCAAGACCCCATCGCTGGAGCAGTGCATCGACACCTTGTCTGGCGGCAACCAGCAGAAAGCGCTGCTGGCCCGCTGGCTGATGACCAACCCGCGCATCCTGATCCTCGACGAGCCGACCCGTGGTATCGATGTCGGTGCCAAGGCCGAGATCTACCGACTGATTTCCTACCTTGCCAGCGAAGGCATGGCGGTGATCATGATTTCCTCGGAGCTGCCGGAAGTACTGGGCATGAGCGACCGGGTCATGGTGATGCACGAAGGCGACCTGATGGGCACCCTGGACCGCGGCGAAGCGACCCAGGAACGAGTCATGCAATTGGCTTCAGGCCTGTCCTGATGCCAGCCCGTTCAACTTAATAACGTCGAGCAACATGTGGCGAGGGGATTTATCCCCGCTGGGCCGCGAAGCGGCCCTGTCCCAGGGGCGCCACACCTCCCGGCAGGGAACAACCCCCCTCGCCAAAGAACAAAAAAGGTGAATGGCTATGAACGCGATACTGGAAAACAAACCCGCGGCCGCACCGGCCAGGGCGCGCCGGCGGCTGCCGACGGAACTGAGTATCTTCCTGGTGCTGATCGGCATCGGCCTGGTGTTCGAAATGTTCGGCTGGATCATGCGCGACCAGAGCTTCCTGATGAACTCCCAGCGTCTGGTGCTGATGATCCTGCAAGTGTCGATCATCGGCCTGTTGGCTATCGGCGTGACCCAGGTGATCATCACCACCGGTATCGACCTGTCGTCCGGCTCGGTGCTGGCGCTGTCGGCGATGATCGCCGCCAGCCTGGCCCAGACCTCGGACTTCGCCCGGGCGGTGTTTCCCTCCTTGACCGACTTGCCGGTGTGGATACCGGTGGTGGCGGGGCTCGGCGTGGGGCTGCTGGCCGGGGCGATCAACGGCAGCATCATCGCCATTACCGGTATTCCGCCGTTCATTGCCACCCTCGGCATGATGGTTTCGGCCCGTGGCCTGGCGCGCTACTACACCGAAGGCCAGCCGGTGAGCATGTTGTCCGATTCCTATACCGCCATCGGGCATGGTGCGATGCCGGTGATCATTTTCCTGGTGGTGGCGGTGATCTTCCATATCGCCCTGCGCTACACCAAGTACGGCAAATACACCTACGCCATCGGCGGCAACATGCAGGCGGCGCGCACCTCGGGCATCAACGTCAAGCGTCATCTGGTGATCGTCTACAGCATTGCCGGCTTGTTGGCCGGGTTGGCCGGCGTGGTGGCCTCGGCGCGGGCGGCGACCGGGCAGGCGGGCATGGGCATGTCCTATGAACTGGACGCGATTGCCGCGGCCGTGATCGGCGGCACCAGCCTGGCGGGAGGGGTGGGGCGCATCACCGGCACCGTGATCGGGGCGTTGATCCTTGGGGTGATGGCCAGCGGTTTCACCTTCGTCGGTGTCGATGCCTACATCCAGGACATCATCAAGGGCCTGATCATCGTGGTGGCGGTGGTCATCGACCAGTACCGCAACAAGCGTAAACTCAAGCGCTGATACCCGGGACGTTGCGACAAAGCGCCACGCCTGACCCGCGTGGCGTTGCCATTTGTCTTCTTAATACAGCTATTGCACCGAATTTCTTGTTATAAACGCACTCCGATGACTGCCAAAAGCCTGTCAGAGAACATTTGAAGGGGTTGTCGGACATTTTCCCTATGTTTTCAGTTGCTGAGGCCTCGACTCGGCCTTAGACTGCCGCCCCTCGTAAATTGAGTGCCGGGTGGCGCTTGGAATAGACGGCGCCTTCCTGATGAGCGTGGCAGCTGCGCTGCGGGACGCTCAATAATTCGCCTTAATGCACGTTTTTTTATAGAGATATCAATGACAAAGGAAAAGTTGCTGGCCATGCCGGCGGATGACTACATGAATGCCGAGCAGCTGGCTTTCTTCACCAAGCTGTTGCAGAACATGAAAGTCGAAACCCACGAGCGCATCGAACAGAACCGAATCGCCATTGAGAGCCTGGACACCCCGGCTGACCCGGCGGACGCTGCTTCCGTAGAAGAAGAGCGTACCTGGCTGGTCAACGCCATTGATCGCGACCAGCGCATGCTGCCTCAGTTGGAGCAGGCCCTGGACCGTATCAACGACGACAGCTTCGGCTGGTGCGACGACAGCGGCGAGCCGATCGGCCTCAAGCGCCTGCTGATCAGCCCGACCACCAAGTACTGCATCGAAGCCCAGGAACGTCACGAACAGATCGACAAGCACCAGCGTCAGGCCTGATTCGCGTTTTCCAAAAAAAGATCGCGACCTTTTGACGAAGGCCGCGATCTTTTGCTTTCGCCCGTGCTCGTACGTCTACTCCCGTTGATCTGCTGCAAGAACGCGACTAATGGACCATGGATAATGGCTCTGTAGTGGCGTTTAATGCATTCATAACAACGAGAAGCGTGGGTGACGAACATGGCGACAGACGGATCTCTGGCGGGTGCGGTGCCGGCCTCGGTACCTGGGACGAACAGCACGGCGCGCTGGCTGACGCCGACCTTGCAGAGTCTCGCCCTGGCATTGCTGCTGTGCGGCATGGCCCTGGGCGGCTGGTCGCTGTACCTGGGCCTGCCGCTGGTCATGCTCATCGTCTGGTTGCCGCGCTTGCGTTCGCGCGTGGCCGCGGCGCCCGCACCCGCGACCGACACACTGGCCGAGCTGACCCGCGACCTGTCCTACACCACCAGCCATAACGCGCTGTCGGCGGCCGGTGTCGCCTATTCGGTCAAGCAATTGGCTGGCAAGGTCCAGTCGCAACTCGATGCGGCGGCGCAAATCGTCAGCAATGCCGAATCGATGATCGCCACCGAGCAAGCCACTTCGCAACTCAGCCAGCAAGCCCTGGGCGCCGCCAGCGAGGCCCATCGCAGCAGTGTGGCCGGGCGCAGCGAGCTGGTGGAATCCATCAGCCGCATGCACCAGCTCAGCCAGCGCGCAAACGACAGCCGCGAGTTGATCGAGGCCTTGAGCGTGCGCAGCGATGAAATCCAGCGGGTCAGCCTGGTGATTCAGTCGATCGCCAGCCAGACCAATCTGCTGGCACTGAACGCGGCCATCGAGGCCGCGCGGGCCGGTGAGCATGGCCGTGGGTTCGCGGTGGTGGCCGATGAGGTCCGTGGCCTGGCCGGGCGCACGGCGGCGGCGACCGGCGAGGTCGGGGTGATGGTGGCCGACATCCAGCAACGCACCGCCCAGGTGGTGGAGCAGATCCGTCAACTGGCCGCTGACCTGGACATTGGCGTGCAGCAGGTCGAGCACACCGGCCAACACCTGGAAAACATCGCCCGGCTCGCCGCCGGCGTCGAAACCCAGGTCAGCGCCATCGCCGAAGGTACCGACACCAATCGCGAACAACTCGACAGCCTGTTCCACGCCATCGAGCAGATGCGTGGCGACCTGTCCATCAGCGACCAGCAGACCCAGCGCCTGGCCGAAGCGGCGGTGCAAATGGAAGGCCAGGCCGAAACTATCAGCGAACGCCTGGCCCAAGTGGGCCTCGACGATTATCACCAACGGGTCTATGACCTGGCACGGGAAGGGGCGAGCCAGATCGCCGCGCAGTTCGAAGCGGACATCGACCAGGGCCGTGTCAGCCTGGAGGATCTGTTCGACCGTAATTACCAGCCCATCCCCAACACCCAACCCGCCAAATACCAGACCCGTTTCGACCGCTATACCGATCAGGTGCTGCCGGCGATCCAGGAACCCTTGCTGGCCCGGCACGAGGGCCTGGTGTTCGCGATTGCCTGCACTCAGCAGGGCTACGTGCCCACCCATAACAAGGTCTTCAGCCAGCCGTTGACCGGCGATCCACAGGTGGACACGCTCAATAACCGGACCAAACGCAAGTTCTCCGACCGCACCGGGATTCGCTGCGGCAGCCATCAACAGCCGGTGTTGCTGCAGACCTACACCCGCGACACGGGAGAACTGATGCACGATCTCTCCGTGCCGATCATGCTCAAGGGGCGTCATTGGGGTGGTTTGCGGCTGGGCTACAAACCCGAGAAGCCGCGTTAGGCCCTGTGGCGAGGGAGCTTGCTCCCGCTGGGCTGCGCAGCAGCCCCAAAAGGCTGGATGCAGCCAGCCTGACACGCCGAGCCAACAGCGCTCGAGGGCGAACCCTGTGGCGAGGGAGCTTGCTCCCGCTGGGCTGCGCAGCAGCCCCAAAAAGCTGGAGGCAGCCAGCAGCCGGAGACACGAGCCGGCAGTACTCCGGGGCGACTGCTGCGCAGTCGAGCGGGAGCAAGCTCCCTCGCCACAAGAGCTGTCTTGTACTTAGCTAAAAGTCCTGGCTGCTACAGGTGCCTTGCCACAGCCAAAAGTCCTGGCTGCTATTTACCGTCATGCAGCCGCACATTCAACTGATCCACCAGCACCGCCTCTTCACCGTCGGCGAGCAGCCATTCGCGCAGCAAGTCTTTCTGCTGGTCCGACCAGAAATCGGCCTCCACCAGCTTGACCTCCGGGGCCAGTGGGTGTGCCACGATGAAATCGTCGATGGCTTTGCCGTCCGAGGGCAGGCCGAGTTGGTCGAACAGGGTGCTGAGTTCGTGCGAAGGCTGTTCCATGGGGTTCTCCTTTGGGCGGGCGCCGTCATGGCGCCTCGGTTGCTTCCCTTTATCTGAGGCAAGCGCTGGTCAGGAGTTCGATCGGACTCAGGCTTTCAAGGCCCCTTCATCCACTGCGGCTTTCAGCGCCCTGGCGGCTTCCCGGGCGGCCTCGGCAGCAATTTCCGCGGTCTTGAACCAGCGATCTTTTTCCACTTGGTGCCAACTGACCGTGGTCAGGGGCGGTTTGGCGCGCATCACGATGACGGCCTGGAACTCGCCTTCGACCTCTCTGGCTTCGCCCCGGATAAAAAATTCGCCGATATCAAATTCCGTCACGTCGCGCCTTCTCAAAAGTCATGGTGTGGGTGCGCGATCCGTCAATGGGTGACGGTCTTCGCGGGCAGGCAGTATGGCAGCAGTTGCCTGTCGGCGGCTGAGTTAAGTCATGAAGGGGCGCATATGAGCTCAGGCACTTCGTTCCAGACGCCTGGCCAGGTGGCAGGCCTCGTTATGATCGGTGCGGAATCCTCTTACACGTCCAGTGGATGTTTCCTCAATATGGAAAAAGCACTTGCCGGCCAGGACGACCCGGTAACGCGGTTGAATCAACGAGACAGGCAGGCAGTCGACCCTGTCGAACGTGTCGGATGTCTCGACGACACAAGGGGCTTCAGGTTGGATCAGGGTTGTGAAAGTAGCCATGTGAATTCCTTTTCTATGGTTTACCGACGAATTGCCGAGCAGTTTGGGTAGTCTCCACGCCTCTGGCTGCTCTAGAATCGGCAGCACCGTGTGGACGGCTTGCCTATCTAAAGCAATTTTTTTTGGGCTCGATGTCAGAAAAATGCTTTTTTAAGTGAGAAATTTCCCTAAAGTTAGTAGTCCCATCTTTTCCGATGCTCAGAGTGGCTTTTTCCTTCAGCCTCTGGCGACCCCCCGGGAAAGACGGCGAGAGCGGCAACCTATAGTCTGCTCTCGGCCCGGGACAGGGCGCGCCGTTCACTTCGAATTTCAGTTACAGGTCCATTACGACGTTACAGTCGGCACGGGTTCTCGTGGTCCGTCCTTTCCGAGGGGCGGGCCTTTTTCAAAGATGGGGATGTTTCCTTGGCAGTAAGTAATCTCGACATGCATGCGTTATTCGTACTTGGTGACCTGCGGGCAAAACTGGTCAAACTCTTCCAGTCACGTTTCGTCTACATCACCGAGCAGACCGCCGAAGGTATTTATGTCGCCGAAATCGACACTGAGTCGGCCCTGGTGGTCGATGACAAGCCCAGGCTCGAACTCAAGGTTGGTGATCATTTTCGCGCAGCGGTGTTGCCCAGCCGCGAAGGTGGCAAGTTTGAAATCCGCTTTCGCGAAATCAAGCTGACGGTCTATGGCCTCGGTGATTACGCCTTCGTCACGACCCCCGGTGGTCAGGCAATCCTGTTCAAGGAAGGCCACAGCGTGGTGACCGTGTTTGCGGCCAACGAACAACTGCAAGAAGGCTTGACCAAGACCCTGAAGGCGGTCACCGCCAAGGCCGCCAAGTGGCGCAAGGGCGAACTGGTGACGTTCAAGGCCAGCGAATGAGGCGGGCAGTGCCGGTGAGCGCGGGGGCCTCGGTCGCCCTGGACCGGTTACAGTTTTAACGAGATATCGCTGGAACCTCGGCTACAGTCAATTGACTGAACTATTCAGAGGCTTGCGTTCGGTGACGCAGGGCCGTTCAGCCATTGCTGTGTTTGGTACGAGGTTAAAAGCATGAAACGAGTTCGACAGTGGCTGGCTGCCTGGGCCACCTTCACTGTGTTGGTTTCGCCGTTCCCGACGTTGGCCGCGTCAGCGCCGATTCACTTCGCTGACTTGAACTGGGAAAGTGGCAGCCTGATCACCGATATCCTGCGGATCATCGTCGAAAAAGGCTATGGGTTGCAGACCGACACATTGCCGGGCACCACCATCACCCTGGAAACCGCCCTGGCCAATAACGACATCCAGGTGATCGGCGAGGAATGGGCCGGCCGCAGCCCGGTGTGGGTCAAGGCCGAGGCCGAAGGCAAGGTGGTCGCCTTGGGTGATACGGTCAAAGGCGCGACGGAAGGTTGGTGGGTGCCCGAATACGTCATCAAGGGGGATCCGGCCAAGGGCATCAAGCCCCTGGCGCCGGACCTGCGCAGTGTCGAGGACCTGGCGCGCTACAAGCATGTGTTCAAGGATCCGGAGAGCCCCGACAAGGGCCGCTTCCTCAACAGCCCCATTGGCTGGACCTCCGAGGTGGTCAACAAACAGAAGCTCAAGGCGTATGGCCTGTCTGACAGCTACGTGAATTTTCGCAGCGGTTCGGGGGCGGCGCTGGATGCGGAAATCAGCTCGACGATCCGCCGGGGCAAGCCGATTCTGTTTTATTACTGGTCGCCCACGCCACTGCTCGGGCGCTTCAAGCTGGTGCAGTTGCAAGAGCCGCCGTTCGATGCCGAGGCCTGGAAAACCCTGACCGACGCCGATAACCCCAACCCGAAGCCGACCCGCTCACTGGCCTCGAAACTGTCGATTGGCGTATCTGCGCCGTTCCAGAAGCAATACCCGGACATTGCCGAGTTCTTCAGCAAGGTCGATTTGCCCATCGAGCCGTTGAACAAGGCCCTGGCCGACATGAGTGAGAAACGCATCCCACCCCGTGAAGCCGCCGAGGCGTTCCTCAAGGCACATCCGCAGGTCTGGCAGGCCTGGCTGCCCAAGGAAGTGGCAGATAAGGTCTCCGCGGGCCTGTAGGAGGGCTCGCGCGCCAGCAGGTTGAACTCTTGATCCTGGGCAATGAGTCATTCGCTGGAAACTGGCAACCTACGCCCGTCCAGCGAAATGCCAAATTCCAGCTAGGATGATTGTTCAACTCTTTTCAGGAGGCTGGCGAGATGACGCTTGTGTTGGCTCGGTCGCTGGTCGCAGTGTTTGCGACCATCAGCTTGATTCATATGTATTGGGCCCTGGGTGGGCGGTGGGCGGCCAAGGCAGTGGTGCCTCAGGTGCCGGTGAAGCAGGGGGAGGCGCTGCGACCGGCGTTCGATCCCTCAGGCTGGTTGACCTTGCTGGTGGCCCTGGCCCTGCTGATGGTGGCGCTGCTGGTCTGCCTGCGGGTCGGCCTGCTGGCGCAGCCGGTCACTCATCGGGCGTTGCAGTGGCTGATCAGCGCGATTGCCTTGCTGATGTTCGCCCGGGCCATTGGCGAGTCGGAGCTGGTGGGTTTCTTCAAGGAGGTCAAGGGCTCGACCTTCGCCAGGCTCGACACCTGGGTTTATTCACCGTTGTGCGTGGTGCTCGGGGCAGGGCTGCTGGCGGTGGCATGGGCCTGACTGGCAGCGCAGTGGGTACACAGCCTGCTTTTTGTGGCGAGGGAGCTTGCTCCCGCTGGAGGGCGCAGCCCTCCCAAAAAGCTGAACACCAGTCAGCCTGACACACCGAGGTGACAGGTCTCAG
>NZ_FNNL01000014.1:101328-137437 GCF_900106735.1 Pseudomonas sp. NFACC08-1 | reverse complement strand
TCAGGGCTGCTGCGCAGCCCAGCGGGAGCAAGCTCCCTCGCCACAAAAGCTGTGCCGGCTCGAGATATCGGTCAGTCGTTCCGGCGGCTGCTCACCTCCGCTGGCACATCATCCCCCGCCATGCGCTTGCGAAACAACGCTGCTCGGGCCAGCAGCAGGGTGGTCACCGGGACGGTGATGGACAGCAGGATCGGTATCAGCCAGGCGTGCAGCACCGGCCCGGATTTGAGCGCCGAAAAATACACGATCGAAGCCAGCGCCACGCACCAGGCCCCCAGCGTGGAAGCCAGGGCCGGCGGGTGCATGCGCTGGAAGTAGTCCTTCAAGCGCACCAGGCCGATCGCCCCGATCAAGGCGAACAGACTGCTGAGCACCAGCAGGATCGCCACCGGGATTTCCACCCACATCGACAATTCGCCGGTCATTCGATCACCTCGCCACGCAACAGGAACTTGGCCAGGGCAAACGAGCCGACAAAGCCGAACAGGGCGATCAGCAGGGCCGCCTCGAAATAGGTGTCACTGGCATAACGGATGCCCAGCACCAGCATCATCAGCATCGCCACGATGTACAGATAGTCCAGGGCCAGTACCCGGTCCTGTGCCGAAGGCCCCTTGAACAACCGCAGCAGGGTCAACACCATCGCCAGGGAGAACAGGAACAGGCTCAACAGGATCGCATTGGACAGCAAGGGGCTCATTGGAAAATCTCCATCAACGGGCGCTCGTAGGTGGCCTTGAAATGCGCGATGAATGACGCCTCGTCCTCCAGATCGAACACATGCATCAACAGGATGCTGCGGTCCAGGGCCAGTTCCGACCAGACCGTCCCTGGAATCACCGTGGTGATCATCGACAGCGCGGCCAGTCCATTGGCGTCGTGCATGTCCAGCGGCACCTTGATGAACCGCGAGCGAGGCGGGCGGCGCCCGGCGTTCAGCACACCCCAGGCCACCGCCACGTTGGACACCAGCACATCCCGGCCCACCAGCAGGAACAAGCGCAACACCACCCACGGCCGGCGGATACGGATGGGCCGCGGGCGCAACGGGCGCATCATCAACGGGGCCAGGAAGCCCAGCGCAGCGCCCAGCAGCAGATGACCGGCGCTGACGGACACGTTCAACACCAGCCACAGCAACCACAACGCCAGGGACAACCACGGGGCGGGAAACAGGCGCTTCATGGCTGCACCTCCTGCAACGCGGCGCGGGTCTCTGGGTTGGGCACGGCGCGGGTGGCGAGTACCGACATCACATAATGTTCCGGGTTGTTCAGCGCATCGGCAGCGGATTGGGTGTAGCGCAGCAACGGCTCGGCCTTGAAAGTCAGGGCGATGCCCAGGCCCAGCAGCACGATGATTGGCAGGCATTCGAACGGCCGCAGCAATGGCGAGGGTCGCTCCTGCGGCGTCCAGAAGCGCTGGATGCCCAGGCGCGAGAAGGCGATCAACGAGGCCAGTCCCGACAGGATCAATAATGCCAACAAGCCCCAGGCCTGGTTCGACAGCAGTGCCCCGGCGCTGGCACCGAGCCCCTGGGGATTGAGCAGGGCGCTGAGCAGGCTCAGCTTGCCGATGAACCCCGACAACGGCGGCATGCCGATAATCAACAGCGCACAGAAGATAAAGCTCAAGCCAAGGAAGGCCATGGTCCAGGGAATCACTTGCCCGACCACGGCTTTCTGCTCGTCATCGAGGTTGATGCCCTTGGGCGGTTGCAGGGCTTCCAGCGGTCGCGGCAAGGTGTCGAAGTCATCGTCCAGGGCCAGTTCATTGGCCGAGCGCGAACGCTCGATCAGCTCGGCCAGCAAGAACAGCGCGCAGAGCGCCAGGGTCGAACTCACCAGGTAAAACAGCGCTGCGCCCACCAGGTTGGGTTGGGCGAAGCCGATGGCTGACAACAGGATCCCGGCCGATACCAGGATGCTCAGGCTCGCCATGCGCTCCAGGCGTTGGGCCGCGAGAATGGCGATGGCGGCGCAGACGATGGTCGCCATGCCGCCGTAGACCAGCCAGTCGGCACCGAAATACGCCGAGGCGCCGGCTTGGCCGGAGAACAGCAACGTCCACAGGCGCAGGATCGTGTAGACGCCGACCTTGGTCATGATCGCAAACAGTGCCGCCACCGGTGCGCTGGCGGCGCTGTAGGCCGGCACCAGCCAGAAGTTCAGCGGCCACATGCCGGCCTTGGCCAGGAACGCCACTGCAAGGATGCCTGCCCCGGCGTGCAGCAAGCCACGGTCGGCTTCCGGCACCAGGGGTACCTTCAGAGCCAGGTCGGCCATGTTCAAGGTGCCGGTGACGCCATAGATCAATGCTGCGCCGATCAGGAACAGCGACGAGGCCAACAGATTGATGGAAATGTAATGCAGCCCCGACGACACCCGCGCCCGGCCCGAGCCGTGCAGCATCAAGCCGTAGGAGGCCGCCAGCAGCACTTCGAAGAACACGAACAAGTTGAACAGGTCCGCTGTCAGGAAGGCGCCGTAGAGACCCATCAACTGGATCTGGAACAGCGCGTGGAAGCTCGCACCGGCGCCGTGCCAGCGGGCCGTGGCGAAGAGCAGGGCGCAGACGCCGATGATGCCGGTCAGCACCAGCATCAGTGCCGACAGCCGATCGACCACCAACACGATGCCAAACGGTGCCTGCCAGTTGCCCGGCAGGTACACGCCAATGGACGCGGGCAGGGTCTGGTCCTGGGTCCAGTACAACAACAGCACGGCGATGCCCAGGCCCAGCAGACTGGAAAGCAGGTTGATCCGCGCCTTGAGCGGGCGGTGTTTCTCGCCCAGCATCAACATCAGCGCGGCGGTCAGCAGCGGCAGCAGGATGGGCGCGGCGATCAGATGAGGCGTCAACATCATTCCTTGGGCTCCCGGCCGTCCACGTGGTCGGTGCCGGTCAGGCCCCGGGAGGCCAGCAGCACCACCAGGAACAGCGCGGTCATGGCGAAGCTGATCACGATGGCGGTCAGCACCAGTGCCTGGGGCAGTGGGTCGGTGTAGTGCAGCAGGTCCTGGGGCACGCCATCCTTGATGATCGGCTCCTTGCCGATGAACAGGCTGCCCATGCTGAAGATGAACAGGTTGACGCCGTAGGACAGCAGGCACAGGCCCATGACCACCTGGAAGGTCCGTGGCCGCAAGACCAACCAGACCCCGGAGGCGGCCAGTACGCCGATTGCGATTGCGATGACTTCTTCCATTAGGCGGTGGCTCCTTTGACGGGGGCGACGGGTTTGGCTTGCAGGCCCGGCTTATGGGCCCGCACCGACTGGTGCGCCAGGGCGGTGAGGATCAACAGGGTGGAGCCGACCACCACGGCGTACACGCCGATATCGAAAAACAGCGCGCTGGCCACATGGAGATCACCCAGCAGCGGTAATTCGAAATGCCAGGTGTGGGTGGTCAGGAACGGATACCCCACGGCCATCGCTCCCAGGCCGGTGGCGGTGGCGAACAACAGCCCGGTGCCCATCCAGCGCAGCGGCCGCAGGCTCATTTGCGCCTCGACCCACTGGGTACCGGCGACCATGTACTGCAGGATGAACGCCACCGACATCACCAGCCCGGCGACGAAGCCACCGCCCGGTTGGTTGTGGCCGCGCATGAACAGGTAGAACGACACCACCAGGGCGATTGGTAGCAGCAGGCGCACCAGCACCGACGGCACCATCATGAAGCCCAATGCGGTGTCGCTGGCATGGCGCGGGTTGACCAGGTCGGTGACCACGTCCGGCGCCAGCAGACGCTGTTGCGCCGGTAGCTGCATGCTTTCCTTAGGTGGGCGGAAACGCCGCAGCAGGGCGAACACCGCCAGGGCCACCGCCACCAGCACGGTGATTTCCCCCAGGGTGTCGAAGCCGCGGAAGTCCACCAGCATCACGTTCACCACATTGCTGCCACCGCCTTCGGGCAGGGCGCGACTGAGGTAGAACGAAGAAATGTCGTTGGGCGTCTGCCGCGTCAGCATGGCGTAGGAGAGCAACGCCATGCCGCCGCCCACCGCGATGGACAGCAGCAAGTCCCGCAGGCGCCGGATGCGCGCGCGCCGCTCGCTGTTGGGCAGCGGCGAGACGTCCTCGATCCGCCGTGGCAGCCAGCGCAGGCCCAGCAGGATCAGCACGGTGGTCACCACTTCCACCACCAGTTGCGTCAAGGCCAGGTCGGGGGCGGAGAACCAGACGAAGGTCACGCAGGTCATCAGGCCGCAGACGCTGACCATGGTCAGGGCCGCGAGCCGGTGATACTTGGCCTGCCACGCCGCGCCCAGGGCACAGGCGATGGCCAGCAACCACAAGCTGACGAAGACGATGGAACCGGGGATCTTCGGCCGGTCGCCCCAGACCAATGTGCTGTGCAGCATCGGAATCAGCCCGGCAAGCACCGCAGCGAGGACCAGCCAGAACAATTGGGCCTGCAGGCGGCGGGTGCTGATCCGTCGTTCCAGGCGCCGCCCCTGGCGCATCATCAACACCAGGCAACGCTCGAACAGTCGCTTGCCACTGAGCCGGCCAATGAACGGCGGGTGCTTGATGTGGCCTTGCCGGAACTGATTGCGCAGCAGCAGGTACAGCACGATACCGCCGGACATGGCCACCAGGCTCATGATCATCGGTGCGTTCAGGCCGTGCCAGATCGCCAGGCTGTATTCAGGCAGCGTGCCGCCCACCACCGGCAACGCGGCTGCCGCGAGCAACGAGCCGACCACTTGGGCCGGAAAGATCCCCACCACCAGGCAGGTGAACACCAGCAATTCCACTGGGGCGCGCATCCAGCGCGGTGGTTCGTGGGGGGTATGGGGCAGGTCGGTGGCGGCGGGGCCGAAGAACACATCCACGGTGAACCGCAAGGAGTAGGCGACGCTGAAGGTCCCGGCGATGGTGGCGATGATCGGCAGCGCCAGTTCGACCCAGGCCGTGGCAGAAATGAACACGGTCTCGGCGAAGAACATTTCCTTGGACAGGAAACCATTGAGCAGCGGTACCCCGGCCATCGCTGCGCTGGCGACCATGGCCAGGGTCGCGGTGAACGGAATCAGCCGCACGAGGCCACTGAGTTTGCGGATATCCCGGGTGCCGCTTTCGTGGTCGATGATCCCGGCGGCCATGAACAGCGAGGCCTTGAACGTGGCGTGGTTGAGGATATGAAACACCGCCGCCACGGCCGCCAGCGGACTGTTCAGGCCCAGCAGCAGGGTGATCAGCCCGAGGTGGCTGATGGTGGAATAGGCCAGCAGGCCCTTGAGGTCGTTCTGGAACATCGCGCAGTAGGCGCCTAGCAGCAACGTACAGGCGCCTGCGCCGCCGACGATGTAGAACCACTCTTCGCTACCCGACAGCGACGGCCACAGCCGCGCCAGCAGGAACACCCCGGCCTTGACCATGGTCGCCGAGTGCAGGTACGCCGACACCGGCGTCGGAGCAGCCATGGCGTGAGGGAGCCAGAAGTGGAAAGGGAATTGCGCGCTTTTGCTCAGGGCGCCGATCAGGATCAGCGGCAACAGGATGGGGTAGAGGCCATGGGCACGTATCAGGTCGCCGGCGGCCAGGACCTTGTCCAGCTCATAGCTGCCCACCACATGGCCGAGCAGCATCACCCCGGCCAACAGGCAAAGCCCGCCGGCACCGGTCACCATCAACGCCATATAGGCACCGCGCCGAGCGTCGGCGCGGTGGTGCCAGTAGCCGATCAACAGGAAGGAGAACAGGCTGGTCAGTTCCCAGAAGAACACCATCTGGATCAGGTTGCCGGAGATCACCAGCCCGAGCATGGCGCCCATGAACGCCAGGAAGAAGGCGAAGAAGCGCGGCACCGGATCGTCCGGCGACATGTAGTAGCGGGCATACAGCGACACCAGCGTGCCGATGCCCAGCACCAGCAACGAAAACAGCCAGGCGAACCCGTCCAGGCGCAGCACGAAGTCCAGGCCCAGGCTGGGCAACCAGGTGTAGTGCTCACGGATCACACCGCCGTCGGCGATCTGCGGGTACAGCAAGGCCACCTGAACCGTGCCGGCCAGGGCGACGAGGCCGGCCAGCAGGGATTCGGCGTTACGGGCGTTATGCGGCAGCAGCGCCGCGACACAGCTGCCGATGAAGGGCAAAAGCAATAGAACTATCAGTGACATAGGCTTCTATTCGGCGGGAGGTTGTGGGGATCATACGTGGCGTATTCCCGATCACCAACCGCGAGGGTGTCGCAGAATCCTACAAGGTAGGTGGGGTTTTCCGACCTTGCAGGGTTCCAGATGACCTTGCACGCGCCGTCAATGTCGGGATGGCCACTGTCGAGGGTGGTGGTTTTTTCGGCGAACAATGGATTGCTGGCCGGCCTCAACCTTCCTGTTCAAGCCCTTCATCGACTGGGATGGTGTCTTTGTTGCGGGTCTTCAACTCACTGACAATCACCGCCGCGACGATCAGCGCCGCGCCGAACAAGGCAATCGCCGGCAACCGTTCGCCCGCCAGGCGCCCGACAATGCCGGCCCACACCGGCTCGCCGGCATAGATCAGCGTGGCGCGGGTGGGCGAGACACTTTTCTGCGCCCAGTTCATCGCCACCTGAATGGCTGCACTGGCGGCTCCCAGGCCAACGGCGCTGACCAGCAGCAGCCAGGAGAACGCCGGGATCGCTTCCTGGGTCGGCACCACCATCAGAAACGCCAGCACCGCGGTGCTTGCCAGTTGCACCACGGTTACCCGGCGCACATCGACCTGGCCGGCATAGGCGCTGATCAGGATGATTTCGGCGGCAATCGCGATGGCGCTGATCAACGTGGCGATTTCACCGGGGCTGAAGTTCAGCGAGGCTCCGGCCGGGCCCGACACCAGCATCAACCCGGTAAACGCCAGCATGATGCCGATGCTTGGCATCAAGCCCGGTCGACGGCCCAACACCAGCCATTGCAGCAAGGGCACGAATGGCACGTAAAGCGCGGTGATGAACGCCGATTGGCTGCTGGGGATGGTTTGCAGGCCGACGGTCTGCAGGCCGTAGCCGAGCATGATCGCCACGCCGATAAAGCAGCCGGCCTTGAGTTCGAAGAGGGTCAGGTCCCGCAGATGCCGCCAGGAAAACAGCGCGACAAACACGGCCGCGGCGGCAAAGCGCAGGCCAACGAAAAACATCGGCCCGCTGACCGTCATGGCGTGCTGCACCAGCAGGAAGGTCCCACCCCAGATCATGGTGATCAGCACCAGCACGCATTCGGCCTTGCTGAACCTTGAGAAACGGGAGGAAGCTTGAGGGGAATTCACCGATGCCATGACCTTGCGCGCCACTTGAGGCGGACGCACAATGCGCCCGAAGTTGGGCAGTATAATGCGCAGCCCTACCATGTGAGCAATATAGTGCACAAAGAATCCGGCCAGCGGGCTTCCGTCCTGCAACACGTCAGCCAGAACATCCGTCGTCTGCGCCATGCCGCGCAGCTCAGCCAGACCGCGCTGGCGGAATTGTCCGGGGTCAGCCGGCGCATGCTGGTGGCCATCGAGGCCGGGGAAAAGAACGTCAGCCTGACCACCCTGGACCGGGTGGCCGAAGCCCTCGACGTAGCCTTCAGCGACTTGATCCAGGCGCCCGACGCCCGCGATCCGAGCCGCATCAACGAGCTGGCCTGGGCCGGCACCATCGCGGGCAGCAAAGCCGTATTGCTGGCAAAAGCCACCGCCAGCCGCGAAGTCGAACTCTGGGAATGGCGCCTGGAGCCCGGCGAGCATTACCATTGCGAACCCGACGCCGACGGTTGGAGCGAGCAGCTTTATGTCTTCGAGGGCTGCCTGACGCTGCTGTTGGGCAGTGAGGAACGCCGGATTGGTGCCGGGGAGTTTTTCATGTTCGCCAGCAACCAGCCCCATGCCTATCGCAACGATGGGCCGGTGGCGGCGAGATTCGTACGCAATGTGGTGATTTGATCCCTGGAGAGCGGCATGGACACAGCGTTGGATCGACAGACGAGCAGCCTCACCCGCCAAGCCGATATCCTGATCATCGGCGGTGGCCTGAGCGGTGCCATGCTGGCCGCGCAGTTGCTGCGCCTGCCGGGCCGACGCGAGGTAATGATCGTCGAACCGCGCGTTGAGTTGGGTCGGGGCGAGGCCTACAGTGCCGTGGAGCTGGGGCACACCTTGAACGGCAACGCGGCGCGCATGAGCGTCGACCCGGACAACGCCGACGACCTGACCCAATGGCTCACCGCATTCATCGAGGCTGGCGGCTGGCCCGAGTCGGATCAGCAGCATGTACCGGTCAGCGAGTTGTTCCCGCCCCGGGGGATGTTTGGCCTCTATGTGCAACAACGGCTGGCCGAGGCTCGCGAGTTGGGCGCACGAAACGGTTCGACTGCCGAGCACGTGCGTGGGGAGGCCGTGGACCTACGGGTTGCCGACGATGCCGTGATGGTGACGCTGGACGACGGCCAACTCTTACGTGGCCGTTTCGCGGTGCTGGCCACCGGCATGTTCCCGGCGGCACGCACCCCGCAAACCGAATCCAGCGGCTTGAATGCCGCAGCCCTGGACCCTTGGGATGTGGCTGCGATGCGCCTGCTTGATCCGCAGTCCACGGTGCTGATCATCGGCTCGGGGCTGACCATGGTCGATGCCGTGGTGTCCCTGGAGCAGGCCGGGCACCGTGGCCCGATCGAAGTGTTTTCCCGTCATGGTTTGTTGCCTCATGTGCGCCGCCAGCCACCCGCCTGGGTGGATTTCCTCGCCGACGATCACAGCCTGCGGTCGCCACTTCAGTTGATGCGGGCCCTGCGCGAGCAATGCCGTCAGGCCCAGGCCCAAGGGATCGATTGGCAGGCGCCGCTGGACACGGTGCGCGCCCACATCGGGCGCTTGTGGAGCCAGGCCAGCGATGTGCAACGCCGGCAGTTCGTCCGGCATGTACGGCCATGGTGGGAGAGCCACCACCATCGTTCGCCACCGCTGAGCGCCGAACTGGTGGCGCGTCTGCATGAAGAAGGACGGTTGCGGATCCAGGCGGCATCGTTCAAGGGGCTGGCGGTGTCCGCCGAGGGCACGGTGGGTATCCGCATCCGCCGTCGGGGTGAGGCTGAGCTGACCGTGGTGCAGGGCGCGGCGCTGATCAACTCCAGCGGTATTGAATATGACTGGCGCCGCGTGGCGCGACCGTTGCCGCAGCAGTTGCTGGCTCGCGGTCTGATCCAGCCGGGGCCGCTGGCCCTGGGCATTGCCGTCCGGCCTGACGGTGCGGTGCTGGACGCCCAAGGGGCCCCCGCCCAGCGGCTGTTCGCCATGGGGCCGCCGTTGCGGGGGATGTGGTGGGAAAGCACCGCCGTGACCGACGTGGCGAGCCAGGCCAAGGCGCTGGCGGCGCGGTTGGTTGAGTGGCAAACCCAAAATTGAAGTTGGACACCTGTGGCGAGGGAGCTTGCTCCCGCTGGGCTACGAAGTAGCCCCAAAACCATTCACCCGGGTGTGTCAGGGTGGTCGCATTCAGCATTCAGTCTCTTTGGGTTGCTGCTCAACCCAGCGGGAGCAAGCTCCCTCGCCACAGGGGAGGCATTGAATGGTGGGAAAGCACCGCGGTGACCGACGTGGCGAGCCAGGCCAAGGCGCTGGCGGCGCGGTTGGTTGAGTGGCAAACCCAAAATTGAAGTTGGACACCTGTGGCGAGGGAGCTTGCTCCCGCTGGGCTACGAAGTAGCCCCAAAACCATTCACCCGGGTGTGTCAGGGTGATCGCATTCAGCCTTCAGTCTCTTTGGGGTTGCTGCGCAACCCAGCGGGAGCAAGCTCCCTCGCCACAGGGGAGTGTTAACCATGTCCCCGGACCAAACAGGGGGTACTGAAGTGAGGGGTTATAGCTCGCTGACCTTCACCCAACGCTGCTCCCGCGCCGCCACCCGAATCGCCGCCGCCAGCCGCTCCACTTCCCAGGCCTCTTCGAAGTCCGTGCCGCTGCCGCCTTCGCCTGCAAGCGTCATGACCAGTTCCTGCACCTCCAGGGTCTTCAATTCGTTGTACCCCAACTGGTGCCCGGCGGCCGGGCTAAACGCGGCGTAGCCCGGCAAATCCGGGCCGGCCAGCAGGCGCTGGAAACCTGGCTGGCCGACGCGACACACGCGCAGTTCATTCAGCCGTTCCTGATCGAACGCCAGGGTGCCGAGGGTGCCGCTGATCTCGAAGCTCAGGTGGTTTTTGTAGCCGTGCTTGAGCCAACTGCTGCTCACCGTGCCCCGGGCGCCATTGGCGAAACGCAGCAACGCGTGGACCTGGTCGTCCACCGCGATGGCACGTTGTTCGGCATTGCCCGCGCTGGCAGGCCGTTGGCTGTGCACGGTCTGGCTGTCGGCGCACACCGCCTCGACATCGCCCAACAAGTGCCGGGCCATGGCCAGCAAGTGGCTGCCCAGGTCCGCCAGTGCGCCGCCGGCGTGGGCCGCTTCGCAGCGCCATGACCACGGCGAGGCGGGGTTGGCCATGAAGTCTTCGCTGAATTCGCCCTGGAAACTGATGATCT
The DNA here is from genome assembly GCF_900106735.1 of Pseudomonas sp. NFACC08-1. Lineage (NCBI taxonomy): Bacteria > Pseudomonadati > Pseudomonadota > Gammaproteobacteria > Pseudomonadales > Pseudomonadaceae > Pseudomonas > Pseudomonas sp. NFACC08-1. The sequence continues at coordinate 126,945 of NZ_FNNL01000014.1, read as the reverse complement.
GTCCCAGTTCGCCGCGCTGGATCATGTCCCGCGCCCGTTGAATGATCGGGTTGTGCTGGTAGTTGTAGCCGACCCGCGTCACCACCCCGGCCGCCTTGGCCGCCTGGCGCATCTGCTCGGCCTGCTCCAGGGACACCGCCAGGGGTTTTTCACAATAGACCGGCTTGCCCGCCGCCAACGCCGCCATGGCCATCGGGAAGTGCAGGTGATTGGGAGTGGTGATGGCGATCAGGTTGACCTTGGGGTCGTCAATCAGTTGTTGCCAGTCGCTATGGGCCGTTTCGAACCCCCAGCTCTGGGCGCACTGCCGGGCACGCTGAGGATCGGCGTCGACCAGGGCCGCCAGCGTCAGGTTCAGGGGGAGGTCGAACACCGCCTTGGCATTGTGGAACGCCAAGGCATGGGCACGGCCCATGAAGCCGGTGCCAATCAGACCGATGCCGAGTTCACGCATGAGGAAGAGCCCTTTGAATTGTTATTTTCAGAAGGGCTATTTATGGAATAAATATTCTCTAATTGCAAATGTTGGAATAAATATTCATTTGTTCGTCGTCACTACAATGCCATGTGGGAGCGAGCAAGCCCGCTCCCACAAAGGTTTCCATCCTCAGGACAGGAACCCACCGTCCACATTCAACGCCACACCCGTGGTGTAGCTCGACGCATCGCTGGCCAGGTACAGCACAGCGCCGGCCATTTCGCTCGGGTCGGCCACGCGCTTGAGGGGGATCTGCGCCAGGGCGGTTTTCAGGATGGCGTCGTTCTTGACCAGGGCCGAGGCGAACTTGGTGTCGGTCAGGCCCGGCAGCAGGGCGTTGCAGCGGATGCCGAATTGCGCGCACTCCTTGGCGAAGACTTTGGTCATGTTGATCACCGCAGCCTTGGTCACCGAGTAGATGCCCTGGAAGATCCCCGGCGAGATGCCGTTGATCGACGCCACGTTGATGATGCTGCCGCCGCCGTTCTCGCGCATCAGCTTGCCGGCTTCCACCGACATGAAGAAGTAGCCGCGGATGTTCACGTCCACGGTTTTCTGGAACGCACCCAGGTCGGTGTCCAGGACGTTGCAGAATTGCGGGTTGGTGGCGGCGTTGTTGACCAGGATGTCCAGGCGTCCGAACTGTTCGCGGATGCTCGCGAATACCTGGCTGATCTGCTCCATTTCACCGATGTGGCAGGCGATGGCGGTGGCCTTGCCGCCGGCGGCGATGATGGCGTCGGCCACGTGTTGGCAACCGTCGAGCTTGCGGCTGGAAACGATCACATGCGCGCCTTGCTGGGCCAGCAGTTTGGCGATGGCTTCGCCGATGCCGCGGCTGGCGCCGGAAACGAAAGCGATTTTACCGTCGAGGTCGAACAACTGGGTCTTGGACATGCTGTTTCCTTGTTATAGGTGCGCTCAGAGCGTGGATTTGCTGATGACCTGCAGGCTCATCTGCTCCAGCAGCTTGTTCATCTGAACGAACTGCGCGAAGCGTTTGTCCTGGGTCTGGCCGTGGAAGAAGCGGTAGTAGATCTGCTGGACGATGCCGGCCAGGCGGAACAGGCCGTAGGTGTAATAGAAGTCGAAGTTGTCGATGCGGATCCCGGCGCGTTCGGCGTAGTAATCGACGAACTCGCGGCGGGTCAGCATGCCAGGGGCGTGGCTTGGCTGGCGGCGCATCAGTTGCACCGGCGCCGGGTCGTCGGCCTCGATCCAGTAGGCGAGGCTGTTGCCCAGGTCCATCAACGGATCGCCGATCGTGGTCAGCTCCCAGTCCAGCACGCCGATGATCTGCATCGGGTTCTCGGGGTCGAGGATCACGTTGTCGAAGCGGTAGTCGTTGTGGACGATGCTCGACGTAGGGTGGTCGGCGGGCATCTTGTCGTTGAGCCAGGCCTTGACCGTCTCCCATTTCGGCGCATCCGGGGTCAGGGCTTTTTCGTAGCGGTCGCTCCAGCCGCGGATCTGTCGGGCCACGTAGCCTTCGGGCTTGCCCAGGTCGGCCAGGCCGCAGGCGTTGTAGTCGACACGGTGCAGCTCGACGAGCCGGTCGATGAAGCTCTTGCACAGCGCTTCGGTGCGGGCGGCGTCGAAACCCAGTTCCGGCGGCAGGTCTGAGCGCAGGATGATGCCCTTGACCCGTTCCATTACATAGAACTCGGCGCCCATCACTGACTCGTCGGTGCAGTGCACGTAGGCCTTCGGGCAATAGGGGAATGCCTCGCGCAGCTGATTGAGGATGCGGAACTCGCGGCCCATGTCGTGGGCGGACTTGGCCTTGTGGCCGAACGGCGGACGGCGCAGGACGAATTCCTGCTCGGGGTATTCCAGCAGGTAGGTCAGGTTCGACGCGCCACCGGGAAACTGGCTGATCCGGGGCACGCCAGTCAGGCCGGGAATGTGGGCCTTGAGGTACGGGTCGATCAGGTTGGCATCGAGTTCTTCACCGTCGCGCACGCGGGTGGACTGATCAGTAAACGCCATGCTTATCCCTTCTGCTTATTTTGGAGGCCATCGATCATTGGCTAATCTAATGGCGCGCGGGAGGCGTCACAAGCACGCCAGGGTCTTATAGGTTAGCGTGTTGCAGGATAATCAGTGGGCTTGATGCATTGCGGCGTGCGCGTCGAGGATGGGCGAGCTAAGGTTCTGGAGTCTGTCGCTTTCAAAGGAGCAACCGCGATGGGATGCCCGCAAGTCTGTGGCACCGCGACCTTGCAATGCAGCTTCGGCGCTGCCCCGGCGGTGCTCAATGTGCTGCCGGTCAATCGCCTGCTGACCGGCGGGATGCCGGCGGCGAACATCATGGACCACATCCCGCTGGTGAACATCACCACGTTTGGCATGTGCATGAGCCTGGCGAACCCGACCGTGGCCGCCGCCACCGCGGCGGCACTCGGCGTGCTGACGCCCATGCCCTGCATCCCGGCCACCGCGGCGCCATGGATCCCCGGCGGCGCCCCGACCCTGTTGCTGGGCAACATGCCGGCCATCGATGCTAACAGCACCTTGATGTGTACCTGGGCCGGGGTGATCAAGATCGTTGTGCCAGGGCAGGTGCAGATGTTGATTCCCTGAGTAACACCAAGATACCTGTGGGAGGCTATGTAGGTTACTTAAGACCGTAGATGCCCCCGTGGCGAGGGAGCTTGCTCCCGCTGGACTGCGCAGCAGGCCCATTTTTGTGAGTGCTTCGCACTCAAGCGGGAGCACGCTCCCTCGCCACAGTGAATTAAACAAACCTTAGGTGAACAGCATTCCCTGTGGGAGCGAGGCGGCTGCAGGAACCAGTCCCCAGTTTATGCCTGCGCCGGATCATTCCAGCGCCTGAACCACCAGCGCACCCGGGAGATTGGCTTGCCTTCGGCGTCCAGCGGCCGGCCGTCTTCGGCGTAGGCCTGGGCTGGTTCCAGCAGTTGGCCATTGAGGTAGCGCGCTTCGACCGCCGGGTTGCCGTTGGGGTGCAGGCGGCGATAGCGGCCGTCGCGCACGCCGTCGCGATAGACCTCGGCTTCGGCCAGTTGTCCGTCGGGAAAGTAGTTGTTCGCCTCGCCGTGCAGCAACCCACGGCGATACGTGGCCTGGCGTTGCAACCCGCCTTCGGCCGCGTAGAAGCTCGCCACACCTTGCAGTTTGCCTTTCACGAACGGCAGTACCGCCGAGACCTTGCCATTGGGGTGATACAGGGTGCTGGTGCCTTGCAGTTCACCTTGGCTGTAGTTGAGTTTTGCTTGCGGGCGTTGGGCTTCTTCGATCTGCAGCGGGCCGTCGAGCTGGCCGTCGACCAGTTGCCCGCTCAGTTGGCTGTCGCCACGTTCCACGTCGAGTCTCTTCGAGGCCATCGGTAGGTTCCTGTCAGTTGACCTTCACCAGGCCGCCCTTGATGGTCAGCATGCCGCCGCCGTCCACGGTCTGTTCGGCCGCCGCCTTGTTCACCAGGCTGATGCCGGCGTCATTGGTCAGGGTGGTACCGGCTTTGTTTTCCAGCGAGGTACCGGCCTGGTTGCTCAGGGCTGTGCCGGCTTTCTGGCTGATGGACGTGCTGGCCTGGGCGGCCAGGTCGGCGCCGCTCTTGATCGCGAAGCTGCCGCCGCTTTGCAGGGTCAGGGTGCCGCTGACCTTGATGGTCAGGTTGCCGTCCACCGTCAGGCTGTAATTGCCAGTGACCTTGTGCTCGTAGTTGCCGCCGGTGCTGTGGGTCTGGTCCGAGCCCACGGTGACAGTGCGGGTGTCCTTCACATCGAGGCTGTCGCTGCCGGTCTGGATGGTCACGCTGCGCTTGCCTTTCTCCAGGGTCACGGTTTCGTCGCCATCCTTTACCGTACGGGTGCGGGCGTTCTGCACCGTGAGGGTTTCGTCGTGACCGACGGTGGCGGTGGTGTCGTTGAGCACGTTGATGTTGAAGTCTTTCTGGGCCTGGAGAAACACCTCTTCGGCGTCCTTCTTGTCTTCGAAACGCAACTCGTTGAAACCGCCGCCGCCCTTGGACGATTGGGTCTTGATCCCGGACTGGGTCTGGTTCGCCGGCAGCGCGTAGGGCAGGGCATTGTCGCCATTGTAGACGCAGCCGGTGACCAGGGGACGGTCCGGGTCGCCGTCGATGAAGGTCACGATGACTTCCTGGCCGATGCGCGGCACGAATTGCATGCCAAAGCCTTTGCCGCTCCACGGCAAGACCACGCGGACCCAGCACGATGACGTCTCGTCGTTCTTGCCGGTGCGGTCCCAGGGGAACTGCAATTTGATCCGGCCATATTCATCGGTCCAGATTTCTTCGCCGGCCTTGCCCACCACCAGCGCTGTCTGGGTGTGCATGCGGGGTTTTGGCGTGAGGCGGGGCGGTCGATAGACCGTGGCCTTGGGGATCGCTTCGAAGCGGTTGCGATAGCTGTCGTGGCTGGCTTCGTGGCTGACCGAGGTCACGACCCAATCGATATTCAGCGTCGTGTCTTCATGGCCGGCGAGGGTGAACCAGTATCCCGGCACCAGCCAGCGGCAATCGCTTTCGCCGACAAAACGTTGCTCCTGGCTGCGCAGGCCGTCCACCCGCTGTTTGGTCAACGCGTCGCCCTGGGCCTTGGCGGTGTAGCCGCCCGGGTGTTCGTACACCGAACTTGGCCCGGCCACGGCTTCGGCCTGGCTGTAGAGCGATGTCGTTGGGGTGGTGAATTCATAGTCGGTCGCCTGGTAAACCCCGGCCACCGCTTGCAGGCACACTTGCCCGGAGCGGATGCCGTGCAGTTCCCGCTCGCCGATTCGCTGCCCGAGGTAGTTCACCGTCGGCCCGTTGGGAATCGGTGCGAAGGCGTCGTTGCTGTCGGCCAGGACCAGCGTGTGGGTGCCTTCCTCGTGGGTGAAAAACCAGAAGATCCCATCTTCTTCCAACAGGCGCGAGACGAAGGCCAGGTCGGTTTCGCCGTACTGCACGCAGTATTCGCGCGGGGTGTAGCTGCCGGTGAGCTTGAGCTGGAAGTCGGTGAAACCATGGGCCTTGAAAATCGTGGTGACGATGTCCGAGGTGGCAAGGTTCTGGAACACCCGGTTGTTGCTGGCCAGGCTCAGCCACCAGAGCCAGGGCCGGAGCAGGAGTTGATAGCGTTCGGCGGTGGCGTCGGCCGGCAGTTGGCGGATTTCGGCCACCAACCAATCCAGCGGGCGCAGCAAGGCGTCCTTGTGCAGCGTGGTGGTCACATGGCTGGCGACGGCTGTCGTGAGGTCCAGCGAGGCGCCGTCGTTGACGCCGTTGAGCATGTGCGAACCCAGGGCGTTGAGGCGTTCTTCGCCGGACAGCGATTCAGGGTACAGCGCCGACAGCGAGGTGGCGGTGAGGAATAGGGTGGTGTTGCTGTCGGTGGAGCGGGGCATTCAGGGCCTCGAAGCATACGAATTCGTGAGTCGGATTGAATGAAGACTGACAGTCATTCAACTGTAATGCTTAGTGATGAAGTTATACGGCGCACTCAGCTCCTTGGTTCGACTGATAGGAAGCCCATGGGGGTAGGTATCGATGTTGCAGAGATAAGCGATGAAAGAACCCTCCGCGTCGCAAATCCAGGAGTCGCCGCGATTTAAAGTCATTTCCAGTAAATTACGGTTTTTTTGTGTGACAGCGATGATCACAACCCAGCGATGGTCGGCATTGAAACCGTGTAGCTTGTGAACATCGCGGGTGATCGCCTCTTGAAGGTTTTTACCGGCAAAATTTCCAGTGACGCCTTCCACTTTGATCTCCACTGCATAGGAGCTGCCGTCGAGCTCGAAATAAAAATCCACCTGCTCTGGATAGTAGGGCGCCGGGTAATAGATCTCTCTGAGTTTGGCTTCAGTTACGTAGGCTCGTTTCAAGTGATGGGCAATCTCGACCTGCGCAGCGGTTTCCCAGTGCGCATGCGATGTCCAGCCTTTGGTGAACTGATCGGGTGCACCCGAAAAGTCGTCTGGGTGAACGCCGGCCGCCTGTAGTACAACGTTGAGAAACTCCTTTTCAGTCATGGCGATTATCTCCATTCAGTTGGAAATGATTATGCAAGTCGGGGGGGCAATTCACTCCAACACCCACTCCGCCAACTTGCCCGTCACCTGCGTCATCAACACATTCTCGACATCTCTTGCTCCAGCCGCACTGCACTTGGCGAGAACAGCCTTGACGATCCCCGCATCGAATTCGAACTGCTTGCCCGTCGCAGCCTTGTAGCGCCCGCGCAATTTTTCCAGCTTCGCCAGCACAATCCCCTCCAGCGTCGCTTCATCCAGCGGTCGGTACGCCACCACGGTCATGCGCGCCAAAAACGCCGGGCGGAACGCTTGCAGCAGCACTTTGTGCAAGGCTTCGTTGAAGGCGTCGCTGCCCAGTTGCGCGCTAGGCGTATCCAGCAACAGCTCAGCGCCGACGTTGCTGGTGGCGAGCATCACGGTGTTCTTGAAGTCCACCACCAGGCCGGTGCCGTCTTCCATCAGGCCTTTGTCGAAGACGTTGTAGAAGGCTTCGAGCACATCCGGGTGGGCCTTTTCGATTTCATCCAGCAGCACCACGGAATAGGGTTTGCGCCGCACCGCTTCGGTGAGCACGCCGCCGCTGCCGTAGCCGACGTAGCCGGGTGGGGCGCCTTTGAGTTGGCTGACGGTGTGGGCTTCCTGGTACTCCGAGAGGTTGATGCTGATCAGGTTGCGTTCACCGCCGTACAAGGCGTCGGCCAGGGCGTAGGCGGTTTCGGTCTTGCCCACGCCGGTGGGGCCCACCAGCAGGAACACCCCGACCGGTTTCTGTGGGTCGGTGAGGCCGGCGCGGTAGGCTTGCAGGCGTTGGGCAATGGTGTTCAGCGCTGTGCTCTGGCCCATGACCCGCTGGCCCATGCGCTGGCCGAGGGTGCGCACGGCGTGGGCTTCGTCGGCGAGCATCTTGCCCACCGGGATACCCGTCCAGCCGGCAATCACGGCGGCGACGGTCTTGCTGTCCACCTGTTCGGGCACCAGCGGATCGTCCTGGCGAATGGCATCGAGGCCGGCCTCCAGACGCAGCAGTTCGGCGGCCAAGTGGTCGATGCGGTTATCGATCTCGGTGTCGGCTTTTTCACTGTCGGCGCGTTCGCTCAGGGTAAGCAGTTCGCGTCGGGTGTCGAGCAATTCGCGCACGGCTTCGCGCTCTTCGCCCCAGCGGGTTTCCAGCTCGCGGATGGCTTGCACGTTGCTGGTCGATTCGGCTTCGAGCAGGGTGATGCGCTCGCGATGATCCAGCCCGGTGGCCTGTTCCCGGCGCAGGCGTTCGACCTCGTCCTTGAGGCTATTCTGCCGATGGCGCAGGCTTTCCAGCGGCGGCGGCACGTCGTGCTGGCCGAGGGCGACCCGGGCGCAGGCGGTGTCGAGCACGCTGATGGCTTTGTCCGGCAACTGTCGCCCGGAGATGTAGCGGTGGGACAGCTTAACCGCCTCGTGGATGGCCGCGTCCAGCACCTGCACGCCGTGGTGCTGTTCCAGTTTGCTCGCGACGCCGCGGAGCATTTCCACAGCGGTAAGTTCGTCCGGTTCTTCGACCTGCACCAGTTGGAAGCGGCGGGCCAGGGCCGGGTCTTTCTCGAAATATTTTTTGTACTCCAGCCAGGTTGTGGCGGCCAAGGTGCGCAGTTCGCCCCGGGCCAGGGCCGGTTTGAGCAGGTTGGCCGCGTCGCTGCCGCCTTCCGCACCGCCGGCGCCGATCAGCGTATGGGCTTCGTCGATAAACAGAATGATCGGCTTTTCGGCACTGCGTACCGCGTCGATCACGCCTTTGAGGCGCTGTTCGAATTCACCTTTGACGCCGGCACCGGCCTGCAACAGGCCCAGGTCGAGTACGCGCAGGGTGACTTCCTGCAACGACGGCGGCACATCCCCAGCGGCGATACGCAGGGCCAGGCCTTCCACCACCGCAGTCTTGCCGACGCCGGGTGCACCCACCAGGATCGGGTTGTTCTGCCGGCGCCGGAGCAGGATGTCGATGCACTGGCGGATCTCGCCGTCGCGACCGACGATGGGGTCGATGCGTCCGGCCCGGGCGTCGGCGGTCAAGTCCTGGGTGTACTGGTCCAGCACCGGGTCTTGTTTCTGGGGAGGCTCGCCGGGTTTGGCCGGGCGCACGCCACCGACATGTTCACGGGAGCTTTCGGTCCACTCCAAGAGATGGGCGCGCAGGGCGTCGCGGGGAATGCGCAGCAACGACGAGGCGCTGTTGAGCAGCAGGCTGCGGCGCTCATCACGGTCCAGCAGGGCCAGCAGCAACAGCCCGGAGCGGATGTTGTCCAGGCCCAGCACGCTGGCCTGGACCACGGCGTCTTCCAGCAGGCCGATGGTTTGCGCCGATAAGGCGGGTGTGCGGGTGCTGCCGGATTTGAACAGGTCCAGTGCCTTGTTGGTTTCTGTTGCCACCGCGTCACGCTCCAGACCGAAACGTGGCAGCAGGCAGGCAAAATCACCGCCCTCGATGTCGAGCAGTTCCAACAGCAGGTGCTCGATTTCCACGTAGTGGTGGCTGCGCTGCATGCAACGTTGCGCGGCCCGTTCCAGGGCGCGGCGGTTGTCCGGGTTGAGGCGTCCGATCAGGCTGGCCAGTTCCATTTCAGGCAATCTCCGGCTGACGAAGGCGGGTTTCGATCCGCTGCACGGCGAGGGTCGTCTGGTGTTGCAGGCCACCGTTCCAGTTCAGCCGTGGCGCTGCCTGGCGGTCCAGTTGCAGCGGGCCGGCGCCGCGGATCAGCAGCACCAGGGTGCAATCCAGGTCGGGGCCGAAGTACAGGGCGTAGAGGCTGGCGAGCAGCGGATGGGTTTCGCCGTTGGGCAGCAGTCCGCTGGCCTGGCCCGTGGTCAGCGGGCCGAGGGTCAGGCGCACGCCGGCATGTTCGTCCCAGACATGGCTGCCGGCCACCGCGTTGCGGCCCAGGCACAGGTTGCGCCCGCCCGGTGGCAAGCGGCTGCGGCTGGCCGGCGGGATTTCACGCCAGCCACCTTCGTAGGCCGTCAGCTCCACGGGCAGCCCGAACTGTTCACGGACAATCGCCGCGAACCCGTCCAGGGAGCGCCGGCCATCGGCGTACAGCGCGGTGCAGGCCAGTACCGCCGAGTCGGGGGCGGCCTGGCGCTCCTGCAAGGCCTTGGGTAGCAGGCCGGTCAACGCCCGCAGTTGCGCGTGTACGGCGGACGATCCCGGGGCAGTGAAACCCAAGGCGATGCGATGTTTGCGCATCACCTTGTAAAGCAGGCTGAGCAGGCGATGCTGGAACAGGTCGAGGAATTCCGCGGGAGCATGATCCTTCGCCCGGGCTCGTTGTTGCAGCCATTCCTGGTAGGCGTAGGGCAACGGGCCGTCGGGGCCGCCGAGGCCGAAAATCGGCGTGGTCAGGGTTGGCGGCAGGCCGGGTTCCTGGCCCAGGCTTTCCACTTCGCTGGCGGCGAACAGCGGCGTCAAGGGCCCGCGCAGACGCAAGGCTTCGGCGTGCGGCGCGGTGCCGCTGCCCAGGGGCTCGGCCTGGGGATGTTCACGTTCGAGCAACAGCAAGGCCTGGAGCCATTCGAAACGTTGCGGGTCGCGCCGCAGGCGCTGGCTCAGGTTCAGAGCACCAGGGGTTTGCCGGCTTGGGGTTGCCATGTCTTCACCTCCTTGTCGGACTGGACCAGCACGGTGCGCACGAAGCGATTGGCGGTGGCGTAAAGGGAAAAGAATTGCGCCAGTACCCCGGAGAACAGCACGGCGCTGCTACCGACGAAGTGTTGCGGATCCAGTTGCAGGCGCACCTCCAGGCCGTTGCGCCAGCCGCGCCAGGCGTCTTCGCCGACATGGGCGATGACCCGGTCGCAACTCAGCCCCGATACCCCTTCGATCTGGCGATGGGCGCTGCCCTCGTCCCGCAGGTTGTGCAATTGGAGGATCTCGCTCAGTGCGTCCAATGCCTGGGGGCCTTCGACCAGCGACAAATGGTTGAGGGTCAATTGCGACACCAGCCGCCAGCGCGATTCGCCGTCCAGGCGCGGCAGGCTTTGCGGGCTGGGTGGGTTGCGCAGGCGCGCCCAGGCCACCGGCCCCGGGCGCTCGAAACCCAGCGAGGTACCGGCCGGCAGGCTCTGGGCCAGGTGGCGGTTGGTGCACAGCAGTTCGGCGGTGAGGCTGTAGTCGCGGGTTTCGGCCAGCGGGTCGAACTGGGTGTCCACCAGGCTGACCATCAAGTCGGTGCCCAATCGGTTCGGGCTCATGCCACTGACCCGTCGCGCATGCCAATAACAGGTCTGGTCGCTGCCATGCTGGCTTCCGTAATAGGCCGGCACTTTGCGCACGCCCTGGCTGGACATGGCGCGCATGCCACGGATGCTGTGGATCTCGACGCTGTTTTCCCGATGACTGTCGGCCACTAACCGGTACTCGCTGCGGGTGCCATCCGGGCGCAGCGGCTCGGAAGTCCTGGGAAACAGGTTGATCACCGGCGTGCAGCCCAGGGCGATGTCGCTGGCCTGGAGCGGCAGGCGGCTGGTGGGAGGGCGGTCGAAAACGATGTACAGGTACAACGACGGACTGTCGCTGGTGGCGCCGGCCAGTGGCAGATCGAAGAAACCGAATTTATCCGGGAAGGCAAAGTACTCCGCCAGCAGGCGCATGCCGGGATGTACGCCGTCTTCATCCGGCAGCAAGACCTGGTCATTGGCGAAGCCGACGATCTGTGGCAAGCCTGTCAGCGACGCCGGCACGCTGCCCGGCGCACCGGCCAGGACCTCGATGGCGTGCGCGCCCAGCAGGTCGTACAGCCCGGCGTTGATGATCGGTGACGCCGCCAGGTGTACCCGCAGCGAGTCGATTCCCAGCGTCGACCACTGGCTTTCGCCCAGGCACCGCAGCTCCAGGCGCAAGGCCGAGCGTGCCCGGACCACTCCGGTCAGCGCCTGGGTTTCGTCGCTGCCCAGCAGCAATGCCTCGCTGATTTCAACCGGCCACAGGTGCACGGCGGCGGTGGTCCGAAAATGAATGCTCTGGCCTTTGTCCGTAGTGACGAACAACGGTGTGTCGCGGGGCAGCGGGTAGCCCTCGTTCAAGTTGCCTTTGCTGGGGTCGGGTTCGAACTGCACGATGGCGCACGACGGCAAGGGGCGCATGGCCAACGGGTAAAGCTGTTCGAGCAGGGCATCGCTGAATTCGGCGTAGTCGTCGTCCAGCCGGCGTTGCAAGCGGGCGGCCAACAGGGCGAAACCTTCCAGCAGGCGCTCGACATGCGGGTCGGGGCATTCGCCCGGAGACAACTCCAGGCGCCGGGCGACCTTGGGGTAGCGCTCGGCGAACAGGCTCCCGGCGTGCCGCAACCAGGTCAGTTCGCGTTGGTAATAGTCCAACAGTTGCGGGTCAATCGAGTCGCTCATGTCGTACCTCAAGGCCGTCGCCGGCGTGCTCGATGACAAAGGCCACGGGCCAGGCATGCTGGTCGCCGCGCAGTTCACCCAGCAGCCGTATGCACAGTTGCTGCGGACGGCCCGGCACCGGGCAGACCTCGACCTCGCCCAGGCGCAGGCGAGGTTCGAAGCAGGTGATGGCCTGGCGGATTTCCCGGGTCAGTTGGCGGCGGTCATCGCTGCGCTGCTGTTGCAGCGCGGTCCAGTCGGCGATGCCGTAGTCCAGGATGCTCGGCGGTTCGGTCAGCGCCCGCGGGCCGCGTCGGGTATTGAACAGGCGCGACAGTTCGGCATGCACCGAGTCTTGCAACGCCTGTCGGTCGAACGCCCGCCCGGTATCGTCCGCCGGGCTGGCCAGGCGTTCGAACAGGGGCGGGCGCAGCCCGAAGCCAGCCATGGGCGTGGTTTCCCTACTTGGTCATTTTGTTGGCGGCCAGGTCCCAGGTCGTGCCCGCCGTGCCTTCCTTGGTGCCGTCGTCTTTCTGCGCGGTGAGCTCCCATTTGATCTTGGTGAAGTTCAGCGACAGGGTTTCCACCGGTTTGCCGCCGGTGCCGCCGCTGACACTGACGTTGGACAGCACGACGTTGGTCAGGGTGTAGACGATGAACGGCATGATCTGGCCGCTGCCTTCGGCGGCGTTGCGGCCGATGGTGATGACGGCCTGCGGGATCGGCTTGCCGGCGCAGCAATACTCGTTGAGCGAAGGGGTGGAGCTGTCGATGAATTTAGTCAGGGTGAATTCGCCGATATGGGGCCGACCAGAGGTACGCTCCGAGTTGCTGACGTCGTTGGTGACCTGCATCGCCACGTTATGGCTGTAGGACATGACCTCGATCTTGTCCGTGAAACCCTCCAGCAGGCTGTCGCCCTTGATGTCGCCGCCGAGGTCGAGAATGATTGCATCCATTGTGTGGAACTCCAGAAAAAGACAAGTAGGTGGTACCCAATACCCCTATAAAAAACGAATGCCGAACCCCTGTGGCGAGGGAGCTTGCTCCCGCTGGGCTGCGCAGCAGCCCTAAAAAAACAGGGCCGCTTCGCGCCCCAGCGGGAGCAAGCTCCCTAGCCACATAGCCACATAGCCACAAGCGGTCAGGCAGCTACCGGTGGCGGCAATGTCGCCACCAAGCGAATCGAGGCGGTCAGCTCCTCCAGCTGGAAGTGCGGCCTCAGGAACACCGTGGCCTTGTAGGCCCCTGGCTTGCCGGCCACTTCCGTCACGTCCACTCGCGCTTCGCGCAACGGGTACTGCGCCTTGATTTCTTGTGGCGCGTTGTCGTTGATCAGCACGTAGTCGGCGATCCAGTTGTTGAGGTAGGTCTGTACGTTGTCGCGGGTCATGAAACTGCCGACCTTGTCACGCATGATCACCTTCAGGTAATGGGCGAAGCGCGAGGCCGCGAGCACGTACGGCAACATTGCCGAGATCCGCGCGTTGGCGTTGGCCTCGTTGGTGTTGTAGACCTTGGCCTTGTTGGTGGTCTGGCCGCCGAAGAACACGGCCACGTCGCTGTTTTTCTTGTGGCACAGGGAGATGAAGCCCAGGTCGTTGAGTTCTTTTTCGCGACGGTCGGTGATCGCCACTTCGGTCGGGCATTTGAGCGACAGGTCCCCGGAACTGGTGCGGAACGTATGGGCCGGCAGGCCTTCGACCGCGCCACCGCCCTCGGCCCCGCGAATGGCTGCGCACCAGCCATATTTGGCGAAGGCTTCGGTGATGCGTTGCGCCAGGGTCCAGGCGGCGTTGCCCCACAGGTATTTGCTGTGGTCCGTGCCGTTGACGTCTTCGACGTAGTTGATGCCTTCCACCGGCAGCGTGTCCGGGCCGTACGGCAGGCGCAGCAGGAAGTGCGGCAGCACCAGCGACACGTAGCGCGAGTCTTCGCTTTCACGGAAGGCGCGCCACTTGATCAGCTCCTGGCTCTCGAAAATCTTCGACAGGTCCCTGGGGATCGCCAGTTCGGTGAAGCTGGTCATGTCGAACAACCGCGGGCTGGCGGCAGCAATGAACGGGGCGTGCGCGGCGGCGGCGACGTTCGAGAGCTTTTCCAGCAGGCCGATGTCCTGCGGATGCCGGCCAAAGGTGTAGTCACCCACCAGCAGGCTGAACGGGTGCCCGCCGAAGGTGCCGTATTCTTCCTCGTAGATCTTCTTGAACAGTGCGCTCTGGTCGAACTCGACGGCTTTTTCCAGATCGTTCTGCAGTTCTTTCTGAGTGACGTTGAGCAGGCGCAATTTGAGCCGAGTGCTGGTCTCGGTGTTTTGCACCAGCAGGTGCAGGCCGCGCCAGGAGGCTTCGAGTTTCTGCAGGTCAGGGTGGTGCAGCACTTCGTTGAGCTGGGCGCTGATCAATTGGTCGATCTGGCTGATGCGGTCATTGATCATCGCCACGGTGTCCTTGTCGATGGCCATGCCTTCGTCGAGGACCTGGGTGGCGAATTCGGCCAGCATGTCGCGGGCATAATCTTGCTGGCTGTCGTCGTGGGCCATGCGGCCTTCGGCGATGATCTTGTCCAGCAGGGACAGGGTCTGGGTCGTGCTCTCGCTGGTTTGAGCGCTGGATGAAGCAGGCATGGTGTTATCTCCCTTAATGAAGCGCGCGATCAGGCCTGTGGTTCGGCCGGGGCAGGGTCATCGTTGGCGGCCACGGCGGGCAGCTCTGGCGGTACGTCCTGGGGACGCGCCGACTTGATCTCCTGCAGACCTTCGGTGTTGGCGATCACGTCGCGCAGCAATTTGTCCAGGTCATCGTTGCCGTCGAGCTTGGTCAGCAAGTCCCGCAGGCGTTGGCGCGCTTCGAACAACCGACGCAACGGCGTGACCTGCTCCACGACCTTGACCGGGTCGAAGTCGTCGATGTGGCGGAAGTTGAGTTCGATGTTGAGCTTGCTGTCGTCGCCGCTGAGGGTGTTGTTCACCTGGAGCGTGGCGCGGGGGGAGATGGAGGCGAGCACCTCGTTGAAATTATCCCGATCGATTTCGGTAAAGCGCCGCTCATTGAGCTTGGGCAGCGGGTCCAGTGGCTTGCCTGAGAGGTCGGCCAGAATGCCGACCACCAGTGGCAATTCTTTTTTCTCGATGGCGTTGCCGATTTCCACGTCATAGGTGATCTGGACGCGGGGAGGACGGACTCTGTCGAGCTTGTGCTGGGTACTTTCTGCCATGGCGGCCGACTCCGATGCATGTGTGGGCGCAATGCATCGGGAGTCCCGCTCATCGCATTCCCTTGCTGATCCACAGGTTGCAAATGGACGGCAGAAAACCTGTCATTCCCTTGACGAACCTGGCGCATTCGACCGTGTGGGTCGAACTACCCAAGACGCTAGAACAGGTCTATAAAAAAGCAAGCAAAAACAATTTTTGACCGCTGAGAAAAGGAAGATTCATTTTGCGTGGGTTTTTTTTCGGATTTCTTTTGAGCCTGGCGCTCACCGGTTGCTCGCTTTTTGCCCCCAGCGTCGACCTGGACAGCCTGACCCTGGACGTCGCGCCGCGTGCCAATGACGACACGCCGATCGCCGTGGACTTCATCGCGGTGAACGACCCGGACCTGCTCAAGCAGCTGTCGGGCATCACCGCCAGCCAATGGTTCGCCGAGCGCGAACAGTTCCAGCGCGACTATCGTCAACTCATGTCGGTGTGGGGGCTGGAGCTGGTTCCGGGGCAATTCATCGACCGCCAACCCTTTCCGTTGGAGGGCCGGCGCGCCGCTGGACTTTTGGTCTTCGCCAGCTATAACACTCCCGGAGCCCACCGGCTTCGGCTGGACGATCAGCGCCAGGCCTGGCTGAAGTTCGACAGTCGGGAGATGACCCTCGTCAATGATGGGGCTCGATGACAGCCAGCCTTGAGTGACCGCGGGCCGCCCAGCGCGGCGAATTGGGATGTCGAAGGGAGTCGTATGAGTCTGTTACCTGACGCGGTGTGCTGGCATGAGGGCATGCAATTGCTGCCCCAGCATTTTCAATTGCAAGGGCTGCGTGCCGAGGCCCTGGCTGCGTATTTTGCCGGGGCCTGCAACCCTTGGTTCTGGGGTGTCAGCCAGTTGGAAGTCGATCCTTCGGCCCTCAGCGCCGGCCAGGTGCGACTGCTGCAATTGCAAGGCACCTTGCCGGACGGCCTGCCGGTCAACCTGCAGGCCGGGGTCGGGCCGACCCTGGAGTTGGACATCGGCGAGGCGATCGACAAGACCGACGACGCCACTGTGACTGTGTACCTGGCCGTCAGCCCGCTGTGGCGTGCTGGGCAATTGGTGCCGCTCAAGGGGCGCCTGCAATCGATGGTCGGCGAGGCGTTGCCGGACCTCACCAGCGGTGCATTTCCCGAGTCGATCACCGTCTGGCGACCCAACCCGAGGCTGTGCACGCAACTGAGCAAGGCGGATTCGATCTGCCTGCCGCTGTTACGCATCCGCAAGGAGGGCGGTGGCTTCTGGCGCGTGCCCTACACCCCGCCGACGCCGATCCTGTTGCCGGAGTCGGCCCTCGGTCGCCGGGTCGCCGGGGTGTGTGCCCGGGCCCGGGAAAAGTGCATGTTTCTCGCTGGTCGCTTGCGCCAGGCCCAGGCGGCTGGCAACCAGGACGATGCCATGGAGATCCGTCGGCAATTGACCGCCTTGTGGGCGCGCTTGCCGGAAGTCGAAGGCGCGCTGAACACTCGGGTGGCGACGCCCCAGGCGCTCTACGGTTTGCTGCTGGGGCTGGCCGGGAGCTGGTCGGCCCTCGATCCACTGGCGGGTGTCCCGGCCTTCGCACCGCTGGATTTCCTCGAATTGCAGCGCGGCTACGAGCCGTTGCTCGACTGGCTGGAAACCACCCTGGAACTGGTTCGCGCCGGCTATCGCAGCCTGGCCTTCGAGCGCAATGAGCAGGTCTTCTCGATCCAGTTGCCTGACGACCAACCGGACCAACGCCTGGTGATCGGCCTGCGCATGCCCAACGGCGCCAGCGAGCAGGCGGCGGGCGAGTGGTTGCGTGGGGCGATCATCGCGTCGGCGCGGCACATCCCGCTGCTGAGCCGACAACGCATGAGCGGTCTGCCCCACCAGGCCATGAGCCGCAACGAACAGGTGGCCTACAGCGTGGGCGACGACACCCGTTTGTTTGTGGTGGCCGCCAGCGGCCAATGGTTCGACGCGCAATTGCCGCTGCACATCGTGGCGCCGGCATCGGCCCAGGCCAGCAGCCCGTGGCAAGTGGTGTTGTTCGTGGCGCAAGCCAGTGAAAGTGCCTGATCGCAGAAGGGGAGTCGTATGCCTGATGGAAGTGGCGGGGCGGTTCGGAGTCTGCATGAGGCGCCGCTGAGCAGCGCTTTTCGCCAGGCCTGGCTGAAGTGGTCCCAGGAATGGCAAGACTTGCCCAAGGACAGCGACCCTGCGGTATTGGTCAATCGGGTGGTGGAGTTTTCCGGGCGCAGCGCCCAGCGTCTGTGGCGGGTGGCCTTCGCCACCGTCGGCGATGCCGCTACCGAGCAGGTCAAGTCGCTGGTCTACGCCTTCGTGGCGCTGGTGGACGAAACCTTGCTGTTCAGCCCTTGGCCCGGACAACTGGCCTGGCAGCAGCACCCCCTCGAATCACGCATGTATGCCAGTCGCCAGGCCGGTGAGCGCTTGCCGGCGGCGATCAAGAAACTACTGGACGAGCAGATGCCCGGCACCCGGGACCTGGCGAATGTCTACCTGCAATGCCTGATCCTCGGGTTCCAGGGGCGATTGCGTGGCGAGCCCGGCCAGGTTCAGCATGAGAAATGGCGCCTGGCGTTGTTCACGTTTGCCTGGCAGCACGAACCCGATTATGTCGATGTCAGCCAGCGCCTGGCGCTGTCTGCGGCGACGCCGCCAATGCGCATGCCGGTGCAGCAATCGCTGCCGGACGGCTTTCGCCTGGGGCTGGCGATCCTGGCGATGGTGTTGTTGCTGACCGGGTTGGGGCAGGTGTTCTGGCGTGACATTCGTTTGGAGCTCGAACCGGTGTTGCAACTGAACGAGTCGGCGGTGGTCCAGGAGCAGGACTCATGAGCCCGCTGAGCATCGTTGCCCTGGTGGTGCTCGCCATCGTCGTGGTGGTGTTGATCGCGGCCCTGATCTGGTGGCTGCGGACCCAAGGCGGGGCGGCGATTCGCAGTTTCTATGGGGCGGTGCGCCGCATGGAGCAGGAGCAGGGCACCCGGGACCGCTATCAGATGCCTTGGCTGATGATGCTCGGCAACGAAACCGACGGCGCCCAATTGTGCGCTCAATGGCGCTTGCAACCGACCGACAAGGCCGCTTGGTTCGGGCGCTGGTTTTCCGATGCCGAGGGTTCGGTGCTGGTGGTGCCCCAGGCGTTGTTCCTGCCCGATGAAGGCATGAACCGCCAACGGGGTAATTGGTGGCGCCTGTTGGGACTGATGTTGCGCTTGCGCAGCAAGCGACCATTGGATGCGGTGATCTGGACCGTGCCGTTCAGCACTCTCGATGACATCGAACACACCACCGAACTGAGCCTCAAGGTCCGGCGGTGCTTTATCGACCTGTTGCAACGGTTCGGCCTCAGCCTGCCGGTGTACGTGGTGATCTGCGGGATGGAAGAGCTGCCCGGGGTCCAGGAACTGGTCAGCGCGCTGCCCGCCGAGGCGCGTGAATCGATGCTGGGCTGGTCCTCGCCCTATTTGCCGGATGCGGCCTGGCAGTCGCAGTGGAGTGACCAGGCCCTGGACCAGGTCAATGCGGCGCTGTCGCAGTCGATCATCGAGATCGGTGCGCTGTCGGGGCAATTGGGCAGCGATCTTTATGGTTTGCCGGAGCGCTTCGAAGGCTTGCGACGGGCCTTGCAGATCCTGCTGGAGCCGGTGTTCCAGGGCAATGCCCAAGGCGAAGCGCCGCGTTGTCGCGGGGTGTATTTCACTACCAGCCAGGCGCCGGCTGTCAGCGGTGATGGTTTGACCGCCGCCGAGAGTGTCCAGCGGCAAACTGTGTTCGCCCGGCAATTGTGGTCACGACGGCTGGTGGCCGAGCGTGGCTTGGCCCAACCTGTGCCGCGGCTGTTGCGCCTGCGCCAGCGCGGGCATCGGTTGGTCGCAGCGGTGGCGTTGGTGGTGGGCCTGGTGTGGTTGGGTGGCATGGTCTGGGTCTGGCACGATTCGGTGGAGGAAGCCGAAGGGCTGTCGCGCTTGATCCTCAGCACCCATAAGAACCACCTCGTGGTCGACCCTGACGAACCGCAGCTGGAACCGACCCGGCACAACGTGCAGAACTACTGGAACATGCTGGAAAAGGCCCCGCGCTGGCGCTTTGTCTCGGTGGTCTTTCCCACTTCGTGGTTCTCTTCCGTGGACACGCAACTGGAGAATGGGGTGCGCCTGACTGCTCGGCACCATTGGATATTGCCTCTGCGGGACCTGCTCAATTCAGACCTGGAACAGCTCAAATCCATCCGCAACACCGAGCGACGGGGCAATGTGGAGAACGAAGACCCGGCGCAATGGCAGAGCTATGTGAAGGCCAAGGCACTGGTGGACCTGGCGGTACGCCTTGAACAGCACAACCAGATGTTCAGCCAGGTGGTGAACGATCCCAAGGCACCGCTGGACGAGTTGGTGCAACTGAGCAACACCGCCTTGTCCCTGGGGCTCAATACCGGCACCTTGAGCCGCGCACATTTCTACAACCGGGTGCTGTTCGATGCCGGGAACAGCGATTTGAAAGGGTTGGACCTGAATGCCGCGCGCCCGGTGATCTCCGATAATTTCACCGGCCTGATGCAGCGCTGGCTGGACCATTACTTCCTGGCGGACAACTTCGTGCGCCAGGCCGGTTACCTCAAGCTGCACTTGCAACGGCTGGAGGCCGGCAGTGGCAATTCGCTGAGTGAACTCGAAGACCTGATGGCGCTGATCGACGATTTGCAGACCCTGGTCAGCCTGACCAACTCGGCCTGGGGGCGGGGCAAGGGCCAGGACCTGGTGCCCGGCTACAGCCAGATGCTGGACAAGGTCAGCCACAGCACTTTGCTGGGGCCGGATATCGAGCAGGACCTGGAGAGCCAGGCGGCGAAGTTGCAGCAGAGCTTTCGTGACCAATGGATCGTCCAGACCGGCTCCCGGGACAATCTGCTGGTGCAACAGGGCAGCGGCCTGCTGGTCTTGCAAGACCATGTCACGGCGCTGGACGGTGCGGTGCAGGCGCTGTTCAAGCGCGATTTCGTGGCGTTGGCCATGCAGAAGGATCCGTCGGACAGCAACCCCGATGCGATGGGCCAAGGCGATGGCAGTGATGATTTCAGTGTCGCCCTGAACTACTTCGCCAGCTACAAGAGCTATGCCGGCGAAGAACTGCCGCGCATTCCGCCGGATTACCGTGACGCGCTGATGCAGGCCGCTGAAGGCGCCGCGGCCCGGGCCATGTGGTTGAGCCTGGATGAAAGCGACGCGTCGTTGCCCGGCATGGGCTTCAATGTACAAACGACCCAGGCCGTGGCGCTGCAAAAAGCCTTCATGGATGTACATCGCGGCGACCTGGCGATCCGTTTCCAGCGTCTGCTCAATCGCCGGGCATTGGCGCAGATCAAGAGTGGCCTGGACGAAATCGATGCCCAGCCGCTGTTCAGCCAACGGGCCGATGTCCAGCGCTGGGACGGTTCGAAGAACTTCGGCTTGCAGCTGTACGGTGCCAGCGATCCACAAGACTTGAAGCTGAGCCTGAGCCAGCAGTTCGGCGTGATGCTGCAGGTCGCCGAACAGCGAATGCCCGCCCTGGAATGGCTGATCGTCCAGCAGGATAACTTGTCGGCCCTGGAACACGACCAAGTGGCACGCTTCATGGCCCTCAACGATGAATTGCTCAAGTACAAGAACCAGAACCCGGCCAGCTCGGCGGCCCAACTGGAGCAATTGGTCAGCCGGGACTTCATCGCCATGGACACCACCTCCTGCGCGCAGATCTTGCAGACCGCCAGCCTGCCCAGCGGGCGCGGCGACCTGGCCCAGCGCACGGTCGCGTTGCAGCAGGGTGCCCTGCAACGGTGCCTGTACCTGCAACAGAACCAGGCCGCGAGCGCCTGGAATGACGTGGCCAACTATTTCAATCAGTACCTGGCCGGGCGCTTCCCGTTTTCTCAGGATGTGCGGGCCAGCGATGCCGATCCGGCGCGTGTCCAGCATTTGCTGGAACTGATCGACACGCGCCTGCCCCTGGCCCAGGCCGGGCTGACGTTGAGCCAGACGCCAGAGCGGCTGGCGGCCGAGGATTTCCTCAACCGTTTGAAACAGGCCGGTACTTGGCTTGGGCCGCTGTTCGTAAGGGACAAGAGTGGCATCCTGGGGGTGGAAATGGACGTGCGCTGGCGCACCGACCGCGATGAAGAGCGCGGCGCCGACCAGGTGATCGCCTGGAGTCTGGACGCCGGCAATCAACAGATCAGCTACCCCGGCGGCGGCCAGCAGAACCTGCGCTGGATGGTCGGCCAGCCCGTGCGCCTGACCTTGCGCTGGGCCCGCAACGGCTACCAGCGTCCGGCCAATGACCCATTGCAACCGAACCTGGTGGTGCGCGACCTGGAGGCCGGCTGGGAGTACCAAGGGCCGTGGTCATTGCTGCGCCTGATGCGCTCGCTGGTGTCGGCCCAGCGCCAGCCGAATGTCGACTACACCGATTTTCCCCTGACCCTGCAACTGCCGGTCACCGCCCAGACCCAGGCCCGCACGGCGGAACAGACACTGATGTTCGTGCGCCTGTCGTTGATGAGCCAGGGCTCCAAGCTGCCGTTGTCGATCCCGCCGCTGCCGACGCGGGCGCCCCGTTCACCTTTCATGGCGACCGCATCAAGCCCCGCCATTGCCACCCGTGAGGAGGGCCTGTGAGCTTGCCGATATCGCCTTTGCCTGAGTTGGTCACTCAGTTGCTCGAGCCGATCAGCGCCGAGTCGCCCTGTGGCCCGGACCTGCGCTACGAACCGGAATACGACCAACTGCGCGAACTGCGCCGGGAGGACGACACCAGCTTGCCCACCGGTGTGTGGCAGTCTTCGATCAAGCGCGCCCTGTGGCCGGACCTGGAACGGCTCGCGACCACGCTGCTGCTGGAGCGCAGCAAGGACTTGATGATCAGCGCCTGGCTGGGGGAGGCCTGGCTGCATATGGCCGGGCTGGAGGGATTGCCGGGCAGCCTGGCGCTGGTGACGGGGCTGTGTGAGCGTTATCCGGAGCAGTTGCACCCCCAGGCCGAGGAAGGCGACCAGTCGTGGCGGGTAATCCCGTTGGAGTGGCTGGCCCGTCGCTACAGCGAAGTGCTGCTGACGCGGGTGCCGTTGTTCGACGGCCGGGAACAGGCCTTCGCCGCTTTCTGCCTGGACGACTGGCAACGCTTGCAGCGCCAGCAAGTGTTGGTCAACGACAGCAAGAACGCCAAGGCCTCGGCGGAAGCGGCGCGCAACGATCAAAAGAAACTCGCCGAACTGATTCGCAACACACCCTTGTCGTTCTGGCTGCATCGCCAAGGCAGCCTGATGTTGAGCCTGCAACACCTGCAACGGCTCGAAGCCTGGAGCGACGCTTACCTGGGCAACCTGGCCCCGGGCTACAAATCCCTGCAGGACGTGATGCAGGCCTTGCTGGCACTGGTAGAGGAGTTCATCGAGATGCACCCACAGCAACCCACCGTCGCGCCGGTGCAAACGCCCCCGCCGTCCACGACGTCGACGTCCCAGGCGCAGGTGGCACCCGCCCAGGTCTTCCAGGAGCCGGCCAATCGTGAAGAGGCCTATCGACAGTTACTGGTCATCGCCGGTTACCTGGCTCGTACCGAACCCCACAGCCCGGTGCCCTACCTGATCCGGCGCGGCGTGGAGTGGGGCAACAAGCCGTTGAGCGAGTTGTTGGGTGAACTGATCAGTGCCGATGCCGAATCCCGGCGCTTATGGACGTTATTGGGCGTTCTTTAACGCTCCTCGCCGGGCCACGGCACTGGCGTCAACACCGGTTTACCGGAAAAGAACGCGGTCAGGTTCTGGCCCACCAGCTCTACCATTGCGCGGGTCGCTTCTGGCGACAGGCCGGCCACATGGGGCGTGAGGACGACGTTGGGCAGTTTTTTCAGCGCCTGCGGCACCTCGGGCTCGTTATCGAACACATCCAGGGCCGCTCCGGCGATTCGCCGGTGTTCCAGGGCGCTGATCAGATCAGCGGTGGCAACCACGCTGGCCCTGGCGACGTTCACCAGGAACCCTTTAGGGCCGAGCGCATCGAGGGTCTGCTTGTTGATCAATTGCCGGGTATCCAGGCCACCTGGCGTGGCGACGATCAGGAAGTCCGAAACCCGCGCCAGTTCCGTGGGAGTGGCGCAGAAGGTGTAGGGCACGTCATTGCGCACCCGGCGATTGTGATAGCTGATACTCATGTCAAAGCCCAGGGCGGCCCGTTTGGCGATCGCCATGCCCACCGCGCCAAGGCCCAGCACGCCCAGCCGCTTGCCCGCCAGGGAAGGGCGCGCAACCCTTGGCCATTCGCCCCGCCGCAGGGCGGTATCGGAATGGGGTATGTCGCGCACCAACGCCAGCAACAGCGCCATGGCATGGTCAGCCACCGATGACGCGTTGACCCCGGCGCCGTTGGTGACCACGATGCCCCGATGACGCGCGGCCTGCAGGTCCACTTGTTCGTAACCGGCACCGATCACGCAGATGATTTTCAGGTTGGGCAGGGCGGCGATCTCTTCCTCCGTCAGGCCCAGGGGGCCGCGGGTCAGTACTGCGCTGAAGCGTTCACCGTGTTCGAAAATCGCCGTCTTGCGTTCGGCAGGCGTGGGCGCCAATTCCAGGTGGTAACCCTGCTTCTCGAGGATCGGCAGGTATTCATTGACGGTTTCAACCAGTACCAGAACGGTTGCGGTCATGCTGGGCTCCTGTGGGCGCTGGGGCGATTTCAAGTATTCAACCTGATTGTAGGAGCCGGGGGCAGGGGGGCTTGGCTTTTTATGTGCATTTCGGGTTCAGCATCGCCCTTGTGGGAGCGGGCTTGCTCGCGAAGGCGTTATATCAGTAACGCATCGGCTAAATGACACACCGCTTTGGCGAGCAAGCCCGCCCACAGGAAATGCGGCGGCTGTTTCTATTGGCGTGATCTGATACGCATAACCGCTCCTCAGCTAAGTCTTTGCTTCTGCTCGTGAATCCCGGACAATCGCGCCCCTGTTTCGGCCAGGGCGCTGCCTGTCGGGTGTTTCCGACTCGTCCCGGCCGGGTGCATGTGACCGGAATACGGAGATCCGCCCGGATGAATGATCAGGCCAATAGCGTCGAAGAGCGCTTTGAAATGACAGTCCCAGCCACCCTCAGCCAATGGAGTCGCCAGGACACCACGTGGATGCTGGGCCTGTTTGGCACCGCCATCGGTGCAGGTACTCTGTTTTTACCCATCAATGCGGGCCTGGGCGGCTTCTGGCCGTTGCTGATCCTGGCTGTGCTGGCGTTCCCCATGACGTTCTATGCCCACCGAGGCCTGACCCGTTTCGTGTTATCCGGTCGCGACGGCGCGGACATCACCGAGGTGGTGGAAGAACATTTCGGCCTCAAGGCCGGTGCGCTGATCACGCTGTTGTACTTCTTTGCCATTTTCCCGATCCTGCTGATCTACAGCGTGGCGTTGACCAACACGGTGGGCAGTTTCCTGGAACATCAGTTGCATATCCAGCCGCCTCCTCGGATTGTGCTGTCCCTGGTGTTGATCCTGGGCCTGCTGGCGGTGGTCCGCTGCGGCGAGCAGGCGATCGTCAAGGCCATGAGCCTGATGGTCTACCCGTTCATCGTTGCGCTGCTGTTTCTGGCGGTGTTCCTGATTCCGCACTGGAGCGGCGGCATCCTGACCACGGCGTCCACGCCGCCTGAACCATCGGCCCTGCTGCATACCCTGTGGCTGGCGATTCCGGTGATGGTGTTCTCGTTCAACCATTCGCCGATCATTTCGGCGTTTGCGGTGGACCAGAAGCGTCGTTATGGCGCCAATGCCGAGGAACGCAGTTCGCAGATCCTGTCGCGCGCCCATGTGCTGATGGTGGTAATGGTGCTGTTCTTCGTGTTCAGTTGCGTGCTGACCTTGACCCCGGCGCAGTTGGCCGAGGCCAAGGCACAGAACCTGTCGATCCTGTCGTACCTGGCCAACCATTTCAGCAACCCGACCATCGCCTTTGCCGCGCCGTTGATTGCCTTCGTGGCGATCTCCAAATCCTTCCTCGGCCATTACATCGGTGCCAGCGAAGGCCTCAAGGGCCTGATCGTCAAGAGCGGCCGCCGCCCGGCGCCCAAGACCCTCGACCGCCTGACGGCGGCGTTCATGCTGGTGGTGTGCTGGATCGTCGCCACGCTCAACCCGAGCATCCTGGGCATGATTGAAACCCTGGGCGGCCCGGTCATCGCAGCCATCCTGTTCCTGATGCCGATGTACGCCATCCGCAAAGTCCCGGCCATGGCCCGCTATCGCGGTCAGGCCTCCAATGTCTTCGTTGTGTGGGTGGGTTTGGTGGCGATTACGGCGTTGGTCTACTCCCTGATCACCTGACCGGCCCACACTGGCTGTGGTGGCGAGCACAAATCTGCCAATCGCCACCATTCCCAGTGGCGAGGGAGCTTGCTCCCGCTGGGCTGCGCAGCAGCCCCAACCACTGACCTGAGACACCGAGTCGTCAGGACTCAGGGCCGCTTCGCGCCCCAGCGGGAGCAAGCTCCCTCGCCACAGGAGATCGGCCTGTCAGATGTACCGACGTTAG